>CAZSNP010000017.1:29165-74622 GCA_964608265.1 uncultured Anaerolineales bacterium | reverse complement strand
ACCGTCCCGCCGTACGCGTCGTTCCTCGATGAGGTCGCGCATCATCCGCTGGTGGGCGGCTTTCGCCTCAACACGGTGATGCCGCTGCGCGAGGGGCCGGCGGAGGCGCTGCAGCGATTGCGCGGCTACGGCCAGCCGCTGTGGGTGGATTTGAAGGGGCGGCAACTCCGCGTGGTTGGGGCCGCCATCCCGCCGTACACCGAGGTGCGCGTCAGCCATCGCCTGCGCGTCAGCACCCCGGTGGATGCGTACTTCTCCGATGGGATGGAGCACACGCGCATCGCGGCCGTGGACGGTGACCGGCTGATCCTCGAGGACGGGCCGCGCCGCCTCATCGGGCCGGGTGAGTCGGTCAACATCCTCCATCCCTCGCTGCACATCGAGGGCACGCTGACCGAGACCGACAAAGCCTATCTGGCCGCCATGCGCGAGATGGGGCTGAACCAGGTGATGCTCTCGTATGTCGAGAGCGCGGCGGATGTGGAGGAAGTGAAGGCGTTGCTGCCCGGCGCGGAGGTGATCCTCAAAATCGAATCGCTGCGCGGGTTGGCCTTCGCCCGCACGCACCGCGCCGCGCACGGCCGGCTGATGGCGGCGCGCGGCGATCTGTACGTCGAGGTCGTGCAGCCGCATCGCATCGTCGGCGCGGTGCGCGAGATCCTCGCCGCCGACCCGAACGCCATCGTCGCCAGCCGCCTCTTCGAATCGCTCAGCCGCCACCCCGTGCCGTCCAACAGCGATATCGGCGACGCGGCCTTTTTGCTCGCGCTTGGCTATCGCACGTTCATGCTGGGCGATACCGTTTGCCTGCGGCGCGATACGGTGATCGAAGCCCTCAACCTGCTGGCCTCCGTCGCGGCGGAATTCGAATGAGAGTCGCGCTGGCGCAGCTCAACACCTGTGTCGGCGATTTGAGCGGCAACGTCAACCGCAGCCTCGCCGCTTTCGAGACGGCCCGCAACCAACACGCCGACCTCGTCGTGCTGCCGGAGATGACGATCCCCGGCTATCCGCCGCGCGACATCCTCTTCGACCCAACCTTCACGGCGGCCGTCATCGAAGCCACGCACGACCTGGCGCGCCGCACGGCGGGCGGCCCGCCCGTCATCGCCGGCAGCCTCGCGCGCGCCGACCATCAACCGCCGCACCACCCGGGCCTGCACAACGCGGCGTGGCTGCTGCACAACGGTCACGCCCGCCTCATCGCGGCCAAACGGCTGCTGCCCGCCTACGATGTCTTTCACGAGCCGCGCTGGTTCCTCCCCGGCCGCGCCCTGCCCCCGGTGATGATTGCGGGCCGCCGGGTGGGGGTGATGATTTGTGAGGATATGTGGGACGAGGGCTATGCCCTGCATCCCGCCGACGAGCTGCGGGCCGCCGGGGCGGAGTTGCTGGTGTGCATCTCGGCCTCACCGTACCATCGCGACGTGCTCCCGCAGCGCCTCCATCACGCCCGCCGCCACCGCAGCCCGCTGATCTACCTCAACCTCGCCGGCGCTACCGATGAATTGATCTTCGATGGCCGTAGCTTTGTGCTCGACGCGAGCGGGGACCTCCGATCGCAATTGTGCGGCTTTGAAGAGGAGATACGGGTCGTGGATGCTGGCTCGCCTTCACCCCTAACCCCTTTCCCGCCGGGAGAGGGGGACGAGGCCGAGCTGTTCCGCGCGCTCGTGCTCGGCGTGCGCGACTTCGCACGGAAGAACGGAATCGAGCACGCCTGCCTCGGGCTGTCGGGCGGGGTCGATTCTTCCGTCGTCGCCGCCCTCGCCGCCGAAGCCCTCGGGCCGGGGCGCGTCACCGGCCTCGCCATTCCCTCGCGTTTCACCGACCCGCGCTCCACCGACTGCGCGCGCGATTTGGCGGCCGCGCTCGGCATCGGCTTTGAAGTCGTCGAGCTTGAGGCGCTGCATCGCGCCGCCGAGGACACGCTCGGCGAGTGGATGGCCGAGGGCACGACGGCCGAGAACGTGCAGGCGCGGCTGCGGGCGATGGTGTTGATGAGCTTTGTCAATCGAGTCGGGGGGATGTTGCTCAACACGAGCAACAAGACCGAACTGTCGCTGGGCTACGGCACGCTGTACGGGGATATGGCCGGGTCGCTGTGCCCCATCGCCGATTTGACCAAGCCGGAAGTGTACGCCCTCGCGCGCTGGATCAACGCGCAGCGGCCCGTCATCCCCGACTTCGTGCTGTCACGCCCGCCCTCCGCCGAGCTGCGGCCCGAGCAGGTTGACCCGTTCGACTACGACACGGTCTCGCCCGCCATGGAGCGACTGGTGCGCGAGAACCGCAGCGACGCCGCGTTGCGCCGCTCGGAGCACAAGCGCTGGCAGTCGGGGGTGATCCTCAAGGTCAGCGAAAAAGCCTTCGGCACCGGCCGCCTCATCCCCATCACGCGGCGCTAGCCATCCACGAGTTGCCGGGCAAGCCGGTTGTGCTGCTCGATGACGCGCGGCAGCTCCAGCGTGGTCAATTGCCCGGCGCGCACAATCGCGCGCCCGTGCACGCAGGTGTAGTCGGCGCGTCCCGGCGCGCACAACAGCACCGCGGCCACCGGGTCGTGCAGCGCACCGGCGTACTCCAATCGATTCAGATTCAGCGCGAAGAAATCGGCGCACTTGCCCGGCGCCAACGCGCCGATGTCATCGCGCCCGAGCACCGCCGCGCCGCCGAGCGTGGCAATCTCCAATGCTGCGCGGGCCGTCATTTGTTCCCCCCTCCCAGCGGGAGAGGAGCCAGGGGTGAGGGAGGGCCGCAGTCGTTGTTCTTCCGCCAATCCCAGCCGTGAGAGCAGCAGCGCCTGCCGCGCCTCAGCCAGCAAGTTCGAGCCGTCGTTGCTCGCCGAACCATCCACCCCGAGGCCGACCTTCACGCCCGCCGCCCGCATCCGCCCCACCGGCGCGATGCCGGAGGCCAGCCGCATGTTGCTCGACGGGCAGTGCGCGACGCCGCAGCCGGTGCGCGCATACACCGCGATCTCCGCCTCGTTCACATGCACCGAGTGCGCGAACCACACCTCGTGACCGACCCAATCCACCGCTTCCATGTATGCCACCGGCTTGTGGCCGAATTTGTCGAGACAGAACTGCTCCTCGTCGAGCGTCTCGGCCAGGTGGGTGTGGAGCGAGACTCCGTAGTGCCGGGCGAGTTTGGCGGATTCGCGCATCAGGTCGCCGGTGACCGAGAACGGCGAGCACGGAGCGAGCACGACCCGCAGCAGCGCGCCGGGCTTCGCATCGTGATACTGCTCGATCAACCGCTGCGAGTCTTTGAGGATAAACTCCTCCGCCTCGACGCAACTATCGGGTGGCAGGCCGCCCGCGCTCTCGCCGAGCGACATGCTGCCGCGCGAGGCGTGAAAGCGCAGGCCAACTTCGCGGGCGGCCTCGATCTCATCATCGAGCCGGCAGCCGTTGGGGAAGATGTACAGATGATCGGAGGCGGTGGTGCAGCCGGAGAGGGCGAGTTCGGCCAGGCCGGTGAGGGTGGAGACGCGCACCGCCTCGGGCGTCAGCCGCGCCCAGATCGGGTAGAGCGTGACGAGCCAGTGAAAGAGATCGGCGTCCTGCGCGGCGGGCACGGCGCGGGTGAGGGTTTGATAGAGGTGATGGTGCGTGTTGATGAGGCCCGGCAGCACGACGTGGTCGCGCAGGTCGAGCACCTCATCGGCGGCGGCGGGTAGTTCGGCTGTCGGTCCGACCCGCTCGATGAAGCCGTCGCGCGCGAACAAGCCTCCCCCGGCGATCTCGCGGCGTTGCGAGTCCATCGTAACCAGCACGTGTGCGTTCTTGACGAGGAGGGTGGCCATCGTCGGAAGGCAGGAGGCAATACGCAGACAGCAGAGAGCTGACTGCTGATCGCTGATTGCTATTCTTTCACAGCCCGCTTCAAGGCCTCGAGGTTCGGTTCGATGCGAATGGCCTCGCCGGCGGCGCGCATGGCGCTCTTCACGTCCTTGAGTCCGTTGCCGGTGTTCAGCACCAGCACGCTGGCATCCCGATCCATCGTTCCTTCGCGCACCGCTTTGACCAATCCCGCATACGCGGTCGCACCGGCCGGCTCGGCGAAGACGGCCGCCCCGCGCGCCAGGTCGCGCATGGCGGCGAGGATGTCGTCATCGCTCACCACCACGTAGGCGCCGCCCGTCTCGCGCACGGCCCGCACCGCGCGCACACCGTCGCGGGGCAAATCCACCGAGATGCTGTCGGCCAGAGTGTCCGCCGCCACCGGGGTGATCGTCTCGGTGTTGGCGCGCCACGCATTCGCGCAGGCCGCCGAGCCTTCAGCCTGCACGCCCATCAACTTAGGCATCCGCTCGATCCAGCCGAGCGCGTGCAGATCGCGGAAGCCCTTCCACAGCCCGGTGATGATGTTGCCATCGCCGACGGAGACGAAGACATAGTCGGGCACACGCCAATGAGTTATTGGGGATTGGTTATTGGAGAATTGTTCGGCGATCTCAAAAGCTGCCGTTTTTTTGCCTTCGACTGTGAAGGGGTTATAGCCTGTGCTTCGACAGTACCATCCAAACTCTCTTGATGCCTCGAGAGTCAAATCAAAGGCCTGGTCATAATTACCGATAACCAACAACACCTCAGCCCCGAACATCAAGAGCTGTGCTACCTTGGCGGGCGGGGCGGTCTCCGGCGCAAGGATGGTGGCGGGCAGGTGCGCGGCGGCGGCCATGCCGGCGAGCGCCGCGCCCGCATTGCCGGTGGAAGCGGTGACCACGCGCTCGACGCCGATCTCCAGCGCGCGCGCTACGACCACGGCGCTCGCGCGGTCTTTGAACGAAGCGGTCGGGTTGCGGCCATCATCCTTCACGAACAGCGACCTCAACCCAAGATCGGCGGCGAGGCGGTCGGCGCGGTACAGCGGCGTCCAGCCGGCGGCGCGCAGCGGCGTGCCGGTGAAGCCGGGGTCGCGCACGGGCAGCAAAGGCAAATAGCGCCACATTGACTGATCGCGCGATTGCGCGATAGCGCCCGGCGAAGCGGCGCGATTGATCGCCGCATAGTCCGGCACGACATCGAGATTGCCGCCATCCTTAGGGCAGGTGTACTGAACCTCAACCGGCGCGTATTCCGCGCCGCACAACGAACAGCGGTAGCCGAGGAAGTTCGACATGACGCTTAATTCTCCCGTGGTCATGGTCTCCTATTGTATCGCTGGGGTGTGATTGATCGAATGCGGGATCACTTCACGCACCGGGTCTTCGCCCCGCACTGCGGCGCACAGCACAGCTTCGATGCGTGAGTCTTTCAACAACAAGCTGGCCGTCTCCCGCACTGGCATCCAATCTGGCAACGCATCCACTTTGTTGATCAGCACGATCACACGTGCGCCATCCGGCACGCCCTTCATCCCGCCCTGCGGATGGGCCAGCGTGCGCGCAACGATCTCCGGCGTCATCGGGGCGCCGAGCGGCGCGCCGGTCAGCGCCGCCACGAGTTCCGCGCGATGCACATGCGCGGCGTCGAGGGGCCGGCCAAACACATCCGCGCCGACGACGGGCACGACCAGCGTAGTCTCCGGCGGGATCACCGGCTCGTGCTCGGCTGGGGCTTTGAAGGGGCGCATGCGCGACCCATCGGCCTCATTGAGGATCGGGGTGTGCGGGAACCATTGGCGCAATGCGGTCACGAATGCCGGCGGCACGCCTTCGGCCTTGCCGCTTTCGTGATTGGCTTCGCCGACGATGAGGAGGTGATTGAACTCATCGAGCCGTGCCGCGACGAGGGCACGGTTGGCATCCTGGACGAAGAGATGCGCCGGCGCGAGCTTGATCTGCGCGGCGAAGATGCGGGTGGTGGTCGTGGTGATGACGCGCCCGCCGCCCTTGACGATTTCGTGCGCCAGCCGGAACATGGCTGAGGTCTTCCCGCCGCCGCCCACAAAGGCGACGGTATCGGCGTCGTTTATTTGCAGAGCGCGTATCAGTTTCACGGCAGAGGCCGACCGCAAAGACGCAAAGAGCGCAAAGGCAGGTTTGCCGTTTTCTTGGCGTACTTCGCGTCTTCGCGGTTCAATTTCTACGGCAAGCCACGGTCGCGGATCTCCAGCGGCAGTTCTTTGCGCCAGTAACGCATCCCGGCGAAGATCGCTTCGAGCACGCCGCCGCCCACCGCGCGGGCCTTGTCGCTGATGGTGAAGCACCGCGCCCGCTCGCCGCGCGGGTCGAGGTCGCCCACCTTCATCCCGGCGGTCACGGTCAGCCCATCGTGCAGCAGGCCGCGCAGCACACCATCGAACTGCGCGAGCAGCGGCTCGCCGTTCACCAGCGCCAGCACATCGCCGGCCTTTACCGCATCGCCGATCGCCATCCGCGCGCGGAACAGCCCATCGCGCGGGGCGCGCAGCACACGCTGCCCGGCGAAACCATGCACCGGCTCGGGCAGGCCGGTATCCGCCTCCGCGCCGCCGCTCCAATACACGCGCCCGAGGTGGTGGCCGCGATTGGTTTCGATCACGGCGTGACAATCCACGCCCGCCGTGAAGCCCGGCCCGAGGCCGAGGACGAGCCTGGCGTGCGTGATCTGCGTATCGAGCCTGTGCTTGGCGAGGCGCGCATCCACCACGATCGGTGGCGTGAGTTGTGAAATCGAGACGCCGCGCTCATCCACCACCACCGGCACTTCGCCCATCACCGAGTACGCCATCCCCATCATCGCATCCGGCGCGAGGCGGGCAGTCACGCCTTCCACAGTGATGTGGCCGGTGTACACGGCCTCCGCGAACGAGACCGCGCGGCGCACGCACAGCGGCTGCGCCAGCTCGAGCACCATCACCGTGAAGCCCGCCGCATGCAGCCGGTGCGCGACGCCGGTGGCGATATCGCCGCCGCCGCGAATGAGGATGAGGGTGTCGGAGAGGTGCATGTCGGAAGGAAAAAGGCAGAAGGCGGAAGGCGGAAGGCAGACGGCAGATGGCAGACGGCAGACAGCAGACGGCAGACAGCAGACAGCAGATGGCAGACAGCCTTCTGCTTACTGCTTACTGCTTACTGTTTACGGCGCTCAGCACCCTCTCCGGTGTGTACGGGAACTCGTCAATCCACACCCCAATCGCATCGTGAATGGCGGCGGCGACGGCGGGCGTCAGCGGGAGGTAGGGCATTTCAGCCATGCCGCGCACGCCCCACGGCCCAACCGTATCGCCGTGTTCGAGGATCACCGTCTTCACCCGCTCGGGCACGTCGAGCACGGTGGGGATGAGGTAGTTCGAGAGATAGGGCGTGAGCACGCGGCCGTCGCGCACGATGAAGTTCTCCATCAACGCGTAGCCGGCGGCCTGCACTACCGCGCCCTCCACCTGCCCCTCGATCTGTTGCGGGTTAATGGCCTTGCCCACATCGTCCACGCAGATCACATCGACGATCCGCACCTGCCCGGTCTCCGTGTCCACCTCCACCTCGACGGCCTCGGCGACATAGCCGTACGCGAAGTTGGGGAGCGAGTGGCCGGTGTGCTCGTCGAGCGCGGTGGTCGCGGGCGGCACGTATTTGTATCCGGCGATGGCGGGCCGCTCCTCATCCTGCCACTTCTTCAGCGCGAGTTGGGCCGCGCCACGGATGGCGTTGCCGGCCATGAACGTCATGCGCGAAGCGGAGGCCGAACCCGAGTCCCCGCTGGAAGCCGTATCGCTGGCGACCAGCCGCACCCGCTCGACGGGCACGCCGGCGGCCTCCGCCGCCATCTGCACAAAGACGGTGTGCGCGCCCTGGCCGACATCCGCGCCGGCGTGGTGGAGGATCACTTCTTCGATCTCATCGGCGCCGCGCAACTCAACCGTCGCATGGCAACGCTCGGGGAAGCCAAACGAGAAGCCGATATTTTTGAACGCGCAGGCGAAGCCGAGGCCGCGTTTGAAGGTGGAGGGTGGAGCGTGGAGGGAGCGTGATCGCTTCCACCCGCCGGAACCATTTCGCCAGCCGGCTTCCTCCGCGCAGCGCGCGACGACGCGATCAATGGTGACGCCGGGCGGGAACTGCGTGCCGACGGTGTACACGGTCTCGTCGGTGATGATGTTGCGCAGCCGCAGCTCCACCGGATCGAGGCCGAGCGCCTCGGCCAGCTTGTTCATCTGCATCTCAGCGGCGAAGGCGGCCTGCGGCCCGCCGAACCCACGGAACGCGCCGGTGACGATGTTGTTCGTCAGCACCGTGTACGCATCCACGCTGACGTTGGGGATGTGGTAGGGGCCGGTCGCCATCAGCGTGGCGTTGCCCAGCACCTTCGTGGAGGTGTACGCGTACGGCCCGGCGTCGCTGATCAACTCGCACTCGGCGGCGATGACCTTGCCCTCGCGCCGTGCGCCCCATTTGGTTTTGATGAAGTACGGGTGCCGCTTGTGGTGGCCGATGATGGACTCCTCGCGCGACCAGATGATCTTCACCGGGCGGCGCAGCTTCCACGCGGCCAGCGCCAGCACGATCTGCACCGACATATCCTCGCGCCCGCCGAACGCGCCGCCGATGGCGGGATAGATCACGCGCACCTGTTCGCGCGGCAGGCCGAGCGCATGCGCGATCTGCTCCTGATCCTCGTGCGTCCACTGGCCCGCGACCATTACGGTCACGCGCCCCTCGTCGTCAATGTAGCTCAGCCCGGCCTCGGGTTGCAGGTAGGCGTGCTCTTGATACGGCGTGTGATATTCGCCCTCGATGACGACATCGCACTCGGCCCAGGCCGAGGCCACATCGCCCTTGCGCACGCGGTTGTGTTTGAGGATGTTCTGCTCGATGCCGGGCAGGATTTGTGGCGCGCCGGGTTGCATGGCCGCGCGCGGGTCGGTGACGACGGGCAGGTCTTCCCACTCGATCTCGATCAGCGCGCGCGCTTCCGTCGCCGCCCGCTCCGTTTCCGCGATCACCAGCGCCACCTGATCGCCGACAAAGCGCACGACATCCGCCCCTTCTTTCTCGGAGCCGGGGCCGCACAGCACGGGCTGGTCGGGCATGATCAACCCATACTCGTTGTGCGGCACATCCTTCGCCGTGAACACGGCTACGACGCCGGGGTGGGCCTCGGCCTGCGACGTATCCATGCGCAGAATGCGCGCGTGTGGCCGCCCGGCGAAGAGGATCTTCATCCACAGTTGCCCGGGCAGATCAATATCGCCCGGATACTGCGTGACGCCGGTGACCTTGCCGAGCGCGTCAATGCGGGGGAGGGAGTGGCCTATGGAGGGCATTGAATGGATTTCTCGCCAAGCATGCCAGGAACGCAAAGCCTTTGCGCCCTTCGCGTGCTTTGCGACAATTTAGCCTGCGGCCTTTTCCATCGCCGCCAGAATTTTGTAGTAGCCGGTGCAGCGGCACAGGTTGCCGGTGAGGGCCTGCTCGATCTCGGCGCGGCTGGGGTGCGGGCGCTCCTCGAGCAGCTTGGCCCCGGACATCAGGAAGCCCGGCGTGCAGTAACCGCATTGCACGGCGGCCTCGTCAATAAAAGCTCTTTGCAAAGGGTGGAGTTCGGACAACTGTAAATGGCTAGTGGTTATTGAATAACTACTAACCAATAACGGACTCTTCGCCAGACCTTCCACCGTCACGATCTCTGCGCCGTGCGCGCGCGGGGCGGGGACCATGCAGGCCATCACCGCCGCGCCGTCGAGGAAGACCGTGCACGCGCCGCACTCGCCCTCGGCACAACCCTCCTTCGTGCCGATCAGCTTCGCCTCTTCGCGCAGCGCCCGCAGCAGCGTCTTGTCGCTCGCGCCGGTGAGGGTGACTTCGCGACCATTGATCGTCGTCACAATGGCATCGTTCGCGCGATGGATGACTGATGATTGATGACGGTCGTCCGGGGTCTGTCGGCTGTGGTCTGCGGTCTGCAGCAACACCGGCCTCTCCGGCAGCGCGCCGCGCTCCTCGCCGCGCGCAATCGCCCGCAGCGCGCGCCGCACCGCCGCCCGCACCATCTCGCGGCGATAGTCCGCCGAGCCGCGCACATCGCTGATCGGTTTGGCGGCGGAACGGGCGAGTTCGGCGGCGTGGGCGATGGACTCCGGGCTGAGCGGCCTGCCGATGAGCGCGGCCTCCGCCTCCGGGCAGCGGATGATGGTGGGCGCGACCGAGCCGAGGGCGATGCGCGCGCGGCGCACCGGATGCTCGGACAGCGACAGCCCGTGGCTCGTGTCCAATTCCACGATCACCGCCGCGTTCACCACCGAGATGGCCTGCGCGCGGCGCAGCGCGATCTTGATGAACACGCCGCGCTCGTTGGGCCTGAGGGCGGGGAAGGCGAGGTCGGTCAACACCTCGTCCGGCTGCATCACCGTGCGGCGCACCCCGGTGTAGAACTCGTGGAGCGGCAGGCTGTGCTGGCCGCTGGCTGAAGTGAGCGTGACGACGGCGTCGAGCGCCATGAGCGGGGTGATGGTGTCGTTGGCCGGCGAGGCGGTGATGACGTTGCCGGCCACGGTGGCGCGATTGCGGATTTGCGGCGCGCCGACCTCCCAGCACGCCTGCGCCATCGGCAGCGCGCGGCTCTGCATCAGTTCGGAAGCGACGACCGCGTTGTGCGTGACCAGCGGCCCGAGGTGAACCCAGCCCGCCTCGTCCAGCGTGATCGCATCCAGCCCCGGCACACGCGTCAAATCAATCAGCGCCTCGATGCCCGGGCGCACGCCGCGCTCGAGCTCGATCAGCAAATCGGTCGCGCCGGCGACGATGCGGGCTCTCTCGCGCTGTCGCGCCAAAAGCTGCAGGGCCTCATCCAGCGAGGCGACGGTGTAGTAGTGGTGCCACATAATTAGCTCTCGCAAAGCACGCGAAGGCCGCAAAGCGTCTTTGCGTTCTTGGCGTGCTTTGCGAGAGATCAGGTAAATAAATCAATGAGCTTGAACTGAGTCACATCCACCAGCCCCAAATCTGAGATGCGCAGCTCGGGGATGACGACGAGGGCGAGCAGGCTGAGCTGCATGTTGGCGTTGTGCAGCGTGCAGCCGCAGGCGCGGTATTCGGCCAGCACCGCCTCGGCTTTGCGGGCCACGACTTCCGCCCGCTCGTCCGACATCAGCCCGGCGATGGGTAGTTCGACGCAGGCCGTCACCGTCCCGCCGCGCGCGACCAGCATCCCGCCGCCGCGCCGCGCCAGCTCGTTCGCGGCCAGCGCCAGGTGGGCGTCATCGGTGCCGACGACGAGCATGTGGTGCGAGTCGTGCGCGACGGTGGACGCGATCGCACAGGGGATATTGAAGCCAAAGCCATGCACAAAAGCGACCTGCACACCGCCGGTGCCCGCGTGCCGCTCGACCAGCGCGACCTTGCACACATCCTGGGCGATATCGGTCCTGACTTCGCCGTTGAAGGTTGGCAGGTTGAAGGTCAGGTGCCGCGTCGGCGCTTGATTTTCGATCACGCCGATGACGTTTGCCCGAACTACGGGTAATTGGTGATTCGTGATTGGGATTCGGAAATCGGCGGCGGTGAGCGTTTTGCCGAGGTGAACGGATTGCTTGACCTCAGCCGGATACTCAAAGGTTGGCAGGTCTGCTTTCCACTGCCCACTTTCTACGATCACCTCGCCCGCTGCAATCACCACCTCCGCCGCGAAGTTCGGCAAATCCGCGGCGAGCACGATGTCGGCGTAGCGGCCCGGCGCGAGCTGGCCGACGTCGTGGCTGACGCCGAAGTGCTCGGCGGTGTTGAGCGTCATCATCTGCAGCGCGGTGATGGGCTTCAGCCCGCAGGCGATAGCGTGACGCAGCACGCGATCCATATGGCCCTCATTGATGAGCGTGCCGGGGTGCGAGTCGTCGGTGCACAGGATGAAGTGGCGCGGGTCGAGGCCGGCCTCCGTGATCGCTTTGGCCTGAGCTTCCACGTCGTGCCACGCCGAGCCGAGCCGCAGCATCGCCTTCATCCCCTGCCGCACGCGGGCGATGGCGTCTTCGGCGCGCGTGCCTTCGTGGTCATCCTCTGCGCCGCCGGCGACGTAGCCGTGAAAGGGCCGCCCGAGGTCGGGCGAGGCATAGTGTCCGCCGATGACCTTGCGCGCCCTCATCGTCTCGGCCATCTCGGCGTGCATCTTCTCATCCGAGAGGACGACGCCGGGGAAGTTCATCATCTCGCCCAGGCCGATGATGCCCGGCCACGTCATCGCCTCGCGCACCTCCTCCGGCCCGATGTGCGCGCCCGGCGTCTCCAGCCCCGGCGCGGAGGGCACGCACGACGGCATCTGCACCCACACGTTGATGGGTTGCAGCGCGGCCTCCTCCACCATCAGCTTCACGCCTTTGAGGCCGAAGATGTTGGCGATCTCGTGCGGGTCAACGAACATGCCGGTGGTGCCGCGCGGGGCCACGGCGCGCACGAACTCGGTCACCGTCACCATCCCCGACTCGACGTGCATGTGGGCGTCGAGCAGGCCGGGCACGAGGTAACGGCCGGCGGCTTCAATGACCTTCGTTTCTGTGCCGATGGTGTGGCCGGCATCCGGCCCGATGTAGGCGATGCGCGAGCCTTTCACCGCGATGTCGGTGTGCGGGATGATCTCGCCGGACTGGACGCAGCACCACTGCCCGTCGCGGATGACGAGGTCGGCGGCTGAGCGCCCCATCGCGCAATCCACCAGGTCGCGCGAGACGGCGTGCCAGGGTTGGCGCTTAGCCCCGTCGCTCGACTGGCGCTTAGCCACGTCGCTCGACTGGCGCTTAGCCACGTCGCCACCACTCCGGCTCATCGCCGCCGCCCGGCCGGTCATCACGCGAGGGCGGGCGGGAGCGCGGGTCGGCGATGGCATCCTCAATCGCCTTCACCAGTTGTTCGCGCGTGGCGGTCTTCACGAGATAGCGGAACGCGCCGGCCTCCATCCCCTCGATCACATCGGGGATCTGGCGTTTGGCCGAGAACAGGATGACGGGCGGCGCGCCATGGGCCTTGTTCAACTCCTTCAGCAACTCGATGCCGCTCTTGCCCGGCATCATGATGTCGAGGATGATGCAGTCCGGCCGCTCGGCCGTCAGCTTCTCGATCCCCGCCGCTGCCGAGGGCGCCGTCATCACTCGATAACCCGATTTTCTCAGCATCAAGTCCACCAGCTTCAGAGTGTCGATGTCGTCGTCAATGATCAGAACGGTTGGCACAATCCCTCCTCGTCCGACCTCCGGCCTCCGCGCCCACGCTGCGCAGGCATTCAGGCATGGGAACCGGGTTAAGGTCACTGCTGTTCAAAATGCGTCCCCAGCGCCGCCGGCGGGTTGCTGCGCAGGATGCCGGACAGCGTGCGTTGCAGGCGCAAGGGCAACAAACTCAGGACGCGGTTCAGCCCATCGCTGTTGAAGAGGATCAACGTCAGGATCATCAACGGAAACGGCAGCAGTGGAAAAGCCTGCACCGGGATGTCCTTGAACTCCGGGATACCCTGCAGCGTGGTGGCGGCGGCCCGCAGCGCACCGAAGAAGTACGCCCCGAACGCCACCCTGAGGGGATCCCACCCGCCGAAGATCACAATCGCCAGCGCGATCCAGCCAAAGCCGGCGGTGTGCCGGTGGCTCCACCCGAGTTTGACGTGCAGCGAATAGGCCGCGCCGGCAAAGCCGATGAGGGCGCCGCCGAGCAGCGTGTACGTGTAGCGCAGCGCCCTGACGTTCGTGCCGCGCGCAAACGCCGCCTCCGGCCGCTCGCCGGTGCCGCGCAGGCGCAGGCCGGGCTGCGTTTTGTAGAACCAGGCCCACATCCCGATGATGAGGCCGAAGCTGAGGTAGGTGACGATGTCCTGATCGAACAGCAGCGGGCCGATCACCGGGAGGTCGGCGAGCAACGGGAGGCGGAGTGTCTCGACCTGTGGGCCGGGCACGCGCACGTACGGCACGCCGAGGAACGAGCTCAGGTCGCTGGCCATCAGCGTCATGACGAAGCCGACGGCGACCTGATCCTGCTTGAAGGTGATGCTGCCAAAGGCGACGACCAGGGCGATGAGCGAGCCGACGAGCATCGCGGCCAGGAAGCCCAGCGTCAGGCTGCCGCTGACAAAGGCGACGGCGAAGCCCGTCATCGCGCCGAGCAGCATCGTGCCCTCGACTGAGAGGTTGACGACGCCGGCGCGCTCGTTGATCGTCTCGCCCAGCCCGGCGAAGACGATGGGCGCGGAGTCGCGCAGGATCGAGGCGAGGGTGGCGAGCAGGGCTTCCATGGTCGCTCAGGCCTCCCGTTTCAGATAGCGCTCGCGAAAGCCCTGCACGAGCAACACGCTCAACACTACGGCAGCCTGCAGCACGCCGCCCACCGACGAATCCAATTGCAGGTCGAGTTGCAGCGCGGTGCTGCCGATGCTGACGGCGGAGAAGAACAGCGCGATGGGGATGACCCATAGCGCCCGAAAGCCCGAGAGCAGCACGATCAAAATCCCGAGGAAGCCATAGCCGGAGGAGATGCCGGGGATGAGGCGATGGTGCACGCCGGCCACCAGATAGGCGCCGGCGACGCCCGCGCACGCGCCGCACACCGCATACGCGCTGAACAACATCCGGTGGGTGCGGACGCCGAGCGTGTACGCGCCCCGGATGTTGCGGCCCACCGCCTTCAATTGCAGTCCCCACACCGTGCCGCGCAGCGAAAGGTAAAGGGCGACGATGACGAGCAGCGCGGCGACGATGGCCAGCGGGCTGACGCGCATGCCTTCGAGCGTGGGCAGCCAGGTGCGCGGCTCGAACTGCACGGTGCCGCTCAGCGTGCCGCCGGTGCGTTGCCGCCACGGGCCAAAGAGCAGGTAGATGCTCAGCGCGGTCGAGACAAAGTTCAAGCCCAGACCGCCGAAGATTTCATGCACCCGCCCGTAGACCTTGAGCACCGCGGCGAACAGCGCCCACACGCTGCCGCCCAAAACCCCGCCGCTGAAGACGGCCACCAGCATCACCTCGGGGGTGGCCGTCACAAGCGTGCCGGTGTCATCCAGGAAGAAACGCGAAGCGCCCGTGGCGAAGATCGCGCCCATCATGATCTGCCCCTCGATGCCGATGTTCCACTGCCCGGCGGTGAACGTCGCCAGCAGCCCGGCCGAGCACAACACGAGCGACGTCCACACCACCGCTGTATCGGCCTGTTTGCCGGGCGTGCCCAGCGAGCCGGTGATGAGCTTCTGAAACGTCGCCAGCGGCGGCGCGCCGGCGATGAGGAGCAGGGCCGAGGTGAACGCCAGCGCGATGAGCAGCGGCGCGAACGGAGCCAGCCAATCGAGCCAGCGGGAGCGAGGCAGGGTCATTGCTTCTTGCCTCCGATGAGATAGCCGAGTTGTTCGGTCGTGGTCTCCGACAGGCGCAATGTCTCGAGCACGTGCCCGCCGAAGAAGACGAGGATGCGGTCGCTGTATTGCATGATCTCATCGAGGTCGGCGGAGGCGAACAGGATGGCGGTGCCCTGCCGGCGGCGTTCGAGCAGCCTGCTCCAGATGTACAGCGCCGACTCCACATCGAGGCCGCGCGTGGGATGTTCGAGCGCCAGCAGACGCAAATCCGCGGCGAGCAGGGCCAGCAGCGTGCGTTGCTGGTTCCCGCCCGACAGCTCCTCCACCCGCGTGCCGGCCCGCCCTTTGATGTTGAAATCCCCGATGCCGCGCTCAGCCTGCGCCCGCATCGCCTTCCAGTCGATCACCGCCGGCTGCCTGCCACGCCGGGCCAGCACCATGTGCTCCTCGATCGTCAGGCCGGGGATGAGGCCCTCGGTCATGCGATCGGCGGGCACATACGCCACGCCGGCCTGCAGGAAGCGGTGATACGGGGCGTGGGTGAGGTCCGCGCCCTCCATCCGCACCGTGCCAGTGCTCGCGCGCAGCAGCCCGGTCGCGCCCTGCAACAGCAGCTTCTGGCCCGAGCCTTCCAGCCCGGCCAGGCCGATGACCTCGCCGGCGGCGACGTTCAGCGTGAGGTCGGCGCAGCGCAGATTGTGATCGGAAAAGGTCGCGTGGTCGAGTTCGAGCAGCGGGCCGCCCAGGCCGACCGCGGGCCGCGCGCCGGCGGTGATGATCTGGCCGAACATCATCTGCACCAGTTGCCCGCTGGAGTAGGGCGGCTGCGCGTGGCCGGTGATCCTGCCCCTGGCCAGCACCGTGACGCGGTGGCACAACTCCTCGACATCTGCGAGTTTGTGCGAAACAAAGATGATGGTCTTGCCCTGTTCGGCCAGGCGCTTGAGGGTGGCAAAGAGCCTGACTTTTTGCGGCGCGCTGATGCCGGTGGTTGGCTCATCGAGGATGAGGGCGCGCGCGCCCAGCCACAACAGCCGCGCGATTTCGAGTTGCTGCCGCTCGCCGACGGTCAAATCCGACACGCGGGCCTCGGGGTCGAGGTCAAACTGGAATTGCCGGCAGAGATCAACAAACTCGCGCTGGGCCTCGGCCCGGCGCTGGCGGATGCCGTGATTGCGCCCGAGGATGAAGTTATCGAGCAATTGGAAGGGCGGGAAGTCGAGCGGGTCTTGATGCAACATCCCGACGCCATGCCGCAACGCCTCGGCGGGCGTGGCGAACTTCACCGGCCGGCCGTCGAAGCGCACCTCGCCGCTATCCGGCGCGTAGTAGCCGGAGAGGATCTTCATCAGCGTGCTCTTGCCCGCGCCGTTCTCGCCGAGCAGGCCGTGGATGCTGCCGGCCTGGAACGTGATCGAGATACCGGCATTGGCGTGCACCGGGCCAAAGCGCTTGTGGATGTCGGTCAGTTCGATTCTCATGAGTCGGGGAATCCCGAGTTGGTGCCCTCCGATTGTACCCGCATCGGCTGGCCCGTGCCGCCGCGCCGGAGCATGATGATCTCACCGAGGATGCTGACGGCGATCTCCTCGGGGGTTTCGGCGTTCAGCTCCAGCCCCATCGGCGCGTGGACGGCCTCGAGCTGCGCCGCCGGCACGCCGCGCTCCTCGAGCTGTTGGCGCGCCGTCAGCCACCGCCTCCGCGAACCGATGACGCCAAGGTAGGCGTGCGGCTGCGCGAGCAAAACGGGCAGGCCCGCCACATCCACCGGCAGGCCGCGCGTCGGCATCACGATATACGTCTCAGGGGTGAAGGTCAGGCGTTGCGGCAACTCCGCTATGGGGCCGAGCAGATATTCGTCCGCGCCGGGCACCGCGTCGGGATTGCAGAACTCGGCCCGGTCGTCGGAGAGCACGACGCGGAAGCCCAGCCACCGGCCGAGGTGGGCCAGCGCCCGGCCGACGTGCCCGCCGCCGATGATGAGGAGGGTCGGGTTGGGTTTGATCGGCTCCACGAAGACCTCGACCTCGCCGCCGCACACGCCGGGGTCACCGGCCTGCGGGTTGACGAAGGCATACGCCACGATGCGCGCCTGTCCGGCCTTCAGCGCCTCCAGCGCCTCGGCGATGACGCGGCTTTCCATCTCGCCCCCGCCGATGGTGCCCTCGGCGCGCCCATCCGCGTGCACGAGCATCTTGCTGCCCACGTGCCTCGGCACGCTGCCCCGCGCGCGGATAATGGTGCACAGCGCGGCGGGGGCGCCGCTGCGGGCCAGGGCGGCGAGGGACTCAAACAGCAATGACATACCGCTGGCTCTCCCTCACCCCCGACCCCTCTCCCAGCGGGAGAGGGGAGAGGCAATTATTGACCAGGTCATACTCCCTCTCCCCAGCGGGAGAGGGCAGGGGTGAGGGGAGATTCTAGCCCTGAAATCGAGCCCACACCCTCTGCGCCAGTTCCCGGCTGCGCGCCGTAATCTCGGCCTCATCCAAAAACAACAGTTGTCGATCCTTCATCAACACCCTGCCGGCGCACATCGTCAGCGTCACGGCCGACGGCTCGAAGCCGAAGAGGATGTGCCAGGGCAGGTTGCCGGCCGTCAACGGGGTGGTGGGGTGATAGTCTACGAAGATCAGGTCGGCGAAGGCGCCCGGTTGCAGCACGCCGAGCGGGGCCTGCGGGAAGAAGACCCCGGCCAGCGCAGCGTTGTTGGTGATCGCCATCTCGGTGATGGTGTGCCCCCCGGCGCGGCGCGGGTCGCGGTGGGCAGCTTTGTGAAAGAGATAAGCCGCCTTCCACTCCTCCCACATCGCGTTGGAAAAGCCGTCGTTGCCGAGGCACACCTTCACACCCAGGCGCAACAGCCCTTCGATATCCGCTGCGCCCACGGCGTTGTTCATATTCGAGCGCGGCTGGTGCGTCACCCACGTGCCGCTATCCTTCAGCAATTCTGCCTCGCGCGGGTCAATATGGACGCAGTGGGCGGTGATGGTCTGCGGGCCGAGCAGGTCGAACTTGTGCAGCCGATCCACGACTCGCGTGCGGCTCTTCTTCAGCGAGTCGTATTCATCCGCCTCGTGCTCGGCCACATGGATATGAAAGCCGCCCTGGTGCGCCGCGCGGCACGCCTCCAGCGAATTGTCTGACAGCGTGAGCGAGGCGTGCAGCCCGAACGTCGCCGCCACTTGCCCCGTGTCGTTCGCCCGGTGGCTCCTGATGAAGCGCACGTTCTCCGCGATGCCGGCGCGCATCCTGTCGAGGCCGTCCCGGTCGGTGACTTCGTAGCACAGGCAGGCGCGCAGCCCGGCCTGCTGCACCGCCTCGGCGATCACGTCGAGCGAGCCGGCGATGGCGTTGGGCGAGGCATGGTGGTCAATAAGGGTCGTCGTGCCGTGTTTCACCGCATCGATCAAACATACCAGCGCCGAGTAGCGCACATCATCGGGCGTGAGGGCCTTATCCAGTTTCCACCACAGCCGTTCGAGGATTTCGGGGAAGTCCTTCGGCGGGTCGCCGGGGATGGCCATGCCGCGGGCAAACGCGCCGTAGAAATGCGTGTGGGCGCAGATGTTGCCGGGCAGGATGTACTGCCCGCGCGCATCCAGCGCCTCCGCCTGCGGGTGCTTCGCGCGCAGCTCGCCCGCCGGCCCCATCTCCGCGATGCGATCACCTTCGATCAGCAGCGCGTGATCGTTCAGAATCTGACTCGGATCGCCCCAGGTGATAAGCTTGCCGTTGGTGATGAGCATGGGATTTACCTCACCCCCGCCCGAAGGGCGGGGGGTGAGGTCAGGGCACGATCCGCGTCCCGGTCTCTCCGGCCAGCGCGCGGCTGAGGTTGGGCGGATCGGTGATCAATGCCTCTTCGCCGCCGCGCTCGAGATATTGCAGCGCCGCCTCGATCTTCGGCCCCATGCTGCCTTTGTGAAAGTGACCCTCGGCCAGATACCGCTTCGCCTCGGTTACCGTGATCCGGTCAAGCCATTGCTGGTTGGGCTTGTTGAAGTTGAGGGCGACCTTCTCCACCGCCGTCGCGATGATGAAGACATCCGCCGCGACGCTATTGGCCAGCAGTGCGCCGCCGTAGTCCTTGTCAATCACGGCCTCCATCCCGGCCAGTTCGCCGCGCTCGGTTTCGATGACGGGGATGCCGCCGCCGCCGTTGGCGATGACGATGAAGCCCTGCTGGATGAGGGCGAGGATGGCCTCGCGCTCGATGAGGCGCTGCGGCCTGGGTGAAGCCACCACCCGCCGCCAGCCGCGCCCGGCATCCTCCACCATCGTCCAGCCCTCTGTCTCTATCTTCACCCTGGCGTCGGCCTCGTTCATAAACGAGCCGATGGGTTTGCTCGGTTTCTGAAACGCAGCGTCGTTGCGATCTACCAGCGCCTGGGTGACGACGGTGACGGCCTGCCGGGTGAGGCCGCGCCGGTGAAACTCGTTGTGCAGCGCCTTTTGAAACATGTAGCCGATGGCGCCCTGGGTGTCCGCCCCGCACGAATCGAGCGGCACCTCGTGCAACTCGTGGCGCGCCAGCTCCGAGCGGCGCAGGATGAAGCCGACCTGCGGGCCGTTGCCGTGCGTGATCACCACGTTCCAGCCCTGGGCGATCATCTCGGCGATGTGCCGCATGCACTCCACCGCCGCGTCGTACTGGTCTTGCACGCTGCGACGCTTCTCATCCAGAATCAACGCATTGCCCCCGACAGCCACCACCGCAACCTTGGTCATGGTCTTCATCCGTAAAACGTGAAACATGAAACGTGTTGGCCCGGTGACCCTCACGTTTTACGTTCGACGTTTCACGCCATGGTCAACGCCATCACCGCTTTTTGCGCGTGCAGGCGGTTCTCGGCTTCGTCGTACACGACCGAATTCGGGCCGTCAATGACCTCATCGGTCACCTCGAGGTTGCGGTCGGCGGGCAGGCAGTGCATGTAGATGGCGTCATCGCGGGCGAGGTTCATCCGCCGCCGGTCGGTGATCCACGACTTATATTTTTCGATCGTCGCCTTGCCCGACTCCTTTTCGGTCGTCGTCAACAGCGGCCCCCACGATTTGGGATAGACGATGTCGGCGTCTTTGAAGGCCGCGTCCATGTTGTCGGTCACCTCAAAGCCGACCTTGTGTTTGCGGGCGTTCTCGCGGGCCATGTCCATGATCTCGGGCATCAGTTTGAACTCGGGCGGGTGGGCGAGCACCACATCGCAGCCGAAGCGCGTCATCTGCAGGATGAGGGATTGCGGCACCGAGATCGGTTTGCTGTACGAGGCGGCGTAGGCCCACGACACCACCATTTTCCTGCGACGCAAATCGCGGCCCTTCTTTTCGATCACGGTCATGAGATCCGCAAGACATTGGAAGGGATGATAGACGTCGCACTGCATGTTGAGCACCGGTGCGCGGCTGTGCAGCGCCACTTCGTTCTCGTACTTGTTGCCGAACTGCCAGTCGCACTGGCGGATGGCGATACCGTCGAAGTAGCGCCCGAAGATCTGGCCGATCTCCTTCGCGGTGTCGCCGTGCGAAATCTGCGTGGTCTCCGAATCAATGAAGGCCGCGTGCCCGCCGAGTTGCGCCATCCCGGCCTCGAACGAGCCGCGCGTGCGGGTGCTGGTGAAGAAGAACAGCATCGCCAGCGTCTTGTCGCGCAGCAGCGCGTGCGGCTCGCCCAGCGCGCGCTTGCGCTTCAAGTCCCACGCCACCTCCAGCACCGTTTCCACCTCTTCCTTGCTGAAATCCAGATCGCCGATGAAGTCTCGGCCCCGCAGGTTGGTTTGCATGTCTCGCTGTCCTTTCAGGTTTTCTTTCGGCCACGAATTGACACGAATGAGCCGTGTCATTTGAGGCTAATTCGCGGCGATAACTCCGGGCAGGATTGCATAGAACTCCGTGGACTTGACGACATCCTCCAGCGGCACGCTGTCGTTGACAGTGTGCGCGGTGACCTCATCCCCCGGCCCAAAACCGATAGAGGGGATATTGGCCTTGCCCGCCCAGTAGATGCCGTTGGTGCTGAAGCTCCATTTGCCGGTGGGCGCCTCCGGCAGGCCGATGAGCCGGCGCGCCTGCGCGCCCGCCTGCACCAGCGGATGATTTTCCTCATATGCCCACGCCGGGAAATACTTATCCACCGGGAAGACGAAGCCGGTGTACGATGGATCGTCGTAGATCATCTCCTCGACCGTGACCGAGGCCTGATGCTCCGGCGGGATGAGGGCGCGCACCTGCGCGATGGCGGCGTTCTTGTCCTCTCCGAACGTGAGCCGGCGGTCAATGAACACGGTGGCCTCGTCCGGCACGGCGTTGATGCTGGGGGTCTTCACGTGCAGGTCGCTGACCGTGATCTTGCCATGGCCGAGGAATTCGTGATCGCCCAATTGCGGCTCGAGGTCGCGCACGCCGGCGATGAGCGGCAGCAGTTTGTAAATGGCATTGTCGCCTAAGTGATTGCTGGCCGCGTGCGCGCTCTTTCCCTTCGCCACGACTTTGATCTCGACCCGGCCCTTGTGCCCGCGATAGACCTGCATCCGCGTCGGCTCGCCGATGACGACGCAATCGGGCCGCACCTTCGGATCCACTTCCACGAACGTGTTGGGCGCGATGCCGTCGCACCACTCCTCCATGTTGCCGAAATAGTACGCTGTCCAGCCCTCCAGCAGTCCGAGGTCGCGCGCGATGGCGAGCCCATACACCATCCCCGGCGTGCTGTTCTTTTCATCGCACGCGCCGCGCGCGTAGAAGATGCCGTCTTCGATTTTGCCTTTGAACGGATCCCACGCCCACGCCGCCGGGTCGCCGATGCCGACCGTGTCAATGTGCGAGTCGTACACCAGCACCTTCGGCCCAGCGCCGATCCGGCCAATGGTGTTGCCCATCCTGTCGAAGCGCACTTCGTCGTAGTTCAAACGGCGCAGTTCCGTTTGAACTCGTTCGCCCACCGGGCCGATTTGCGATTCCATCGAAGGGATGGCGCAGATGTCGCGCAGGAATTGGATAATCGCATCGCGCTGGACGGCGACACGCTTTTGGATTTCGGAAACCGGGAGTGTCATAGTTTTCCCTTTACCCACGAAGTGGCGCGGCCACAACGTGACACGAACGAACACGAAGGACGCCATCCTGCAAATCCGTGTTCGTTCGCGGCTGGCTTTTCATTGCCCGCCACACCTTCTCCGGTGTGAACGGCAAATCACGGATGCGTGCGCTGACCGGAATGCGTGAGGCCAACGCACAACTACACTACGCTACCGCAAACGCATCAATCATCTCATACGCATCGCCCATCGGGTACAGGATGGGACAGGTGCAGCCGCGCTTGACGTACTCATTCACCTTCGCGCGCGCCTCGTCCGGCGTGCCGGTGGCGCTGATCCTGAGCACGAAGTCGTCGGGGATGAAGTCCATCGCCTTCGCCACCTGCTCCCTGGTCGCCGGCCAGCCGAGGCTGCTTTGCACCTTCGTTATCACCTCATCGCTCACGCCCGAGGCCTTGGCGATGTGCGGCTGTTGGGCGACGTATTGCGTCAGCAGCCACTTGGCGTCGTAGATGGCCCGGGCGCGATCGGCGTTGACCGAGCACACCACCAGTTGCGGGCGGTCGAGGTCATCCACGCGGCGGCCCGCCTTCTTCGCGCCTCTGTCCAATAGCTCGAGGGCTTTGTCGTTGTACTCGGGCGCGACGCAGTAGTTGAGCACCACGCCGTCGGCGATTTCGCCCGTCAACTCCATCATCATGTCGCCGGTCGCGCCGATCATGATCGGCACGTGGCGCGGCTCCCTGCGCCCGTGCACGACATCCAGTTCGATGCCGGTGACCTTGTGGAACTCGCCCTGGAAGGTAACGTTCTCCATCCGCAGCAGGCGCCGCAGCACCGCGACGGTTTCCTTCATCGCCAGCAGCGGCTTGCGCCGTTCGATGCCGACGTTCCTGGCCAGTGGGTCCCACCACGCGCCGATGCCGCAGATGATGCGGTTGGGGGCGAGGTCGTCGAGGGTGAGGAAGGTCGCAGCCAGCAGGCCGATGTTGCGCGTCCAGTTGTTGATGACGCCCGAGCCGACCTTGAGTTTGGTTGTGGTCGCGGCGAAGGCCGCCATCGGCACAATCGCGTCGCGCACCAGCCGGCTCTCAGCCTGCCACACGGCCTCGAAGCCTTTGCTCTCGGCGTATTGCGCGTACTTCATCCCATCCTGCAACGAATGCCGATCCTGCAAGTAAAGGGCGACGCGTTTCAATGCCATCGGAGGCTCCTCAATAACGAATAACCAGTCATCAGTTGTTGGTGATTGGAAATTCAGCGAGCGGCTTTGATCCGTTCATCCATTTCCGGGATGAGCTGCTGATGCTTGATCCACCACTCCGGGTCGCGCTGCGCGTCGAGTTCCTCCACCGTTTTGCCCTGCTGTTCCACCCAAGTGTAATACTTGAGATTGTGCCATTGCTGGCGCACGTCGGGCGTGCCGTCCTTGATCCAGTCGGTCTTCGCGCCGTGGAAGATGCCCTCGACGTACGCGGCGGCTCGCGCGTCGTCCATCGCGCCATAGCACTCGGCCATGCTCTGCATCACCGAGTGATAGCGGTCAATGGCGTCGGTGCAGATGGTGACGATGACATCCTGCTTGTCGAAGCGGTAATGCTTGGCGGTCTTGATGGCGCCGAGCACGTTGCACACGCCGCTGATGCCGAAGATGCTGCCGAGCTGCCGCGCCGTCTCGGGCTTCACACCGTAGCGTCTGGTCAGTGCCTCCTGCCCGGCCTCGTCGGTCAGCACCTGCAGGCCCTTCTTGCACTCGATGTCGTCGAGGCACATGATGGCGTCCATGTTGAGGACGTTGTGGATCCACGTCACGTGCTTGTCGCCGATACCCTGGATGTCGTGGCCGCCGTAGCCGTTGTTGTACAGCGTCGGGCATTGGATGGGTTCGAGGCCGACGATCTTGTGATCGGGAAAGACCTGTTTGATGCGGTCACCCGCCGCGATGGTGCCGGCGCTGCCCATCGCGGAGCAATAGGCGGCAATCGTTCCGTCGCCGATGCCCTGCGCCTTCAGCTCCTCGGCCAGTTCCACGATCGTGTTGCCGGTGACGTGATAGTGGAAACGATAGTTGCCCATCACCTCGAACTGGTTGAGGATGCGGATGTTCGGGTCGCGCCTCAACTCCCACGTCTTGTCGTAGATTTCTTTGACGTTTGATTCGACGCCGACGGTTTTGATGACCTGCGCGCCGTAGCTCTCGATCTTCTCGAAGCGCTCGCGGCTCATCCCTTCCGGCAGCACGACGGTGGATTTGGCCCCGACGCGCCCGCCCACCCACGCGCCGCCGATGCCGTAGTTGCCGGTGCTCGGCCACACCACCGTATGCACGTTCACATCCACCCGCCCGAAGACCACTTCCTCCGCCAGCACCGAATAGGCCGCGCCGACCTTGTGCGCGCCGGTCGGGAAGTCGCGCCCGTAGAGCACGACGATGGGCGCCTCCACCCCGGTCAGTTCTTTCGGCAACACTTCATACTTGATTCGATTATCTGCCCCGCGCCAGGTGATGTTGTACAGGTTGATCGGGTCCAGCGGCGACTCCTGCAACGCCTTCACCGCTTTGGCGCGAAGGGCCGGGGCGATGCTGTTCGGATGCAGCATCTCTTCGAAAGTCGGGCCGAGGATTGCGCGCGTCATGGGTCTCCTGAGGCGTTATCGCCGCGCCTGCGTGAGCAGACTGGGGTAAGCGTAATCGTCATGCGGCGCGTCATGCGCCAGCGCGTTGCAGGCAGAGATTGAGTTGCAATCGCACTTCCAGAGCGGCATGGCTGGTCTCCGATTGGGGCTGGCCAGATGGCACTTGCCGGTGAGCGAGGCTGCTCAACGCCGTTGCTGCTCCGTGCAGCTCCGACCATCTGTCCGGGGTGCGGGCATTGTACCTCAACGAAAAATATCCGGGAAAGAAAACCGGTAGCCCTACCCCGCCGGCTTGACTCCGGCCAGCATCAGGCCCAGCGCCTCGGCGGTGGCGCTGGGCGCTTCCACCACGCCGACCAGGCTGCCCTCGTAAATCACGGCGATCCGGTCGGACAAGGCTCGGATCTCATCCAAATCCTCCGAGATCAGCAGGGTGGCCGTGCCGGCCGCGCGTTGTTCGAGCAGGCGCTGGTGAATGTACTCGCTCGCGCCGATGTCCACCCCGCGCGTCGGCTGAGCGGCGATGAGGACGCCGGGCCGCCGCGCCAGTTCGCGGGCCAGGATGAGCTTCTGAATGTTCCCGCCCGACAGATTGCGCAGCGGTGTCTCCAGCGTCGGCGTCTTGACGTTGAAGGCCTGCACCAACTCGGCGGAGCGTTGGGCGATGGATTTGAAATCGAGAAAGGTGTGGCGCGAATACGGGGCACGGCCGTGATCCTGCAGGATCAGATTCTCCGCGACCGAGAACTCTTTGATCGCGCCTTCGCGCATCCGTTCCTCGGGGATGTAGGCCTGACCGGCGGCGATACGTTGCGCGGGCGAATGGCCCGTCACCTCCTGCCCTTCGAGCAGGATGCGGCCATGCCGCGCCGGCCGCAGCCCGGCCAACGCCTCGGCCAGTTCGCGTTGCCCGTTGCCCGAGACTCCGGCTAACCCCACGATCTCTCCGGCATGGACATTCAACGTCACGCCTCGGATGGAGTCGGTGCCCCGATCGCCCTTCACCCACAAATCCTGAATCTCAAGCCGGGCCGCGCCCGCCTGGGCGGCCGGGCGGTCGTATTGCAGAATGACCTCGCGCCCCACCATCATGCGGGCCAGTTCGGGTTTGGTCATCCGGGCCGTCGGGTGTGTGCCGACGACCTGCCCATCGCGCATCACCGTCACCCGCTGGCTGATGGCCAGCACCTCGTGCAGCTTGTGCGAAATGAAAATCAACCCGTGCCCATCGGCGGCCATCTGGCGCAGCGTGACGAACAGGTCGTTCACTTCCTGCGGCGTGAGCACGGCCGTTGGCTCATCGAGGATGAGCAGCGCCGCGCCGCGATACAGCGCCTTGACGATTTCGACGCGCTGCTGCTCGCCGACGGCCAGTTGCCACACGTATGCGTTCGGGTCCACCTTCAACCCGTAACGCTCGCTCAACTCCCGAATGCGCCTCGCCACCCGGTCGAGATCGAGTCGCGGCTCGCGCGACGAGGCCAAGCCCAACGCCACGTTCTCGGTGACGGTGAGCGACGAGACCAGCATGAAGTGCTGATGGATCATACCGATGCCGGCGTCGATCGCTTCGGCGGGCGAGCGAAAGCTGTGCGGCTGGCCGTTGATGAGGATCTGGCCCTCGTCGGGGCGGTAGAGGCCGTAGAGCTGGCGCATCAGCGTGCTTTTGCCGGCGCCGTTTTCGCCGAGCAGGGCATGGATCTCGCCGGCGCGCACCTCGAAGTTCACCCGGTCGTTGGCCAACACGCCGGGGAAGCGTTTGACGATGCCGACCAGCCTCACTTCATCGAGGCGGGGGTGCGAGCCGAGCGCCGGGGTCATGGTGGGTGGAGGGTGGGATGAGCGGTGAACGCAGTGCGCAGCGCTGATCGGGTCGCTCTGCGCACTGCGCCATTGTTCAACGTTCAGGGTAACGGTTTGATCGTTCCATCGCCGATGCCGGTGATGGCGGCCTCCACCGCCGCCCTGGCCTCGGCGGGCACCGCGACTTTGTCGTTGTATTGGATCTTCAGCCCACCGTTCTTGAACGTGAGGGTATACGACTTGCCACCCAGCACGCCGGCCTTGTGGCTGGCGATCATGTCCTTGATGATGCCCGACCAGTCGTAGATCTGGCTGGCGACGACGGTCTCCGGGGCCAGCGCGGTCTGATCCCACTGGGTGCCGAACCAGAACGCGCCCTTGTCTTTTGCCACGCCGATGGCGCCGACGACGGATTGCGACGAGCCGGTGAGCATATCGGCGCCGGCGGCGATGTGGGTCTCGGCGGCGGCGGCCATCAGCGAGACATCCGAGAACGAGCCGGTGTACGAGACGTTGACCTTGATCCCCGGTTTGGCCGCTTCGGCCCCGGTCTTGAAGCCATCCACGTACAGTTTGGCATCGCCGGCCTCAACCGGCCCGCTGATGCCGATGACGCCCGATTGCGACATCAACGCCGCCAGCGTGCCGAGCACGTAGCCGCCCTGTTGCGCCTCGGCCTGGTAGGCGAAGACGTTGCCGATGCCCTGCGCCTGGAACGTATCCAGCGAGGTGCCCCAGGCGAAGCTGGTCTCCGGGAAATCCGGCGCGATCTGTGCCAGCGAGGTGCCGTACTGCGAGCCATGCGCGATGACGAGGTTGAAGCCCTGGCTGGCATAGTCGCGGATGGCGGCGGCAGCATCCGGCACCTTGAACATACCTTCGGAGTAAGCGATTTCCACCTTGCCCTCGCCCCCCATTTCCTTCTGGACGGCGAGCAGGCCTTCAAACATGGATTGGCTGAAGGCGGCGTCGGTGATGGAACTGGGCATGACGATGGCGACGCGGAAGACTTTCTCCGGCTCGGCCGGCGGCGGCGTGGCCGTGATGACTTGTACTTCCGGCGTTCCCGCCACGACGCGCGTCACCTCGATGATCTGTGGTTCAGCGGTGGGCTGAGGTTCGGGGGTTGCGGCCGGCGCACAGGCGACGGCGATCAGCATCACAATCAGGGAGAGCACGCCAAGGCGGCTCAGTTGCGTACGCATCTTCTTCCTCCAGTTGAACGGTTCGATCCAACACATTGGGTGAGGGGGATGATGGTTCGTGTAGGTGCGTCACCTCCGATCAACTTTCGCCGCGCTCGAAGGGCTTGGAGAGCGCCGCCGGTTGTTGGGCGCGGCGCACCGCAAAGGCCAGAGCCACAATCGTCAGGATGTAGGGCAACATCACGGCCACATCCGACGGCAGTTCGATGCCCTTCACTTGAATCCACAATTGCAGCGCGTTCACGGAGCTGAACAGCAGCGCGCCGCCCAGCACCCCCCACGGCCGCCAACTGCCGAAATACACCAGCGCGATGGCGATGAAGCCCAGGCCGCTCGTCATGTTCTCCTGAAACAGATTGATCAGGCCGATGGAGAGCGACGCCCCGGCCACGCCGGCCAGCAGCCCGCCCAGACTCACCGTGAGGTAACGGATGCCGGCCACGCTCACCCCCAGCGAGTCGGCGGCCTGTGGATTCTGACCAACGGCTCGGATCTTCAATCCCAGCGTGGTGCGATTGAGCACCCACGCGGCCAGCGGCACGAGCAGGAACGCGCCGTAGACCAGCAGGTTGTGGTTGAACAACACCTCACCCAGCAGGGGCAGGTCGCCGAGCAACGGGATCTTCAACGGCTGAAAGCCGGTGATGGATTGTGCGCCACCCATCGTGGTCTTGAACAGCAAACTCGACAGCCCGAGGCCGAACAGATACAGCCCGATGCCGCTGATGCCCTGCTCGGCCTGCAACGTCACGCTGACCAGCGCCATCAGCAGGCCCATCAACACACCCACGCCGCTGGCGGCGAGCAGGCCCAGCCACAGGTTGCCCGACGTCATGGCGATGAAGAAGGCGGCGTATGCGCCCATCAACATGATGCCCTCCACCCCGAGGTTGTAGACTCCCGAGCGTTGGGCGAACATCTCGCCGATGGCGGCGTATAGGTACGGCGTGGCCAGTCGCACGCCCGAATAGGCGATGCCGAGCAACACCGGTAACGTGAACAGCTCGCTCATGCTTCCACCTCGGGGCGAGCTTCGAGGCGCGGTTGTTTGTCGGCGGCTACGGTCCTGGTGGCCTGGATCTGCCGCCGGCGCGCGCGGTAGCGCACCCAGATGTCGCTGCTCACAACAAACAACACCACCAGCCCGAGCAGCGCATCAATCAACGATGAGGGCACTTGCACCGCACGCTGCATCCGATCCGCGCCGACGAGCAGGCCGCCGAAAAGCACCGAAGCCGGGATGGTGCCCAACGGGTGGAGTTTGCCGAACAGCGCCGCGACGATGCCGGTGAATCCATAGCCGCCCGAAAGGCCCTCGAGCATGCGGTGCTGCACCCCTAATACCTCGACCGCGCCCGCCAGCCCGGCGAAGGCCCCGCCCAACGTCAGTGCGAGCATTTGATACAGCGGCACGGGGATGCCGGCGTAGCGCGACGCCTCCGGGTTGAGGCCGACCGCGCGGATGCGATAACCAATCGTCGTGCGCCACAGGAAGATGTAGACCACCACGGCCATGACGACGGCGAGGATGGCGCCGGCATTCAACAGCGTTCGCGGCACCAGCCGTGCCAGCCATACCTCCGCGGGCAGTTGCGCCGACTGGGCGATGCGGGTTCCGGCTTCGATCTCTTTGGGGTCAATCATCGGCCCGCGCAGGAGGAAGTTGGCGAGTTGCAGCGCGATGGCGTTCATCATGATGGTGCTGAGGATTTCGTTGACGCCCAACCGCGCCTTGAGCGCGCCCGGCACGCTCCCCCACACGCCGCCGCCGACCGCGCCGCCGATCAGCGCCAGCACCATCACCAGCCAACCCGGCCAGCCCGGCAAGTACAGGGCCAGCGCCGTCGACACCAGCGCGCCGACGATCAGTTGACCCTCGCCGCCGATGTTGATGACGCCGCCGCGAAAGGCAATCGTGATCCCCAACCCAACCAGGAGCAGCGGCGTGGCCTTGACGAGCATTTGCGTGAAGCCCGACACGCTGCCGAGCGGCCCGCTGAATAACACGCCATAGGCTTCGAGTGGGTTGACCCCCAGCGCCAATAACATGATCGCGCCGATGACGAGCGCGGCCGCCACCGCCGCCAGGGGCAATAACGGTTCAACCAACCCACTCAGGAGTTTCTTGTAGTCGGGCATGGCAGTTCGATTGCAGGTTGAGTCGCACGCTTCGTCTGCGAACGGGGCCCATTCTGACGCAGGTGCCACCCGGGCAAGACTGACGTCTGTCACTCACCGTGACACCACCCGTCGGTAACAGCAGGCCGGCTAGAGCACTTCCTTCTCCCCGGCCTTGAGTGCGCGCAGCAACCTGTCCTGATCCACCGGCAGCCTGAGCAACCGCACCCCGCAGGCGTTGTACACCGCGTTGGCGATGGCGGGCATGGTCGGGATGCTGGCGATCTCACCCACACCCTTCGCGCCGTACGGGCCGTCGGTCGTTTCATCTTCGACGATGAAAGACGTGATCTTCGGCGCATGTTTGATGGACGGCATCTTGTAGCGGGCGAGATAGTCGGTGACGACGTAGCCGCCCTCGACGATGAACTCCTCGGTGATGGCGTGGCCGAGGCCCATGATCATGCCGCCCTCGATCTGGCCTTGCAGGGCCAGCGGGTTGATGGCTCGGCCAATATCGTGCGCGGCCACCATCTGCAAAACCTTCACCTCGCCTGTGTCCAAATCCACTTCGACCTCGGCGGCCTGGGCCGCGTACGAAAAGGCGAAATGCATGTCGCCGCCGGTGCCGAGCGGCTGCGTCTTCGGCGCCCAATACTCGTACGTCGCCTTCGGCTCGAGGCCGTTGCGCTTCATGATCTCGGCCACTTCGCCCAGCGGCACGGTGTGGCCGTCCACGCGCGCCGCCCGACCTTCGGTCGGGTTGGAGAAGCGCGTCATTGATTCGGATTGGTTGAGCGCTGGACGCGCTTCTCCCAGCGCGCCAATGCGCGCCAGACCCTCCTCGAAGCGGATGTTTTGCGGCGGCTGGTCGTACAGCTCGCTGAGCGTGGCCTGGAGGGCGTTGCGCAGCGTGCGCGCGGCCATGCGGGCGGCGTTGCCGGTGACGTACGTTTGGCGCGAGGCCGTCGTCGGCCCGCCGTCGGGCGTGCGGTCGGTGTCGGAGAGCAGCACCTTCACCCGTTCGTACGGCAGCCCCAACTCCTCGGCCGCGCACATCGCCAGCACGCCAACGAGGCCCTGCCCGATCTCCGCCGAGCTGGTGCGCACCTCGGCGGTGCCGTCGCTGAACAACTCCACCTCGGCCGCCGACTTATCGGGCGCGCCGCCGCCGAGGCCGGTGTTCTTGTAACCGATGGCAACGCCCCACGCGCGGCGCTTGCGGTCGGCGGTCGGCGGACGGCCGTCTGCCGTCTGCCGTCTCACTTCAGCCGCCACCAAAACCAGGCACTTCTCCATCCCCACGCTTTCTTTCAACGTCTGCCCGGTGTTGGTCACGCTGCCCACACGGTGGATGTTCCTGAGCCGCAACTCAATCGGATCGAGGCTGAGTTTTTCGGCCAGCATATCCATGGCGGATTCGACGGCGAAGGCGGATTGCGTGACGCCGAAGCCCCGGAACGCGCCGGCCGGTGGGTTGTTCGTATACATCGCGTAACAATCGGCCCCGACGTGCGGCACCGCATACGGCCCGGCCGAGTGCGTCGTCGCGCGCGTCATCACCTTTTCGCCCAGCGAGGCGTACGCACCGCTATCGCCGTACAGCTCCGTTTCGACCGCGGTCAGCGTGCCGTCGTTCTTCGCGCCGATTTTGATCCTGATCTGTGTGGCATGGCGCTTGGGATGGAAGAGCAGCGACTCGTGCCGGTCGTACAGCATCTTCACCGGCCTGCCCGTGGCCTGCGCCAGCAGCGCCACGTGAATCTGCCCGGCGATGTCCTCCTTGCCGCCGAAGCCGCCGCCGATCAGCGCGCCGATGACGCGCACGCGATCATCGGGCAGGCCGAGGCAGCGCGCGATCTGGCTGCGGTCTTGATACGGAATCTGCGAGCCGACGATGACCTCGATCCGGCCATCCTCGGCGATGCGCCCGATCGCGCACTCCGGCTCGAGGAAGGCATGCTCGTAGATCGGCGTGTGGAAGGTCCTCTCGAGGATCACCTCCGCCTCGGCGAAGCCCTGCGCCAGATCACCTTTGCGAACCTTGATGTGCTTGAGCAGGTTGCCCGCCTCCATCACCCGAGGCGCGTCGGGCTGGTAGGCCTGCACCGGGTCGGTGACGACGGGCAGCGGCTCGTACTCGACCTCGATCAGGTCGAGTGCGGCGGTGGCGATGTCGCGCGTCTCCGCCGCGACGATGGCCACCGGGTCGCCGATGTAGCGGACTTTCTCGTGCGCCAGCGCCGGCCAATCGAAGATGACGAGGCCGTGATTCTTCTCGCCGGGGATGTCGGCGGCGGTGAGCACCGCGCGCACGCCCGGCAGCGCCTTCGCCCGGGCGGTGTCAATGCGGACGAGGCGCGCATGCGGGTGCCCGGCCCGCAACGTGCGCGCGTGCAGCATCCCCGGGAAGACGTAGTCGTCGGTGTACTTCGCTGCGCCCGTCACTTTCTCCACCCCATCGGGCCGGGGCAGCGGGCGGCCGATGACGTTGAGCGGGGCCTTGGTTTCGGGCAGCGGGGGCAAATGTTGCAGCGGCGCATTCGAGGCCCGGCCCGCTTCCCTCGCTTGCCTCGTTTCCCGCACTTCCTTCGCCGCCGACTGAATCGCGTGCGTGATGAAGCTATAGCCCGCGCAGCGGCAATAGGTGTCCTTCAGCGCGACCTTGATGTCGTGCGCGGTGGGATCGGGGTTCTGCTCGATCAGCCCTTTGGCCGTCATGATCAACCCCGGGATGCAGAAGCCGCATTGCGGCGCGCCGCCTTGCACGAAGGCTTTTTGCAGCGGGTGTAAAACAGGTAATTGGTTATTGGTTATTGAATTACCAATTACCAATAACCATTCCTCCGCGATCCCTTCGATTGTCTGTACCTGCGCGCCTTCGGCCTTGAGCGCCGGGTAGATGCACGACACCATCGGTGTGCCGTTGACGAGCACGGTGCAGATGCCGCACTCGGCTTCGTTGCAGCCGATCTTCGTGCCGGTCAGGCCGAGCCGATAGCGCAACACCTCGGCCAAGTATTCGTTCTCACCGATTTCGATGTCGGTCGGCGCGCCGTTGAGGGTGAACTTGAGCGTTGCCATGATGTTATCCTTCTCCGATGCCTTCGGGGACTATTTCGCCGGTGAGGGCACGTTGAACGGCCAGCGGCAGCGCGCGTTCGACCAATGGCAATATCAATTCGCGCCGGTACTCGGCGGTGGCGCGATGCGCGCTGGTGCGCAATTGCGCCTCGCCGAGCACGAGTTCGGCAACCTGCAATGTGGGCAACGCAGCCGGAGCCTGGCCGACGAGAAACGCCTCGGCCTGGCGCGCCCGCAGCGGCGCCGGGCCTGCCGGGCCGAGGGCCAGCCGCGCGGCCTCGATGACTCCGTCGCCCACGCGCACCCAGGCCGCGAGCCCGAGGATCGGCAAGGCCACGCCCTGTGGTCGCATGATGCGTTTGAAGGCGCTGCCCTCGCCACGCGTGGTGCCGCGAAAGCGAAAACGCACGATCAGCTCATCGGGGCCGAGGGCGGTCTTGCCCGGGCCTTTGTAGAGCGAGAGGATGGGCTGCCATTCGCGACCTCGGAGCGAGGCGACCTCGGCCTCGGCGTCGAGGGCGACGAGCGACAGCGTGCCGTCGCCGGCGGGCAGCGCGTGGGCGACGTTGCCGCCGAGCGTCGCCACGTTCCGCACCTGCGGCCCGCCGATCACCCCGCACGACTCGATCAGACAGGTCGCGTACGAAACCAGAATCGGGGACTGGATGATAGCCGTGTGAGTGACGCCGGCGCCGATGTGGACGAACTCGCCGGCCTGGCCGAGGAAGTTCAGTTCGGGGATGTGGGTGACATCAACCAGGGCCCTGACCGGCGGCTTGCGGCCCTGCTGCATCTCGAGCAGCAAATCGGTGCCGCCGGCCACCACGCGGGCAGCCCCGGCATAGCGCGCCAGATAGTCGAGCGCGGACTCGACCGTTGTCGGAAGGTGATAGTGTTCCCAGAGCGGCACAGCCCATTCTCCAGAGAATGGTCCGTGGCACTTTTCGACGGGCGGGGGGCCCGACGCCGCCTCTGCACGAACAGGAGACGACCGCGTGACCGGGATAGTTAAATTCTACTCGCCTGGCGCGGTCCAGGCAATGTTCCCATCGCCCAAGATCACTCGGCTATAATCGTGCCTGTGGCGCCCGTAGCTCAATCGGACAGAGCAGCAGCCTTCTAAGCTGTTGGTTGTGGGTTCGATTCCCGCCGGGCGCACCAACCCGCGACGGCGACCACCCTTCGGTCGCCGTTTCGCTTTCACCCTCAATTCACGCTCGGCCCAGGCGGGCTTTCGATCCGCACCGCACAGACCTTGAACTCCGGTATCTTCGCCAGGGGGTCGAGGGCGCAATCCCAGGTGGGGGACACCGCTGCCCATCATTGTTCCGGGTGATGGGTGGCATAGATTCCGGAGTAACCCAACAAAAAGGGCGGCAGCCAAACCCGCTGTCGCCCTCGGTGTGCGTTCGGCCTGTTCAGTCGGGCCGGTGCTCCCAATCCCTAATCCGCCGGATCAAACCCGGCAGCGCGGCTTCGACCGCCGGCGAGAGCGTCTGGCCGTAATCAAACGACTCGCCCGTGACGGTGAAGAGGGCGGCTTCGGGCAAGTGGCCGTATATCTTTTCAGATAGCGCCAGCAGCGCGTTGGGGCTGAGGTGATGGGTGAACGAGGCCGGAGCGACAGCCGCCGGCAGCAGGCGCTGCTCGTGAAGGCGGCCCGGCGCGCCGTTGGCCGCTGCATCCACAAAGGCCACCCGCGCCGCGCGGCTGATCGGCTCGGCCAGTTCAGGCGTCAGTTGCTGGCAGGTGATGACTTCGGCTTCGGGCCACTCGGCGGCCAGGCGCTCGGCGATGCGCCAGCCCAGGCCGTCGTCGCTGCGCAGCGGGTTGCCGAAGCCGATCACTAACAGCCGCATCGCTCAACCTCGAATCGCCTGGTCGAGCAGTTCGCCCTCCGGCCCGCGCAAATCCACCACCAGCGCCATCTGGCCGGCGGCGTGGGTGGAGCAGCTCAGGCATGGGTCGTAGGCGCGGATGACGGCCTCTACCCGATTGAGCATCCCTTCTTTGAGCGCGTTGCCCTTGACGAAATACCGGGCCACCTGCTGCACACTCTGATTCATCGCCATGTTGTTGTGGCCGGTGGCGATGATGAGGTTGGCCCACACCATCAACCCGTTGTCGTCAATCTTGTAGTGATGGAGCAGGGTGCCGCGCGGGGCTTCGGAGACGCCGACGCCCTCGTGGTTGTTCGGGCTGGCGAAGGCACGCACATGCGAGTCGCTCGTCGCCGGGTCGAGCAGCAATTGTTCGATGCGCTCCAGGCCATACAGGATTTCGATCAGCCGCGCCTCGTGATAGTAGAACGAACTGCGCAGCACGCCGTCCATCTGGCGGAAGGCGGCCAGCGCGCGGTCGGCGCGCGGTGTGCCGCAGCGCCTGGCGAGGTTGAGGCGAGCCAGCGGCCCAACGCGGTATGACCCGACCGGATAGCCGAGCGGTTTGTAATACGGGAACTTGAGATATGAGTACGGCTCGACGGCCTCGCCGAGGAAATCCTGATAGTGCGCGGGGTTGAGCTGGTCGGCCACGACCGTGCCTTCGGTCCCGACGATGCGCAGCCGGCCATCGTAGTGCTCCAACTCGCCCTCCGGCGTGACCAGCCCCATGAACATGCTGGGGAAGTTGCCGAAGGTGCGCACCTCCTCGCCGAAGCGGGCGGTCTCCTCGTGGAACCACTCCACAGCGCGCTCCGCCTGTCGGATGACTTCGGGCAGTTCTTTCAGGAAGCGATCGCGGTGCTCGGGCTGCAGCGGCTGGCTGAGGCCGCCGGGCACGATGTTCGGCGGGTGGATGCGTTTGCCGCCGAGCGCCTCGATGACCTGCTGGCCGAATTGCCGCAGCCGCACGCCGTCGCGCGCCAGCTCGGGCCGCACCTCCAGCACCCCGAAGATGTTGCGCCTGGCCGGGTCGCTATCCAGCCCGAGCAGGAAATCGGGCGAGGCCAGATGGAAAAAGGCCAGCGCATGCGATTGCACCAATTGGCTGAGGTTGATGATGCGTCGCAGGTTCGCGCCGGCGATCGGGATCTGCACCGCCATCAGCGCATCGCAGGCCTTGGCCGAGGCGACGAGGTGGCTCACCGGGCAGATGCCGCAGATGCGGGCCATCAGCGCCGGCATCTCGGTGAAGGGGCGGCCCTCGCAGAACTTCTCGAAGCCGCGAAACTGGGTGATGTGCAGGTGCGCGTCGCGCACTTCGCCCTGCTCATCCAGTTGAATCGTGATGCGCGAGTGGCCTTCGATGCGGGTGACGGGGTCTATCGTAATCGTCCGGCTCATGGTGATCTACGCGTGAAGCGTGAAACGTGAACCTGGGTTGGCACCTCAGCACGTCTTACGCTTCACGTCTCAGGTCTCACGCCCCAAAGCGTGTCAGGGCGTTAACGTCCGGTTGGCGGCCCTCTACCAGCGCCACCAGCACCTCAAAGATGGTATCCGCCGCCGGTGCGCACCCGGGGATGTGGATATCCACCGGCACGATGTCATGCACCGGGCGGGCGCGCTTCAGCAGCGGCGGCAGGTGGTCGGTCGGCGTCTGCGGCTGGAGGTTGACGTTTTCGTAGTACGCCCGCTGCACAATCGCCTCCACGCCGAAGGGGTTGCGCATCGAGGGCACGTTGGCCGTCACCGCACAATCGCCAAGCGCGACCAGTGTTTTGGTGTGGGCGCGCACCTTCCGGATTTTGTCGAGGTCGTCCTGGCTGCTGACGGCGCCCTCCACCAGCGTGATGTCCACCATCTCGGGAAAGTCTTTCGGGTCCACCAGCGGGCTGTAAACAACCTCCACCTTTTCGGCCAGGATGATCAGACGCTCGTCAATATCGAGGAACGACATGTGACAGCCCGAGCAGCCGTCGAGCCAGACCGTGGCAAACTTGAGTTTAGCGCTCATCCTCACCCTCCCGCATCTCCGTCAGCCGCACCAGGAAGGAACGATGCTTGACGGACTCGGCTGCGGCCAGGCCCTTTTTGAACAGCGCCCCCGTCGGGCAGACCTGCACACACTTGCCGCAACTTGTGCACGTCGTCGACTCACCCCACGGCAGGTCGAGGTCGGCCACGATGCAGGCCTCGATGCCGCGCCCGCCGATATCCCACACATGCGCGCCCTCGATTTCATCGCACACCCGCACACAGCGCGTGCACAGGACGCAGCGATTGTGATCGAGGCCGAAACGCTCATGGCTGGCATCCACCTTGAGGCGGGGATGGCGATAGGGGAAGTTGATGTAGGTGACGCCGGTGCGAACGGCCAGCGTCTGCAAATCGCAGTGCCCGTTGGCCACGCACACCGAACAGATGTGATTGCGCTCCGAAAAGAGCAACTCGACGATCATGCGCCGATAGCGTTCGAGCCGCTCCGACCCGGTGGAGACCTCCATGCCCTGGGTGATGACAGTCACGCAGGCGGAGACCAGTTTGGCCGAGCCTTTGATCTCCACCAGACACAACCGGCACGCGCCGATGGCGGTGAGGCTGTCGAGGTAACACAGGGTCGGGATGAAGATGCCGTTCTCGCGCGCCACCTGCAAAATCGTCTCGTCGGCGCGGCCGGTCACATCCTGCCCGTCGATCTTCAACGTCAGGACCTGGCTGGGGGTCGTCATGCCGGGCCTCCATTCAACAGGCGCGCCTCGTATTCATGCCGGAAGTAGCGCAGTGTGCTCAACACCGGATTGGGCGCGCTCTGCCCGAGGCCGCACAGGCTGGTGTGCTTCACCATGTCGCACAACATCTCCAGCCGTTCGAGATCGCGCTCCGTCGCTTCGCCCGCCGAGATCAGGTCGAGCAGGGTGTGCATCTGCGCGGTGCCGACGCGGCACGGCACGCATTTGCCGCACGATTCGGATTTGCAGAACTCCATGAAATACTTGGCGACATCGACCATCGACGACGTTTCATCCATCACGATCATGCCGCCCGACCCCATGATCGAGCCGACCGAGGCCAGCGACTCATAATCCACCGGCATATCGAGGTGCTCGGCCGGGATGCAGCCGCCGGATGGGCCGCCGGTCTGCACGGCCTTGAACCTGCGTCCGTCGGGGATGCCGCCGCCGATCTCGAAGATGATCTCGCGCAGCGGGATGCCCATCGGCACTTCGATCAAACCGGTGTTGTGGACGCGGCCCGTCAGCGCGAAGACCTTGGTGCCCTTGCTTTTGCCGGTGCCGATGCTGGCGAACCAGTCCGCCCCTTTGCGAATGATCGTCGGCACGTTGGCGAAGGTCTCGACGTTGTTGATCAATGTCGGGCTATGCCACAGCCCGCTCTCCGCCGGATAGGGTGGGCGGGGCCGGGGGCTGCCGCGCTTGCCCTCGATGGAGGCCATGAGGGCCGTCTCCTCGCCGCAGACGAAGGCGCCCGCCCCCAACCGCACCTCGGCGCGAAAGCTGAAGGCGGTGCCACCGATAGTGTGCCCGAGCAGGCCGGCGCGCTCGGCCTGCTTCATGGCCTGCTTCAAGCGCTTGACGGCCAGCGGGTATTCCGCCCGCACATAGAGGAACCCCTCGCTCGCGCCGACCGCGTAAGCCGCCAGCGCCATGCCCTCGAGCACGCGATGCGGGTCGCTCTCCATCACGCTGCGATCCATGAACGCACCCGGGTCGCCTTCGTCGCCGTTGCAGACCACGAATTTGCGCGCGCCCTGGGCTTTGGCAACGGTGCGCCATTTGAGGCCCGTCGGGAAGCCCGCGCCGCCGCGCCCGCGCAGGCCACTCTTCACGATCTCCTCGAGCACCTCGGTCGGCGACATATCGGTCACGGCCTTGAGCAGGGCCTCGTACCCGCCGGCGGCGATGTAGTCCTCCATCCGCTCCGGGTCGATGTTGCCGGAGTTTTCGAGGACGATTTTCACCTGACGCGTGAAGAACGGCTGCCGGGTATCGCATTGCAGACGCGAGACCGGCTCACCCCCCAGGCTGTTGACGATGGCTGGCGCGTCCTCCGGCGTCACCGACTTGTACAGGTGACCGTCGGGATTCACGGCGACCAGCGGCCCGAGCGAACACAGGCCGGGGCAGCCGACGCCGCGCACCTTACACTTCGAGCCTACCGGATGTTGGGCGGCCTCCGTGGTCAGGGCTGCCTTGATTTTGTCGCCCTGCAGCGCCATACATGTCGTCCCCAGGCACACATCAATCGTATGCGGGATCTGTTGGCGGGCCTGGTTTTCTTTGAGGGCGATTTGCTCCAGCTCTTCGGGGGTCATAGCTTGCCCTCTTTCAGTTGATGCAGCATTTGCGCCGAGGTCGCCCTGGGCATGACCTGCCCATCCACGACCCCGGCCGGGGCCAGGCCGCACGAGCCGATGCAGCGCACAGCCAGCAACGAGACCTTGCCGTCCGGCGTGGTCTCGCCGGCTTTGACACCCAGCGTGCGCTCCAACTCCATCATCAAGTCGCCGGCGCCCTTGATATAGCACGCCGTGCCGAGGCACACGATGCAGGTGTGTTCGCCCGGCGGCTTCATGGTGAAGTGGTTGTAGAACGTCGCCACACCGTAGGCGCGGCTGTAGGGGACGCGCAACGACCGCGAGACGTATTCCAGGCCGGGCTTGTCGAGGTAGCCAAACGTCTCCTGAATGATGTGCAGCGTCTCGATCAGGGCGTTGGCCCGATAGTTGTAGCGGCGCATGGCGGCATCCACCAGCCGCCAGCGTTTGTCATCGCTCGGGGCGGGCAACTGTTGCGGCGGGACAGGCATAGATCATCCTCGATGAGCAGGCGCTGGCGGGCGCGCGGCCTCGCTCGGCACGGCGCGCCCCGACACCGGCGTGACTCACAACTGCGTCAGCGCTTCCTCGGCTTCGTGTTCCCACAACCGCACGAGCATGCGGAAGATGTCGGATTCGGTCAGGATGCCGACGACGCGCTCGCCCTCGACCACCGGCAGCCCGGCGATCTTCTTCTGCAACATCAGCCGCGCGGCGTCGTAAACGGTTTCATCCGGGCGGATGGTGACGGGGTGGCGGGTCATGATGCGGTCGAGCGTCAATTTGCTGAGCAGATAGTTCAATTCAAAGATGCTGAGGGTCGTGGCCTCGGACGGCTGCGCGCCGCGCACGTCGCCGAGGGTGACGATGCCGACCAGCCGCCCGTCCCTCACCACCGGCAGGCGGCGGATGCGTTTCTCCGACATCAATTTGTGGGCCTCGGGCACCGTCATCTCCGGCAGGGCGCAAATGGGATTGGGCGTCATCCATTGGCGGACAAGTTGGGTTTTCATGGCTGGCTCCTTTTCGGATTCCGGGCAAATCCGGTTATTCGTCTCGTATTCCCCCTTGCGCCACTATACGGGAACAAAATCGGACGCCTCAGTGAGATTTGTCATCGCGGCGGAGGACATATCTCAACCGCCAAGGGCTGTGCCCGGAGCACGAAGCGAGATGTGGCCCGCGCCAATCGCTATGGGCAACCAACCCTAACCCGGGCTGGCCAGCACCTGAGGCCCGGCTCATCATCACAACCTCGCTGCGGGGCGCGTGTGAGATGGAAGACGACTAACGCACTGAGAATTGTCACTAGAGGCCTGCGGCAGACTCAGGTAATGTGCCGCCGTGGAGGATACCCATGAACATCGGCCTGCCCCGGGAACGGCGCCCGGATGAGAATCGCGTTGGCCTGACCCCGGCGGGCGTGGAGCTGCTCTCGGCCGCCGGGCACCGTTGCTACGTCGAAACAAACGTCGGGCTGGGGGCCGGCTTCAGCGACAGCGATTTCGCCCGCGCCGGCGCGCAGATCGTGTACTCAGGCGAGGAGGCGTATGGCCGCGCCGATATGGTCGTCAAGGTCGCGCGCCCGACCGCCGGGGAACTGGGGTGGCTGCGCGATGGCCAGGCGGTGCTCGCCTTCTGGCACCTGGCCTCGGCCTCGGCGGACAATCTGCCGGTGCTCACAAAGAAAAACATCACCGCCATCGCCTATGAGGCCGTGCAGACCGATGACGGCGCGCTGCCGGTGTTGCGCTCGATGAGCCAGATCGCCGGGCGGATGGCGGTCCAGATCGCCGGCACGCTGCTGCAGAACGATCACGGCGGACGGGGGATTTTGCTGGGCGGCGAGCCCGGCATCCCGCCGGCGCAGGTCGTCATCCTTGGGGCAGGGGTCACCGGCACCGGCGCGGCGCGCGCGTTTCAGGGGTTGGGCGCGACCGTCTACGTCCTCGACCGCGATTTGACGCGGCTCGAGCGGTTGGCGGAGCGGTGCGGGCACGTCATCACCATGGTTTCGCATCCCTTCAACCTGCGCAAAGTCGTGCGCTTCGCCGATGTCCTCGTCGGCGCGGTGCTGGTGCCGGGCCGCCGCACCCCGCTGCTCGTCACGCGCGAGATGGTGCGCGAGATGCGCCCGCGCTCGGTCATCCTCGACATCGCCATTGACGAGGGCGGTTGCGTCGAGACCAGCCGGCCGACCACCCACCGCAACCCCACCTTCATCGAGGAGAACGTCATTCACTACTGCGTGCCGAACATGGCCGGGGTGCTGGGCCGCACGGCGACCCACGCCCTCAACAACGCCACCTGGCCGTATGTGCAACAGCTGGCCGATGACATCGAAACCGCCCTCGCGGCTGACCCGGCGCTGGCTCGAGGGGTGCAGACGCATGCCGGCCGCATCGTTGCGCCGGGTCTGGCAACCGGCGTTTGATTCCCGCCGACCGTTTACCGACGACTGCCTACTGGTGATGGAATATGGACTGGCTCGATCAATATCGTGACCGCATCAAGACCCCGGCGCAGGCCGCCGCACACATCCACTCGGAGATGCGGGTCTTCCTCTCCGGCAACTGCTCGGTGCCGCGCACCGTGCTCGCTGCCCTGACCGATCGCGCGCCACAATTGCGCGCGGTTGAGATTGTGCAGGTGCTCACCGTCGGCCCCGCCGACTACGTCGCGCCCGAATGCGCCGAGCACCTGCGCGTCAACACCCTCTTCATCAGCGACAACGTGCGGGCCGCCGTAAACGAGGGCCGCGCCGACTTCACACCCTGCTTCCTGTCCGAAATCCCCGACCTGTTCCGGGCGCGCAAGCTGCCGCTGGATGTGGCGCTCATTCAGGTCTCGCCGCCCGACGAGCACGGCTTCTGTTCGTTCGGGGTGGAGATCGGGGTGACCAAGCCGGCGGCGCAGGCGGCGCGGCTGGTGATTGCGGAACTCAACCCGCGCATGCCGCGCACCCTCGGCGATTCGTTCATCCACATTTCAAAACTGGGCGTGATCGTGCCGGTGGAGTACCCGTTGCCCGAGATCAAGATGGCCGCCGAAAACGATCGGGTGTGTGAGCAGATCGCCGATCAGGTGGCGACCCTCATCCCCGATGGGGCGACGCTGCAAACCGGCATCGGCGCGATACCGGACGCGGTGCTGCGCCGGCTGGTCAATCATAACGATCTGGGCGTGCACACGGAGTTGTTTTCAGACGGCGTCATAGACCTGGTCCATCGCGGCGTGATCAACGGCGAGCGCAAGACCTTTCACCCCGGCAAGATCATCGCCGGCTTTTTGCTCGGCACCCAACGGCTGTATGATTTTGTGCACAATAACCCGGTGGTGGAGTTGCACCCCTCCGACTACGTCAACGACCCCTTCAACATCGCGCAGAACGAGCGGATGGTGGCGATCAATTCGGCGATCGAGGTGGACCTCACCGGGCAGGTGTGTGCCGACAGCATCGGCCCGCGCTTTTACAGCGGGGTCGGCGGGCAGGTGGATTTCATCTACGGGGCGTCGCGCTCAAAGGGCGGGCTGCCCATCATCGCCCTGCCGAGCACGCTGGTGAAGAAAGACGGCATGCGGTTGAGCAAGATCGTGGCGATGCTCAAGCCCGGCGCGGGCGTGACGACGAGCCGCAACCACGTGCGCTACGTCGTCACCGAGCACGGCGTCGCGGAGTTGTATGGCAAGACCATCGCCCAGCGCGCCGAGGCCCTCATCCACATCGCCGCGCCGGAGTTCCGCGACGAGCTGAAAGCCCGGGCGCGCGAATTGAAGTACCTTTGAGCTGTGGCCGCGGCGGTTACTCGTCGCGCCGCGCCCCAAGTTCGAATCCCGCCCACAGCATCAACCCAAAACTCACGTAGTTGATCGGCGTGCGGATGGCGTTGAGCGTGTTCCAATTCGTGCGCGCCGCCTCCCAATCCGGGGGCGGGTTGGCCGGGTCCCACGTCAGCACGTAGTTGTTGATCGGCACGTTGAGCGCAATCGTGAACACGCCGACGCCGAAGAAGAACAACAGCCACGCAATGGCCGTCAGCCGCCAAAAGGCCGTGTGGCGCCGACCCCACAGCCGGATCAGGGGATAGAGTGGCAGCAGCATCGAAAGCGTCGCCACCACGATCACGCCGGTGGGGAAGCCATCGAGCGCGCGGATGAGGCCCTGCTCCACCACGGCGTACTCTGGCCCGCTCAGCGTGTTGAGCATGGGGATGACGCCCTGCCCAAACGTGTACAGCAAACCGGCGAACAGCCCAATCCCAAAAGTAGAAATCAAGTGAACGATTTTGATGTCGCGCATCGGGGCAACCTCCCTCAGCGAATATTTCGCTGTACTATATGCATGACCGGCGAGAGTGTCTATAACGCCGCGTCCGCGAAACATGTCTGATCGTCTAGCCGAACGGAGAGTCGCGCCGTGGATGTGCTGACCGATGTCCTCAACTCGTTGCACTTGAAGAGCAGCCTGTATTGCCGCTCGGAGCTGGGCGCGCCGTGGGGTCTGCATTTCCTGCCAATGCCCGGCGCGGTCTTTCACATGCTGCATCGCGGTGGCGGCTATCTGCGTTTCACGGGCGAAGCGACGCTCCGGCCATATGGTGAAGGCGATGTGGTGCTCTTGCCGCGCGGCGAGGAACATACGCTCCTCGGCGCCCCCGACGCGCCCATCTTCCGCGACCTGCGGCTCGATCAATGGGGCGAGTGTGCGCTGATGCGGTGGAGCGAGGATCCGGCCGTCGTGGTCTTGTGCGGGGCCTTCGACTTCGAGCACCGCGACCACCCGCTCTTCGATTTGTTGCCGCGCGTCGTCCACATCCGGCAGAGCGACGGCGGGGCGCTGGGTTCGATCCTCAACCTGATGGCGGCCGAGGCCGAGTCGGCCCGGCCCGGCAAAGAAACGGTCTTGCGCCGGTTGGCCGATATCGTCTGCATCGAGATCATCCGCCATTGGGTCGAGGCGCAGGGCGCGGAGACGCGCGGCTGGCTGGGTGCGCTCCGCGATCCGCACATCGGGCAGTCGCTGGCTCACATCCACCGGGACCCTGCGCACGGGTGGACGGTGGAGTCGTTGGCGAGCGAAGCGGCGCTGTCGCGATCGGCCTTTGCCGCGCGTTTCACGGCGCTCGTCGGTGAACCGCCGCTGCGCTATGTCACCCGCTGGCGCATGCATACGGCGACCCGGCTGCTTCGCAATGAGCGCCTGGGGATGGGGGAGGTCGCGCAGCGCGTCGGCTACGACTCCGAAGTGGCCTTCAGCAAGGCCTTCAAGCGAGAGGTGGGCATCGCGCCGGGCGCCTATCGGCGGCAGGCCCGTTAAGGAGTTGTCCCCTTCGCTCACCATTGGTATGCGAAGGGGACGTGGGAAAAGGAGGGGAAGCAGGGATCACGGCGCCTTAGTTCGCCGTGTTGTTCCAGAACCAGTTGTAGCTGTAGTAACCGCCGGCGCCGTCGAGCCGGATGGCGATGCGGGTGCTGCCGCGCAGGTTGGCCGGGACGTTGTACGTCGCGGTGAACGAGCCGTTGCCGGTGTTCGTGCTGCCGACGTAGGTGCCGCCCAGCGCCTGCGTGCCGTACGTGCCCATGCGCACATCGAAGCTGCGGCCCGCCGGGAAGTTCCGCCCCGTGATCGTCACGGTCTGATCGCGCACCACCGCGCTGATGCTGAAGGTGGGGATGACGCCCGGCTGCGGTTGCGGCTGAGGCGTCGGGGCCGTGCCGCCCGTCGGCTGGGTGTACTGCGCGCCGGCCGTGATCCAGCAGTTGCCGGTCGTGCCATCGGGGCAGATCACGCGCCACCACAGGCCGTTGCTGCTGACGCCGGTGACCTTGGCCGTCTGACCGGCGAAGACCTTGCCCAGCACCCGAAACTCCAACCCCGGCCCGACTCGCATGTTCACATCGGTCAGCGCCTGCACGAACTGCACCTGGGTGGGAAGCACGATGACGACCTCAGGCGCGGGCTGGCCGCCCGGCGTGCCGCTGCTCACCGCCCTGGGGATGCACAACTTCTGCCCGGCGAACACCTTGTTGGCGTTGGTGATGCCGTTGGCCGCGGCGATGCGATCCCAGGTGAAGTTGTACTTCAGCCCGATGCGATACAGCGTCTCGCCCGGTTGCACGGTGTGATAGAGCTGGCATTCGGCGGCCTCGGCGGCCGGCGCGGGCA
>CAZSNP010000017.1:0-29065 GCA_964608265.1 uncultured Anaerolineales bacterium | reverse complement strand
GGTTGCACGGTGTGATAGAGCTGGCATTCGGCGGCCTCGGCGGCCGGCGCGGGCAGCGCCAGCAGACCCAGCGCCAGCACGCCCATGATGGAGACGCGCAGCAGCGAAATCCGGCGTCCCATCGCAATCCAGAATGATACGAGTTTGGCAAACATGATAGTGCTCCTTCGGTGGCCCGAGACTAATCGGCCTCCGTGTTGCAATTGAACAATGACTCTCTCTTCAAGCGGTATCCGCGAGTGAGACAAAAATGGATACAACCGTCCGTTGCGCGGCTCAGGCTCCCGGCGCTTTCGCCCGCGCAATGAAATACGTCGCCGCCAGGGCCACGGCCAGGTACAAGATATTGACGGTCAAAATCAACCAGCCGGGTTGCCGGAAGACGCCGAACGATCCATTGCTGACGATGGCAATCAGGGTAAGCAAGGCCCAAACAAGGGCGATGGCGATCAGGCGGTGCAACGATGTCATGTGATCCTCAGTGAATACTGGAATCGATCCAGCCTATCTTGTGGCGGGTTGCGCGAGTTCCACCGCGGGTGACGACGGGCGAACCGCCGCCCGCGCTGGAGGCCGTTGCTTCCGAGTTAACACCGTGCCGCGTATTAACCCCGGCTCGTCAACCTCGACCCAGCCGATGAAGCTGAGCAGGGCGAACAGCCCAACGACAAAGACAATGGGGATGACGATGGCGAGGATGGCCATGGGCGGTCTCCTTTCGATCTGCGACTAGTTCAAACTCAATGTGGCCGGTTGCTCGAGGCGATCCCAAACGGCCTCGGCGATCCGCTGCAACAAGCTCTCGTCAACCTCAGCGGCCAGACGAGCGATGGCCTTACTGGCGGCTACTCATCCGGGAAAAGAAAAACCTGGATCTCAGTCAGTCGGGCCGGCTGCTCGACCACACGCTCCAGCCGGAAGCTGCCCCAGCACTGCCGTGGCCCGCCGGCGTTCGGCCGCCTGGCTACCAACACGTTGATCTTCACCGGCGTCTCCGGCTCGCGCTCGCGGGCGGCCCGGGCCGCGCCCGCAATCGTCTTGCCCAGCCGAGTGAGAAAGGCCTCCGGCAGGGCCAGCTCCTGCACCGCCATCATCAAGTGCCCGGTGAGCGAGCCGCTGGATGAGGCGGAAAACTCCCCCAGTGAGCGCCACTTTCCATGTGTCATCGTGACCTTATCATCCTCGGAAACTCCCTCCGCGGGTCACCCTTGAGAAGACAGAAAGGGATACAAACGGCGGTATTGAGGCCGTAGCGGGCGTTTCCCCAGCCAAAGCAGAGTTCGGCTCAGGCCTCGCCGGATTGCGCCAACACTTCCTCAAGCACGGCCTCCCAATCGGGGCCGGCCGGGGTCGTGATCTCGGCGTACACGCGCGCGGAGGCGATCCGGTTTTCCGTCAGCCGGAAGACCATCACACCGGCGGCGCCGAAGGCGTTGCCCGCGACGTGCTCGCCGCTCCAGCGCCACTCAGTCCAAACCTCGGCGCCAGCGACGGCGAAGCTCAGCAACTCAGCGCGCAGATCCGGCACGGCCTCGAAGACCGTCTGCCAATTTGCCACGGCCACGTCGCGGCCCACAAAGTTGCGCTCCGGGTGCAGGGGATGGGTGCTATCGTAGCCGGCCTCGAGACAATCGGCCAGCAGGGCAGGGTCATGCGTAGACCACGCGCGCTGCAACCGCTCGATCTGAGGCGGGAGGGACGCCCGTTGATCGGCGGCGGCCGCGGCTGGCCGGGCGATGTCGGTGACGGGATGAAGGTTGATGTTCATGAGCGTCTCCCGGCTTGCACGGAAGGTGAGGCGATTAAACAGCCTCAACGGCGTGGCCGGGTCTCTGCCCGGGATACAAAAACGGAGACAGCCGGGGCGAAGGCGCCGGCTTCGCCCGACGGGTGCGGCGCGGGATTCGGTTGCGGGAACGACTGGCCCGGGGATTACGCTGGCGGCGGCTTTTTGAGCGCCTCGCACAGCGCGGGGAGGACGTCGTGCAGGTCGCCGATGATGGCGTAGTCCGCCTGGAGCATGATGGGCGCGTCGCGGTCGGTGTTGATGGCGAGGAGGTGCTTGGCGCCTTTGCAGCCGACCATGTGCTGAATCGCCCCGCTGATGCCGCAGGCGATGTACAGCTCGGGCGCGATGCGCGTGCCGGTCTGGCCGATCTGGTCGGCGTGCGGCCGCCAGCCGAGGCTGGTGATGGCCCGCGAGCAGCCGACGACGCCGCCCAGCAACGTCGCCAGCGCTTCGAGATGCCGGAAACTCTCGGCGTTGGCCACACCGCGCCCGCCGCCGACGACGACCTTCGCATCCGCCAGCGAGACCTTGCCGCTGTCGGACGTCACGCGGCGCGCCACGCGCACGCGGAAGTCTTTGTCGGTGAGCGCCGGCGCGAATGGCCGGACGGTGAGCGATGAAGCGGGGGAGGTTGCCTCCGCCGCGAGGCTGTGAGGCGCGACCGTGAGGAGTTTCACAGCGCCGCCGAGTTGTGCGTCTTCGAGCAGGCTGCCGCCCCAGCGAACGCGGGTGACGCGCAGCGGGTCGCCGGGTTGGGCGTCGGTGCAATTGGCCGCCATCGGCAGGCCGGTGCGCGCGCCGACGTGGGCCAGCACCTCGTTGCCCCGCTCGGTGCCCGGGGCGACGATGGCCTTCGGTTGCAGAGTCAACAACTCGACGATGGCCTGCGCCCAGGCCGCCGGAGTGTATGCGTCGAGCCGGTCGTGCTGCGCGAGGTGCAGGACCTCGACGCCATACGAAGCGAGTGAGTCGGCCAGTGATGGCGCTGCGCCAATCGCGACGGCGTGCAGCGGCGCGGGCGCAAGCCGAGCGTGCGCTGGAGAAGTGCTGCGCGCTTCTCCCTCACTGCTCTGCGGTGACGCCCAGCCCTGCGCCAGCCGCCGCGCCAGGGTGAGCGCTTGCAGCGAAACCTCAGCCGGTTGGCCGCCTTCGTGTTCGATCAAGGTCAGGATCATGGTTACACAATCCCCAGTTTCTGAAAGACCTCCACCGCCCGCGCCGCCGCCTGCGGGCCTTCGCCGAGGATCTCCACCTGGCCGCCGGTATCGGGCGGGAGCCTCAGCCGCACTTTTTCGAGGCCGTTGCCGGGCCAGGCCGGCTGCCGCTTTTCAATCACTTTTTTCTTTGCTTTGAGCCGGCCCATCAGCGGTGGATAGCGCGGCAGGTTGATGCCTTCCTTCACGGTGAACACCGCCGGCAGCGCCACCTCGTACACCTCCCACCCGCCGGCCGCCTCGCGTTTGGCAACGGCTTCGCTGCCTTTGATTTCGATCCCCTTCACCCCGGTGACGCACGGCCAGTCGAGGGCGCAGGCGACGCGCACGCCGACCTGATTCCCCCCGGTGTCAGCGGACTCCATGCCGAACAGCAATGCGTCGTAGCGGGCACCGCTGGCGCGAATGGCCTCCACGATGGCGTTGGCCGTGGCCGCCGGGTCCCACTCGCGGCCATCGGTCTCGAGCAGGATGGCGTTCTCCACACCCATCGCCAGCGCATCGCGCAATTGCTCCTCCGCCGCCGCCGGGCCGAGGGTGAGCACGGTCGCCGACCCGCCGTGCGCCTCCACCAGCCGCACGGCCTCCTCCACCGCGCACTCCTCGTGCGGGCTGATGGTAAAGCCGAGATAGCGCGTATCAATCTCCTGCGCGTCAGCGGTGAGTTCGATTTTGCCGCCGGTGGCGGGCACGCGTTTTACGCAGACTAGAATGTTCATGGGCTTTTCCGATAATGTCGCCCTGAGCGCATACGCCTGACGGTGGCATTTCTCGGGCCTTGTCGCGCGACGGGCGCCTTCGATCTCGGTCGAAGCCCTTCGCGCGAAACGAGACGGAAGTGACGTTGGCCGCTCATTCGCGCTCAGGGCGACATGCAAACTTTCATGCTTTCATCCGCTCGTTCTTCGGGTCGAACAAGGGCGTGTTGCCGGCGGCTGCCACCGTGACCGGGAAGTGCTCGTTGAAGTATTCGACGAGCAGCGACGCGCCCGCTTTGGCGTACTCCGGCGGCAGGTAGCTCATGAGGATGGTCTTGCCGATGGACGGCCCGGCCCCGGCGCTGGTGACGTACGAGCGCCGCCCGTGCGCATCCTCGAGCGGCTGGCCCTGCGGCGTGAGGATCGGCTCGCGGCCCTGCATGGCGCGCGGGAAACCCGAGCGCGCCGTGTTGTCCTCCACGGTGAGCGAGCACAGAATCGCCGCCGGTTTCTCGGCGCGCTGGCGCAGGTACGCCTCCCTGCCGATGAAATCCTGCGGCTTCACCTGCGGCCGCGCCAGCCCGGCCTCGACCAGGTTGTATTCCAATTCGAGTTCCGCGCCGTACAGCCGGTAGCACTTCTCCAGCCGCGCCGTGTTGCCGTACACGCCGATGCCCACCGGCGTCACGCCGAACGGCTGGCCCGCCTCCCAGAGCACATCCCACAAGCGGCCGGCCTGCTCCATCGGCGCATAAATCTCCCAGCCCAACTCGCCGACGTACGAGATGCGCGAGGCCAATGCGCTGATCGGGCCGATCTCCACCGGCCTGAAGGTGCCGAAGGGGAAGGCCGCTGCCGAAAGATCCGCCTCGGTGGCCGATTGCATCAGCTTGCGCGCGTTCGGCCCCCACACGCCGATGGTCGTCCACGCCGAGCTGACATCAGCCAGTTGCGCCGAGCCGTCGGCGGGCAGGTGATCGGTGAACCACTTCCGGTCGCGCGGCCCATCGAAGACGCCGGTGACGACGCGGAAATGATCGTGACCGAGGCGCATCACGGTGAGGTCGGCCTTGATGCCGCCGGCGGTGTTGAGCAGCGAGGTATACACCACACGGCCGGCCGGCACATCCATCTGCAACACGCACATCTTTTGCATGTACTCCAGCGCGCCCGGGCCGGTGACATCGAAGATGGCGAAGGCCGAGAGGTCCACCATGCCCACGCTCTCGCGCATGGCCAGATGCTCGGCGTTGATGATGGGCGACCACCAGCGCGCATCCCACTCGTAGCGGCGCGGCAGCACGCGCTCGCCGTACTTCGGCAGCAGCCGCGCGTTGTGCTCGTACCACTGCGGGCGCTCAAAGCCCATCGCCTCGAAGAAGACCGCCCCCAGCGCCTTCTGCCGTTCGAAGAGCGGGCTGACGCGCACGTTGCGGTTGCTCGCCCACTGCTCGCGCGGGTGGACGATGCCGTAGGTTTTGTTGAAACCCTCGGCAGTGCGGGCGTGGATGTGAACCTTCGTCTTTTGATGGCCGTAGAAGCGCGCGATGTCGGAGCCGGTCGGGTCGATCTCCGGCGCGCCGTGCGTCATCCACTCGGCCATGCAGCGCGCGATGCCGGGCGCTTCCTTGATCCAGATAGCGGCGACGGACCACAAACCCTTCACCTCCGGCGTCTCGCCGAGCAGCGGGAAGCCGTCGGGCGTGAGCGAGAGCAGGCCGTTAATCGCGTAGCGAATGCCGACCTTCGGGTCGCCGAGGATCTCGGGCATCAACTCCAGCGCGTGTTGCAGCGAGGGGTCGAAATCCTCTTTCGTGAACGGCGCCTCGGTCGGCGACAGCTTGGCCTGCTCAATGGAGGGCACGTCATCGGGATTCCACAGGATGGGCCGGTGGTCGTACGAGCCGACCTCCATATCGCCCCCGTGCTGGCGCTCGTAGCCGTTCACGTCCATGTCGCGGACGATGGGGTATTCGATCTCGCCGGTGGTCTTGGCGAACAGCGGAACCGGGCCGACGCTGATCATCTGGTGCACGGCGGGCGTGAGGGGGATGTGCGCGCCGGCCATGCGGGCGATGCGCGGGCTCCATAAGCCGCAGCACACCACGACGACGTCGGCCCGAATATCGCCCTGGTTCGTGCGCACGCCGCGCACCCGCCCGTTTTCGACCTCCACCCCCGTAACCTCGACCAGCGGGCAGACGGTCAGCGCGCCCATCTGCTGCGCGCGTTCGCGCATAATCGTGCCGCCGCGCAGCGAATCCACCGTGCCGATGCCGGGTGTGTAAAAGCCGCCGAGGATGATCTTCTCGTTGATGAACGGCACGAGCTTCTTCACTTCAGTGGGTGAGATCAATTCCGCGTCAATGCCCCACGACTTGCCCGAGGCCAAACGGCGCTTCAACTCCTCGACGCGTTCGGTGGTGCGGGCCACCTCGATGCCGCCGCTCTGGATGAAGACCCCCAGCTCCTTGTACTGCTTCACGCTGTCAAGCGTGAACTTCGCCATCTCCTTCGAGTGGTCCACCAGAAAGATGAAGTTGGAGGCGTGGCCGGTGGAACCGCCGGGATTGGGCAGGGGGCCTTTATCCAACAGCACCATGTCCTTCCAGCCCAGCCGGGCCAGATGGTAAGCCATGCTGTTGCCGACGATGCCGGCGCCGATGATGACGGCGTTTGCGTGGGAGGGCACAATGGCCATACAGTGACTCCTTGGCGAGGCGACGGACACGCGCCAGAGGCGCGAGCCTGTTGCTCCCGGCTATTCTACGATCGGTACAGGGTGAGGGTGACCGATGTTTGTTGGTATCGGAAACCTGATTCGCCGGTTATTATAAATGTCATTTGAGTCGGGCGACTTAAATCTGAGCCCGACGATTGATACAGCCCCGACATCCGCCCGCGCACACCGCCGGCCCGTTGAGCACCAGCCTGATCCACCGTTTGGCGCCGAGCGGCACGCGCGCGGGCTTTGGACTCAAGCCAGAAATTCCCCGAACGTCATCTTCGTCGGGGTGGGGCGCGGGCCGGTGAAGATGGGATTGGTGATCGCAAGCAGCCGCCCATCCGCGTCGAAAACATCACAGCGATACCACGCCGCCCGGCCGCGATTGGCTCCGGCGCGCAATTGCAGATGGATGCCGCCGCCCGCTGCGGAGGCCTCGGCCAACGGGTGACCGTTCCGCACCATCACCGCTCGCGCCGAGGGCGGGCAATCGCTCACCGTCGCGGTGAATTCCACCGCGCCGCTCACCTCCCCCACCTCCGCCCCAACCTCGTACCGTGTGCCGTTGAGGCGGGCCGCGAACGTGAGGCGCGGACCCGCGCTCACATACGCCCGCCGCTCGCGCACCGCGCTGAGGATGGCCGCGCCCGAGAGCGCCTCCGCGTACACATACGTGCCCGGCAGCCCGAGGCGCTCATCGGGCTTGGTCTGCCCGGCGGGCGGGTGCGGGCGATGATAGTCGCTGCCGCCGAGCGCCGTCACACGCCAGCCGTCGTTGAGCATCCGCGTCCACAGCTCAACCGCGCGCGGATTGTCGCGGTCATTGTCCGGCCAGCTTGGATCGTTCCAGATTTCCAGCGCGTGCAGATGCTGCATCTCGCTCTGGGGGAACTCCCACGCCCACGGCGCGAGCAGCGGGTGATTGATGGAGTTGAGCAGGCCGAGCGAGGCCGCCGTGCGCATCAATGCGTTGACGGTGGGATACGGGTCGCCGGGTCGCGGCGCGTCGCTGTAGCCGCGGCAGATTTGTTGCAGCCAGGCGCCGTCCTCGGTGACGCCGAAGATGTTCCAGTGTCCGCGTTTGTAGGTGGCCTCGACGCCGGGGATGATGAGCAACCCCGCCTCGCCAAACTCGCCATACGCGCTCACGGCGTTGTGGTCGGTGATGGCGAAGAAAGCAAGGCCCTCGCCGCGGGCGACTTCGATTAGTTCTGCGGGCGAATGCACGCCGTCGCTGTGATTGGTGTGGCAGTGGAAGTCGCCGCGATACCAGCCGGGTTGAGGGTTGAGGAGTGTATTCAGGGATAGAGGTAAGGGCATGTTGAATTCCTGAGTTAACCGCGAAGGCGCAAAGACCGCAAAGAAAGCTCTGCGAATTCCTTCGCGCGCTGTGTGTCTTCGCGGTTCATTTTCCTTTCCACACCGGCGCGCGCTTTTCGGCGAAGGCATGTGGGCCTTCCCGCGCATCCTCCGACGCGCGCATGGCCTGATACGCAGCGAGCGTCCCGCCTCGCAACAGCGCGTAGCACTCCGGCAGGCTCAGCGTCTCGGTGGCGCGCGTCACTTCCTTCACCGCGATGGCGCGCGGGTTGAGCAGCGGCGTGAGGTTTTGGCGATGGGCGGGGTGTGGGGTGTGCGGTTCGTCGGTCATAACACAGTCGCGCCGCTCTGCTCCGGCGCGGCCCCGAGGCTCGTGATGGACAGCGGTTGCAGAATCAATAACAGCGCAACCCCGAAACCGTTGGCCGTGCCGTTGATGAAGAGCAAGCGTTGATCGCGCGACGGCCCGCACCACCGGCCCATAGTTGAATTGCGCGCCAATATGCCAGGCGAGGCGTTGCGCGAGGTCAGGCCGGGGCGGGTATTCGGTGACTGCCTTTTGAATCGATCAAATGGCAGGCCGCGAAGTGACCCGGCTCGACCTCGCGGTACTCGGGCGCCTGCTCATGACAAATCCGCTGCGCGAGCGGGCAACGCGTGTTGAAGACGCAACCCTGCGGCGGCCTGGCCGGGCTGGGCACCTCGCCCGGCAGCAAAATGCGTTTGCGCCCGCGCTCGATCTTCGGCGAGGGCACCGGCACGGCCGAGATGAGCGATTGCGTGTACGGATGGTGCGGTCGCGTGAACAGCGCCTCGCGATCCGCCAGTTCCATCACCTTGCCGAGGTACATCACGGCGATGCGGTTGCTGAGGTAGCGCACCATGTTCAAGTCATGGGCGATGAAGAGATACGTCAGCCCGAGGCGTTCCTGCAACTCCTGCAACAGGTTGATGATCTGGGCCTGGATCGAAACGTCGAGCGCCGAGATCGGCTCGTCGCACACCACAAAGCTCGGATTGAGGGACAGCGCGCGGGCGATGTTGATGCGCTGGCGCTGCCCGCCGGAGAACTCGTGCGGGAAGCGCACCGCGAAGGCCGGGTTGAGGCCCACCGTGTCGAGCAACTCCACCGCGCGGTCTTTGGCCTGCGCGGCGGTCAGCAAGCCGTGGATCATCTGCGGCTCGGTGACGATCTTGCCGACCGAATGGCGCGGGTTGAGCGACGAGTACGAATCCTGAAAGATCATCTGCATCTTCGGTCGCAGACGGCGCAGGTCTTCGTCGCCGAGGGCCGTCAGGTCTTGCCCATCGAAGTACACCTGGCCGCCGGTCGGCTTGTGCAGCAGCAACACGGCCCGGCCGGTGGTGGATTTGCCGCAGCCGCTCTCGCCCACCAACCCGAGCGTCTCGCCTTTGCGGATATCAAAGGACACGCCATCCACCGACTTCACCGCGCCGGGCGGCCTGCCGAGCAGCCGGTTACCGGGGATGGGGAAGTGCTTTTTCAATTCGACGACGTTGACCAGCACCTGGCCGTTGGTTTGACTGCTCTGGAAGCCGGGTGTTTGCATGTCATCCGCCTCCTTCGACCGCGGCCCGACCCGACGAGCGGGCCGCCGCCAAGAACCCTAAACTTCCGTCAGGCGCCATTACGCGGGACTCCTCTGGCCACATCGAAGAAGCACGCCGCGCCGTGCTGCGGGCCGACCGGCAGCAGCGGTGGCTGCTCGGCCCAGCAGCGCTCGAAGGCGTAGCCACAGCGGAAGGCGAACTGGCAATGGCGCGGCTCCACGCGCAGGTCGGGCGGCGCACCTTTGATGTTGACCAGCCGCGTGGTGTGACGCGCCTCGAGCCGGGGCAGCGCGCCGAGCAGGCCGATGGTGTACGGATGGTGCGGCTGCTCGTACAACTCATCCAGCGGCGCGGATTCGGCCACGCGGCCCGCGTACATCACCACCACCCGGTCGGCCATCCCGGCCACGATGCCGAGGTCGTGCGTGATCCAGATCACGGCCATGCCCAGCTCCTTTTGCAGCCGCAACACCAAATCCACGATTTGCGCCTGGATAGTGACATCGAGCGCCGTGGTCGGCTCGTCGGCGATGAGGAGCTTCGGCCCGCAGGCAATGGCAATGGCGATCATCACCCGCTGGCGCATGCCGCCCGAGAACTGGTGGGGATAGTTATTGAAGCGCGAGGCCGCATCCGGGATGCCGACGTGCGCCAGCAGCTCCAGCGTGCGTGTGTGCGCCGCCGCTTCGTTCATCGCCAGATGTTCGCGCAACGTCTCGGCGATCTGCTCGCCGATGGTCAGCACCGGGTTAAGCGAGGAGAGCGGGTCTTGAAAGATGAAGCCGATGCGGCCGCCGCGCATCTGGCGCAGCTCCGGCTCGGAGAGTTTGAGCAGGTCGCACTGGCTGTAGCCGTCGTGGAACAGGGCCTGGCCGCTGGCGATGCGGCCGGAGGCCAGCCGCAGCAGCGACATCATCGTCACGCTCTTGCCGCACCCGCTCTCGCCAACGATGGCCAGCGTCTCGCCCTCGTTGACGTCAAACGACACGCCGTTGACGGCATGCACCACGCCATCCTGCGTGTGAAAGCGCACGGCGAGGTCGGAGACCTGGAGGACGGGTGGCATTTGGCAAAACGGGGAAAGAAGGAAACGAGGGAAAAGAAGGAAACAGCTTTCCTCCGTTTCCCTCGTTGCCCTTATTTCCTGGCCCTCCTCAATCGCGGGTCGAGCACATCGCGCAGCCAGTCGCCGAGCAGGTTCATGCCGAGCGAGGAGAGCATGATGGCCAGGCCGGGGAAGGCGGCGATCCACGGCAGCGTGCGCAGGTAGCTGCGACCCTGCTCGAGCATGTTGCCCCAGCTCGGCACGCTCGGCGGCACGCTCAGCCCGAGGAAGCTCAGGCCCGCTTCGTAAAAAATCATCGCCGACATTTCGAACGTCGCCACCGTCAGCATCGGCCCGATGAGGTTGGGCAGGATGTGATCGAAGAGGATGTAAAGCGGTTTGGCCCCGATGCTGACCGCGCTCTCGACGTAGCCCGATTGCCTGATCTTGAGCACTTCGCCGCGCGCCACGCGCACAAAGATCGGCGCGTCGGTGATGCCGAAGATGAGGATGACGTTGAGCAGGCTGCGGCCAAAGACCCCGGCGATAAAGACGACGAAGAGCAGATAGGGCAGGGCGAGGACGACGTTGACGACCGTCATGATCACGCCGTCCACCCGGCCGCCGGCGTAACCGGCGATCATGCCGACGACGAGGCCGAGGCCGGCGGCGATGAGCGTGCCGAAGACGCCGACGGTCAGCGAGACGCGGCTGCCATAGACAATGCGGGTGTACAGGTCGCGCCCGAGGTTGTCGGTGCCGAGGGGGTTGGCCCAACTCCCGCCCTCCGTCCACGCCGGGGGTTGTTTGGCCGCGCGCAGGTTCTGCGCGGCGGGGTCGTACAGCGCCAGTTGATCGGCGAAGATGGCGGAGACGACGAGCAACGAAAACAGAATCAGCCCAACGACCGCGCCTTTGTCGCGCCACAACAGGCGCAGCAGGTAGCGCACCCGCTGCGCGAACGAGCCTTCATCCTTCGCGGCGTTCAATTGCGGGATGGGGCTGCCCGGGCGCAGCGCGCGTTCACTCATAGCGCACCCTCGGATCCACCAACGCATACAGCACATCGCTGGCGAAGGTCAACAGCACGACGACGAGGCTGGTGAACAGCGCAATCCCCTGAACGAGCGGGAAGTCGCGCCGGCCGATGGACTCGGCGGTGAGGTTGCCCAGCCCCGGCCACGAGAACACGCTCTCGATGATGACGGTGCCGCCGAGCATGTAGCCGAATTGCACGGCGATGACGGTGATGAGCGGGATGGCGGCGTTGCGCAGCGCGTGCTTGAAGAAGATGACGCGCGGCATCAGCCCTTTGCTGCGCGCGGTGCGGATGTAATCGTCGCCCATGATCTCCAGCACCGACGAGCGCGTGAGCCGCACCAGGCGGCCCAACGTGCCCAGGCTGAGGACGAAGGCCGGCAGAACGACGGAGTTCCACTTGTCGCTGCCGGAGGTCGGGAACAGGCGCATGTTCACCGCGAGCGCGTAGATGAGGAGCAACGCCAGCCAGAACGGCGGCACCGTCTGGCCGAGCAGCCCGACGGCGCGGGCGACCCAATCAATGGGGCTGTTGGGCGACGCGCCGCCGACAAGCCCCAGCGGCAGACCGATCAGCACCGCGATCAGCAGCGCGACCAGCGCCAGATACACGCTGTATGGCATCCGTTCGAGGATGAGGGGCAGGGCCGGCTGCCGGTAGTGCAACGAATCGCCGAAGTTGCCGACGAGCGCCTTGCCGGCGAAATCCACAAACTGCACATACAGCGGCCGGTTGAAACCCATCTTCTCGCGGAAGGCCTCCACCTGCTCCGGTTTGGCCTCGCGCGCCAGCATCACCGCCGCCGGGTCGCCGGTGGCGCGCACCATGAAGAACACCATCACCAGCACGCCGGTGAGGACGAGCAGCGATTGCAGCAGGCTGTTGACGAGATGGCGTTGCATCGGCGGCGCGCAGATGGCAGATAGCGGATGGCCGTCGGCAATGCCGCGCCCAATCCGCTATCTGCTATTCGCGATCGGCTAGTCGTTCACCGACACATCCCACAAGCGATAGTTCTCGGCGGCGCGCGGCTTGTAGTTCTGCACGCGCAGCGTCACGGCTTCGAAGGCCTCGGGGTAGTACAGGTAGACGAAGGGCGGGTTATCGCGCATGTACTTTTGGATTTCTCCGTACAACGCCGCCCGCTTGTCCACATCCACCGTCACGGCCACCCGACTGATCAGATCAATCAACTTCGGATCTTCCCAGTTGGCGTAGGTCTCGTCTTTGCCGAGCGCACCCTGCAGGCGCGTGTACGCCTCGGGGAAGGTCACCGACCAGCTATCCACAAACAGCGGCGGGAGTTCTTTCTTGGCCTCGCGATCCCAGTAGGCATTGGCCTCCTGCAGCTCGAGTTCGTTCTTGACTCCGATTTCGTTGAGTTGGGCGCTGATGGCCTGGCAGACTTCATTGATCTTCGGATAGCCGGCATCGGGGCAGGCCATGTTCATCGCGAAGCCGTTCGGGTAACCGGCCTCGGCCAGCAGGGCTTTGGCCTTCTCCGGGTCGTACGGCACCGGCTCGGCGCCATCGAAGCCCAGGTTGGCCGATGAGACAAAGCCCACCGAGCGGGTGGCGAAGCCATCGAACACGGCGTCAATGATGCCGTCGAGGTCAATGGCGTAGGCCAGCGCCTGCCGGACCTTGGGATTCTCGATCGGCGTGCCCTTGCCGGTGCTGATGTTGTTGAAGGCGAGATAGTAGGAGCGATCCACCGGGTAGCGGATGATGGTCAGGCCCTCGGCGCCCAGCAGGGATTTGGCGTCCTCGGAGGTCAGGCGCGGGGAGATGTCGATCTCGCCGGTCTGCACCGCCGCCACGCGGGTCGCCGCTTCCGTGATGAAGCGGAAGGTGACCTGCTCCAGCTTCGGATAGCCCTGGCGCCAGTAGTTGGGGTTGGCGACCACGACCAGGCGGTCGCCCTTGACCCATTCCTTGAACATGAAGGCCCCGGTGCCGATGGGGCTTTCGGCAAAGGCCTGCGCACCCATCTCGGCGTGGGCCTTGGGCGGGATCATCGCCCAACTGGCCGCCATGGTGGGCAGCAACAGCGCGTTCGGCTCAGCAGTGTGGACGGCGACGGTGTAGTCGTCTACCTTCTCGACCTTGTCGGCGATCGTCCAATTGTTGGCGTAGGTGACCTCGGGTTGCGAGTAGGTCTGCCAACTGTACACGACGGAGTCCGCCGTGAACGGCTCGCCGTTGTGGAAGGTCACATCCTTGCGCAGGAAGAAGGTGATGGTGCGGCCATCGTCCGAGACTTCCCACCTCTCGGCCAGCGCCGGCTCGATGGTGCCATCGGCCGCCGGATAGACGAGCGAGTCGTACAGCGTCCACGAGGCGTTATCGGCCTGGCGCTCGGGCGCGTACGGCACCTCGATGGCGGCGATGTCGGTCGTCAGGCCGATGGTGAGCGTGCCCTGCGCTCGGAATGGCTCGGGCGTGGCGGTGATGACCACTTCCTGCTGAACGATCTGGGTTTCCCTGACGGTGACGATCTCGGTTTCTTTCACGACCTGCGCCGTCGGGGTGGCCGCCGGCGCGCAGGCAGCCAGCACCATCGCCGCCACGGCGAAGGCGCTGATGACTCTCCAGAGGGGGTGAGGGATTCGCATGTCTCTTTTCTCCTTGATTGGACCAATCGAGGTTACGTGGGGAGGGTGATTGGCGTGCGCCCGATGTTCAACTCACCTCCTCTCGAGACGGCAACGGACACGGCGAACCGCCCACACGGCGTACAAACCGGGCAAGTCCACTGGCTTGAGTTGCAGGCTTCACGCAACGGGGAAACGACCCTCGCCAGTATAGCCCGGCGCGCGGAGAAGTCAACCGCTCCACCGAGGCCCAGGCCACGCCGCTCATAGCAGACGCCTCCGTCGCTCATGACCCGGGCCGCTCCGGCATGGCGATACGGCGGCCGGCCTGGGGCGGGCGTGGCAGCGCAGCGTGCGCGGCGACGACGGCCAATGCCCGCTGAAGGTTGTCGGCAGGCATTGCTTCAACGCGCAGCGTGCGCTGATTGACGTGCAGCCACATCTGCTCGGTGGTGGCGACGACGACGCCGTCGTGCGCGTGCTGCATGGTGTGGAAGACGTGCAGGCGCTTGGCATCCGCGCCGAGCAGTGTGGTGTGATAGGTGAGCGGGTCGCCCTCCTTCACCTCGCGCAGAAAGTTGAGGTGGGCCTCGGCGGTGTAAATCGTGCAGCCGGTCTGCGCGCGGTAGGCCGCGCCGAAGCCGAGGTATTGCAGCAGCGCCTCGGTGGCGAAGGCGAAGGCCACCAGGTAATAGCCGTCCATCAGGTGGCCGTTGTAATCCATCCACTCGCGCGGGGCGGTGGCATGGTGGAGGTTGAGGGGCGCTGGGATAGTCATTTGGTTGCTGGTTGAAGGTGGAAGGTTGAACGTTCAACCCGCGACGTTCAGCGCTTCCCCCACTTCGCCCAGTGCTTCTCAAGCACGGCCAGCAAGTCCACCAAGAACTCATCGCGCTCGCGGATGAGGTCGGCGATGGAGCGACCGGCCGCTTCGCGCTCGCAGCCCGCCACCATCCGATAGCGCAGCTCGGGCGTCAGCTCGGGGGCCACCAGCCGCGTCCACGGCTCCCTGAGCGACGGGCCGAAGTGGTCGAGCATGTGGGCCATGCCCCCCGCGCCGCCCGCGAGGTGAAAGGTCAGGCACGGGCCCATCAGCGCCCAGCGCAGGCCGGGGCCCTGCACAATCGAAGCGTCCAACTCCTCCACCGTGGCCTCGCCCGCCGCAACCATGTGCAAGGCCTCGCGCCATATTGCATCCTGCAAACGATTGGCGAGGAAGCCGGGCAGTTCGCGCTGCATCTTCAGACCATACTTGCCGAAGTGGTTGTAGAACTCAGTCACCCAATCCACCGCAGCCGCGCCCGTCTTATCGCCGCCGACCACCTCAACGAGCGGGATGAGGTACGGCGGATTGAACGGATGCCCGACGACGAGCCGCTCGGGATGATGTGAGCAGCGGGTCGCCATCTCCGTCATCGCGTAGCCGGAAGTGCTTGAGCTGATGACGACCTCGGGCGGGGCGGCGGCGTCAATCTGCGCGAGCAGCTCCTGCTTGAGATCGAGCCGCTCGGGCGCGCTCTCCTGCACGAACTCGGCCGCGCGCACCGCCTCGGCCAGATCGGGCGTGAACGTCAACCGCTCGGGTGACGCGCCGGTTTTCAGACCGAGCCGCTCCATCGTCGGCCACACCTGTTCGATGAGGGCGCGCAGCTTCGCCTCGGCGTCCGAGGCCGGGTCCCACGCGGTCACGCGCAGGCCCTGCCGCAGAAAGTGCGCGGCCCATCCGCCGCCGATGACACCCGCACCGACGACGGCGACGCGAGAGATTTGGGAAGGATGAGGTCGTGGCATTGCAGGGTTCGCCCTCACCCTCTCCCGCCGGGAGAGGGAACAGGCCGCGGAATTTCCGAGCATACTCCCCTCTCCCAGCGGGAGAGGGGCAGGGGGTGAGGGCGGGTCATCAATACCTCACCATGTCGTTGCCCTTCAATCCCAGCGCGGCGCGGGCCTCGGCGGGCGTGGCGAGTTCGAGCGACAGCGCCTCGAGGATGCCGCGCATCTTCTGCACCTGCGCCGCGTTCGAGGGGGCGAGCTGGCCCTTGCCGAGGTACAGGCTGTCCTCGAGGCCGACGCGCACGTGGCTGCCCATGAGGGCGCCGGCGGTGACGATGTTGAACTGATAACGCCCGCTGCCCAGCACCGACCATTGCACCTCCGGGCCGATGAGGCGGTCGAGGGTGCGCTTCATAAACACCAGGTTGTCCACCACCTCCGCGCCGATGCCGCCCAGCGTGCCCATCACGAACTGCAGGAAGATGGGCGGCTTCACCAGTCCCAAATCCATGAAGTACGCCAGCGTGTACAGGTGGCCGACGTCGTAGGCCTCGAACTCGAAGCGCGTGCCGGTCTCGTTGGTCAGCGTTTTGAGCATGTACTCGATGTCGGAGAAGTTGCTGACGAACGGCTCGGACTTCGTGCTGGCGAGGTACGGCTCCTCCCAATCGAACTTCCACTTGCCCGCATACTTGGGGATCATGGGGAACAGCCCGTAGTTGAGCGTGCCGAAGTTGCACGTACACAGCTCGGGTTGCAGCGTGCGGATGACGTTGAGCCGCTGCTCGACGGTCTGCCCGGTGGCGCCGCCGGTCGTCAGGCTGATGACGACATCACACTGCGCTTTGATGCGCGCGCAATAGTCGCGGAAGATTTCCGGGTCGGCGCTCGGGCTGCCGTCGCGGTCCTCCCGCGCGTGCAGATGCACAATCGCCGCTCCCGCTTGCGCCGCCGCCACCGATTGCTGCACGATGGCGTCAGCGGTGACCGGCAGATGCGGCGACATCGTCGGCGTGTGCGATGAACCGGTGATGGCGCAGGTGAGGATGGTTTTGGGTGGCATAGACTCTGTAGCGATTGCTGCTCGCCCTCACCCCCAACCCCTCTCCCGCTGTGCGAGGTCGCAAAACTCCGCGGAGCGATAGGCCTCGGGGAGGAGGGTGCTGGCCCAATCCACCGGCAGCCGCGTCTGCCGATACGTCGCCGCCCGGCTGAGATCGGCGACGGAGTAGCGGCGCGCGTTGGGCCAGACGGCAGAGTCCATGAAGGTGGGATTCAGTTTCGCAGCGGAGTATGAGACGCAGCCATGATAATCAACCGCCGCCCGCAAACCTATGGAAGCCCGTACAAGATTGCAGGGGTGACTTTGTTTTACCCGCCCAATGGCCGGGCACGGCGGTCACGCTAAACTCACGACGCAGCCCCCAATCCAAAAGGAACCCACAGCATGAAGGCAGCGATCTGTTACGAGTTCGGCCAGCCGTTGGTGGTGGAGGAGGTGACGCTTGACCCGCCGGGAGCCGGCGAGGTCGAGGTGACGGTCGCGGCCTGCGCCATCTGCCACAGCGACCTGCATTGGATTCGGGGCCACTGGGGCGGCGAGACCCCGCTGGTCGCCGGGCACGAGGCGGCGGGCACGGTCAGCGCGGTCGGCCCCGGCGTGAGCGGCGTGGGGCCGGGCGATCATGTCGTAGTGTATCTGCGGCGCGCGTGCGGCCAGTGCTTCTACTGCCAGCGCGGCCAACCGTTTTTGTGCGAAGGCAAGTTCCGCCTCGACGGCGAAAGCCCGCTGCGCAACGCGGGCGGCGCGCGGCTGGTGCAGGGTCTGCGCACGGCGGCCTTCGCCGAGCGAGTGCTCGTTCACCAAAGCCAGGTCATCAAGGTTCCGAGCGATCTCCCGTTGGATCGCGCCTGCCTGTTGGCCTGCGGCGTGGCGACGGGGGTGGGCGCCGCGCTCAACACCGTTCGCGTCGAGGCGGGCAGCAACGTGGCCGTCATCGGCGCGGGCGGCGTCGGCCTCAACACCCTGCAGGGTTGCCGATTGGCCGGGGCGGGGCGCCTCATCGCGCTGGATGTGTCGGATGAGAAGCTGGCCGCGGCGCGGGTGTTCGGCGCGACCGATGGCGTGAACGTGACGCGCCAGGCCGCGGTGGAGGCCGTGCTCGCGCTCACCGACGGGCGCGGCGTGGATTACGCCTTCGTCGCCGTCGGCAGCTCGAAGGCCATCGTGCAGGCCAGCCGGATGACGCGCCGGGGCGGCACGACCGTCATCGTCGGCATGCCGGGCAACAACGATGCCGAGGTGACGCTCAACGCGCACGACCTCACCGAGAGCCGCCGTGTCGTCGGCAGCCTGATGGGCTCGACGACGCCGTGGGCCGACATCCCGCGCCTCGCCGAACAGTATCGGCAGGGACAACTCCTCCTTGATGAATTGATCTCGCAACGCTATCCGCTCGAACGCATCAACGAGGCCGTCGAGGGATTGGAGCGCGGCGCGGCGCGGCGCAACATCATCGTGTTCTAAAGCGGATCTTGTGATGAACAAGGCCGTAGCGACGCCCCGCCCGGGCGTCGCTACTTGACTCAGGGGAGGCGGGCGGTGTGCGGATCAGAAACAGCGAGACTTCTTCCGGCGCCTGCGTCAGACTCGTGCGCGGGCGCACCGATGACGGCGCTGGTTCAGTTAATGTAGAGAGGCATGCTGAGGGGGAGCGTGCCTCTATTACCTATTACCGTTCACTCCACCGTCGCCGCGCTACATCGCCCAATCCAGCTCCAGCCGCTTGAGGGTTTCGGGGGTGGGGTTGCCGGTGGCTTTGTCCCAGCCGCTGAGTTCGTAGTATTTCTCGATGGCGAAGCTCATCTCGGCCTCCGTCAGCGCCACGCCGCCGGTCGGGCCGGCGCCTTCGAGGGCCTTGAAAAACTTCTTCGGCAGTTTGTCGGCCTGGCGGTCAAGGCCCTCGCGGGCGTTGAAGACCCGCATCATATTCAAACGCCGCTCGCCGACCGTCATCAGCTCGTCGAGGCTGAAGTCGTCCCAGCCCGTCGCCATCTTCACGAAGTCCACGGTCTCCTGCGGGCCGTAGAGCGTCCACGCCGGGCCCCACACAAACTGGCACAGGTCGCACGAATCGAGAAACGAGTAGAACTGTTGCGTCTTGAGGGCGAAGCGCACCTTGTCCTCGCCCAATGAGTATTGCTTCTGGGTCGAGTCGAAGCCGAGCAGCTTGAGGCGGCCCATAGACAAATCCGCCGCGCCGTCCTCGATCATCGGGTCGTGCTCGGAGGATTGGTGATCGGCGCCGAAGGGATGCACGGCATAGATCAGGCCGAGCGAGCGTTTGGCGTGCGGCATGTGCGCCGGGGCCTCCGCGCCCTTGACGGTGATGAGGTGGTCGTGCCCGCGCTCCAGCCGGTCGGCGGCCCTGCGCGACCCCTCGGCCAGCACGTTGCCGAGGCCCGTGCGCGTGCCGATCATCTCAGTCAGCTTCACCATCGCCTCGGCGTCGCCGAACTTCGCCGAGAAGCCGATGTCTTTCTCGCTGAGCAGGCCGTTCTCGAAACACTCCATCGCCCAGGCCACCGTCGCGCCCACGCCGATGGTATCCATGCCGTACTCGTTGCACAGCTTGTTGGCATACGAGATGGCGTGCAGGTCCTTCACGCCGCAGTACGAGCCGAAAGTCGAGAGCGTCTCGTACTCGGGGCCGCCGTGCTTCTTCTCCACCGGCCTGCCGTTCCACTCGGTCTCGACCACGCGTTTGCAGTTCACCGTGCAGGCGTAGCACGTATCGCGTTCTTTGAGGATGGTCTCGCTCATCACCTCGCCCGAGATCGGCTCGAAGTCCTCGAACTGGCCGGCGTTGTAGTTGCGGGTGGGCAGCGAGCCGATGGAGTTCTGATACGACAGCACCGAGGCCGTGCCGTGCACCTGCAGGCCCTTCACATCGGCGTTGTCGTCGAGCACCGCAGCCCCGTTGCGCGCCAGCGTGTTGATGCCTTTGGCGTCGGCGACGGGCAGCCGCTTCGATTTGCCCCGCGCCACAATCGCCTTGAGGTTCTTGCTGCCCATCACCGCGCCCATGCCGGTGCGGCCCGCGGCCCGGTTGGCCATGTTGATGACCGAGGCCAGCGGCGCGAGCTTCTCGCCTGCCGGGCCGACCTGCGCGATCTCGATCCTGTCATCGCCGAGTTCGGCCTTCAGGGCCTCATCCACTTGCGACGTCGTCTTGCCCCACAGATGCTGCGCGTCGCGCAGTTCGGCTTTGCCTTCGGTGAGGTAGAGATAGACCGGCCTGGCCGATTTGCCCGTGACCACGATCCCATCGAAGCCGGCGAACCTGAGTTCCGCCGGGAAGAATCCGCCGAACTGGCTGTCGCCGATGCCATCCACCAGCGGCGATTTGGCATTCAGCGTGGCGCGGCTCTGCCCGCTGATCGGCGCGCCGGTGGTCACGCTCAGCATCAGGGTGAGGACGTTATCGGGGCCGAGCGGGTCGGCGCCCGGCTTCATCCCTTTGAGGAGGTAGTGCAGGCCCATCGCCGAGCCGCCGAGGTATTGGCGATAGAAACTCGCCGGGGGAGTCTCGTGGGTCAGCGTGCCGTGGGTCAGGTCAACGTGCAAAATAGTGCCGGCGTATCCGTTGGGCATGGCAATCTCCGATTTGTGATGACGATGGTGGACCTGATTTTACCGGACTGGAAACGAACGGCAAAGCCGCAAAGGACGCGAAGGAGGCACGCCGGAAAAAGCTATTGCTTTCTTTGCGCTCCTGGCGACTTCGCGGTTCTATGGATTTGGCGTTGGGGTGGTGACGGTGGTTGCGGATTTGGGCGCGCGCCATTCGAAGTTGTCGAATTCGAAGACCGCCGACTCGCCGTCGTTGTACACCTGCACAGCCACGCCCGCGCTGCCGCTGGGGAGGGTGTCGTCCTCGACCTCGGCCACGAGGTCGTCGTTGATGAAGTAGCGGAAGCGATTGCCCTCGGCGGCCACCGCCAGCCGGTTCGCCTCGCCCGGCCTAATCGCCGCCGCCGGCGTCCATTCGATCAACTGCGTCCACTCCTCGAGGTGGTATTCGTACGACGTGAACTGGCCGGCATCGCTGACTTGAAAGGTGTAGTAGTTGTAGCCGTCGTGGTGAAAGATGAGGGCGTAGTCGGCGTCCTCCGCGCCGCTCACTTGCCGCGCCGTCACCCCGGCGTAGAAATCCGCAGTCGCCGTGTTCGCCAGCCCGAGGCTCCACCAGATGAAGCCCTCGTTGGCGGTCACATCCCAGCGATACTTGCCGCTCCTGACCTCGACCGTGCCCCTGGCAAAACGGTCATCGCTGTTTTCCGCCAGTTCCCAATCGTTGGCCGGCTCGTTGAAGAAATCGCGCAGCACCACCGGCCAGCGCGCGTAATCGCTCGGCGAGGGTTGCGGGGTGCTGGTCGGTTCGGGGGTGGCGGTGGCGAAGAACGAAGGCGCGCCGCAACTCAACGAGGCGAGGAGCAGGGCGCACAGGCCGAGCCGGTGTGGGCGAAAGGCGATGCTCCGGCGGGGCGTCTCGGCGATGCGATAGGGCGCGGGCGGTCGCGGCAGTCTCAAGGCGTATTGCCTGGCGGGGGCGTCGTCGCCTCGGGCGCAGGGGTGGGTGGGGGCGCAACCGCTTTCTCACCCGCCTGCAACTCGGCCACGCGCTGCTGCAATTCGTTCACCGCGCCGACCAGCCGCGACTGTTCGGCCCGCAGCTCGCGGTTCTCCTGCTCGGCGCGGGCCAGCCGCACTGCGCCGCTCCGCCCGAGGCTGCCGCCGCTGCCGATGTCAATCAGCAGGATGATGAGCGCCAGGATGATGCCGATCGTGATCAGCCACGGCTGGCGCACGACGATGGACGCAATCGCCGCCATGATGAGGACGGCCCAGGCTTGCCAGTTCAACAAAAACCAGAGTCGGTTTGGATTGGGCATAGACTTGGGCAATTACCAATAACCAATTACCGGTTTACTGTTCGGCAGAAATCGAAGTATAGACCCGTTCGATGGTGGCCGGGTCGCCGGTGAAGGTTTTGCCGTTGGTGCGGTTGGCCACGCGCAGCAGCACATCCTTGTCGGCGTCGTCGCCGTAGGCAATGGTGAAGACCTTGATGCCGTCCACATCCTCGCCCGAGGGCAGGCAGTTGAACATGTCGTTCTCGGTGCGGCTGCTGGCCGTGTCCTTGCCATCGGAGAGCACGACGATGCCGTACAGGCGCTTGATGTTGTTCTTCTCGTTTGTCTCGCGCAGGGCGGCGATGCGCTCGGCGGCGGTGCACACCCCGTCGTGCAGGGCGGTGCCGCCCTCGGCGAACAGGTTGCGCACCCGGTCGCCCAACGTCTCGGCCACGTCGCCGGCGCGGCCCGAGGGTTGTAGCTCGGTCACGTCTTCGTTGAACGGCATCACGATGACTTCGTCGTCCTTCTCCAGCCGGCCGATGAAGTTGGCCGTGGCCTCGACCGCGTTGGCGATCTTTTCGCCCTGCATGCTGCCCGACACATCCACCACGATGATGATCGAGGCCTTCTTCTTGGTTTGCAGGAAGACGTCCTTCACCGCCTCGGCCGCCTCGCCCGAGGGACTTTCGAGCGCCGGCACGGTTGATCGGGTGACGCGCGGGTCGGTGCCGCCCTCCAGCGCAACCGGCGCCCGCAGCGGGATGGCGCTATCCACCGGACGCAGATACTTGTCAATCGCCAGTTCCTGTTGCTCGCGCGCCAGCACGTAATCGCGATACAGCCTGGCCGCTTCCTTTTGCTCGGCCGTCACCCATTCGGCGTCGAGGGTGCAAAACGGCTGCTCGGTCCAAAACGTGCCCCTGGCCGGGAAGATGAAGGCGAGCGGGAAGCGCAGCTCACCGGCGCGCTCGGCGTTGGCCTTGAGCGTCTCGGCCTCGCTGGCCGTCGTCGCGTGCAGATACTCCGGGCCGCGCCGCGCCATGAGCGAGATCAAATCGCGCGTCTGCACGCCGTAGTGATAGGTGTGAAACTCCACCTTTTCGAAGGCCTCGATGACCTGCGAGCCTTTCACCGACTCGGGGGTGAGGCCACCGGTGTTGCCGAGCGTGTCGTGCACCAGCGCTGTCATGATCAACAGCCCGGCGTTCGAGTACGAGGGATGTGTGTGGCCGAATTTGAACTCGCCCCACTCGGGGTGGCCGTACTTGCCCCAGCCCTGCGGGTCGGCGGCGAGGTCGACCAGCGTGGCCCAGGTGATGGGTTTATCGGGCCAGCCGAGGGCCTCGGCGAACGGTCGCCACATGGCAAAGCCGATGGGCGCGTACACCGTCGGCTTGCACTCCTCGGTGACCAGCGCCTTGCCGGTGCGGTCGCGCCACACCTGGTTGGCTCCATCCACCCAGCTCATATCGCCGGGGCTCCACACGGTCGGCTTGATCTTGCCGCTGAGGATATCGGTCTGCGAGCCGCCGGAGGTGACGTGCGAGACGCGCACAAAGACCTGCTGCCCGCCGGAGGTCTTGATCTGCGCGGCGTTGAATTTTTCGGTGACGACGTTGACCCAGTCTTCCTTGGTGTTCGAGGTCACGAACGAAATCTCGATCGAGCCGGCGGGCGCGGCCTCCGTGTTGGTCGCACCCGGCCCGCCGCTGCTCCCGCTACAGCCGATGCCGAGCGACGAGCACAACGCGCCCGAGAACAGAATCGACACGCAAACTATCGCGCCGAAGATCAACCCGGCGGCGACGACGATGATGAGGCCCAACCAACGGTTGCTGCGACCTTCGGAGAAGAGACTCACGGCAGAACTCCTGATGGCAGATTTTGGATTTCTGATTTTAGATTGAACATCCCGCACACAACTGACCGTTCACTGACCACTGTTTACTTTGTAGCCACCACGATGCGAAAGCCGAGGAACGGATAAAAGTATCCTGCCGGGTAGCCGCGCCGGTACGAGGCGCGCGCGCCAAACGAGGTATCGTTGTAGCTGCCGCCGCGCACCACGCGCAGGTCGGCCCCGGCCACAAACGCCTCGTCGGGCAGCGGTGTGTAAACGCTGGCCGTCCACTCCTGCGCGTTGCCGGCCATATCCACCGCCCCGCACGGGCTGCGGTCGGCGGCGAGGCTGCCGGTGGGCGTGGTGTGATTCACATCGCCTTCGAGGGTGTTGGTCAGGCCGGGCCGCCACTCCTCGCCCCACGGCCACGGCCGGCCATCGTCGCCGCGCGCCGCGCGCTCCCATTCCTCCTCGGTCGGCAGCCGCACCACGCGGCCCTTTTGTGCGCTGAGCCAACGGCAATAGGCCTCGGCCTCAAATAAGGTGATGCCGGTGACGGGATGATCGGTGCGCTGCGATTGACCGCGCCAATCGGCCGGTTGCGAACGGTCATCGCGCCCCCAGCCCAGCGCCAGGCCGCGCCGCCACGCCCAGCCGGCCTCGCTCCACCACTGGCGCTCGGCGTAGCCCTGGGCTTCGACAAAGCTGTCGAATTGTTTCACCATGACCGGCGCGTGGGCGATATCGAATTCGGCGACGGCGACTTCGCGGCGCGGCGCTTCGCGCGGGTGGAAGCGGCTGCCGAAGAGGAAGAGCCCGGACGGCACGCGATGCAGCAGCCCGATGGAGCCGAGGTGGGCCTCCGGGTCGGCGGCGTCGCGCTTCACCCATTGCTTGATGAAATCCGCGCCATCATCGGCTTCGGCCATGCGCGGGATTGTAGCACGCAGGCTCAGCCGGCGCGGGCGAGGGAAAGTTGGGAAAAGAGGGAGAGGTGGGACGCGGACTTTCGCGGAGGCCTGCGGCTGCTCCTGTTGGCGCCGCGTTCCTCCGCCTCGATCCGCGTCCCGGTTCCTTGAGTCCCGGCCTACTTGCGGATGAGGGGCATGTACAACCTCTGAGCCGGCGCGAACGTCGCGGTCGAGGTGGTGTTGCTGCCCGGCATGCTGAGCGTGTACGGCGCGAGAATCCACCACTGCCCGCCGCTGAACTGCACCGCCGCGCTGACATTGATGGTTGCGCCTTGCCACGAGGCGAGGACGGTGCCGTGGCTGACGGTGCGTTCATTGACCTGGAGTTGCAGCCCGGTCGGCTGCGTGTTGAACGTCACGGTCGCTTTCACCGGCTGCACCGTGCGCGTCACCGTCGCCGACAGGCCGAGCGAGTCGGTGGCGGTCAGGTGCACTTCCACATGGCTGAGGTCGGTGGCGTTGAAATCTTCGGGGGCGGGGGCGGTGAACTGGCCGCTGGCGCCATTGACGGTTAGCAGTGAGTGGGTGTGGCTGTTGCCGGGGTTGGCCGAGTCGATATGCCGCAGCAAAACATCCCAGCGCAAAGTCGTCGCCTGTGATTGGGGATCGGTGGCGCTGCCCGCGAGGCCGATGATCTGACCGACAAAGAACGTCGTCCCCGTGATGGGCTGGGCGATGGTCGGCGCCGGCGGGGTGTTGCCCGGGTAAATCGTAACCGACACCGGCGCGGACGGCAGGCCGATGTTGTCGCGCACCACCAGCGTCGCCGTATACACCGTGGGCTGCGCGACCGTGTACGTGTAAGTCGTCGTCGCGCTTGTTGTCGTCGCCGTGATGCCGTTGCCAAAGTTCCACTCGTACGTCAATGGATCCCCGTTCGGATCGGAACTGCCCGCGCCGCTGAAGTTGACGGGCAGTGGCGACGGGCCAAAGGTCGGGTTGGCGGAGATGACGGCGGTGGGCGCGGCGTTGCTCAAGCGGATGCGACGCACGGCGCTGCCGTTGCTATAGTACAGCGCCTGTGTGCTCTGATACGGGCCGAACTCCAAGTGGCGGATGCCGCTCAGGCCGGTCGCAAAATCTGAGCCGGCCCGCGCATAACTGCCACCGCCAAGTGGCACCAATCGAAAAACCCGGCCACAGCCGCCATCGCCAAACAGAAACGAGCCGTCGTAACCCGGCCACAATCCGGCGGGCACGAACGCGCCGGCGGTGATGTAGCTGCAGCCGGTGCTGTGGTTGTACCAGTCAATCGGATCGGTGTAACCGGAGTTGATGGGGGTGGGGGGCGAGCAGTTCGCGCCGTTGGCGCACGGCCCCTCGCGCACGTTCCAGCCGTAATCGGCCCCGGCGATTCCATCGTCCACTTCCTCCCATGTGTTCTGCCCCACATCGTTGATGAAAAACCGCACGGCGTTGCCGCTCGTCGTCGGGTCCATCGCAAAGCGAAACGGATTGCGCAATCCGTAGCTGTAGATTTCCTGACAGTTTGTTGCGTTCGAAGCGTAGTTCTGCGGGCCGGGCGTGCCGCAGCGCCGCTGGCTCGCATCGCCCAAGGTCGGGTTGCCCGCGGCGGGTGTGCCATCACTGTTGACACGCAGGATTTTTCCACTGAGCGTGTTGCGCGAGCGCGCGAGACTCCCGCCGGTGCCCGCGTCGCCGGTGGCGATGTACAGCAAGCCATCCTTGCCGAAGTTCAAATCACCCCCATTGTGATTGCCATTGAGCGAGCGGATGTTGTCGACCAGGATTTGCTCGGTCGTGGTGACGATGGTGTTGCCCGAGAAAGTGAAACGCGAGACGCGGTTGACGACGGTCGGCGAGTTGCGCGTGCCATTGCAATCGAAGTTAGCCGTGGGCGTGACAATGGCCGTGTAATAGAGATACACGTGGTTGTTGCTGGCGAAATTTGGATCGACCGCGATCCCCATCAAGCCGCGCTCGAAGTCGCTGCAGATGCGGCGCTGCGGCCATTGGGTGGTGAAGTCGAGGGCGGTGGCGGTGAGGCTGCCGGTGCTCGGGTTGTACACGCGCAGCACCCCGGCCTGTGACCCGGTCAGCAGCCGGCCATCGGGCGTGAAGGCGATGGCGATGGCGCCGCTGAAGTTGGCGACCAGTTCATCCGCAAAACCGGCGGGCACCGCCTGGATGCCCTCGGCGGGCGGGGCCGCCGGCTGCGCGGGCGCAGCGCCGACCGCCGCGACGAACAACGCCAAAACCAATCCGACTCGCGCCAGAAGCGAGAGTGTCTTCATAACGTTTTCCTTTCGCAACCAACCCGGTACGGTAACGGGGACATTGTGCCCCAATCGGGGCGGAGGCGACATCGGGAAAATTGCGGAGCACGCCGAACCGGCTCAGTCGCGGTTGTCAAGCCAGTTGCTCACCCACTCGAAGCCGAAGGCCACCAGCACCACGCCGCCCGCCACCAGCGCTCCGCCGAACATGCACAGCAATCCCGTCGCCAGCCCGCCCCAGTCGTAGAAGAGGTAGATCAACCCCCCGCCGATGACGAACAGCACGACAAAGAAACCGATGAGAAGGTTGCGATCGGTCGTCGAGCGGAAGCGGCGCAGGTCGGTGGGCCTGGGGGCCGGGTCGTCGGGCATAGGGGCATTGTAACGGGAATGGCGTGCGCGGCGCATTAGCGGTAAACTACGCGCAGCCAACGCTCAAGGAAGACCGCAGATGCAAATCTGGCTCATCATCTCGCTGGCGATCGCCATCGTCGCCGTCATCTTTGCTTTTCAGAACGGCACCGCCGTGCCGATCAGTTTCCTGATGTGGCAAACCGAGCGGTTGCCGCTGGCGTTGGTGCTCCTCATCGCGATGGCGGCCGGTTTTCTCATCAGCCTGTTTGCCTCCATGCCGACGCTGGCCCGCAACCAATGGAACCTCGCGCAACAGAAGAAAAGGATCGGGGAACTGGAGAAGTCGCTGGATGAGCAGCGGGCGAAAGCCGCCACGCTCGAGACGAGCGTGCAGGAGTACAAGGGCAAGATCGAGTCGGCCGGGCAACAACTCAAGGGCGGCGGCTCGGCGACCGCGAAATGAAACACGCCCGACCGTTCTGCGGCCAGACAAACTCAAAGGCAGACCCATGTGGTCTGCCTTCCGTGCAGTGCCCCCTATAGGACTTGAACCTATAACACCACGGATGTAAACCGTGTGCTCTGCCAATTGAGCTAAGGGGACATTGGCGCTGCACTCGGATTATAAAGGAGGAAGGCAAGAGGCTGAAAGGCCGGTACACTTGTGGGTGATGGCCCCTGTTGTCCTGCGTCGCGCAACCCTCGTCTCCCTGCTTGCCCTCCTCGCTTTTCTGCTCTGGTTCAGCCGCAACCCCCAGGCTTTGCTCACCCTGGTCCCCATCCCAGGCGTGGCGATTGAGCCAACCCTCGGCCCCACACCGCCACCGCCGACCATCGTCGCCCCGCACGGCGCGTTACCCACCGGTCACGTTGCGTTCGAGGCCTGGGCGCAGCCCGCCGGCGGTTCAACGCAACGAGCGGGCAGCGGCTTCCTTCTGCTACTCGCCAACGACCATGCCATCGGGGTGATGACGGCGCACAGCCTCGATTGGGCCGCATCGCCCCAGATGCTCGCCTTCCATCTCCCGCAGCAATCGCAAAGCCTCATCGAATTCGACCTGCGCACCGCCGGTGTGGGCCGCGCCTTCACCGGCTATCGCTTCGATGTGGATTTTGTGGTGCTGCCAACGGATGAGCCGGTGGATACGGCGCTCGGGCTGCAACCGGATGCGCGCGGCGGGCCACAGCCGGGCGAGCGCGTCGTGCTGTTCAGCGGCAGCGGCGATGGGGCCGGCAATCCGCGCACGCTTTACGGCACGGTGACGGCAGCGAGCGCCGAAGCGGTGTGGGCGCAGATGGATGATGTGTTCGACCCGGCCAGCCTGAGCGGCTCGCCTCTGCTCAGCGCGCACACCGGTCAGGTCGTTGGCATGGCCGTCGCCGGGCGCGAACGCTCCCCGATGCTGCTTGGCTTTCATCCGATTGGCTCGCTGGTGGAGAGGGCAACCAGCCTGCTGCGATAAATCGCGCGCTGTTCGCCGGCATGTGTACGCACGCTATTCAGTGGCAACCGCATCCTGAGCGGGTCGCAACGGAGAAGCGTTGCGCGCGGGCCGCTTTCACCCGCACAGGGCATCCTGAGCTTGCCGAAGGACGAAGGAGCTTCTGCCAACCTGTGCGTGTACACATGTTTTCAAGCGTCACGTTGCACATCCGCCTGAACGATTTAGTCCCCTTCATGCTTTACCGGGTTATGGTGGATGTAGTTGAACTGAGTCCAATAATCAGTCTCACTGCGGATGCAGGTGTCCCAATAGTTATGCCACACCTGACGGCCACGCGTACGATCCCGGCCATTCAATTCGTAAGAAGTCCTTCCATGCAATCGTCGGAAGAATTGAGGCAACTTTGATCCCAAACGACTCTTGATTAAAACATGATAGTGGTTGTCGAGGATAACCCACGCCGCTAATTGACGGCCGTACTTGTTTAGCGCCCGAGGGGCGCGGGAAGTTGTGGCAAGCCCAGCAGGCTG
>CAZSNP010000016.1:72372-78663 GCA_964608265.1 uncultured Anaerolineales bacterium | reverse complement strand
GGTGTTGGTGGGAGTCGGGGTCCGAGTAGGGGTGTTGGTGGGCGTCGGCGTGCGGGTCGGCGTGTTCGTCGGCCCGGCGGGGGTGTTGGTCGGCGTCGGAGTCCGAGTCGGGGTGTTCGTGGGTGTGGGGGTCGGCCCGCCCACCGTGCCGCCGCCGAAGTCATCCAGCAGCGCGTCGCTGGCATCGCTGCTCATCCACAGACCGATGTAGCCGCCGTTGGCATAGTACGGCCAGCCCGTCACATCGCGCGTGCCGAGCAGGGTGCTGTTACGATAAATCTCCACCTGACCATTGGCTGTGGCGCGCGCTCCCAGTCGGTCACCGGCCGCAAACGCAATTTGCAAGCCACCACCGCGTTGCACCCAGTTTTGCGAAGTCGTATACGTCCACACCTGCACTTCGCCATTCGAGGCGTCGTACGGGTAATAGAAGACCTCGATCAACCCCGGCGCCTGGTTATCACTGGCTTGAGATTTCAGGATCAGACCGATCTCCTGCGCCGTGGTGTCCAGCGTCGAGACCACAACGCAGGCTTCTTGCGCCGTGCCAAAGGAAGTCGGGTTCCAATAGATGTCACGCCCGGAGCCGACATCCAGCTTGTTGGCCGCGATGCTATAGCCACCGGTTGTGCCCGACCAGTTGCTGCCAATGACCCCATTGGCGCGATTGAAGTTGTCGAGCACCGTCGGGCAGAAGCTGCCCGCGACGGGTGTGTTGGTCGCGGTCGGTGTGGGGGTGTTCGTCGGCCCAACCGGGGTGTTGGTCGGGGTCGGAGTGCGGGTCGGTGTGTTGGTCGGCGTGGCCGTCGGCGGCGCTGTCGGCTGAATCTCCACCTCCATCAAGTTGCCGATGTAGGCGATGATTTTGCCGGACGGTTGGATCTGCACTACACGGCTGCCATCGCCGTCGTAGATGAAGCGCGTGGTGCTGGCCGTGCCGGTGATGACGGTGACGAGACGGTTCTCGGCATCGAAGGTCTGGGTGTAGGTCGTCCCGGCTTCGATGCGCTGCCACATGTTGCCGTTGCAGTCGTATTGATACGAATTACTCCCGGCGGTGCTGGCCGCATGCGGTTTCGCGCCCTGTGCAGTCGTGCAGCCGCTGGCGATGGCGGAATAGGTGTAGACGCCCAACGTGCCCAAGCCACTGGTCGCCGTGATATTGCCGGTGGTGCTGTAGGTGTACACATGGGTGTATGCCGGGCTGAGGCCGCCGCTCGAGTTGGCGTAGATCAACCGGTAGAGGTGATCGTAGTTGAAGTTCTGGAGATCGGTGTAGGTGCTGGACGTAGTGACAACGTCTGTGAGTTGCATCACGTTGCCCACCGGGTCGTACACATAGCGCAGGTCTTGCACGGAACCGGGGCTGCCGGCTGTGCCGGTGCGCAGGTATTGCAGCCGCCCCAGCCCATTGGCCGTGCTCCACGGGTAATAGGAGTAAGTCGTTTGCAGCCCGCCATTGTTCAAAGATAGCAACGTCAAGCGGCCCGCTGCGTCATAATCGAGGTTGTTGGCGTAGTTGATCTGGCCGTAGTCCTGGCTGCGGACGCTCTCCAAAGCGTATTGATTGTTGTAACTGTTGATGACGACTTCACCAGACGGATACGTCGTGGTGATAACGCGATCCATCAGGTCGTAGCCGAGTTGCGTTGTATATTGGCCGATGGAGCCGGTTTGGGCGGTGCTGATGGTGCGGGTCTCGCTGATGACCCGCCCGCGTGTGTCGTACACCCAGACCGTGCTGCCGGAGGCGTCGGTCATGCTGGTGCGATGGCCTTTATTATTCCCCGACGTGCCATAGCCAAAACTGACCGCCGTGGTCGTGCCGCACGCGCCGGGGCCGGAGTAGGTCTTGCCCGTCAGCCGGTCGAGGTCGTCGTAGGTCATCGTGGTGACACAACCACGCGCATCCAGTTGCTGATACAGCGTGCCCGAGCCGGCCGTGTAGGTATACACCCACGTCCCCATGTCGGGGTCAGTCATGGACGTCTTCTGGCCCAACACGTTGTAGGTGATGATCGTGGTCGCACCCAGACTGTTGCTCACCTGCGAGAGCTGGTCGAGGACGGTGTAGGTGTACGGTGTTTGGGCATAGACCCGGTAGCGATTGGGGTCGGTCGCCCCGCCCGGGCAACTGGTGAGGTAACACGTCCCCGTGAATTCACGCACCCGGATCAAGCGGCCAAAGGCATCCATGATCTCATGGCGCGCGCGGCTGTTGGCATCCGAAGTGGAGTGAATCCAAAGGTTGGTGTTGGTGTATCCCATCGCCGCCGCGTTCGTATCCACATCCAGCCCGTAGTAGTGGCGGGTTAATGTACCATCGGGCGCGGTGATCCGGCTGACGCGGCCCAACGCTTCGTACTCCGTCATCGTCCTCGGCGCCGTCGCCAGATTGGTCGTGGTGTATGGATTGGCCGAGCCTTCTCCCGTATACACATAGGCCGGCGCATTGTACGGCACGGTTTGAGACACCACGCGGCCCAGGCCATCGTAGCCCTGGCTGACGACCAGATCTTGCAGACCGGAGACGCCGTTGAGCGTGACATTGTAGGCGGTGTGAGTCTGAATCTCCCGCCCTAATCCATCGTAAAAATGGCGCTGAGCATAGCCAAAGGATTGGGGTTTCTGCCAGGTGGTGATCAGGAACGGCGACAGGTAAAGATTCAGGCTCGTCCATGCGGTGTCGAAGTATTGATACCTCATACTTGGGTCATTGGCGGCATCACCGGGCTTATACACGTCGCGCAGCCGGCCAAACGGGTCGTAGGTGTACCACGTCAGCACGCCATCCGGCGCAAGGGTGCTCTTCAACAGCCCCGGCTGATACCCATCCGTCGGCACGCCATAGATGCCATAGTATTCGTTTGTCGTGACATGACCCAGCGGGGCGGTGATGACGCGTGGATAGAGGTTGAGCGTAGTGTCGTATAGTACCGTTGTGGTGCGAGGCCCGTTGCTGGCAAAAAGAGAACTTGAACCAAAGCTGGTATAGGTGGTTTCGCTGTTCTGATTGCCCGGCCAGTTGGCGTCGTACCCATAAAGCGTATCCGCAAACGATATGCAATTGTTGGACAGGTCAAAAGCCGCACACTGACGGACCGCTGCCAGCCGCCCCGTAATCGGAGGAGTCCCGACGCCGTCGGGCGCTTGATTGTCGTAAATATAGCGGGACGCCGCGACTGCCTTCTGGGTCGGTAGCTCTTGCCACACCTTCTGCGTTGCGATGCGATTGACAACCCATATACTCGGGTTAGTGTTGGGCGCATAAGTCATGTCGGTGCGACGATAGAGCTGGCCCAACTCGTTATACTCCTTCGTCTGCGTGACGTTGCCCTGCGCACTGTGGGTCGTCTCCACCCGCTTCGATTGGCGACTGGTCAGGAAGTAGGTGGTGTCCGTGACGGCGTTGGCATAGGTGTAGGTGCTGGTGCCATTGGCAATCGTGACGTAGCTCGTCTCCGTGCCCTGCAAGGGCGAGGCGACCCAGACATCGTCAATGTAGATTGTGCCGACCACTTGTGGGCGAATCCGGAGGTTGAAAACGGTCGCGGTCACTGGCAGGGTGATGAATCCTTGAAAATACTGCCAATTGGAGGTGACCGTTATCTGATTGGGAGTGGACCCACCAAAGTTGAAGTCGGCATCGCTCGGCCCCCCTGGATAGGCCCTTATTTGCACGGATTGAGTTGGCCCTGAAGATTTCATGTAGAAACCAATCCAATAGGTTTGGCCCGCTACCCACCCAGTGACGTCGTTCCCAACGCCCCAATCGGGTGTCAGGGCGCTGATGGTGACGTTGAGACTGCGTGCGCCGCTATGAAGTTGCGTGGCCTCGTAGGTGAGGCTGGTTGTCGCACCCAGCGGGTACCAGTTGCCTCCTGGCGCTTCCGCACCAGCATTGCCAACCACAACACCATCCCAAAGATTGCGGCCAAGTGAGATCAGAGGTTGACCCAGGCGTTGCGTGTCCTGATAGAACATCCGCGTCGAGCGGCTGAGTACGGCGCCTGAGTAGTCTTTGACCGTCACGACCGTTTGGTTGAAACCAGCCAGGTTGCCGACATCGTTGTTGCCCGGCACGTATTGGCGCGTGCAGTCGAATGCGCCGGGCATGGGGCCGAGAATGCCGCGCGGGCTGTCATAGCATGGGGTGGTATAGCTATATTCGGTCAGCGCATACTGTGGGTCGTGCCGGCCATCATAGGTTTCCTGGCGTGTGACGTAGTAGGAGTAACCCACATCGGGCGTGGACTCTCGGCTATCGGCCGTATAGGTGAAGCGTGTCCGCCCGGCGTAGCCGTTGTTGATTTCGTTGATGTAATAGTAGGGATAGCACCCACCACTATTCTGATGGCCCAGTTGAGTGTAGCCGAATGTGGTGGCCGGCAACGAGTTGGTCGCCCCGCCATCCCGCTCGGTGATTGAGAGGACGCGCTGTGTGTAAGCGGTATAGCCGCAGGCGTTGATACCCTGGTTGTCTTGCGTCAAGTCTATAGTTCGGATCGCCGTGCCCACGTGATGGACACGGATCCGCTCAATTCGGTTGTCGCCGTTGCCGTCAACAAACTCGATGCGGCTATTGCCGCTGGTTCCATTGGCCACGCGCGGATAGATATAGTCTTTGGTTACATCCGCCGATGAACGCACGTTGTAGTTGTAATAAATGTTGGTGAGCCGTGACTTCTCGGTCGTTAGGTTATTGGAACCGCTATGCCACCAACAGCCTGTGCCTGGGCAGTCGTGATAGTGGGTCCAACCATAACTATCGGATTGTGACCACTCGTTGTATTCGTATTGAATTTGATTGCCGTACACATCTGTGATCGTATCCACGCGCCATCGCATCGGGCTCCAGAGTGGCGCAGCGTTCGTGCCGCGAGCTCCCAGGTGCCCGTCCTGATGATCAATGACCGGATAGTAACTTTGTGAACTGACCGAGGTCTCCGTGAAGCCCAGTCGGTAGACAGTGCCATCCGGGCCCTTGACGACCCAGTACCAGCGGTCGGCGTTGTAGTTTGGCGTATTCGGATCACTGGCGTTTGGATCGAAGACCCGCTGGATGAGCAGTTGCGGCCCGCCCTGGGCATAGTATCGAACGACCTGGCGATTTGTAATACTGCCTGTATCCGAAATGGGCACGCCAGCTTCCGGCATCAATGGATAGCTCTGACCATTCAACACGAGTGAAAAGCTGTTGGGGTGTACGAGTACGGCATAGCCTACAAGGGGGTTCTGATTCCAATCATCACCGCAGCAATACATCCCCACACCGTTACGGGTGATTTCAATGTTGTTGAGGCTCCAGCCCAGACCGATCGGCCCCTGATCGGTGCTGGAAAACAGCAGGCCATCAACGCCGCGACTCGAATACGAGAGGTCAACGTTTGGCGTTAAGCCGTTGCGGCCCGGGGGCACGGCAATCGGATGCGAATATGATGCTGCACCACTGAACTCCGAGACGACCGGCGCATTCCATCGGAACATCCAGGAGCCCGGATCGTTGCCCGTCGTCCACGGCGAGAAGTGATCGGTCTGCACGCTGAACAAGCCAGCCGGGTCGTGCACATCCGCATTGACCCGATGCCACACGGCTGAGTCCTTTTGATCCTGATAGGCCAGGAACCAGGTGGTGTTGGTATACACGCCTTCCAGGCCCCGGAGATCAACGACGAGTTGGGCCGGTTTGGGAAAGGCCGTGACCTCTGCGCCCGTCGCCGGGTCCTGGGCCACCAGATTGAAACGCACCGTGGTTGCGGGTTGTGCGATCAATCGTTGCAATTCATCTTGAGAGGCCTGCGGCGTAACCGGAACGGACTCCGACTGAGTTGCTTGAGCTTCAGGACCGGTCTCTGAGGCGATGTCCGTCGGCGCCGGATCGCTCTCGGAACCTGGGGCCGCTGTCGCCACCGAAGTAGCTTGAGCGGTGGGAAGCGCCGTCGCAGGCGGTTCTGCCGTGACGGTTCGCGTCACCGGTGGTGTCACTGAGGGGGGAGGTGGGGTTTGGACTTGCCCGTTGGTCAAGACCAAATTGACGTCACCCCGGAAGGTCCCTGGGCGCGCGACTACCATCACTCGGCTATCGAAGAACAACACTGCCGCGCCGGAAGCCGGGACAAAGGCGCGCTCCTCGTTTTGGTCAATCGGGCCGCGGGTGGCGATGACGATCGGCAGGTCGGTCGGAACGACGCCGGTGATGGGAATGGTGCCAGTTGTGGTTACCGCGGGCGTTACTGAAGGAACTGGCGTTGCCGTTGAGGTGAGCGTTGTGCTCGGCGTAATCGTGGCCGT
>CAZSNP010000016.1:0-72272 GCA_964608265.1 uncultured Anaerolineales bacterium | reverse complement strand
GTCTGGGAGGGCGGGGCAATCGTCGCCTGTTGGGGCACACGATTGAGTTGCTGCGCGCTGCCACCGCTGGCCTGTACCGTTGAAGTTGATGGCTGAACGCCTAATGCACTCAGCAGCAAACCGCTAACGACAACCAGACGCGCGAATCGGTCAAGGGCGAGGAGCGAGGAGCGAGGAGCGAGGAGCGAGGAGCGAGGAGCGAGGAGCGGTGAACTGTCATGGAATTTCTCCCTTATCCTGTACAGACCCGGACAGCTGCTACAAATTCTGGCGCGCTATTCGATTGGCGAAAAGAACGGCTGTTTGAGGGCTGAATGGTGCTGCCCCTGTTGCTCGACATGCTATGCCAATTCGGGGACGCGCCGCAATATACGCAGCGTGAATCTTTCTAAACGCATCTCAAACGGCAGAGGGGAATTTATTGGAAGCCGGTGAAGGCCCGGTAACTGAGGCGTCCTTCCACGTGCCCCGATAGCACCGGTAAGCACTACGGAACAATTAGCTTCCCACCCGCTTCATCACCACCATCGTCATGTCATCGAACGGCTCCACCTCGCCGGTGAAGGTGAGGACGGCGGACTGAAGCGCGGCAACGATCTCGGTAGCGGAGGCAGACCGGACGGCGCGCAACGCCTCCACCATCCGTTCGGTGCCAAAGGCCTGCTCCTCGGCGTTGATGGCATCCGGCAGGCCGTCGGTATACAGCAGCACCACGTCGCCGGGCGCCAGCATCGTTTCCTGTTGGTGATAGTAGAAGGCATCGAACACCGCGAGCGCCGCGCCCTTGAGGCGGAGCCACTCGACCGTGCCATCGGCGCGGACGAGCAGCGGCGGGTTGTGCCCACCGTTCGCATACACCAGCCGCCCCGTGCCCGGCTCCCAGATCGCGTAGAAGATGGTCACAAACTGCGAGGTGCGCACGTCCGAGAGGATCATCTCGTTGAGCCGGGTCAGCGTCGCGCCGGGCGAGGTGCGATGAATGGCGGACGAACGCAACAGTGTGCGCGACAGGGCCATGAACAACGCCGCCGGCACGCCCTTGTCCGAAACATCGGCGATGGCCATGCCCCAGCGCGCCACCCCATCCTGGGTGCGCAGCGGGATGAAGTCGTAGAAGTCGCCGCCGACCTGCCGGGCGCTGCGCCAGAAGGCGGCCACCTCCCACCCCGGGGCCTGCGGCGTGCTCTCGGGCAGAAAGCTCGATTGGATGTCGCGCCCAAGCTCCAGCTCGCGCTCGAGCCGTTGCTGCGCGGCCAGCTCATGCACCAGCGCCGCGTTCTCCATCGCCACCGCCAGCTGGTGGGCGATGCCGTTGAGGATGTTCAGCCGCCGCCCCAATTCGCCGCCGTGCTCGACGACCAGCGCGCCGAACAATTCGCCGCGCGCCCACAAGGGCCACACCCGCACCAGATCCGACTCGAACGCCGCCGCCAACCGCGCCGGCGGTTTGCACAAGATCGAGGCGGAGGCCGGGCCGCCGAGGTCAACCTCCAACTCGGCGGCGCTGGCCGTCAATTGCGTCGGGTCGCAGGTGAAGCCGATGCAGCGGCTGGGATAGAAGAGGCGGGCCTCGCGTTGCCAGTGATAGATGGCCACGCGCTCGAGGCCGACCAGCATCGGCGTGAGGCGGGCGACGGTCTCGAGGGATTCATCCAGCGTGGGCTGCGCGGCCAGCGCCTCGGCGACCTGCAACAGCGCGGCGTTCACCCAGGCCTCCTCACGTTGGGCTTCGTCGAGCAGCGCGCTTTCGAGCGCCAGCGAGGCCTGGTTGGCGATGCCGCCCAGCAGGCGGATGCGGTGCGGCGAGAACGGCTCCGCCTCCGGCGTCTGCCCGACCCACATCGCGCCCTGCACGCGGCCCTTCACCCGCAGCGGCAACAGAATTGACACGCCCGGCAGCCAGGCGCGCACCGCCTCCGGTGTTTCCGCATCCGCCTCGAGGACGACCGGCTCTTCGGTGGCGACCATCTCCGCCAGCGCCGGCCACTCGCTGATGTGCACACCCTTGGGCAACCGGGGCTGGGTCGCATCATTCAGGCGGTGGAAGCCGCGCAGGTCGAACGTCTCGCCCTCCGCCAGGAAGACCGCGCTCCACTCCACCCCCACCAGCATCGGGGTGATGCGGGCGACGGTGGCCAGCGCATCCTCAAGCTCGGGCGTGGCGGCGATGGATTCGGCGACCTGCAGCAGCGCGGTGCTCACCCAGGCCTGTTCGCGCTGCGCGGTGTACAGCCGCGCGTTCTCCATCGCCACCGAGGCCTGGGCCGCAAAGGCCGTGATCAACTCGGCCTCTTCCACTGAGAACGCCTCCACGCCGATTCGATCCACGACCAGGTAACCGAGGTGCTGGCCCTGCAACAGCAACACGGCGGCGAGGCAGGCGTGCGGATCGGGCAGATGGAGCAGGTCGTGATAGTCCCCGTGTGTGTCCACTTCGGTGAAGGGGACGGTGGCCGGGGTCGCGGAGCCCGCCTCGGGCGCGAGCAGCTTCACGCGCAACGACTGGCCGCGGTGGTCGGGCAGCCCCAGGTCACGCCGGGCGCGCGCGGCGCGCAGAGTCAACTCATCCGGCGCGCCCTCCGACAACAAGATGGAGGCCACGTCGTAATTCATCACCCGCGCCAGCCCGTTGAGGATGAGGTCAAGCACGCCGTCGAGGTTGAGCGTGGAGGTCAGCGCCGCCGAGACTTCGCGCAAGGACTCGGCCAGTTGGCGGCGGCGCCGTTCGGCTTCGAACAGCCGCGCGTTGCGGACCGCGATGGCCAGCGTATCGGCCAGCGTTTGCAGCGTCTGCAAATCGTCGTCGTTGAACGCGGCCACCTCGTCCGACTGCACGTCCACCACCCCGAGCAGCCGGTCGGCCATCAGCATCGGCGCCGTCATCTCGCTGCGCGTGTCATCGAGGCCCGGCCCGGCGACGTAGTCCGGATTGAGGCGCACGTCCTCCACCAGCCTCGGTCTCAGCGTGCGGCCCGTCAGGGCGATGAGGCCGGGGCCGTCCACCGGATAGGCGAGCGGCTCGTTGCCCCAGCGCGCCTCCCACGCCTGCGTGCCGGCCTGATACACCAGCCGCCCTTCGTGCAACAAGTAGATCTGCGTGCGCGCGAAACCAAAGCGATCCTCTGCCAGTTCGAGCACCTGCTCGAGCAACTGATCGAGTTCGAGAGTGGAGACCACGACGCGCGAGGCCTGAGAGATGGCGGCCAACTGTTCGGCGCGGCGCTGCTCGGCGGCGTACACCTGCGCCTCGAGCGCGGCAAAGGCCATCTGCGCGGCCAGCGATTGAAACAGGGACTGCATCGTTTCATCAAACGCGGTGGTTTGGCTCTGCACACTCAACACCCCCAGCGTGCGGCCCTCGACCTCGAGCGGCAGCGCCATCTCGGCGTGCAGGGTGGCGGCAAAGGCCTCGGCGGCGTCGAGGTGATACTCCGGCAAATCCTGCAGGATCACGGGCCGCATCAATTGCGCCGCCTCGCCGACCGGCCCGGTGCCCAGCGGCACGATCAGCGTCGCGCCCTTCCAATCCGGCCGGGTGGTGGCGACGAGGCGCAGCGCGCCGCGCTCCAGCTCGAACAGGCTGGCGAAGACGTCGTAGAACTGACCGCTGATCAGATCAACCACCTGCTGATAAAAGGTGGGCAGCGGCTGCAGGATGTTGAGCTGCTGCGAGACCTCGGCCAGCAATTGCAGTTGCGTCGCGCGGCGCCGGGCCTGCTCGTACAGGCGCGCGTTCTCGAGCGCCGCGGCGGCGGTGTTGGCGAAGATCGTCAACAGGCGCAGGTCTTCATCGGTGAACGAAGCGGGGGCGCGGCTCTGGATGGACATGACGCCCAGCACGCGCTCGCCGGCCTGGAGTGGCACGAAGACCGCCGAGCGCGGCGGGTTATCGGAGAGATAGCGGGGCCGCGCCGGCAGCGTGTCCATTTCGGTTTCATAGTCGCGCACGAGCAGCGGCTGGCCGCTGGCGCGCACCCAACCGACGATGCCGGGCGACTCGGGCGTGAGGCGGAAGTCGCGGGCCGGCTGTTCCTCGCCGTCCACGACCCAGATCAGCATGCGGTAGCGATCCCCCTCGAACAGGCCAAGCTGGAAGATGGTGGCGTCGACGCGCTGGCCGGCGCGCTGGTAGATAAGTTCGGCGAGTTTGTGGAGGTCGAGCTGTGCGCCGAGGATGGCGCGGCCCAGTTCGGCCAGGTCGGCCAATTCCTCCAGCCGGGCCGTGGAGGTGTCGTCAGGCGGCGGAGGCGCGAGCCAGGTCATGGATAGAGCTCAGGCCACCCCATAGGGCTGGAAGAGGGCGACCGAATCTATTCTGCGGCCGAGTCCAACTCGAGTTCGCGTTGAAGGGTGGGCAGCGCGGCTTGAGCGTGATGGGCCAGATGCTCAAGGGCGATCACCAATTCCGCGAGGGTTTCCTCGGTCCTGGTGGCGTCGCCTTGACGTGCCATTGAGCGGAGGGTGGCCAATAAGTCGAGTACGCGATCAGCTTCCAGCTCGACCTCCGTCAGATGCATCGCCACCACATTGACTTCGGACTCCACCCCAGCCAGCCCAAGTGCCAGGCTTATCTCATCGTGTGTGTCAGTCGCCATAGTCACTGGCCTCGCCGTCGCGCCAATCGATCTTCCAATCGCCGCAATCGCTGCTCAAAAACGCGGATCTCGCCGAGCCAATGGGTGATGACGCCTTCGTCCGGATTCGGCCTGGTGCGCTCTTGCACAACCTTGTGCTCATGTTCGCTGATTCGGCGGCGCAGACTCAAAATCGCCTTTCGGATGGCTCGATTGCTCATTGTAACATGCGCGACTCTATGCGCGCACCACCCGCACGAATTTGCGCTTGCCGACCTGAACGACCGCTTCGCCGTTGAAATCCAACCGCGCGGTGATGTCGGTGACGGTTTCGCCGCCCACCCGGACACCCTGCTGCTCGATCAGCCGGCGGGCTTCCCCTTTGGAGGCGGTGAGCTTGTGCGCGGCCAGGAATTCCACGAGCAGCGGCGTGTCCGCCACGGTCACCGTCTCCATCGCCTCGGGCACAGCGCCCCTCTGAAAAACGGTCTTGAAGTGTTCCTCGGCCCCGGTCACTTTGTCGTCGCCGTAGAAGATGGCGACGATCTCGCGCGCCAGTTCCATCTTGGTATCGCGCGGATGGCGCGTGCCGTCGCTCAAGCCGCGCTCGACCTCGGCTACCTGCGCCGGCGTGTAGCGCGTCGCCAGCTTGAAGTACAGCGGCATGGCGAAGTCGGGCAGCGACATGATCTTGCCGTACATATCCTCGGGCGTGGTGTTGATGGGGATGACGTTGCCGGTGGATTTGGACATGCGCTGCACGCCGTCGGTGCCGGGCAGGATGCCGGTGATGATGCCGACCAGCGGCCTTTGCCCGAGCGCCTCCTGCAGCTTGCGGCCCGCCACCACGATGTTGAAGAGCTGATCAGTGCCTCCCACCTGCACATCGGTCCGCATCGCCACCGCGTCGTAGCCCTGCATCAGCGCATAAAACGTCTCATGCAAGTAGATCGGCTCGCCCGCGTCGAGGCGCCTGGCGAAGTTCTCGCGCACCAGAAATTGCTGCACGGTGAAGTTCTGCCCCAGCCGGATCAAATCCACCAGCGAAAGCTCCGACAGCCACTCGCCGTTGTACCGCACCTGCGTCCGGCCCCGGTCGAGCACGCGGAACGCTTGCTCGGCGTAGGTCCGGGAGTTCTCGGCCACCTGCTCTTGCGTAAGCACCGGCCGCGCCTTGTTCTTGTCCGACGGGTCGCCGACCAGCGCGGTGTAGCTGCCGATGAGGAAGGTCACCTCATGCCCCAAATCCTGAAACTGGCGCAGCTTGCGCATGGTGATGGTGTGGCCGAGATGCAGATCGGTGGAGGTCGGGTCGTAGCCGCAGTACACGCGCAACGGGCGGCCCTCCGCCAATCGCGCGCGCAATTCACGTTCCATCGCCTGACGCAGCGCGTCGTCACCGTACTCGGTGCCCTGCATCAACAAGGCCACTTGTTCGTCCAACGTCATGAACACGCTCCAAAAATTGAGGGATCGCAGCGATTATACACTCGGGGAGACCTTAATCCTTGCCCCTCGCCAGGGCACGCCAGGCAACACTCATTCACCGAGCGTTGGATGCGTGCTCCGGAGTGCGGAAGAGGTACGGTTATAATCAGGCCCATGCCCCATTTGTGTATTCATGGACATTTCTATCAGCCGCCGCGCGAGAACCCGTGGACGGACGAGATTGATCGCGAGCCGACCGCCGCGCCGTTTCACGACTGGAACGAACGCATCAACGAGGAGTGCTACCGCGCCAACGCCTTCGCCCGCGTGCTGGCCGACGATGGCCGCGTGGTTGACATCCTCAACAACTACGAATACATCTCCTTCAACTTCGGCCCCACCCTGCTGTCGTGGATTCGCCAGCACGCGCCGGATGTGTATGACCGGATCAGGGCGGGCGATGCGGCGAGCCGCGCGCGCTGGGGGCACGGCAACGCCATCGCGCAGGTTTACAACCACCTCATCATGCCGCTGGCCAACCGGCGCGACAAAGTGACCCAGGTGCAGTGGGGCCTGGCTGACTTTCGCTTCCACTTTGGCCGCGACGCCGAGGCGGTGTGGCTGGCCGAGACGGCCGTGGACGACGAGACGCTGGAAGTGCTGGCCGAGGCCGGTTTGCGTTTCGTCATCCTCGCGCCGGGGCAGGCCGACGCCATTCGTCCGTTGAGCGGGGGCGAGTGGTGGAACGTCGCCGGCGGCGGCGTTGACCCGTCACGGCCATATCTCTGCCGCCTGCCGGGTGGCCGCAGCCTCGTGGCGTTCTTCTACGATGGCGCGCTCGCGCACAGCGTCAGCTTCGGCGACACATTGGCCAGCAGTTGGAATTTCATCCGCCGCCTGGAAGAGGCGATTGACTCGCGCCGGCCGCATCGCCAGCTCATCCACTTCGCCACCGACGGCGAGACGTTCGGCCATCACAAGAAGAGCGCCGAGCGCACCCTCATCTACGCGGCCACTCATCAGGCGGCCCAGGCCGGCTTCACGCTGACGAACTACGGCGCGTTTCTCGACGCCAACCCGCCGGAGTGGGAGGTGCGGATCCGGCCGAACACCTCGTGGAGTTGCGTGCACGGCGTGGGCCGGTGGAGCCGCGATTGCAGTTGCAACACGGGCCGCACCCCGGGCGGGCATCAGCGCTGGCGCGCGCCGCTGCGGGCCGCCCTGGATGGATTACGCGATGCTCTGGCCGACGTGTTCGCGCGCGAGGGTGGCAGCCTGTTTGCGGGCGAGGCCTGGGCGGTGCGCGATGCCTACGGCGCGCTGCTGGCCAATCGCACGCCCGAGCGGGCCGAGGCCTTCGTCACCAAACATGCCCGCCGTAACCTAACCGCCGACGAACGCGAACGCGCGCTGACATTGCTCGAAATGCAGAAGCACGCGTTGTTCATGTATACGAGTTGCGGCTGGTTCTTCGACGACATCGCCGGCCTCGAAACAGCCCAGGTGCTCAAGTACGCCGCGCGCGCGATCGAACTGGCCTCGCGCGTCACGGCGCAGGATTTCACCCCGCCGTTGCTCGCCGCGCTCGCCCAGTGTGAGGGCAACTTTCCCCAGCACCCGACGGGCGACAGGGTCTACCAGGCGCTGGTGCTGCCGGTCGCCATCCACTCCAATCGCATCGCCGCCAGCCACGCCATCGCCGCGCTCAGCCATCCGTTCCCGGTGCGCTACCACCGGCATGGCCGGCGCATCGAGCAGCTCTTCACCTCCACCACCACCGTCGGCGAGTATGCGCTGGTCTGCGGGCACGTACGCATGACGTCACAGTTCACCGGCCATCGCACCGGCTGGTCGTTCGCCGCCCTGCATCTGGGCGGGTACAACTTCGCGGCCTCGGTCGTGTTTTGTGATGATCCGCAGGATGGCCGCAAGGTGTGCGACGTCATCATCGATCAGCCCGCCGACGCCACCCAGGCCCAACTCATGCGCACCCTCAAGGCCGCGCTCGGCCCGACATTTTACGGGCTCGGCGATCTGCCGCCCTCCGACCGGCGGCGGTTGCTGAAGGTGCTCGACGAGGAGACGCTGACGGGGCTGGCGCAATCGTATCAACAGATTTACACGCGCCATCTCGGCACAATCGCCGCGTTGCGCGAGGCCAACATGCCGGTGCCGACCGAACTGCGCGTGGCCGCCGAATACACGCTCAGCCATCAACTCGCGCAGGCCGCGGCGGAACTGGCGCGCGAACCGGATGAAGCGGCTGAGGCCAACCTGGCCGGCGTGCTCGACCTGGCGCGCCGCGACGGCATTCAACTCGACACGGGCGAGGCGGTGCGCACACTCGAGGCCGCAGTGGCAGATGGCGTCAAGGCCCTCATCAGTGATGGCGAACTGACCGAACGCAGCCTGCGCCTGAGCAACGTCATCACTGCCGCCGAGCGTTTAGGCTTTGAGATTCGCCCGGCCCGCGCGCAGGAGATGTTGCTCGCCTTTCTGCGCGCACAGGCCGCGCATGCGCCGCGCGCCCGAATGGAACCGGCCCTGCAGTTGGCCGAACGACTGAGGATCTCGGAGTCAGCCGTCGAGTTTCGCAGCTGACCCAGCGAGGAGTACCCATGCCCGCCACCGCCCCCGATCTTATTGCCGCCATTGTCGGCGGCTATCACGGCGCGCCGTTCGATGTCCTCGGTCTGCATCCGGGGCCGGAGGGCGCCGGGCTGGTTCTGCGGACCTTTCAGCCGGAGGCGAAGGAGGTCGCCGTGCAGCGCGGCCAAACCGCCATGCCGATGGAGCGCGTGCACGAAGAGGGTTTCTTCGAACTGGCGCTGCCCGACGAGACTCGGTTCTTCGAGTACCAACTGGCCGTTACCGATTGGAGCGGTAACACGCAGGTGGTGGAAGACCCATATCGTTTCGCGCCGGTGCTGGGCGAGATGGATTTGTATTTGTACAACGAAGGCAACCTGCTCAAAGCGTGGGAGAAGCTGGGCGCGCATCCGATCACGCATCAGCGAGTCGCGGGCACCGTCTTCGCCGTGTGGGCGCCCGGCGCGCTGCGGGTGAGTGTGGTCGGAGACTTCAACCGCTGGGATGGTCGCCGCCACCCGATGCGGCCCCGCGGCGGCAGCGGGATCTGGGAGCTTTTCATCCCGACCATCGGACCCGGCACCGTCTACAAGTACGAAGTCAAGAGTCGCTTTCGCGGCTACATGGCCAACAAGGCCGACCCGTATGGTTTCGCCACCGAACTGCGTCCGGCGAACGCCTCGGTGGTCTTCGACCTCAATCGCTATCAATGGAACGACGGCGAGTGGATGGCGACGCGCAAGCAGGCCCACCGCCTCGCAGCGCCCATCAACATCTACGAAGTCCATCTCGGCTCGTGGAAACGCAAGGACGACAACAAGTGGTTGACTTATCGCGAGCTGGCCGACGATCTCGTGCCGTACGCCAGGGCGATGGGGTACACGCACCTCGAAACGATGCCCATCGCCGAGCATCCGTACGATGGGTCGTGGGGCTATCAGGTCACCGGCTACTTCGCCCCCACCTCGCGCTTCGGCTCGCCCGACGACTTCCGCTACTTCGTGGATAAAGCCCACCAGGCCGGATTGGGCGTGGTGGTTGATTGGGTGCCTGCGCACTTCCCGAAAGACGAGCACGGCCTGGGCTATTTCGACGGGACGCATCTGTACGAGCACGCCGACCCGCGCCAGGGCGAGCACAGAGACTGGGGCACCTTCATCTTCAACTTTGGGCGCAGCGAGGTGCGTAACTTCCTGCTCTCGAACGCGCTTTTCTGGCTCGAGAACTATCACATCGACGGCCTGCGGGTGGATGCGGTGGCCTCGATGCTTTACCTCGACTACTCGCGCAGGAGCGGCGAGTGGGTGCCGAACAAATTCGGGGGGCGCGAGAACCTCGAAGCGGTGGATTTCCTCAAGCGCTTCAACGACCTCGTGCACGAACATCACCCCGATGTCCTGACGTTCGCCGAGGAGTCGACCTCCTGGCCGATGGTCTCGCGCCCGGTCTACCTCGGCGGGCTGGGCTTCGATTTCAAGTGGAACATGGGCTGGATGCACGACATGCTCGAGTATTTTCAGAAAGACCCGGTGCACCGCCGCTATCACCACAATAATCTGACGTTTGCCATGATGTACGCCTACACCGAAAACTTCATCCTGGCGTTCTCGCACGACGAGGTGGTGTATGGCAAACGCTCGCTGCTCAACAAGATGCCCGGCGATGAGTGGCGACAGTTCGCCAACCTGCGGGCGTTGTACGCCTACATGACCGCCTTCCCCGGCAAGAAGCTCAACTTCATGGGCGGCGAGTTCGCGCAGTGGAATGAGTGGAATTTCCAGGCCGGGCTGGATTGGTACCTGCTCGACAAGCCGTTTCATCGGCAGATGCAGGCCTTTGTGCGCGACCTCAATCACGTGTACATCGCACAGGCCTCCCTGCACGAAGTAGATTTTCAATGGGATGGTTTTCAGTGGGTGGACTTCCGCGACGTGGATCAGAGCATCGTCTCGTTCATCCGCTACGCCGAGGATAAGCGCGAGTGCATGGTCGTCGTCGCCAACTTCACCCCCGTCCCGCGCACCGGGTATCGCGTGGGCGCGCCGGTCGGCGGCCGCTATAGCGAAATCCTCAACAGCGATTCGGCGCACTACGGCGGCAGCAACATGGGCAACGCCGGCGGCCTGCCCTCCGAGCCGACGCCCTGGCAGGGCCAGCCGCATTCGCTGCTGCTGACGGTGCCGCCCTTGGCGGTGGTTTACCTCAAGGCGGAGAAGAGGCCGGAGGGCGACGGAAAAGAAGGCAACGAGGGAAAGTAGGAAGACAGCCGCTGGCTCAGGCCGGCGACAGGCTCTGACGCTCGTACAGGCACAACCGGGTGTTGGCGTAATTGCGCTCGTCCACGAGCGTGAAGTGCGCCAGTTCTTGGGCCTGATACTCTCGGGGATCGATCTGAACGCACACGATCCCATCGGGGTTGACCCATTCGGGCTTCGCCTCCAGCGCCTGCAGCGTCTTTGACCACAGCCCGCGATATTGCGGCGGCGCGATGTGCACGTAGTCGAACCCCTCGCGCGGCGCGTTGCGCAGATGGATAAACACATCCGAGCGGATGATGCGCGCCAGCGGCAGCAGCCCGGTGGCGTGCAGGTTCTCGCGGATGATGTTGACCGCTACCCGCCCACTCTCGACGAACTCCGCGTAGGCCGCCCCCCGGCTCAGCGCCTCGATCCCCACCCCGCCCGTGCCGGCGAATAAATCGAGGACGCGCGCCTCGAGGATGGCGTCGCCCAGGATGTTGAAGAGCGCCTGCTTCACGCGATCCATGATCGGCCGCGTGCTCTCCCCCGGCACCAGTTTGAGCCGGCGCCCTTTGGCGCTGCCAGCGATCACACGGATGGACATGCGAGATAGAGAAAGTCCGCCACGACGCCGGCCACACCCCGGCGCCACAGGCGGACTCGGCGAAGCGATGGCGGTTGTTGCGCCGCTCAGGCGTGCTGCTCGTGTTTGCCCAGCGCCCAATCCCCTGTGTTCAACTGGTTGATGTGCCCCTGGATGATCCGCACCAGCATCAGGTTGCGGTCGCGGTCTTCGATCCTGCCGGCCAGCGCAATGGCCTTCTGAAACTCCGCAATCGCTTCCATCTTCGCGCCCATCGCCTTGTGCAACAGGCCGAGGCCGTAGTGGGCTTCGAGGTGGTCGCCATCCAGCGCCAGCGCCTGTTGCAGGGCGCTCAACGCCTCGGTGAGTTGGCCTTTGCCGTAATACGCCCAGCCGAGACCGGCGTGGGCATCGGCGCTCCTGGCGTTGGCCGCCACGGCGGCCTGAGCGCTCTCGATAGCGTTGACGGATTTGTTGATGACTGGGGGCATGGCGATCCTCCGATTGGGCTGACAGGCGAGGGGCCTAACTCAACAGGCCCGGGATTTCTTCGGGATGTTTGGCGACCTTGACCCGCGCAGCTTCGAGGGCTCTGACCTTGTCCTCGGCGGTGCCCGAGCCGCCCTCGATGATGGCGCCGGCGTGGCCCATGCGTTTGCCGGGCGGCGCCGTCTGCCCGGCGATGAAGGCCGCGACCGGCTTGGTCATTTTGCTGGCGATGAACTCCGCGGCGCGTTCCTCGTCGTTGCCGCCGATCTCACCGATCATCACCACTTTCTCGGTTTGCGGGTCGGCCTCGAACATCGCCAGTACGTCAATGAAGTTCAGCCCCTTCACCGGGTCACCGCCGATGCCGACGCAGGTGCTTTGCCCCATGCCGTGCGCGGTGAGCGCCGCCACGACTTCATACGTCAGCGTGCCCGAGCGCGACACCAGGCCCACGTTGCCGGGCCTGGCGATGTGATAGGGGATGATGCCGACCTTGGCCTCGCCCGGAGTCAGCAGCCCGGGGCAGTTCGGGCCGATGAGTTTGATGCCGCGCGCGTCGAGGTATTGGCGCGCCTTCATCATATCCTGCACCGGCAGCCAGTCGGAGATGCAGACGATGAGCGGCAGGCCGGCGTCGGCGGCCTCGTAAATCGAATCCGGCGCGAACTTGGCCGGCACGAAGATGACGGAGCAATTCGCCCCGGTGGATTCCACGGCCGACTTCACCGTCTCGAACACCGGGATGTTGCCCTCCACCCACTCACCGCCCTTGCCCGGCGTCACGCCCGCCACGACCTTCGTGCCGGCGGCGACCATCTGCTTGGTATGAAACAACCCCTCGCGCCCGGTGATGCCCTGCACGATGAGGCGTGTGTCTTTGTTGACGAGAATGCTCATGTGTTTGTCCAGGCAACCAATAACCAATCTCTGGTTATGAGTTTTCCGTTATTGGTGATTCCGCGCCGCCGCGACCGCCTTCTGGGCCGCTTCGGCCAGCGAGGCCGCCGTGATCAGATTGGCGTCGGCCAGCAGGCGCCGGCCCTCCTCCTCGTTGGTGCCCACCAGCCGCACCACCATCGGCACGCCCACCCCGACCTCCTTCATCGCCGCGATGATGCCCCTGGCAACTTCATCGCAGCGCGTGATGCCGCCAAAGATATTGATGAGGATGGCCTTGAGGTTCGGCTCCGACATGATGATCTTGAGCGCCGCCGCAACTTTATCCGCGCCCGCGCCGCCGCCGATGTCGAGGAAATTGGCCGGGGTGCCGCCGAAGTGTTTGACGATGTCCATCGTCCCCATCGCCAGGCCCGCGCCGTTCACCAGGCAGCCGATCTCGCCGCCAAGGTTGACGTAGCTCAATCCGTATTTGCGCGCCTCAGTTTCCTGCGGCGACTCCTCATCGAGGTCGCGCATCTCGGCCAGGTTGGGATGGCGAAACAGCGCGTTGTCGTCGAGGACGATTTTGCCGTCGAGGGCCACGAGCTGCCCGGCGCCGTTGATGACCAGCGGGTTGATCTCGGCCAGCGAGGCGTCGGTGTCGCGATAGGTTTGATACAGGCCGCCCAGGATTTGCCCGAACGCCTTCCAGTGTTCGCGCGGCAGGTTGATGCTCAGGGCGATGTTGCGGATTTCGTAATCGCGCAGCCCCATGATCGGGTCGATGTGTTCGCGGATGATGGCCTCCGGGTTGGTCCTGGCCACCTCCTCGATCTCGACGCCGCCCTCCGACGAGCAAATGATCACCGGCCTGCGCGCCGCGCGATCATTCGTGATGCCGAGGTAGATCTCCTTCTTGATGTCGGCGGCTTCATCCACCAGCACTTTGCGCACCGGCAGGCCTTTGATGTGCATCGCCAGAATCTGCGCCGCCAGGTCCTCGGCGTCCTGCGGCGACTTCGCCAGCTTGATGCCGCCGGCCTTGCCACGCCCGCCCACCAGCACCTGGCTCTTGATGACCGCCCGGCCGCCGAGTTCGATACAGATATCACGCGCCTCCTGCGCCGTCGTCGCCACGCGCCCTTTGGGGATGGGCACACCGTGTTGCGCAAACAGTTGCTTCGACTGATATTCGTGAAGTTTCAAGGGGCCTCCACTTTGGTTTGAGGGGGTATGGCCCATGGCGGGCCGCGCGAAATTATACATCGGATACCGATACCGGACGCCTGAAGAGGCATACGGGTGTGCACGCACGAGTTGTCGGGAAAAGACCAACGCGGTCTCGACGACCGCGTCGGTCTGCTCACCGGCTGACAACCTTTGCGTGCACACGGCAAACGGACGAGGATGGTGGTTCGCCCTCGTCCGTTCGGCGGCTGTCATTCCATTGCGGGACTATGGCAAAAGCGGGAAGCGCATCACGCGATGGTTGCCGGAGTCCACCACGTACACATTACCGGCGGCGTCCACTTCGATGCCGGAGATCGTCGAGAAGGTCGTGTTGTCGGCGCCGGGGTCGCCCCACGTCGTAAGGAACTCACCCGCCTCGCTGAACACCAGCACGCGGAAGCCCTCCGGATCGGTGACGTAGATGCGGCCCTGGGTATCGGTGGTGATAAAGGGTTTGTTCTCCACCGAGGTGCCCTGCCACGCCTTCACTTTGATCTCGGTGTCGAACAGGTACTCGCCATCCACGCCATTCGGGCGGAAGCGCTGAATGCGCTGGTTCCAGGTGTCGGCCACATACAGCGAGCCATCCGCCGCCATCGCCAGCCCGACCGGCTCATCGAACAGCCCCGGCTCAAAGCCCTCCGAGCCGATGCTCGTCAGGCCGAGGCCGTTTGGATCAAAAACCACCACGCGCTTGTTGCCGGTGTCGGTCACATACACGTTGCCCTGCGCATCCACGGCGATGTCGCGCGGGCCGTAGAACGAGTCAAAGGCGCCGTCCTGACCGAACTTGCCCCACATCCGCACGAAGCGGCCCTCCGCGTCGAACTTCTGCACGCGATAGTTCCACGTATCGGCGACGTACACCGAGCCATCCGGCCCCACGCCGATGCCCCACGGCTCGTTGAACGTGCCGCCCTCGCTGCCCGTCCCCTTGGAAAGATCACCGAAGCGGCCAAAGGCCAGGACAAATTGACCTTCGGCATCATACTTCTGAATCCGGTGATTGAAGGTATCGGCGACATACACCGAGCCATCGGGGCCGATGGCGATGCCGCGCGGCGCGTTGAACTGGCCGTCGCCCTGCCCCTGCACCCCGAAGATGAAGTTCGCGGCGATGGTCTGGCGCGCCTCGAGGTACGGATCCTTCTCCACTTCGACGGCCAGCTGCGTCGGGCCGACGCCGAAGCTCCAGATCTGCGCGGCGATGTCTTTGCGGACGTACATCTTCATCCGGTCGGCCATCGGCCACTGCGCCAGTTCGAACGACCGGCCCGGGTTCGTTTCAGCCGTCAACTCCTGATACAGCGTGTAATCGCGGGCCCACCAGATGTTCCACAGCGCCTGCCGCATCCGCGCGTCGCCGAGGCTGGTCAAGATGCGTTCGCCGATGGATTTGTCGGTCGGGAAGTAATCCTGCATCGGCCAGACCATGCGGATGTAGTCGAACTTGTAGTAGCTGTCGCCCAGCAAGGTCTCGACCCGGCTGGCGTTTTTGTCGCTGGCGATGACGACGGGCACGTCCTGCAGTTGCGCGCGGCTGGGCGTGTCGCCGTAGAAAACCTGATTTTTGTAGTTGCGCATGTACCACGTCATCGGCCAGGCCACCGGCGAGTCGTAGGCCACGCGCAGGCCGAGGCCATCGGTGGTGCGCTCGGAGATGTCCTCGATCTGATCCATCACCGTCTTGACGCCGCGCGCGCCGTGAGCGTAGACGAGGAACTCGTTGGCGTAATCGTAGTTGATGAAGGTGGCGATGTAGGCGGTGCGGGCGGTGACGAGGGCGAGCAGCCCGAAGACCGTCAGCGTGGCCAGGCGGGCCACGTTGCCCCAACCCAACGGCGCGCCCCAGCGATACAGCCCGGCCACGCCGATGACGACCACAACCAACGCCGCCACAAAGCCGCCGATGGCAGCGGCGGTCTGAATCTCCGAGCGTTCGCCCGTCAGCGGCGCGCCGTTGCCGAGCAACTGCCCGATGCCCCCGAGGATGGCGACGAGGGTGAGCGGCAGGAGCAGGGCCACGATCCAGGCCCGTTGCTCGCGGAAGTGACTCCAGTTGATTGAGTCGATCACTTGCCCGATGGCCCAGCCGCTGAGCAAGATCAGCGGCAGACAGATGTGCGTCGTCAGCCACGGCATTTTTTCACCGGCAACGCTGAACGCCCCGAAGGCCAGTACGCTCCACCAGCCGATGTACAGCAACGCCGGGAACTTTGGCCCCGTTTGAGCCTCATCCGCCGGTGCCGCGACCGGCGGCCGATTGAACAAGCGATAGAGGCCGAGGCCGCCGGCGAACAACGCCCCGAGGGCCGGCAGGAATTCGTACAGCGGCAGGTTGATGACGGCGTAGTAATACCAGGGCTGGCTGCCGCGCCGCACGCCGTGCTGCTCGAGCCAGTAGCCGAGCGAGCCGATCATGCCGGTGGCCAGGCCCGCGCCGTTGGTGAAGAAGGTCGTGAAGAGCGGGATGTAGATGCCGTAGAAGATCGCCGCGCAGATGAGGAAGACGCGCAGATTCCACAGCGCCCCCAGGCCGAGCGAAACGATCACGAGCACCACCGTCACCAGCACCGTCACACCGGCATCCGAGGTGAAGAACGCCCCGACATCAAATCCCGTCATCGGCGGCGGGTTGTAATTGACCGGGTTGAAGCCCAGCCCGCGCACCGGCAGCGCAGCCAGTTGCGGCAGCACAAACAGGCCCAGCACGGCGATGAGGTCAATGGCCGCGAATTGGCGGAAGCGTTCCTGCCCGAAGGCGCGCACGACGACCCACAACGCGAAGGCCCCGGCGATGAGGGCGCCCAGCCAGGCCAGATCGGCGTAACCCTCCATCGCCGAGATCGGGCCGCCTTCCGGCGTCAGCCGCCCCGGCTCGGCCGGCGCCTGAACCTGCCCTCCATCCAGCGGCGAGATGCCCAATCGGTCGCGCATGAAGAACAGGCCGACGCCGACGGCTGCCAGCACCCCGGCGACCGCCATCAACCCCCAAAAGGCCGTGCGCATCTCGGGCCGGGGCCATTGCAGCACCAAAAGCTCATATAGGAAGTACAGCCCGAGGAAGAACATCGCGATGGCGACATAGATGAAGGAACTCTCCATCGTCGCGTAGAACAAGGCGCTGACGGCGGCCAGCCCGTAGAGGAACCTGGGGGCGCGGCTCTCCATGTAGTTGAAGATCATCAACGCAATCAGCATCCCCCACACCATCACGTACGGCTCATCGCGGATGTAGCGGGCGTAGTAGAGCTGGTATGGTGAGATAAGCAGCAGCAGCGCGGCGACCAGCGCGCCGGTTCGGCCCAGCCACTTGCGGAAGAAGTAACACAACCCGACCGCCGCCACGCCCATCAGCGAGGTGGCGAGGCGCGAGGTGAAGTCGTCGTCGCCCAGGAGCCAGTAGGTGAAGGCCGTCAGATGGAATTTGAGCGGCCCGTGCATCATCGGCGAGTGTTGATAGTTGCCGTTCTTGTACAGGTACCACGAGTATTGCGTGTGCAGGCTCTCGTCGTGGCTCATCACCCGCGCGCCGACATCGTAGAAGCGCGTGACGAAGGCGGCGATGATGAGCACCGCGTAGAGCGCCTTCTCCCAATCCAGCGCCAACACGCTCCACGCCGGGCGGTCGAGCACTGAGGTCTTGTCGTCGTCAAAGGTTGCTGTCGTCATTCTCAACTCCAGGATCGTTCACCGTCCGGGACGCTGGGCCTTGCCCGGCGAGTTTCGTCGTGGTCCCGCGTTGCCCTTGTCGCCTTGGCTGCCCTCGCGCTTGAGCGCCCGCACTTCGGTGGGGGTAAGTTCCCGCCACTCACGCGCCCGCAACTCACCCAGCTCCAGCGAACCGAGCCGCACCCGGATGAGGCGTTCAACCGGCAGCCCGAGGGTCAGGCCGATATCGCGCAGCTCGTGCTTCCTGCCTTCCTTCACGATCACACGCAACCAGGTGGTCTCGCGGGCGCCTGATTCCTCGCGGCGCACCTTCGCCGGCCGGCTGCGGTAGCGCTCACCGGTCTCGCGGTTCTCGATGACGACGCCGCGCCGCCACGCGTCCAATCGTTCGCCATCCGGCTGGCCTTTCACCAAAACGCGGTATTCCTTCTCCACGCCGTAACGGGGATGGGTGAGGGTGTTGGTCAGGTCGCCATCGTTCGTCAGCACGATCACACCCTCGCTGTCGAGATCAAGCCGCCCGACCGGGTACAACCGCGCGTTGCGGCGGATGTGTTCGGGCACCAAATCCACCACCGTCTTTCGCTCGCCCTGCGCCTCGAGCGACGAGACGACGCCGCGCGGCTTGTGGAGCAGAATGTATATCAACTTGCCGGGCGCGGCCAATCGCTCGCCGTCGAGGGTGATGGTGTCGCGCGCCGGGTCAGCCTTCTGCCCCAGGATGGCGCGCTCGCCGTTGACGCGCACGCGGCCCTGCGTGATGAGGTCCTCGCACGCCCGGCGCGAGCCGTGGCCCGCCTGCGCGAGGAGTTTCTGCAGACGTTCTTCCATGTGATTAGCTGCGATCGGGCGGCAACGGGATCGGGGCCACATTGGTGCCCGGCTGGGGCGTCATCGTGGCGGCGGGCTGCGCAACACTGGCAACCGGCGTGCTGAGTGCGACCTGCGGCGCGGGCACAAAGCCGGCGGTCACCGTCGGGTCGGCCAGCGCGTTGATGAGGCTGGCCTGCGAAAAAACGAAGAAGGCAGCGATGGCGCTCACGCTCGCCATCACCGAGCGAAGCGCAAAACGCCGCGGGGCCGGAATGACTGCCGCTCGCATCGTCGCCCGAACGGTGAGCCAGGCCGCTCGCGCCGGAATGTGGATGTCGTTCACCGCGCTCGCCAGGACGCGGAGGGTTGGGTCGTCGGATTGCAAGCTCATTTGTTTACCAGGCCGCCATTTCGCTCAGGGCCGTCTCCCACCCCAGGCTGCTGCTGCGGAGGTGTTTGCGGATCGCCGCCACGCCCAACCGCGCGCGCGATTCGGCCGTCTTCGGGTTGCAGCCCAACGCCTCGCCGACTTCCTTGAAGCGCATCTCGCCGAGATACCGCAGCACAACGGCCTCGCGCAACTGGGGCGAGAGCGCCTGCAGGGCCTGCCACATTTGTCGCTTCAGGCCGCGCCGGTCGAGGGCTGACTCGACTTCGCGCGGCACCGGCACGCTGTCGGCGGCCAGCGACTCAAGCGGCAGCAGCTCGAAGAACTTGCGCCGGCGCTTGTTGCGGCAGCGGCTCAGGGCGATGGTGAACAGCCACGTGCGGAAGGCTGAGCGGGTGGCGTCGTAGCGGGCCAGGTTCTTCAGCGCGTACACGAACGTGTCCTGCGCAACTTCCTCGGCGTCGTGCCAATCGTTGAGGAGGCCCAACGACAGCCGAAAGACCTGCGGATAGTAATGATCGAACAGCGCCGCGCAGGCCGGCTCTTCGCCGGCTGAGCCGCGTCGGATCCATTGGTCAAGTTCGGCCGGGGGCCTGTCGGCACTCATCGGAGTTTATACACGCTCCAGACTATGTTCACTCAAACAGGGTGGCATACAAAGATTAAGGCACCCTTACGCCTGGACTGCGGGCGGGATTTTACCTCAGCCGCAACTTCGCGCCGAACCAGATCGGGCGACGCGCATGACTCTTGCACGCTCAAATCATCCTTAAACCGTGTGCTATAATCCGCACGGATTTTCGATTCGGCGTATGCAAACCGTATGTCGGCTGAAGCCCTGACTACCCTCCTCGCCGAGATCGGCGAATTCCCCCTCAGCCTTCTCTATCACTACGCCCTGATTTTTGTCCTGGGCATGGCCTCGGCCATCGCCCTCAGCGGCTGGTGGCGCGACCGCAACTGGGTGAGCGCCCGTCTGGCGTTCGCCGCGATCGGATTGTTTCTGCTTGCCCTCGCCGCGCTGCTCCCGCCTTTCGTGCTGGATTTATTGGGCTGGGGAGGAGCGCTGCAACTCGACAGCGCCCTCGTCAGTCCGGTGCTCGTGCGCACGGCCAGCGCCCTGGCCCTGCTGCTGATCGTGTGGATCGCCGCCTTTCCTCAGGCCGATCGCTGGGCGGATATTCTGCTCTTGTTCGGGCTGAGCCTGCTGACACTCACCGTCGGAGTGGTCAGCGCGCTGGCCTGGGCCAACAACGATTATCGCGGCCTCGGGTATTACACCAACCCCAATAACGTGTGGGAGAGCGGCTGGCTCCTCGCCCATATCGTATTCATCGTAGCCGGTGGATTGTTGATCGCCGTTCGCCGCCGGGACAACTGGCCCCTCGGGCTGGCCGTGCTGGTGGTGCTGCTGCCCGGTTACGTCTTTCACTCGCTGAAATTCGAACCCGAGGCGCAGTTCCCGTTTGCGGTTCGCTATCTCGAACTCATTGCGATGCCGCTCTTCGCGGCGCTCGTCTATCGCCGGGTCAACGCGCAACCGTCGGCCACCGTAACCCAGGCCACGCCGCTGACCGCGCCGGCCGCCCCCAGCGCGCCGACCGAGACCCGGGCGCGCCTCGATCCGAAAGTGATCGCCGCGCTGTCCGGCCTCAACACCGCCGCCAACGCCGAGGAATTAGCCGGGCGGGTCACCGAGGCCGTCGCCCACGCCAGTGGCGCCGATCTGTGTATGTTGATTGCGCCGCCGGATGAGTTGGGCGCGAGCGCGGTTCAAAACGCCTTTCATCGGGTCAGGGAGCAACACCTGCCCGGCGCGCCGCTGCCGATCAACGACCTGCCGCGCTTGCGGGCCGCGCTCGAGGCCCCCAGCCCCACTCGCATCGCGCCCGAGCAGCACGCCGCCGAGGTGCGGCGCATCACCAACGCCGTCAACCTCGGGCAAACCGGGCCGACGCTCGTCCTGCCGCTGCGGCTGAACGACAAACTCGTGAGCGCGCTGCTGGTGATGGGCCTGCCGGGCGGGACGCGCAAAGACTGGACAGCCGACGACGAGCAATTGCTGTCTGCCTTCCGCGACCCGCTGGCCGATGTGCTGAGCAGCGACGGCAAACTCAACCGCATGCAGCGCAGCCTCGATAAAGTTCAGGCTCAGGCCGCGACCGCCGAGGATGCGCGGCGCACCGCCCGCCTCGAAGCCGATCAACTCCGGATCGCGCTGGAGGATGCGCGCTCGGAAGCGCTGCGGCTGAATCAGGACATTCAGCAGCTGCGGCTGGAGATGCCGGCGATGCCGGTCGCCGCCGCCGCTGCTGCCGCCACTGCAACCGATGACGACCTGCGCGAGAAACTCGAGACGGCCGAGTTCGAACTGGAAACGCAGCGTCAGGATTTGGAGGCGCAGCAGGCCGAGATCGAGCGCCTCAACGACCGCCTGGCTGAGGCCGAACGCCAGCGCAATGAGTTCCGCTCGGAACTCGAGCCGTTCCGCGCCAACGCCTCGGCCTTCAGCACGCAATCCGCCGAGATCGAGCGGGTGCAGGCCGCGTTGCGCTCCGCCGAAGCGCGGCGGGCCGAGCTGGAGGATGAGCTGGAGCAACTGCGCTCGCTGATGCAGGCCGACGAGGCGCAGGCGGCCGAGTGGCGCACCCAGGTCGAATCCCTGACGCAACAGATGGCGACGCTTCGCTTCGAACTGGCCGAGGTCACGACGCAGCGAACTCAGCTCGAAAGCGAAGTGACGCAGTTGCGGGCCAACTGGCTCGATACGGAACGTCAGGCCGCCGCCGAGTGGCGCGAACGGTACGAGCGCGCCCAACAGGAATTGGCCGCGGCGCACTCCGAGGTCAAAGAGAAGACCAAGCCGCTGGCCGAGGCGCGCGCCGCCCTCGAAGTCGAAATCACCGAACTGCGCGAAAAGCTCGAAGCTCAGCAAGCTCACGCCGATACCCTTCAGCTCGATTACGATTTTGTGGTGCAACAGGAACAGGGCTTGCGGGCTGACCTGGAGCAGGCCCGGCTCGAGATCGAGCGGCTGACCGGGAAAGGCAGCGCCACCTCCGAGGCCGAGGCGCGCTTGCAAGCCGCTCACGCCGAACTCGCTCAGACCCGGGCCCTGCTCGCAACCAAAGAGGGCGAACTCGCCGCTGCCCTGGCCGCCGCTGCACAGATGACGCAGCTGGCCGGGTTGCAGGCGCAATTCGAAACGATGCGGGCGCAGTTCGCGGAGGCCCAGGCGGCGCTGGCGCGCAAGGATCAGCAACTGGCGGAGGCCCAGGCCGGCACAGCCGAGGCGCAAGCCGCGCGCGCGCAATTGGCCGAGGTGCAAGCGGCCCTGCGCACCTCGCAGACGCAGTTGGCGACCAAGGAACGCGAATTGACCGACGCCATGGCGGCGCTGGCCGAGCTTTCCAATCAAACGCACGCCCTCACCCTGGTACAGAAAGACCTGGCCGACAAGGAACAGCAACTGCAACTTATGCAGGCCTCCCTCACTGCGCCGTCCGGCTCGGCGGCGGAGGCCTCGCGACCCTTCCTGCCTGAAGCCTCGATGGAGATCATCATCTCGCTGTCGCAGGAGTTGCGCCAGCCGCTGGCCGCCATCGTCGGTTATTCGGATTTGCTGCTCGGCGAGTCGGTCGGCATCCTGGGCGTGTTGCAGCGCAAGTTCATGGAGCGCATCAAGGCCTCGTGCGAGCGCATGGAGGCCCTGCTCAACGACCTCATCCGCGTGACGGATATCGATGCCGGCACGCTGCAACTGGTGCCCGAGAGCCTCGACATCTTCGATATCGTCGAGGATGCCATCCTCAGTTGCGGCGCGCAGTTCCGCGAGAAGGGCATCAACCTGCGGCTCGATGTCGCCGACAACCTGCCGGCCGTCAGCGCCGACCGCGACGCGCTGCGGCAGATCTTCACCCACCTGCTCAGCAACGCCGGCAACGCCTCCGGGGTGGAGGGCGAGGTGATGCTCAAGGTGCACAACGAAGCCGGCGCCGGCGGTTCGGGCCTCCTCATCGCCGTGAAGGACACCGGCGGCGGCGTCGCCCCCGAAGATCAACCGCGCGTCTTCAGCCGCCACTATCGCGCCGATGCGCCTCTCATCGCCGGGCTAGGGGATACGGGCGTCGGTCTGTCGGTGGCCAAGGCCCTGGTCGAGGCGCACGGTGGTCGCATCTGGTTGACGAGCGAACCGGGCAAGGGCAGCACCTTCAACGTCGTCCTGCCTGTGCACACGCCGACCAACGGCGTATACGCCAAAGCCCAGGCCTGACGCCCGCGGGTGCATTCTGGGTGGTGGCATGCCGAGCGGGGCGGAGCGAGGCCCGGAGATAAGGGCCAACGAAATCCGCGCTCGCGTCCGGCTTCATTTGCATTCTTTTCGATTCAGACTACAGTAGCGGCGTGATGATCGAGCAACTGCCGCTCTTCAGCGTGCCGACCGCTGAAGCCTCGCCGCCCGCCAAACAACGCCCCGTAAGCGCGCTGCACGACGCCTCGTCATTGAAGGCCGCCATCCTAGCCTGGTGCGCGCACATGCGGCGTGAGGGCGCGCGCGAGAACACGGTCAAATCGTTTGGCGGTGACCTGAATCTCTTCGCCGCCTTCCTCGGCGGGGGACGCGGGCTGAACCAGATCACCACGCGCGACTTGGAGAAGTGGCTCGAGCAGCAACGGGCACTGGGCCGCAGCCCGAAAACCTACGCCCGGCGCGTCACCTCCCTCAAGGCGTTCTTCCGCTGGCTCGAGGCCGCGGGCGTGCTGCCCGGCGACCCGGCGCTCCCCATCGTGCAGCAAACCGTCATCAGCCCCCTGCCCGCCTTCCTCACCGAGGCCGAGGTCGAGACCGCGCGCACGGCGGCCCAGAGCCTGTGGGCACGCGCGGAAAAGCCCGACATCCGCCCGTATCTGCTCCTCTCGCTCCTGTTGCAAACCGGGATCAAAAAGAGTGAGTGCCTCAACCTCGAACTCAACCACATTGATCTCTCCAACCCCGCGGAGCCGGTGCTGTGGGTGCGCTACAACGAAACGCGCAATCGGTACAAGGAGCGCAAGCTGCGGCTCGAGACGAGTTGGATCAACGTCTACAATGCCTACGTCGCCGAATATGCGCCGGAACAGAAGGTGTTCCCGTATTCGCCCCGCCGCCTCGAATACCTGCTGGAAGATGTGACCGTGGCCGCCGGCCTCGACAAACACATCTCTTTTGAGATGTGCCGCTGGACGTGCATGGTGCGCGATGCGCGGGCCGGGATGGACTATGACCGCATCCGGCAGCGCATGGGGCTGAGCAGGATTCAATGGCGCGAGATCGGGATGAAGCTGAAGAAGCTGGTGCAGCCGGGGATTTGATGCCGGGCAATCACACAGATGAGCATGGGATGGAGGCGCGCCGGTGGCGCGTTTTTTTCTCGCTCTTTATTGAAACCAGGGAGGTCGAATGTCATGCCGAGGAGCGGAGCGACGGACGATGCGGCGTTACTTCGTAACGACGGCATCGCGGCATCTCTGGCTGGCCGCAAATCGCGCCGGGCTTGGGTAGAGACCGTGCGTTCTGCGAACGCCCGCTTCGCTCGGGGTGACACGTACCTCCTTGAAACCAATTTAGAGCGTTTTTTTCTTTGAGGCCTCAGTCCGCTATCTCACCGCGCACGCAAGCCGCGGTGCGGGGGTCGTGCGTGTCTCTCGACTGCGCGGGCGAAAGCGCCCGCGCGCAACGTTCATCCGCTGCGACCCCCTCAGGATGCGGCTGTCACTGACAAAGCGTGTGTGCCCACGTTGTGACACAATCCGTCGCCACAAGTCAGGCCTGGAAGACGGCGCGGTAGCGGCGCTCAACCTCGTCGTCGAGGCCATCATAGAAGGCGTGGAATTGTTCGACGGCGCGCTGCCCGACGGCGGTGAGGTGCGCGCCCCCGCCCCCTGAGCCGCCTACCGCGGTTTCGATCACCTTGGCCCCGAGGCCGTGCTCGATCTCGCGTAACTTCTCCCAGCAGCGGCGATACGGCACGCCCAACTTTTCGGCCGCGGCGCTGATGGAGCCAGCCTCGGCCACCGCCTCGAGCAGCCTGACGCGCCACGGGCTGAGCACGACCTTGTTATTCTTTTCAAGCCAGACGTTGAACTTTGGTTGCATCCGAGCCTCAGCGGAGAGTGCGACACTGCCTCACACGGGAGTGCGCCCGAACTCCAGACCGACGACGGCCTGAGTGGCGTCGGTGATTCTGAAGCGCTCATCGAGGCGCAGTCCGGCCACCCATACGATGGCCTCACCACACACGACCAGCGGCCAACCGGCGCGCAGCGGAGCGGAGATTTTGCGATTGATGAGGAAGTCGGAAACCTTGATGTGGTGCCCGGCTAACCCCAGTGGCTGAAAGCGGTCTCCATCGCGCCGGCGACGCAGGCCCACCGGCTGAGCCAGTGCCCGTGCATCCACGAAGACGCGCCATGGCGTTGACTCCTCCGGCGACCATCCGGCCACCGGAAAAGCCCGGAACTCCCACCCCTCGGCCAGCCGGCCATCCGCCTTGAGTTGCGGCACCGCCGCCTCCAGGGTAACGCCCGACCACTCACGCAGCACAATAGACTCGTAATCAACGGCCAGGCACAGACCATCGGCGAGGTCGCACACACGGCCAGTCTGCGCATCGCGACTGAAGCGCACCGCGGCCTCCAGCGGGGCGAAATCAATGTCGCGCAGGCCGGGGCGAAGGAGTTGAACGGCGCGCCGCAGCAAGGCGCGCTGCTCGGGCACGCTCCGCGCTCGCCACCGCGCTCGATGGAGGGTGATGGCCTCAGTCCCGGCGCACGCGATCTCATCCCACAGCGCGTCAACCGCTCGCAGCACCAGCTCGTGTTCGCCCGCCATCACCTCGGCGGTCCGCGCCAGCGTCGTGCGGATGTTGGGGTTGTACATTTCGAGCGCGGGCAGCAGTTCATGCCGGAGCCGGTTGCGAAAGTAGGTCGTGTCGGCGTTGGTGGGGTCGCGCATCGGCTGAAGGCCGCGCTCGGTGCAATAGGCCTCGACCTCGGACCGGGCCGCAATCAACAGCGGGCGGACGATAACCGGCTGTTCGCCCTTGCCTGATTTTGGCAGCATCCCCCTCAACCCGGCCACGCCGCTGCCGCGCAGGAAGTGCATGAGGACGGTCTCGGCCTGATCGTCGGCGGTGTGCGCGACGGCAATAGTTTGGGCGCCGGTTTGCGCAGTCACTTGGGCGAGGAAGTCGTAGCGCAGCTCGCGGGCCGCCTCTTCAACCGAGCGCCGGTGGGCGGAGGCATACGCGCGGGTGTCGACGGAGGCGAGATGAAAGCTCGCCCCGCGCGCAGCGGCCTCGGCCCGGACGAACTCCGCCTCACGCCCGGCCTCGGCCCGCAGCCCGTGATTGAGGTGCGCGGCGTGCACGGTCAATCTCCAATCCAGGCGGCACAATACATCGAGCAGGCACAGACTATCGGGCCCGCCCGAGACGCCGACGACGACGGCGTCGCCGGGACGCAGCAAGCCGCGCTGTTCGATGAAGTTGCGGACGCGCGCGGCCAGGCTCATACGGCGATTATACGCCGCGCGGGCCGACGGCCTTAGCCCTTCAGGATTTCGGTCGGTGGCGCAGGTTTGAGGCCGTCGAGGTTGAGGGGCGGGAGATCGGAGAGCGAGGCCAGGCCGAAGTGCTGCAGGAACTCCGCCGTCGTGGAGTAGAGCACCGGGCGGCCCGGCCCTTCGGTGCGGCCCGACTCCTCGACCAGGCCCTTCGTCAGCAGGTTCTTGATGACGCTATCCGAGTTGACGCCGCGCACCGCCTCGATCTGCGGGCGGGTCACGGGCTGTTGATAGGCGATGATGGCCAGCGTTTCGAGGGCGGCCTTGCTCAGCGGCGCGGAGGCCGCCAGCCCGAGGAAGCGCTGCACGTGGTCGGCGGCGGCCGGCGCGGTGGTGAGTTGAACTTTGTCTTTGGCGCGTTGCAGGCTCAGACCGCGATCGGCGTACAGCCGGCCCAACGCCTCCAGCGCGGCCTCGATGTGTTGCGGCCTGGCCTCGAGCGCCTCGGCCAGGCGCGCCACCGGCACCGGGCCATCGGCCACAAACAGCAAACTCTCCACCAGTGCTTCCAGGCTGAGTGAGGTGGAGGGCAGCTCGATGGCGAGGGGCGGCTCCGGCGCGAGCGCGGTCTCTTCGGCGGGCCGCGGCTCGGCCGGCGGCAACGCCTCCGGGGGAACGACCTCGGCCCGCAGCTCCAATGCCTCAGGCGGTGGGTTGACCTTCACCCATTCGTTGTCACCGACAGTGTTGGCGGCGACCGGTTGGGCCTCGACGGAGTTGCCCGATTCGCGCGTGCTATAATCGCTCGACATTTTCAGGAGTTGAGTATGAAACGCAGTCTGTTCGTCGTATTGGTATTAGCGTTGGCAGGCCTGGCGTGTGATCTCACGGTGGGTGGGCCCACCCCACCCGCCTCACCGGTGCCGTTTTCCACCGAAGCTGCCGGCGAAGTGCCCAACGCCTGGCAACAGGCCGCCACCAGCGTCCCGTCGGGCGGCGACGTCAGCGTCACCTTCACCGAGCAACAACTGACTTCCTTCGTCACCCTCAAGCTGAATGAGAACGAGAACGCCATCCTCAAAGACCCGCAGGTCTTCCTCCGCGACGGCAAAATCCAGTTGTACGGTACGGCGGAGGCCAACGGCGTCAGGACCTCGGCGCTGATCGTCATCGCCGTCACGGTGTCGGCGGAAGGCAACGTCGTCTTCACCGCCGAGAAGGCCGACTTCGGCCCGCTGCCCGTTCCCAGCGCGCTGCTCGACAGCGTCTCGACGACGCTCAACGAAGCGCTCACGGGCAGCGCCGGCTCGTTTGCCAGCGGCTTCAAGGTCACCCACCTCGCCATCGCCGACGGGCAAATGGCGATCACGGGCAAATTCACGCGTTAGCCAGCGACGGCGGATTATAGCCGACAATGCTCAAGGCACAATTCAAATCGCACCCATATCGGTTGAGCGGTGCGTCTTGTGCTCTGGGCCTTCTGCTTTCGGCCTGTGCTGTCCTCGTCCCGACGCCGGCTGCGCCTCCCGCCACCTCGGCCCCGATCACCGTTGCCGTCATCGCTGACGGGCAGACGCGCCGCTTCGCGCTCTCGCAAACGGCGACGGTGCGTGAGTTTTTGGCGCAGGCCGGCGTCAGCGTCGGGGAGCTGGATCGCCTCGACCCCGGGCCGCAGACGCGTTTGACCGACGGGGCAACGGTCACCATCACCCGTATCCGCGAGACGTTCGAGACCCAGCAAAACGACATCCCGTATCGCAGTGACGTCATCCCGAATGAGGGCCTGCCGCGCGGCGAGCGTCGCTTGCAGCAGGCCGGCGTCAACGGCCGGGAAGAGATCACGTATCGCATCGTCTTCGAAGACGGCGTGCAGGTCAGCCGGAGCGCCATCAGGCGCGACATCCTCGCCGAGCCGGTTCCGGAGATCATCTTCGTCGGCGCACAGCAGAGCTTCACGGTAGTGCCGATCACCGGCACGCTGGCCTACCTCAGCGGTGGCAACGCCTGGGTGATGCGCGGCGACTCGAGCAGGCGCACGCCCCTCACCCTCAACGGCGACCTCGACGGCTTCGTCTTCGACCTGTCGCCCAACGGCCAATCCCTGCTCTTTAGCCGCAACTTCACCGATACGCAGTCGCCCCAATTCGACCGCGTCTTCAATACGCTGTCGGTCTTCACCCTCACCACCGCGCTCGGCGGCAAACCGTTGAGCATCCCGGTGAGCAATACCCTTTACGCCGAATGGTCGCCGGCCCAAACGATTTCGCCCACCATTGCTTATTCGACCGCCGAGAAGAACCCGCGCGGCCCGGTGGACTGGCAGGCGAACAACGACCTGTGGCTGCTGACGTGGGGGACCAATCCCCGCACGCGCCGCCTCGAGTTCAACCCGGTGCAGGTTGTGGATACGAACGCCGGCGGCGCGTATGGCTGGTGGGGCACCGGTTACGCCTTCGCGCCCGACGGGCTGCGGATGGCGTATGCCCGCACCGACTCGGTGGGGGTGGTGGATTTGACGACGTTCAGTCGCACCGAGCTGGCGAGCTTCGTGGCGTACAACTCGCGCAGCAACTGGGCGTGGTACCCGACGCTGCGCTGGGCCGACAACGAATGGTTGTACACCATCACCCACGGCGCGCCGCTGGGGATTGAGTTAGCCGAAGACTCGCCGGTCTTCGATGTGACGGCACTGTCCTCGCTCGCCAGCCTGTCGCTGACCCTCGTGCCGCGCGCCGGCATCTACTCGAACCCGGCGCCGTCGCCGACCGGCGAGCGGGTGGCTTATCTGCAGGCCGTTGACCCCAACACCTCGCCCTTCAGCCGCTATACGCTCACGGTGATGGATCGCGACGGCAGCAACATCCGCGCCCTCTTCCCGCCGGCCGATCAGCCGGGCCTCGACGCGGGCACGACGCCGGCCTGGTCACCCGATGGCCGGCTGGTCGCTATCCTCTATCAAGGCAATGTGTGGCTGGTGGATGCCGAGACGGGCGCCAGCCAGCAACTCACGGGCGATGGCCTGGCGACGGAGATCGACTGGGGACAGTGACTCGTGAAGGATGACGTTGAGGCGTGAGGGGAACCGCGCCCTGACGTTTCGCGTTTCACGCGGCACGCAATGAAACGAGTCCTCTTTATACTCAGCGCGGTGTTGCTGTGTGGCTCGCTGCTCGGGCTGGCCGCCGTCCTGCATCAACGCGGCGCGCAGGTCTTCGGAGCGGTGGACGGCCTGCCCGATCCCTCACTGGACCCACGCCCGGCCAATCTGCGCGCAGTCAATGTCGCCTTCCCCGCGCCGAGCGAGGCTGAGATCAACACGGCGCTCGATCGCCTGCCGTCTTTCGGCTGGCTGCGGCACGGATTTGTCATTGATCCGCCCGGTGTCGTTCACAAACGCAGCCCGTATGACGGCTACGACCTCATCGTAAACACAGTGTCGGCCCGCGGCAAAAGCATTATCGCCGTGCTGTCCGCCTCCGTTGAGCACCCTGCCGACTATTATGGCGCACAGGTGGCCGAGTTCGCCGCGCGCTATCGCGACCGGATTGATGTTTACCAAATCGGTGATGAGCCTAACCTGAGCGCGGCGTGGGGCGGGCCGCCGTCTGCGGCGGGGTACGGTGCGCTGCTACAGGCAGCCTACGCCGCCATCCACGCCGCCGACCCGACCGCCACCGTCCTTGCCGCCGCGCTCGCGCCCACCACCGAGGCCGGGCCGGAGAACATCAGCGACCTGCTCTATCTGCAGCAACTGTACGACCTCGGCGCGCATCACTCCTTCGATGCGGCGGCGGGCAAGCCGTACGGCTTCTACACCGGGCCCGATGATCGGCAGGCCGATGCGCACCTCCTCAACTTCTCGCGCTTCACGCTCCTGCGCGAGGTGATGGTGCGCAACGGCGATGGACATAAGCAGCTTTGGGCGAGCAATTTTGGATGGAACACATTGGATTCGCCCTGGGGCAAAGCCACACCCGAACAACAAGTTGAATACACCCGCAGCGCTTACGAACGCGCCGCGCAGGAGTGGCCGTGGGCCGGGCCGTTGGCGCTCGAGAACTATCAACCCAGCGCGCCCGCCGGCGACCCGCGCTGGGGTTTCGCCCTCGCCGACACGAACAATCAACTCACGCCGCTGGGCCAATCGCTCTCCAACCTCCAATCACCCGTAACCGCGCCGCCCGGAAACTATCCCGCGCCCAACCCGTTTGCGCAATACACCGGTGCGTGGAAGTTCTCCGACCTCGGGGCCGACATCCCCGAACAATTCTCCAGTGCGCGACTCACGTTTGCATTTCACGGCAGCGACCTCGGCCTGCGCGTGCGGCGCGGCGACTATCGCGGTTATCTGTACGTGACGGTGGACGGCGCGCCCGCCAACCTGCTGCCGCGTGACGGGCGCGGCGCGTATCTCGTCCTCACCTCGCCCACCCTCAAGCCGGAGGTCGCCGTCATCCCCATCGCCTCGGGCCTCGACCCGAACGTCGCGCACACGGCCATCATCGAGCCGGAGCGCGGGTGGGATCAGTGGGCGATGGCGGGTTTCAGCGTGGGGCGTCGGTTGCCGGCGGGCGATTTCCATCTCGCCGTCGGCGGATTGCTCGCGCTGGGCGTGTTGAGCGCGGCGGGCCTGGGGTGGTCGGGCCGCGCGCTGGCGTGGGGGGGCGTCGGCCAGCGCCTTTCTTCGTTGTGGCAGCGCCTCGGCGACACGGGCCAGGTGCTGTCAACGTTTTTTCTTTCGACCCTCGTGTTTCTTTCGGCCTGGCTCGCCTTCGACACACAAGTCACCGCCTTCACCCGTCGCTTCGGCGATGCCGTCCCCATCCTCGTCACCGCGTTCAGCGCCGGGCTGTTTTACTTTTCGCCGTCGTTCGTCCTCGCCGTCGTGGCGCTGCTAGCGCTTTTCATCCTGTTCTATGCGCGCCTCGATCTCGCGCTGGCATTCATCGCCGTCTTCATCCCGTTCTTCCTCTTTCCGCGGATGTTGTGGGAGCGCGGCGCGTCGGTGCTCGAATTCTCGGTGTGGTTGACCTTCAGCGCCTGGATGGTGCGCCACGGCCCGGCCCTGCTGCGCCAGCGCGCTGCGTGGCAGCGTCCACGGCTGACCTTTATTGATTGGGGCGTCGTCGCCCTACTCACTGTCTCAGCGCTGAGCACGGCCAACGCCGCGCAACGCGCGGTGGCCGTATACGAATTCCGCACCGTCCTCCTGGGATCGGCAACCTTCTACTTTCTACTCCGCGCCACTCCGCTCGACGCAAAAGCTCTTTGGCGCATCGCCGACTTCTTCGTCCTCGGCGCGGTGCTGGTGGCCGCCATCGGTTTGTATCAATTTGCGACGCAGACCAACCTCATCGTCACCGAAGAGGGCGTGGCCCGCATCCGCAGCGTGTATGGCTCGCCGAACAACCTCGGCCTCTACTTGGGCCGCGCGCTGCCGCTGGCGCTGGCCGTCGTCGTCATCGGGCCGCCACGCACGGCGACGCCGCCACTGCGCCGGCTGCTCCACGGCCTCGCTTCGCTGGTGATGGGCCTCGCAATCGTCCTCAGCTTTTCACGCGGGGCGCTGCTGCTCGGGATTCCGGCGGCGCTGGCGGTGATCATCATCGGCTGGCAGGGGCGGCGCGGCGCGGGGATGGTGGCGGCGGGCCTGGCGCTGGCCGTCATCGCCCTGCCCTTCCTCGCGCAGCTACCGCGCTTCGCCGGCGCCCTCGACCCGCAATCCGGCACCGGTTTCTTCCGCATCAACCTGTGGGCCTCGGCGTGGCGGATGTTTCTCGATCACCCGTTGCTCGGCGTCGGCCCGGATAACTTTCTGTATGCGTATCGCGGCTTCTACATCCTGCCCGCTGCGTGGCAGGAGCCCAACCTCTCGCACCCGCACAACATCGTGCTGGATTTCCTCAGCCGTCTCGGCGTGCTCGGCTTCGGGTGCGGCGTGTGGTTGATGGCCGCGTTTTGGCGTGCCGCCCGGACGCTGCCTGCGTCGCCTCTACCCATCGGTCTGATGGCCCTCGTCGCCGATATGCTCGCGCACGGGCTGGTCGATCATTCATTCTTTCTTGTTGATTTGGCGTTTGTGTTCATGCTGGCGCTGGCCCTGATCCAGCGCGCTGGCCGCGAGGCTGCGTGATAGAATCGCGGCGTTTGCGTTCGAAGACCTTCGGGGTTTTTGGAAACCCCGAAGGTCTATTCAAAAGACGAAGGGTTTCCCATGCGCATCCTCATCACCGGCGGGGCGGGTTTCATCGGGTCGCACTTGTGCGATCGGCTTCTGGCCGAGGGCCACAGCGTCATCGCGATGGACAACCTCATCACCGGCAGCACCCGCAACATCCAGCACCTCGCCGGCCGCGATGACTTTCGCTTCATCAAGCACAACGTCTCCGAGCACATTTACATTGACGGGCCGATTGAGGTGGTGATGCACTGGGCCTCGCCGGCCAGCCCGAGCAAAACCGCGCCGACCGGTTACCTGCAACTGCCCATCCAAACGCTCAAGGTTGGCGCGCTTGGCACGCTGAACGCGCTCGGGGTCGCCAAGGCCAAGGGCGCGCGCTTCATGCTCGCCTCGACCTCGGAGGTGTACGGCGACCCGCTCGAACATCCGCAGAAGGAAACGTACTGGGGGCACGTCGACCCGGTCGGGCCGCGCTCGGTGTACGACGAGGCCAAACGCTTCGCCGAGGCGCTGACCATGGCGTACCATCGCACGCACGGCGTGGATACGCGCATCGTCCGCATCTTCAACACGTATGGCCCGCGTATGCAGTTGGATGATGGGCGGGTGGTGCCAAACTTCGTCGGGCAGGCGCTGCGCGGCGAGCCGCTCACCGTGTACGGCGACGGCACCCAGACGCGCAGCTTCTGCTACGTGTCTGATCTGGTCGAGGGCATCTATCGTCTGCTGATGTCCAACGAGACCCTGCCGACCAACATCGGCAACCCGCGCGAGATGAGCATCCGCGAGTTCGCCGAGATCGTCAACACCATCACCGGCAACCCCGGCGGGCTGCGCTTCGTCGGCGAGGGCCGCACCCCGGGCGACCCGCAGCAACGCCGCCCCGATATCTCCAAGGCCAGGGCCGTGCTCGGCTGGGAGCCGAAGATCGAACTCGAAGACGGGCTTACGACGACGATCGAATACTTCCGTGGGGTCATAGGGAGATAGTTCCTGGTTACGGGTTACTGGCAGATTGAAGATAGGGTGCGAGCGTGACGCGGGCGCAATTACCAATCGCCAATTACCTCCTGGCAGCCGCACTCCCTGGCAGCCTGCTCATCGCATTTCTGCCAATCGAATACAGCGCCGTGCTCATCGTGGGCGGCGCGGTGGTGGCCCTTTCGATCCGGGAACCGGCCATCGGCCTCGGCGCGGCGATTGTGCTGGGGCCGACGCGCGCTTACCTGGCCGCGACCGGGCGCGTCGGCCCGCTCTACGACTTCGGCCAGATTTTTTTCGCGCTGGCCCTGGCCGGCTGGCTGCTGCGCGGCGCGTTGCGGCGTGAAATCACCCTCCCTAAACTTCAGTTGCTTTTTCCCTTGTCTGTGTGGATCGGGGCGGGCGCGCTGTCGCTCTTTCAGGCCGCTGCATGGCGCGATGGACTCAATGAAGTCATCAAGTGGATCGAGGTCGCCTTCGTCCTCATCATCACATATTCCGAAGCAAAGCGTGGCCGGTTGCGGTGGGTCATCGGCGCGATCCTGCTCTCGGGCGTGTTGCAGGCGGGCGTGGGGCTGTGGCAGTGGCGCTGGCGTGGCGCCGGCCCGGAGAGCTTCGAGGTCGCCGAGGGCCTCTTCCGCGCTTACGGCTCATTCGAGCAACCCAATCCCTTCGGCGGTTTCCTCGGGTTGATCTGGCCGGTGGCCGCCGGGTTGGCCCTGGCCCACCTGAGCATTGCCTTTCAGGAGCGGCATCGCTGGCGGAATCTGCTGCTTGCTGCCTGCTACTTGTTTCTGGCGGGCTTGCTCGTCATCGCGATTTACGTCTCGGCTTCGCGCGGCGCGTGGCTGGGGGTCGGCGCGGCCATCATTGTGCTGGCGATGTGTCTGCCCCGGCGGCTGTGGCTGGGGGCCGGGCTGGTGCTCGGCGTCATCGGCGCGGTGGCTGCCCTCGCGGCAACCGGCCTGCTCCCGGCCAGTGTCACCGCCCGGCTGGCCAACATCACCGACTTCATCAATGTCAGCGATGTGCGCGGGATCAACATCAACGATGCGAACTTCGCGCTGGTGGAGCGGCTGGCGCACTGGCAGGCCGCGCAAAACATGATCGAGGCCAACCCGTGGTGGGGCGTGGGGCTGGGAAACTACGTGGGCGCGTACGAACAGTATCGCCTGATCAACTGGCCAAACGCGCTCGGGCACGCCCACAATATCTACCTGCACATGTGGGCCGAGACCGGGCTGGTAGGACTAGCCGCCTATGGGGGTTTGTGGCTGTGGGTCGTTATCCTTACGTTTCGCACCCTCCGCCGGTCGGAGGGTGTGCGGCGCGGGTTGGCGCTGGGGTTGTTGGGCGTGTGGGCGCACTTGCTCACGCATCATCTGGTAGACAACCTGCACGTCAACAACACCGATTTATTGCTTGGCGCGTGGCTCGGAGTCCTTCATGCTATCATCGCTGGCGGAGACAAAGCCGTTGACCCGTATCGTCACCCTGGCGCGTAGTCAGCCCAAAGAACGCAAGCGCTTCATCAAGTTCTTGATGGTCGGCGCTGTTGGCTTCGCCGTTGACCTCGGCAGTTTCAACCTCATGCACGCGCTGTTCATCGGCCCGTGGGTGGCGCTGAATCTCCTGCCCGCCGGTTTGCCGCAGATCGGCGCTTACTTCACCGGCCATCCCGAAGTCATCGAGCAATCGTTTTCGTTTTGTCTGGCTGTCCTCAGCAACTTCCTGTGGAACTATATGTGGATTTATCCCGAAGCCAGGGAAGCTAATCAGGCCAAAAAGCTCACGAAGTTCGCGATTGTGAGCGTGGCCGGCCTGCTCATCGGCGCGCCGGTGTTTTCGATTGCGTTGGGGATTTGGCGCGGTCTGATTGGCGCGACGGCCCTCGCCGCATTACAATTCAACGTCGCTGGAAACCTCGCGCTCATGACTCGGGTGGGCGCGCTGCTGTTCTGGAACTTTTTCGTCAACCGCTACTGGACCTATCGCGATGTCGGCCGACACTAAACCCACCATCCTCATCGTAGACGACGATCCCGACCTGGCGAACATCATGCGGATGATGTTGTCGCACGCCGGCTTCGAAGCTCATTCGGTGTTGTCGGGCCAGGAAGCGCTGGAATGGCTGGAGGGCCGCACGCCGGATTTGATCCTGCTCGACCTGATGATGCCCGACATCAACGGCTTCACCATCCTGCGCAAAGTGCGCTCCAGCGAAATCATCAAGAACCTCCCCGTCGTCATCCTCACCGCCAAGGCCGACCAGAAGACGCGGATGGAAAGCCAATCGGCCGGGGCGGATGCCTTCCTCACCAAGCCCATCAACTCGAAGACGCTGATTGACCACGTGCGGCGCGCGCTCGGCCCCAAAGCGCCCCCGGTGACTGAAGGCTAGCCTTCACACGGCACGCCCGGTCCACGCGGCCACCCCGGCGCCCGGGGCGAAAGATTCTGTGCACGGCGGATTGCGCATCGGCATTGACGTGACCTCGGCGGTGGCGCAGGGCGCGGGCATCGGCCGCTACACGCGCGAGTTGCTGCGCGCATTGAGCGCCGCTGATCACCACAATCACTACCGCCTCTTCTACGCAGCCCGGCCTCCGTTACATCCGTTACCCAATCCGCTGCCAGCCAATTTCCGCCTCAGAGCCCTGCCCTTTCACGATATCTGGCTGGCGCGCATCTGGCACCGCGCCCGGCTGCCGCTGCCGGTGCAGACGATCACCGGCCCGCTGGATGTCTTTCATTCGCCCGACTTCACATTGCCGCCCGTCGCGGGCCGCACGCGCACGCTGCTGACCGTGCACGATCTGTCCTTCGTGCGCGATCCCGGCTCGGCTGCGCCGACGCTGCTGAGTTACCTCAACACCGTCGTCCCGCGCTCAGTCGCCCGCGCCGATCACATCCTCGCCGACTCACAGGCCACGAAGGACGACTTGATTGAGCTGTACCGGACACCGGCCGCGAAGGTGACCGTGCTCTACCCCGGCGTGGAGGCCACGTTCTATCCGGTGACCGACCCGGCGCGGCTGGCCGCCGTGCGCGCCCGGTATCGCCTCGGCGCGGAGCCATTCATCCTCTCGGTCAGCACGTTACAGCCACGCAAAAACCTCGTCCGCCTCATGCAAGCCTTCGCCGATCTGTCCGCGCAAATCGCCGAGGTGAAGTTGGTCATCGCCGGCGGCAGGGGTTGGCTGTTTGATTCGATCTTCGCCGAGGTCGAACGGCTGAAGCTGGCTGGCCGCGTGCTCTTCCCCGGCTTTGTGGCGGAGGCCGATCTGCCCGCGCTGTACTCGGCGGCGCGGGTCGTCGCCTACCCTTCGCTGTACGAGGGCTTCGGGCTGCCGCTGCTCGAGGCGATGGCCTGCGGCACACCGGTGGTCACGTCCACCGCCGCCTGCCTGCCCGAGGTGGCGGGCGACGCCGCCCTTCTCGTTTCCCCCACGGATGTGCGCGCTCTGGCCGCGGCGCTCCACCGCGCCCTCACCGACGACGGCGCGCGCGCCGACCTCATCGCCCGCGGTTTCCGGCGCGCGGCGGGGTTCACCTGGCACGCGTCGGCCCAGCACCTGCTCGAGGCTTATCGGCGCGTCGCCGCCGGCCTTTAGCCCGCGCCACCCGCTCGCAAACTGAGTCCAACCTAATCTTCACGCCGTTCATCACGCGGGGTGCTTATAATGCGAGGCATGGCACAGACCCCACTGTATACGACGCGCGGCCATTGGGCCGGCATGCTGGTGGATCATTATCTGTACAATGAATTGGGGGAGTGGATTGGCTGGGTGGATGAGGACTGCAACGTGTACTCGGTCAGCGGCGCGTACGTCGGCGTGCTCAGCCGCGACATGCGCGTGCTCGCCAAACGCGCCTGGGACGACATCCGCCCGCGCCGCACCCCGCCGGCCCGGCCCCCGGTCCGGATCACCCTGCCCCCGCACGCGCCGCTGGCGCCGATGATGTCCGAACTCAATCACGACACGGTGGATGTGCTCGAGGACATGCCCGAGCGCCTGCACACCCTCGACGCCGACCCCGACGCCAAAGACCTCGACTAGCGGACGGCCGATCGCCAATGGCTGAGCGCCAGCACATCGGTTAAACTATCGGCCATTCGCTATGGAGGCTAAACCCGTCAGCGCCTCGCGCGTCACTCTCTCGTTGCTCATGCCGCCCGCCGAGGCGAACATGCTCGGTAACGTACACGGCGGTTACATTATGCGTTTGATGGATGAGGCCGGCGCGTCGGCGGCGATGCGCCACAGCCAGCGGCCCGTCGTCACCGTCGCGGTGGATCAGGTGTTGTTCAAGGAGCCGATCCAAGTCGGCGATCTGGTCACCCTCGACGCGGAGTTGACGTATGTGGGGCGCACATCCATCGAGACGCAGATCGAGGTGAGCGCGCAGAATCTGCTGACCGGCGAGACGACGCACACCAACACCGCCTACTTCGTCTACGTCGCGCTGGATGAGCATGGCAAGCCGGCGCCGGTCGCGTCGTTGCTCGTCGAAAGCGACGCCGAACGCCAACGCTGGGAGGCGGCCAGGGAGCGGCAGGCGTATCGGCTGGCGCAACGCCATAAGACGCAGACGTAGATCAGCCGGCGAGTAGGGGTGCCGGGGAGCATGGGCGTTGCTCCCCAGCCCCATGCTCCCCGGCCCACCCAATGCCCGAACCACTTTCCTCCCTGCAGCAGCTCGTCGAGCAAGTCTCCGGCAAACGCTTCCTCGACGCCGTCACGCCCGGTGATCGGGGTCTGGCCGAGGATCTGCGCTTCCCGTTCCTCGCCCTCGTCGGGCAGCGCGAGATGAAGACGGCGCTGCTGCTGGCCCTCATCAACCCGTCCATCAGCGGTGTGTTGCTCGTCGGGCCGCGCGGCACCGGCAAGACCACGGCCGTGCGTTCGCTGGCCGACCTGTTGCCCTTCGTCAATCGCTCGCTGTGCCAGTACGGTTGCCTGCCCGAGGACATCGAGACCGGCGGCATCGACGCCGTCTGCCCCGATTGCGCGAAGAAGTATGGCGAAGGGCAGCCGCTCACGTATGTGGATCCCGTCAAGCTGGTGGAGTTGCCGCTCAATGCCCGCATCGAAGATGTGGTCGGCGGGCTGGACGAGGCGTCCGCCGCGCACCGCCGCATGCAAATCCGCCCCGGCATCCTGGCCCGCGCCGACCAAAATCTGTTATACATCGACGAGGTCAATCTGCTGCCGGATGAAATCGTGGACGCCATCCTCGACGCTTCGGCGCAGGGAGTCTACACGGTGCGGCGCGGCCCGCTCTCAGCCACGTATCGTTCGCGTTTCGTCCTCATCGGCTCGATGAATCCGGAAGAGGGACGGCTCCGGCCGCAGATCATGGATCGCTTCGGCTTGCGGTTGATCGTGCATGGCCTGGAGGATCAAAACGATCGGCTCGAGGCCTACCGTCGCACGCGCGCCTACTTCACCAATGCCCGCCTCATGTCGGCCGCATACGCGGCTGAGACCATCACGATGCGCGACGAGATTCAAACGGCCCGGAATCTGTTGCCAAAGGTCAGCCTCACCCCCGACGCCGAACACGCCGGGCTGGAGATGGTGCGCACAATGGAGGTCGATTCGCTCCGCGCCGAGATCACGCTGTTCGAGGCCGCGCGCGCGCTGGCCGCCGCCGACGGACGCACCGAAGCCGGCCTGGCCGATGTGCGCGCCGTCGCGCCGATGGCCGTGCGCTTGCGCCGCTCCGCCTTCATGGCCGACTACTTCGTGACGCAGGGGACGGAGGAGAAGGAGATACAGCGGGTGTTGGACGACCTGATCCCGCAATAGATGCAGGGGAGCGGTATGCCGCTCTCTTGCACCCTGCTCGCCGGCCTCCTTCATGCGTCCACGACACTTTGCCCTCCTCGCCGCCCTCCTCGGCTACTGGATGCCGTGGCTGGCGCTCCCGGCTGTCGCGCTGCAACTTAACGCCTACGAGTTGTCGGAGTGGGTGACGTTCATGCCGGCGGTGCAACTCGGCGAGGTGCCGTTCAACCGGTTGTCGTTCCTCATCCCCGCGGCATGCCTCGCGCTGCTGTTCGCGCTGGCCTCAGCCCAATCGCGCATTGCCAAGCGCCGCCCGGCCCTCGCCCTCTGGCCGGATTCAGCGTGGGGATGGGTCTTGCTCGGTTGCGCCGGTTTGAGCGTGGCAGCGGTTTTCCCGTACTATCCGTACCTCCTCACCGCGTACGGCGACCCGGAATTTCAGGCTCAGTTTTTTGTCGCTTGCGCCGTCGTCGCCGGCACCGGGCTGGCTTTCATCGCGCCGGACTGGTTGAGCAGCCTCGCGCAAATCGTGCTGGCGGTCATCGGTATCGGCTACAGCCTGTGGGCGCTGTGGTCGCTGCTGCCCGTCGCCGCCGGGCTGCTGCGTGCGCCGTGGCCCATTGGCTGGGGCTGGCCACTCACCCTGGCCGGGCTGGCGGTCGTCGTCGCCACCGAATGGCGCGCCCTCTTTCGTCCGCGCGACTGACCCCGGTCAACCCGAGAGGGCCGGGCTGGAGGCGCTGGGCCGGCAGGCGAAAGCGCCGAGGTTTCAGCCCCGCCAGAATGGCCGCGTCAAACAGGTCGGGCCGCCCGCGCCCTTGATGGAGATGTCGCTCCCGGCGTACGTCATCACGGCCACGCCGGCGGCCTCCATCCGCGACCGGGTGATCGGGTTGCCGGCCACCGCGATCACCCGGCGCGGCGCGACGGCCAACACATTGCACGCCATCGAGTCGTACTCACTATCCGGCACTTCGATGAGGCTGAAGCCGCGCGCCAGAAGATATTGCCGGAAGGGAACGGGCATGAGGCGTGAGTACACCAGCGCGAGTTTGTGGTCGAGCAGGCTGATGACCGATTGCAGATGCAGGCAGTCCGCCGGCCCCGTCCAGTGCGGCAGCGGAACGGCGCGGACGTCGTCCACCAGATCGCCGAGCAGCGCGCGCAGTTGGCGGATGCCCGCCGCGTTGCTGCGGTAGCCCTCAGCCACCGCGACCGTTCGCTCATCCACCCACAACACATCACCGCCCTCGAGCAACCCTTCCCCGCCGATCTGCCCGAGCACCGGGAGGCCGAGGCTGCGCAAGAATGCGCCAAGCGCCGCCGGCTCGCCGCGCCGCTGCGGCTTGCCCATGTTACACAGGATCGCGCCGCGCGCGCACACGATGGCCGCATCGTGCACATACACCGAGTCGAGGCCGGTGCCTTCGGCCTGCGGGAGGTACACGACCTCGGTTCCGTTGCGGCTGAGCAATTCGACGAGTTGGGCGTGTTGCCCGGAAGCCGCACCAAAATCCGGCTCACCGAGATAGTTGAGCGCCCGCCACTGCGCGCCGATGGCGGCCTGATCGTGAAAGGCCTCCGCCGGACGCTTGACGATCACGCCCTTCAACTCACCTACCATCGTCTGCGCGCCGTAAGTCGTCATGCCGCTTCAACCCACCCGAACAGTTTGATAAACTCCCGCCGTCGCACGGCCCAGGCCAGCAGCACGGCGGGCGCGTAGCTCGCGAACTCGGCGGCGTACTCCTGCCAATGGGCCGGCGTGAACGGCGGCGGCGAGGGCACGGTCGAAAACCACGTTATCGGTAGCACCAGGCTCGCGTCGGAGAGCGGCCAGAAGATGGCGACGCCGAGGCCGTGATTGTAGAACGAGTCGAGCGGCAGGTGGCTGAGCCACGCCAGCCCGCCGCCCACGGCCACCGCCCAACCGCCGAGGCGCCCCCGCAGCCCGGCGTGCCATCCGAGCGCGGCCCAGATCAACGTGATGAGGAGGGCATTGACGAACAGGCTATGGCTGATGTGGTAGCGGTCGTGGCCCCAATTCGGCGCGGGCAGGTCGGGCAAGTTGGCGAGGGCGGCGAACGTTGCGCCGTAAACCAACCGCCCTCGCCACGAAAGCTGCCGAGGCGCAACCATCACGCCGACGGCCAGCCCCACCAGGCTGTGTCCGACCTGAGTCATGCGGCGGTCTCGTTCGCGAGGGGATAGGACGCAACGTCGGGGAGGTGGGCGATGACGGCCTCGCCCGCGTGAATGACGCCGGGCTTCTCGACCACGGCCACCACGCCGCGCCGATGCCGGGCCGCCTTTGGGAATCGCGAGGCGGTGAGTTGCGGATAGTGTTGGGCCATCACCCTGCCCGGCCCGAGGCACGGCTCATTCTCGCCGGAGACCGCGAGCACAACTCCTTCAGCGAAGAACAGTCGCGTGGCCGGCGGCAGCAGCGTGAAGCGCGGCAGGCCGCTCACAAGCAGATTCGCGCCCAACCATTCCGGCTCGACGACGGGCACGCCCAACCCGGAGGCGATCTGCGCCAGGTCTTCAACCGAGACGAGCGAGACCTGCCGGTCATTGCGTATTCGCGTGCCGCGCGGATAGTGCGGCGTGCGGCCGTCGGCGCCGCGCGTGAAACCGGCGTGCTTGTCGCCGTCGAAGCCTTCGAAAGTCACAGCCGTCTGCGGGATCGAGGTGGAGACGAGTGAGCCTGGGTCGCGCGCGACCATCACGCGCGCGATCAGGCCGTGGATTCTCCGGGGCATGAAATTTAGTTTATCATAGGCGCCTGGCAACGGATGAAGCGACCAGCCGCGTGTGAATTCGCTCGGCCCTCCCTCATCCCCTTCCCCTTGGCCCGCTGAGAGAAGGGGAGGCCCGGATACACAATCCGCTGCCAAAATCTCTTGGCCTTCCCGGACACCCTATGCCTGATTCCCTTCGACCCGGCAGTGAACCCTTCTTTCTGCGCGGCGGCGCAACCGGCGCGCTGTTGCTGCATGGCTTCACCGGCGCGACGAGCGACCTGCGCCCGCTGGCCGCCGTCCTGCACTCGGACGGCCTCACGGTGCACGCAGTGCGCCTCGCCCACCACGGCACCCAGGCCGAAGATATGAACCGGGGTCACTGGCGCGATTGGGTTGCCGCCGCGCTCGACGGCTATCACTTGCTGCGCGGGGTATGTGAGCGCATCTTTGTGATGGGGCTGTCAATGGGCGGCGTGCTGACTCTGCGTCTGGCGGCGCAGTACCCGTTTGCCGGTGTGGTGACGATGAGCGCCCCCGGCCTGCCCTTCTACGCGGCGTCGGGCTGGCGCCCCCGTTTCGCCGGGCTGTACAGTTCCATCTTTCGTTACGTGATGAAGGCCGATGTGGATCATGGCCGGGCCTATACCGGCTCGTACCCCGTCTTCCCCACCGCCGCGGTCGGCCAGTTTTACGCGCTGCTCAAGGACACCGACGCCCTGCTCCCCAACATCACCGCGCCGGTGTTGCTCATCCACTCGCACGGCGATGACTTCATCCCCGGCGAGAACATGCCCTATCTCCATCAGCGGCTGAGCGGGGCCGAGCGCGAGATGTTCTGGCTGCAGCGCAGCGGCCATGTCGTCACGCTGGATGACGAAACCCCGCAACTCTTCAGCCGCATCCGCGATTTCGTGCGCGCGCACTCGCCGGCCGCCCCATGACGCGCGACAACAGACTCCTCGCCCTCGCGCTGCTGTTGTGGGGATTCGGGGAGGGGCTGTTCCTGTACATCGAGCCGCTGTACCTGCGCGAGCTCGGCGCCGACCCGGTGGCGACGGGCAGCGCGCTTTCCATCGCCGCGCTGACCGGGGCGTTCGCGCACCTGCCCGCCGGTTACCTGGCCGATCACTATGGCCGCAAGCGCGTCATCCTCGGCGGCTGGTTGATGGCCGTGGCGGCCGGGCTGTTGATGTTCGCCGCCAACAGCCTCACGCTGTTCGTCATCGCGCTGGCCCTGTATTCCTCGACCATCTTCGTCGTCACCCCCATCAACGCCTACGTCGCGGAGGCGCGCGGCGGGCAGAGCCTGCAACGCGCGCTGACTCTGGTGTACTCGGGATTCTGGGCCGGCACGATTTTCTCGCCCAGCCTCGGCGGCTGGATGGGGCAGACGTTCGGGCTGCGATATACGTTCGGCGCGGCGTTCTTTTTGTTCACCCTGTCGGCGGTGGCGATCGGTTGCCTCAAGCCGCAACCCATCACCCACGCCGCGCACGGCGAGTGGCGCTACGGGCCGCTCCTCCGCAACCGTGCCTTCTCGGTTACTTGCTCGTCGGCTTCGTCGCGCTGCTGGCGATTCAGATCGGCCTGCCCCTGATGCCGACCTTCGCCCAGGAGGTGCGCGGCTTCGACGTGGCCTCGGTCGGGTTGCTCGGCTCCCTCGGCTCGCTCGGCATCGTGCTGACCAATGCCGTCATGGGCCATCGCGCGCCGCGCCCGGGCCTCCTCATCGCGCTTGTCATCGCCGCCGTCTGCATGGCGGCGCTGCTCACCCTGCCGGGCTGGCCCGGCCTGGCAGTGGCCTATCTGCTCCGCGCGGGCTATTCACTTGGGCATGCGATGGTGTCGGCGCAGACCGGGCAACTGGTGGGCGAGGCCGAGACGGGGGTGGCCTTTGGCCTTTCGGAGACGGTGGCTTCAGCGGCGATGATGGTCGGCCCGCTGGTGGCCGGTGTGCTATACGCTCAAAGCCCGACGCTGCCGTTTCAAATCAGCCTCGGCGTCATTGCGCTCGCCATCGCGCTGGCGTGGTGGCGCGCGCCGCGCCCGGCGGCCGCGCCGGAAGCAGTAACACTCTCCGCTCTGCGTGATGGGTAGCGGCGGCGGACCACACACGACCGGCATCAACCGACCAGCGATTCCAATTGATCCACCAATCCGGCTAAGACCCCGAAGGCGGTCTCGACCGGGGCCGGGGTGCTGAGGTCAACGCCCGCGCGCCGGAGTGCATCCAGCGGGTAAAGCGAACTGCCCGTTCTGAGAAACTCGATGTAGGCCTCGGCCGCGCCCGGCTCGCCGGCCAGGATGCGTTTGCTCAGAGCCATCGCGCCGGAGATGCCGGTGGCGTATTGATACACATAGTAGTCGGCGTACAGGTGGCTGAACATCGCCCAGGTGATGCCGACCCGCTCCCGATCCACGTTGACTTCACCGCCGTACGCCTCGGCGAACAGGTCAGCCATCAGGCCGATCATGCCCTCGGCGTTCAGCCCCTGCCCGCGCTCCACGCGCTCGTGGCACTCCAGTTCGAAGCGCGCCAGGGTGGGCATGATGAAGAAGTAGCGATGGATGTTGTTCATCGCCTCTTCGATGACGCTGATCTGAAAGTCGCGCTGCGGATTGTTCCTGAGCAGATGCGCCCGCACCATGGCCTGATTGAAGTTCGAGGCCACCTCGGCCACGAAGAGCGAGTAGCCCGAGTACACGTACGGCTGCGTGCGCCACGAATAATACGAATGCATCGAGTGGCCCAGCTCGTGCGCGAGCGTGCTCAGGCTGAAGATGTCGTCGGTGTACGTCATGACGATGAAGGGATGTGTGCCCTGCACGCCGCTGGAAAACGCACCCGAGAACTTGCCTTGGTTTGGGTACTTATCCACCCAGCGCTGCTCGAGGCAGCCGCGACGCACCGTCTCCACATACTCGGAACCGAGCGGGGCCATACCGTCACAGATCCAGGCCACCGCCGTTTCGTAGGGCACGTGCGGGCGCGCTTTGGTCAACGGCGCCCAGATGTCGTACGGGTGCAGCGTCTCGACGCCGAGCGCCTTGCGACGGATGCGCCAGTAGCGGTGCCAGGTCGGCAGGTTTTTCTTGAAGGTGGCGATGAGGTTGTGGAAGACCTCGACGGGGATGTTGTTGTTGAAGAGCGACGCCTCGAGCGTGGTGGGATGGCGGCGCGCCCGCATCTGAAAGACGTTTTGGATGATGGAGGTGGCGAGGTTGTTGGCGAAGGTGTGTTTGTGCGCGAGGAACTCGTCGGTGTAGCTCTCCCATGCGGTGCGCCGCGCCTCGCGGTCGGGCCCGGCGAGGATGTCGTCAATCGAGCCCTGGGCGACCTCGACCGGTTCGCCGCCGGCGTTGCGGCCCGGCTGGAATTGCATGTCGGCGTCGGTGAGCATGCTGGCCGTCATGCTCACGCTGACGAACGGATCAGCGAGCAAGCCCAGCAGTTCCTCGACTTCGGCGGAGCGCACATGCGCCTGCTGGCGGAACAAGTCGTGGAAGTAATGGCCATACTCCGTCAGTCGCGGCTCCGCCTTCATCCACTCGGTCAGCGTAGCCTCGCCGATCGCGATCAGCTCGGGGACGATGAAGGCCGTCGCCGCGTAGACTTGCGCGACGGCGCCCAGCGCCTGACCGCGGCGTTCGGCCGCTGCACCGTTGGCCGTATCGGTGAAGTAATGCATCGTCGCATACATGCCGACCGTATCGGCGCGCCGGCGCAGGGCGTTGGCGGCTTCCATGGCCTCGGCGACGACGGGCGCGCCGCCGCTCAACGTTCCTTCGTGGCGCCTCACGGCAGGGATGGCGGCGAGGACGGACTTCAACTCCGCCTCCCAGGCTTCGACCGAGGCGAAGACGCTCTCGGCATTCCACGTATGCTCCCTGGCAATGGCGCTGCGCGCGGGGATGGAGTTGGTCATGAAGAGTCCTTGTGTCACGAGTTTGGTGGAGAGGTTGCAAGTTGAAGCTTCAACCTGACAACTTTCAAAGTTGGTTCAACACTTCGGCCAGGTGCAGGCACTCGATGGGCGCGCCGTCGCGGCTGAGGCCGCCCTGCATGTGCATCAGGCAGCTCATGTCGCAGCCCACCAGGGCCTCAGCGCCGGTGGCCTGAATGTTCTCGATCTTTTTGTCGAGGATTGCTCCGGAAAGTTCACCGTGCTTCACCGAGAACAGCCCGCCAAAGCCGCAACATTCCTCCGCGCCGGGCAGCAGCACGCACTCCGCACCCCGCACGTTGGCGAGCAGCGTTCGCGGCGCTGCGGTGACGCGCAGCAGTCGTGTGAGGTGGCAAGACGGGTGATAGGTCAGCTTGCGGGTGAAGTGCGCGTGCACATCGGTGACGCCGAGCACTTCCACGAGGAATTGCGAGAACTCGAAGGTGCGGGCGGCGATCGCTTCGACGCGCCGACGAGTCTTCGGGTCGTCGTGAAACAGATCCGCGTAGCCGTGCACGACCATCGCCGCGCATGAGCCGGACGGGCACACAACCGGGTCTGGCGCGGTCGGCTCGAAGACATCCAGAAAGCGCAGCGCCACCTGGCGCGCCTCGTCGCGAAAGCCGCCGTTGTAGGCTGGCTGGGCGCAGCAAGTCTGCGCCTCGGGAAAAGCCACCTCGAGGCCAAGGCGCTCCAGGACCTCCACCGTGGCGCGGCCCACGTGTGGATAGAGCGAGTCCACAATGCACGTTACAAACAACTGCACACGTTGCGATTGGAAACTAGGTGGAAATTGCATAACGCGGATTGTCATCACAGTGTATCGTCATAATTTCAAATGGGCAATGTTGAAACCTTATACCCTATTTTCCTGGTTTACCCGCGCCCTCGCGCTGTGGTATAGTCGCGGCGCTTTTTTTGCAAGCGGTTCCACCAGGAGATAACCCAACATGTTGTCTGTTGAGCCTGCTGCCTCGACGCCGGCGATGTTGAGCGGCGTCAGCCTTCCCAAACGCATCAATCGCCTGATCGATCTGGCCTATAACCTGTGGTGGACCTGGAACTCGGACGCCAGCGAGATGTTCGAATCGATTGATCGGCAACTGTGGACGGAGTGCAGCCACAACCCGATCAAATTCCTCAAGCGCGTCAAACGCAAAGAGCTGAATGGCGCGCTGCAGGACCCCGCGTTCCTTGAGTTGTACGACCGGATCATCGCCGGCTTCGATGCCTACATGCGCGATGATCAGACCTGGTTCGCCCGCACCTATCCCGGCCGCAAAGACGAATTGATCGCCTACTTCTCCACCGAGTTCGGGCTGCACGAGAGCTTCCCCACCTATTCGGGCGGCCTCGGCGTGCTCTCGGGCGATCACGCCAAAGAAGCCTCCGATCTCGATCTGCCGTTTGTCGGCGTCGGTCTGTATTACAACCAGGGCTACTTCTCGCAACGCATTACCGAGGATGGCTGGCAGGAGGCGGGCTACATCCGCTACTCGTTCGACGATCTGCCCATCATCCCGCTGCTCGACGCCGACGGCCAACCGGTGATGGTGTCGGTGGAACTGCCCGAGCGGAGGTTGTGGGTGCGGCTGTGGAAGATTCAGGTTGGCCGCATCCCGTTGATTTTGCTGGACAGCGACATCACCCAGAACGCCGCGGCCGATCGCGACCTGACGGCGCGGCTGTATGGCGGCGACAAAGACACGCGCATCTGCCAGGAGATCGTGCTCGGCATCGGCGGCGTGCGCGCCCTGCGCGTGCTCAACCTGCACCCGACGGTGTGGCACATGAACGAGGGCCACTCCGCCTTCCTGACCTTTGAGTGCATCCGCGAACTGGTGGTCGGCGATGGCCAGTCGCCGGGCAAGGATTTCCAGACGGCGATGGCCGAGGTGCGGGCGTGCACCGTCTTCACCACTCACACCCCGGTGCCGGCGGGCAACGAGGAGTTCCCCGATTGGATGATGGATCGTTACTTCCATCAATACTGGCCGGCCATGGGCCTGACGCGCGAGGGGCTGATTGATTTGGCGCGGATGCAGCAATCGTGGGGCGCCTCCTTCGGCATGTCGGTGCTGGCGCTGCGGATGTCGCGCCACAGCAACGGGGTGAGCGAGTTGCACGGTCAGGTGAGCCGCAGCATGTGGAAGTTCCTCTACCCGGATACGCCCATGGAGCGGGTGCCGATTGGAGCCATCACCAACGGCGTGCACACCGGCACCTGGCTGGCGCGCCGCATGCGTTTGCTCTACGACCGCTACCTCGGGCCGGACTGGATGGAGAACCTCGACGACCCGGAGACATGGCAGGCATTGCTGGCCGCACCGGATGAGGAAATCCGCGCGGCGCGCCTCCACCTCAAACGCAAGTTGATGGCCCACATCCGTGACCGCGCCCGGCAGCAATGGGTGGCGCTCGGTCGCCATCCGGTGCAGATCGTGGCGGCCGGCACACTGCTCGACCCCTACAAACTCACCATCGGTTTTGCGCGCCGCTTCTCGACGTACAAACGCGGCTCGCTGGTGATGCGCGATGTGGATCGGCTGCTTCGCATCGTCAACAATCCGCAGATGCCGGTGCAGATCATCTTCGCCGGCAAGGCGCACCCGATGGACGAGCCCGGCAAGAAGGTAATCCAGGAGGTCTATCGGCAATTGAAGCGCGCCGAGTTCGCCGGCCGCGTGGCTTTCCTCGAGGACTACGATATCAACCTCGCCCGCCATCTGGTGCAGGGGGTGGATGTGTGGATGAACAATCCGCGCCGCCCGCTGGAGGCCAGCGGCACGAGCGGGATGAAGGCCTCGCTCAACGGTGTGCTGAATTTCTCGATCCTCGACGGCTGGTGGCAGGAGGGCTACAACGGCGAGAACGGCTGGGCCATCGGCGATGAGAGTGAACTGGCCGATCACGCTGCGCAGGATGCCAAGGACGCCGCCAGCCTGTATGATGTGCTCGAGAATCAGATCGTGCCGCTGTACTACGGCGACTCGAACACCATCTCCGCCGGCTGGATCCGGCGCATCAAGGAGTGCGTCTCCACCCTCGCCCCGCAGTTCAGCATGCGGCGCATGGTCAAGCAGTACGTCGAGGAGATGTACTTCCCGCCGGCGGTGAGCGCCAACGGGAGGAAGTAAACCGAGAGCCTCTGCCCGTTGCAGAGGCTCTTTTTCTTTCGGGCGTTTTCAGCGCAAAGCCGCCTGCGTGCAAAGACGCACGGGGGCGCACTCCTTTGCGCCCCGGCTCCATAGCGACTTTGCGTTAGGCAGTTGCATTGTCCCGCACCACCCCGCGCATCTTCCAATCCGTGTAACCGGGAAAGACCTCGGCCAGTTTGGGGTTGGCGAGGCGCTTCTGCACGATCTCGCCGAGCACATCGCGGAAGTCGGTGGTGATGGCGAGGTCGCCGGGGTCGGCCAAAGCCTCCGGCGCCAGGGTGGGCCACTCGCCGTAAACCTTGCCCCCGTTCACGCCGCCGCCAAGCACAAACATCGAGTTGCCGTGGCCGTGATCGGTGCCGGCGCTACCGTTCTCCGGCACGCGCCGCCCGAACTCGCTCATGGTCACAATCGTCACCCGTTTGGCCCGGTCACCGAGGTCGTGATACAGCGCCGCCAGCCCGCCGGCCAGTTGCGCGAGCAGGCCCGGCAACTCGCCCTTCACCCCACCCTGCGCGGCGTGTGTGTCCCACCCGCCGATATCCAAACACGCCACCTCCAGGCCGACCTCGGCCTTGGCCAACTGCGCCACCTGCCTCAACGCCAAACCGAAATCGCCCTCGGGATACTGCGCGTTCGCGGCGGGCGTGTAGTTCGTCACATCCACCTTCTCCAAAATCTCAATCGCGTCGAAAGTGGAATCGGCCGGGCCGGTGAGCGATGGGTTCAACGTGTACAGCGCGGTGAGTGTTTGTTGAATCTCGGCCAGGTCTTGCGTGCGGCCGGCGAGGTGAAAATCGGCGATGGATTTGAGCACCGTCACCGGCACCGGCCCGCGCAGCGAGGCCTGCGCCGCGCCGCCCATGCCGACCGCGCGGAAGGGCGACTCGTTCTGCCAGGGGGCCGTTTGCAGATGGCGACCGATCCAGCCGGTGGGGATGCTCTTCTCGCCGGGCGTGCCGCGCTCCATGTAATCCATCGCATCGAAATGCGAGTGGGTGGGGTCGGGCGAGCCGGTGGCGTGCACGATGGCGAGGGCCTTCTCATCCCACAAATCCTTGAGTGGGCGCAGCGCGGGGTGCAGGCCGAAGAAACCGTCGAGGTCAATGCCCGTGCCGTCATCACCCGACTTCGGCTCGGGCACGGCCAGCATGGGCCGGCGGCGATAGTATTCGGCCTCGCCGTGCGGGATGACGGCGTTCAACCCATCCATGCCGCCGCGTTGAAAGACGCACACCAGCACATCGCCCTGCGGCTCGACGTTCTCGGCGGCGAAGGCGAGGCGCGGCATCCACGCCGGCAAGGCCGGGGCCAGGGCCCAACTTGTTAGCCCCGCCGAAGCCAGTTTCAAAAAATCCCGACGCGATAGATCAAACGCCATGTCTACTCTCCTTCGAATTCATTTGCCACGGAGACGCCTTTATCGCCATTGGAAATACGGTGAACCGAGGATCAGGCCCGCGACGAGCGGCAGCCGCTTCTCGAGCGAGTCGGCTGACGCGAAATCAATCAGGATGTCGCGCGCCGCGGCGGGCAGCGGCTCGCCGGTGAAGCGCTCGCCGAGCACGGCCACGACGTCCGCCGCCGAGCCGGCCTCTCGGGTGAGGGCTTTGAGATTGAGCTGCGCGCCCTTGTATTTGCCGGCGGCCAGGGTGAGGGCGAAGTTCCAGCGCGCGAGCAGGCCGCTGGTGTTGAGCCAGTATCCGGCCACATCGGGGTAGCCGTTGGGCGCGGGCCAGTTGAACGGGATCTGCCCGAGCGCGCGCAGCGTTTCGACCAGCGGGCGCGGCTGTGCGATCTCGGCCTCGGTGACGCGCAGCGCGGAGATGACGAACTCGAGCGGGCGTTTGAGTTTTTGCCACGCCGAGGCCGCGAACTCCTCCGAGAGGACCAGTGTCCGCATCAACATCGGCACATCGCCGCGCGAGTCTTGAAAGGCGGCGGCCAGTTTTTCGATGAGCGCCGGCGGCGGAAAGTCCGCCACGAAGCGGCGCGCGAGTTTGGTGGCGACGAAGCGCGCCGTGCTCGGGTGCGCGGCGAGATACTCGATGAGGCGCTCACCATCGCCCTTGCCGCCGCCCGCCGGTAGCGCCAGCTCCATCACCTGCTTCGCGCCGTCGTCGTGAGTGTCCGGCCGGAAGATGTACGTGCCCGGCTCATTGCCGGACCGCCGCTCACGTGGCCCGACGAGGCTCCACCCGGTAAGCGCGCGGGCCACGGCTTCCACATCGCGCTGTGTGTATCCCCCCTCCACCCCTACCGTATGGAGTTCGAGCAACTCGCGGGCGTAGTTTTCGTTCGGCGCTTCCCTGGTGCTTGTGGCCTGATCGAGATAGGCGAGCATGGCCGGGCTGTGCGCCGAGGCCCACAGCAAATCGCGAAAGGTGCCGAGCGCGTTGGGCCTCAGCGCATGCAGGTCGTCGTCGGTTTTGGTGTAGCGCGTCGTGCGCAGACCGGCGTAGATGCTGAAGTGGTTCGACCAGAAATCCACCAGCATCTCGTACACCTGCCGGTCGCTGAAACGCTGGCGGGCGAGCGTCGCGCCGATCAACTCCTGCACGGCCAGGCCTCCGGCCTCGACACGCTCGGCCACCGACATCGTCAACGTCGTGAATGAGGCCAGCCGGCTGGTGACGGCGGCGTTCTCGGTGATGGTCGGGTCAAACTGCTCGCTGAGCCAGGCTTCGAGGCCGATGGCCTCGGCGTGCTGCCGCATCGCGGGTGTGGGTCCGAAGGTCAGGCGGCGCAGCGCGTGGGCGAGCGAAACGGCGCGCGGCTCCCCGGAGGAGGCCGGAGGGGCAACGGCAACCGGCGTCCCCGGGGGAGCCTGTGTCGGGGGGGCGGTGGGCGCGCTGGTTTTGCGCGGGTCGCAGGCGGCCAGCGCCGCCATCGTTGCGGCCAGGCCGGAGGCTTTCAGGACATCACGGCGCGAGAGTGTGCGGGGCATGAATCACCTCGGCGCTATCGTCGCGGCGAGGTGTCATGTGCGGGTGTTGAAGATGTAACGGGGTTGTAAACAAATAGACCCTGAAGGTCTTCGAACCTTCAGGGTCTGTCGAGCGGGTTACGGCGCGAGCGTGACCTGGGCCGTCATCCCCCAGCGGGCGCGCGGGTCGAGGCTGTCGAGGGCGATGGTGACGGTGTAGGTCACATCGCCCCGGCTCTCGACAAAGACGGTAGCGATGGATTGCACCGTGCCCCTGAGCGTCACCTCGGGCAGCGCGTCGAGCACGACCTCAGCGGCCTGGCCAACTTTGATCTTCACCACTTCGATCTCGGTGAGGTTGTTGGTCTTCACCACCCACTGCGCAAACTCGGCCAGGGTGGCCACCGGCACGCCCGGCGCCGCCTGCTCGCCGACCTTAAGTTTGAAATCGGCCACCGTGCCGGCGATGGGCGCGCGCAGTTCGGTGTTGTCGAGCGCGGCTTTGGCCGAGTCGAGATTAGCTTGCGCGGTCTTGAGTCGCGCCTCGGCGGCCGCGAGTTGGTCGGGGTCGGGGCCGGCCTGCAACTTCTCGTAACGGCGGTTGGCGTCGTCGATCCGCGCCTGGATGAGCTGGACCTCGGCCTCGGCCAGCGAGATGTCCTGCGCCTTCGGGTTCCGGGCATCGCGCAGATTGGCGGCCGCGGTATCCACACGCTTCTTCAGGTCGGCGACCGTCTGCGCGTCGCCGCGTTGCGCCTGCGCCAGACGCAACTCCCACACCTTCACCGCGTCGGTGGCGTCCACGAATTCCTTGCGCGCATCGTCCAACTTCACGAAGGTGCCGGCTGCCGGCGCATACACAAACTCGCACCCCGTACACTCCGCTTGCGCCTTCTGCGCATCGTTGTAGATATCGGTCGCCTTCTGGAGCCGGTCACGCGCGCCGGCCAGCGCGTTCTCGATATCGCCGATGGCAGTGATGGTGGCGTTCTCTTGCGCCGTCGCCAGCGCGTCCTGCGCCTTCTTCAACTCATCTTCGTAGAACTTGATATCGGGGGCGGCGGTGTATTTGAGTTTGCGCTCGGCCTTCTCCAGATCAGCGACGCCCTGGGCCGCCTCGCGCTGCGCCTGGGCAGCGGCCAGGGCGGCGTTGTCGTTCAGGGATTGAATGGCCTGGCGCGCGTCGAGCACCGCCTGCTCGGCCTGTGCGAGCTGGGCCTGCAGCGGCTCGCGATTTTCCAGCCGCGCCAGCACGGCGCCGGCCTGCACCGTGTCGCCCTCCTTCACCAGCACCTCGGCCACCTGCCCGCCGGCCAGGAACGAGACCTGCACATGGCTGCCCGGCTCCAGCCGCCCTTCGGCGATCACCCGGCCCGAATCCACCACCGGCGGGATGTCGGACTCGGGGGCGGCGGTGGAGGCGGCCGTGCCACAGGCGGTGAGCAACGCGGCGAGAAACACAATCGGAAGAAGTCTCTTTTTCATGGTGATGCGCGTATGGCGTGGTGCGCAGTGCGTGATGCGGCACGCCCTGCGTCCGGCGCGCTACGAATTATTCGTATGCCAGGCTCTCTCGAACGCTGATCTGCGTCGCGCGGCGCGCGGGCAGCCAACTGGCGACCAGCGCAAGCGTGATCACGATCGCCAGCCAAATCCACACCCCGGCAAAGGAAAAGTAGTACTGGGCCGGGAAATCTATCACATCGCCGATGGTTTGCACAAAGGCCCGCCCGGCCACGGCGCTGATCGGCACGGCCACCGCCCAACTGCACAACCCGAGCAGCAAGCCCTCGCCCATGAAGATCAGGGCCACATCGAGCGACGATGCCCCGACCGCTCGCATCACCCCGATCTCGCGGCGGCGTTCGAGCACGTTGATCGAGAGTGTGCCGCTCAGCCCGATGCTGCCGACGACGGCGATCAGGAAAGTCATGATGAGCAGCAACGTGGTGAGGATACTGAACTGCGCGTTGGATTGCTCCTGATCTTTGATGGCCGAATTGGTGAAGCCCAGCTCCATCCCCTGCGTTTTGAAGTAATCGCGCATGTCACGCTCCGCTGCCGCCTGCGTCTCGCGCGTGGACTCGTTCAGTCGTATCCACGCGATGCCGGCCAGCCCGACCGCGCCGATGTGTTCGTTGAGTTTGTCAATCGACACATAGGCCGTCGTCTGGTTCGCGCTCAGGTCGAAGAGCAGGGCCACCACCGTCCACGTGCTCTCGCCGCGGTCGTCGAGGTCGAGCACCACGCGGTCGCCGACGGTCACGCCCATCTCGCGCGCCAGCTTCTGATTGAGCATCAGCGCCTGCCCATCCTGCGGCGTGAGGTTGCGCCCGGCCACGATCTCGGGCGCGAACAGTTGCGCCGCCTCCGGGATGCCGCGCAGAAAGACGACGTGGTCGCTGCCCGGCCCGCTGGCCCCTTCCTTCTTCAGCGCCGCGCTGCGGAAGACCCACATCTCGGCGTAATCCACATTGGGCCGCGCCCGGATCAGCGGCTCGACTTCCTCGGTGCGTTGAAACTGCTGAAAGCCGATGATGACGTCGTAGCCCAGGCTGCGAAAGATGGTGTGGAGGGTTTCGTTGAAGGAATAGTGCGTGGTGACGACCATCATGAAGATCGCGCCGGCGCTGATGAGGGTGATCTGGGTGAGCGCCGCGCGCCCGGGCCGCCGGAAGGTATTGCGCAGCGCGAGCGCGGCCATGCCCGGCAGGCCCTGCACCCGCCCGAGCAATCGATCCACCCAGCGATTGCCGTAGCGCCCGGTGCCGAGGCCGTAAGCGTTGAGGGCCTCGCGCACCGAGACAGCGACCCCCTGCAAAATCGGCCATGAGGCGGCCAGCAGCGGCACGATCAGACCGGTGAGCAACTGCAGCCCAAGCGATTGCTGCAGGATCTCAAACGGCGAGGCCGGCACGTTGATGAGGCTCAGCATCCAGCCGGCGAGCGCATTGCCGCCAAACGCGCCCACGGGCACCGCCACCAGCAGGCTCAGCGCGCAGTACACGATGACGCCCGCGAGATACAGTTGCGCGATCTGCCCACGCAGCCCGCCGACGGTCTTCATGATGCCGATCTGCGGGATCTGTTGAGCCAGGATGGCGTTGAGGGTGTTGACGACGAGGAAAACACTCATGCCGAGCGAGAGCGCGGCCATCACCAGCAGGATCAGCCCGACGCCGTCCATCAGGTCTTGCAGGAAGTGGCGGCTGGGATCATTGATCTGCGGCACGCCGGCGGACAGGCCCATCTTGATCAGCCGTTCCTCGACCACGTCGGCGGCCGCCTCGGCGCGCGCCTCGGTGTAGTCGGGGAGGGTGAACTTGATCAGGTTGAAGTCGCGGAAGCCGGCCAACTCCTGGATGAAGTTGCGGCTGACGTAGAAGGTCGGCGAGTCGGCAAACGGCGGCGGGAAGCGCAACGGGTCGCGGACGGTGCCGCCGAGCTGCACCGGCCGGGCGCGCCCGTTCACCTCGAAGTACACCGTTCCACCGATGGGCGGGAGGTTGTAGGGCGCGACGTGGTTGAACTCGACCGCGACCGTCTCGCCCTGCGGCCAGACACCGCCGCGCAATTCGACCACGTCGAATCGCTGCGCTTCGTAATCGGCGCGGGCCACCAACCCGGCGTTGCTCCACTCGGCCTCCAGCGTCGGCTTCCAGCGGATACCGGCCTCCACTTCACCCTCAATGCCCTCGATCTGCGGCAGGCGCGCCAGGCTTTTGACGTCGGCATCGTCCACCGTTCCGCGCAAGCCCAGCGAAACATGCGCTGGCCGGCTGGCCAGTTGTGAGAGCGTCATCTGCCGCGTCATCAGCGCATTGCTGGCCGTGATCATGCCCAAAGCCAGCACGCCGGTGGCGATGCTGGCGACGACGAGCGTGGTTCGACCCTTGTTGTTCCAAAGGTCACGCCACACCTTTCTGAAAGCCACACTAACGGGCGGGGTCATGGTGTAAGGTGTCGGCTGATGATCACGCCGTGACCGCAATGTGCGCATCCATGCCCTCGTACAACTCGCCGTCGAAGACTTGTACCAGCCGCGGCATGCGCCTGGCCAGGTCGTTGTCGTGGGTGACCATGATGAAGGTCTTGCCCTGCTGCACCAGATCCTCGAAGAGAGAGAACACTTTGTCGGCCGTCTTCGAATCGAGGTTGCCCGTCGGCTCGTCGCCCACCAGCAGCGGCGGGTCGTTGGCCAGGGCGCGGGCAATGGCGGCGCGCTGCTGCTGCCCACCCGAGAGCGTATTGGGCAACTTGTGCGCCTGATCGGCCAACCCGACCTGATCCAGCAGCAGCATCGCCCGTTCGGTGCGCTCCCTCGGCTTGTACATCCGGCAGAAGTCCATCGGCAGGATGACGTTCTCGACGATGGTGAGCGTGGGCAAGAGTTGAAAGAACTGAAAGATCACGCCGATCTTCTTGCCGCGGAAACGCGCCAACTGGTTTTCGTTCATCTTCTCCAGCGGCTCGCCCGCCACCCGCACGCTGCCGCCGGTCGGGCGGTCAATGCCGGTGATCATGTTCACCAACGTTGATTTGCCCGAACCGCTCGGTCCGCGCACGCCGACGAATTCGCCCGGCTGCACCGTGAGGCTGACGCTCTTGAGCACGTGAATCGTGCCGGACGGGCCCTGGAAGTCTTTGACGACGTTGTCCACATGCACGAGATGATGGTTTTGAGTGGCCATAATTGCCCTTTACGCATTGAAGTGACCGCTGGTTTCGTTACTCGCCCTGACACCGGCTGGTTCGATTGCGGGAGGCAGTATAACCAACTTGGGCCACCGTTGTGGGCCGCCCAACCAACTCCCCCTTGCCGCAATCCACCCGGCCGCCCCCACCAGAGCGGTTCCGCCTCCGCTTGTGTTCAGTAGCGTATCACGTTAGACCGGTCGGGCCGTCATAAGTTTCGGCTCGTTGCACGCTTGACCGTCGCGGCTACAATCCGTTTACTTGGAGGCCCTATGGTTGATTTTGGACGCGATGTGTGCGGGAACCCCGCCATCTCCGGAGCAAAGGAATGGCTCGTGACCAACGGGCTCGGCGGCTATGCGATGGGAACGGTGGCCGGGATGCTGACCCGGCGCTATCACGGGTTGCTCATCGCCGCGCTGGCCCCGCCGGTGGGCCGCACGCTGCTGATCACGAAATTCGACGAGACCGCGAGGTACGATGGCCGCGATTACCCGCTCTTCGCCAATCAATGGGCCGAGGGCGGCATCGAGCCGGCGGGGTTTCAGTTCATCGAGCACTTCCGGCTCGACGGCGCGATCCCGGTATGGGCCTTCGCCCTCGGCGATGCGCTGCTCGAAAAACGGCTGTGGATGCAGCCGGGTGAAAACACCGCCTTCGTTGAATACACCGTGCGGCGCGCCTCGGTTCCGCTCGCGCTCAGCCTCAAGGTCATCGCCAATCAGCGCGACCATCACGTCACCTCGATCAACGACCCGCTGCCGCTCGTCGCCGAACGGGTCGCCGGCGGGCTGCGGATCGTGCGCGACGGCAAGCCGATCAGTTTTGTGACCAGCGACCGCGCCGAGGCCGAGCCGCGTTCCGAACGCTATCGCGCCTACTTCCTCAGCGTCGAGCACGGGCGCGGACTCGATGCGGTGGACGACAACGTGTGCCTCGGCGTGTTCCGCGTGACGTTGCAACCGGGCGAGTCCGTGATCTTCACCCTCAGCGCCGCCGGCGCCGCGCGGCATGCCGAGCCGCTCCGGCAGCGCCGGGCCTACGAGGCCCAGCTCATCGAGCGATCTGGCCTTGGCGCCGCGCCGGCCGCCATTCGCCAGCTCGTCCTGGCCGCCGATCAATTCATCGTCGCGCGCCCGCTGCCGGGCGAACCGGAGGGCCGCAGCGTGATCGCCGGTTACCCGTGGTTCAACGATTGGGGCCGCGATACCATGATCGCCCTGCCCGGCCTGACCCTGGCCGCGCGCCGCTTCGACGTGGCGGCGAAAATCCTCCGCACCTTCGCGCGCTTCGCCAGCGAGGGGATGCTGCCCAACAACTTCCCCGATGCGAATGAAACGCCGGGTTACAACACGGTGGATGCGACGCTGTGGTATGTGGAGGCCGTCCGCGCTTATCACGCCGCGACCGGCGATGACGGCCTCGTGCGCGATCTGTGGCCGGTGCTCGCCGATATCATCGCGTGGCACAGACGCGGCACGCGCTATCGCATCCATGTTGATCCGCGCGACGGTTTGTTGTATGCCGGCGAGCCGGGCGTGCAACTAACATGGATGGATGTGAAGATTGACGATTGGGTGGTGACGCCCCGCATCGGCAAGCCGGTGGAGGTCAATGCGCTGTGGTACAACGCGCTGCGGGTGATGGCGGCTCTCGCGCGGCGGCTGGCGGAACCGGCGGCGGAGTACGACGCGCTGGCGGAGGCGGCCCGCGCCGGCTTCGAGCGCTTTTGGAACCCGGCAACCCGCTGCTGCTTCGACGTGCTCGACGGCCCGAACGGGCCCGAGGCCACGCTGCGGCCCAATCAACTCTTCGCCGTCTCGCTCCCGCACTCGCCGCTCACCGCCGGGCAGCAGCGCGCAGTGGTGGAGGTCTGTGCGCGCAGGCTGCTGACGTCACTCGGCCTGCGCACGCTGCCGCCCGACGACGCGAACTACCATCCGCGTTACAACGGCGACCGGGTGACGCGGGACACCGCATACCATCAGGGCACGGTCTGGCCGTGGCTCATCGGCCCGTTCGTCAGCGCGCACTTCCGCGTGTACGGTGACCGCGCGGCCGCGCTCAGTTTCCTCGACCCGCTGCTGCGCCATCTCAGCGATCACGGCCTCGGCAGCCTCAGCGAGGTCGCCGACGCCGACCCGCCGCACACCCCGCATGCCTGCCCCGCGCAAGCGTGGAGCGTGGCGGAGGTGTTGCGGGCCTGGCGGGAGCTGGCCGACATCGAATAAAGCCCGAAGGTCAGGACGCATTGCGAGCGCGACCGCCGAGTGTCGAGCATGGCGGCCTTGCATCTTCGGGCCTTTGCGCTAGAGTCCGATTGCGATGGACAGGCTCCCGAAGCGTGTGGAACACCGCGACATCCTCATCGTCGGCGCGGGGCCGGCCGGCTCGGCGATGGCGTACTTCCTCGCCGCGCAGGGCTTCGATGTTTTGCTGGTGGATAAGACCGACTTCCCGCGTGACAAGACCTGCGGCGACGGGGTTTCACCGCGCGCGCTGCGCGTGCTGCACGATATGGGCCTGGCCGACCGCGTGGACGCGCAGGGCTATCGCGTCAACCGCATCGCCATCTTCGCGCCCAACGGCCGCGCGGTCGTTGCGCCGGCCCCGGCCTTCGGGCACCTGCCGAACTTCGCCCTCGTGCTGCCGCGCTACCAGCTCGACGACATCATCCGCACCCGGGCGGTGGAGGCCGGGGCGCACTTCGCGCCGCAGACGGCCGCGATTGAGATTCTGCGGGAACACGCTGAGGTCGTCGGCGTGCGCGCCCAGACCGCGCATGGGCTGCGCGACCTGCGCGCGCGGGCCACGGTGTTCGCCACCGGCGCCTCGACCTCGGTGCTCGAACGCGCCGGCCTGCTCAAGGGCGCGCCGGCGTATGGCCGCGCCGCGCGCACGTATTACGAGAACGTGCAGGGCCTGAGCGATACGGTTGAGTTTCACTTCGACTCGGTGCCGCTGCCGGGCTACGGCTGGGTGTTTCCGACCTCGCCGACGACGGCCAACGTGGGCGCCGGCTACTTCGTGCGCGCCGGGCGCGCGCCGCAACGCACCACGCCGCGCCGGGCCTTCGATGAATTCGTCGCCAACCGTTACGTGGCCGGGCTGTTGACGGACGCGCAGCCCAGCGCGCCGATCAAAGGCTACCCGCTGCGCTTCGATTTCCCCACCGCGCGCGCTGCCTTCCCCGGGCTGATGCTGATCGGCGAGGCCGCCGGCCTGGTCAATCCCCTCACCGGCGAGGGGATTGATTACGCGCTTGAGTCGGCGGAGGTGGCGGCGGACGAGCTGGGCCGCGCGCTCCGTGCGGGCGAGACGGCGGAGCGCGCCGCGCGGCGGCACATCCACGCCCTGCACAACCGGTTTCTGAGGATGTTCGTCAACATCATCCGGGTGCGCGACACTTACTTCCGCCCGTGGGTGCTCAACCGCTTCGTCAGCGCCGCCAACCGTAACCCCGATTTGGCGGAGTTGCTGCTCAACGTCGCCATCGGCAACATTGACCCGTTGCGCGCCATGTCGCCCCGCGCGTTGTGGCAGGTGGCGCTCGGTTAGCGCTAGGCGACCATGCCCCAACGCTCCATCCTGGCGCGCATCGAACGGCTCGACCCCGAGCGCGATCATTTGGAAATCGTCCGGCTGAGTTCGACGTACGAGTTCCCCTTCGACATGACTCGCGCGTTGGAGTTCGCGCTCTTCCGAACGTATGCCGTGCCCAGCATCTCGGCCCTGCTCGACCGCACCGGCGAGTTCCGCCGCGCCGCGCAGAAGCGCTACGACGATACCGCCATCCTCGTCAGCCTGATGACGGAGGAGGGGTACGACAGCCCGCAGGGGCGCGCCGCCCTGCGCAATATGAACCGCCAGCATGGCCGCTATGCCATCGCCAACGACGATTTCTTGTACGTGCTCTCGACCTTTGTGTTCGAGCCGGCGCGGTGGATGGAGCAGTTCGGCTGGCGGCCGATGCACCCCAACGAGAAGCTGGCCCTCTTCCACCTGTGGCGTGAGATCGCACGGCGCATGAACATTCATGCCGTTCCCGACGACTACGCCGTCTTCGAGCGCTTCAATCGCAGCTACGAGCTCGGCCACTTCCGCTACGCAGAGACCAATCGGCGCGTGGGCACGGCCACGGTGGAGCTTTTCCTTGGCTGGTTCCTGCCCCGGCCGCTGTTTGCGCTGGGCGCGCCCTTCATCTACGCCCTGCTCGACGAACCGCTGTTGCAGGCCTTTGGCTTTCGAGGCCCGCCGGCGTGGATGCGGGCGCTGGTGCGCGGGGCGTTGCGGCTGCGCGCGGCGCTGGTGCGCGGTTTACCCGAGCGACGCACCCCGGTCTTCCACGCCCACATCCGGCACCGCTCGTATCCGCGCGGCTACCGGCTCGAAGACGTCGGGCCGCGACCGCCACCACCGTAGCCAGCAATCGTGGGCGCGACTACAATTGCGATATGACCATCCTCGGTAAGGTGGCCCTCGTCACCGGCGCGGGCCGGGGCGCCGGGCGCGGCGCTGCGCGCGAGCTTGGCCAGGCCGGCTTCACCGTCATCGCCATTGACATCAATCCTGATTCAGCGACGCGCACCGCCGAGGCCATCAGGCAGGCCGGTGGCCGCGCCGAGGCGCAGGCGGTGGATGTCAGCCAGAAGATGGCGGTGCAGACGCTGATCTATGATGTGCTCGAACGCTATCCGAGGATTGACATGCTGGTGTGCGCGGCCGAGATCACACCCGGCAACAGCGCGCTCAAGATGGACGAGGGCGAGTGGAACCGGACGCTCGACGTGAATCTCAAAGGCACCTTCCTGTGCGCGCAGACCGTGGCCCGGGCGATGATAGCGGCCCGCGACGCCGGCTCGCCGGAGACTGGGGGCGGTCTGATCGTCCTCGTGGCCCGCGATCCCGCTGTGCCCCACGCCGCCGTGCGCGCCGCGCGCGAGGGCCTGCGCGGGCTGGCAGCGGCGCTGGCGGACGAATGGAAAGACTCGGGCCTGCGCGTCGTCGCCCTCCGCGCGGGCGAGCCGGTGACGACGGCCATCGCCAATATCTGATGACGATTCACTATGACCATCGCAGTCCGCAGCGATGAACGCTTTCGCGTGATAGGCGCGCTGCTGGCCGCCGGCGACTGGCCGGAGGCGGAGCAGCGCGTCAAGGCCTACAAGCCGCATCGCGTGGCCGAGGCCGCCCACCGTCGCTTCGCCCCGCAGCGTGAGCACGAGGCCGTGCGCGACATCCGCACGGTGGCGGGGGAAGGCGAGGGGCTCTCGTCGTTGTATGCGCACGCCCTGCTCGTCGAATGGCCGGCGGGCTTCGGTCAGGCGGGGCGGGATTTTGTGACCGCCGCAGGCGTGACGGAGTTCTTCGCCGAGCACTCCGCCGATTTCGAGCAGGCCGAGGCGGATGCGCGCGCGGTGCTCGATCGCGCCGACCTGCATCGCTTCCTGCTGGATTTGTTCGGCGCGGATGAGCGCGCCTTTGTCTTCATCCCCAACCTGCTGTACCCGGGCCGCCAGCCGCTGGCGGTCGCCTCCGCCACAGAGGTCGTCGTGACCGCGCCGCCGCCGATCGCGTGGGGCACCTCGCACCCGTGGCGCTACAGCGAGCGGCCCGATGAGGCGCTCGCCATCATCGCCGAGGCGTTTGCGTGTTTTCTGTTTACGGAGCGGTTGCCCGAAGAACTCAAGCCGCGCGCGGAAGTGCTCGGCCTGGCCGCCGCTGTGCTCTTTCTGCGCGAGGCCGAGGGGAGGGACGCCGGCGATCAGCTCATGGTGATGCAGAAGAAAACGCGCGGGCTGAAACAATTGCCGGCAGTCGTGTTGCAGCTCGAAACCCTCCTCGCCGACCGCCGCGCCGGACGGCAGGCTGCCAGCCTTGCCGACTACGCCTTACAGATAGAGACTTAACCGCAAAGCTGCCAGGAGCGCAAAGGAAACTTCGCGTGCTGTGCGGCTTCGCGCTTCATCCCGGCCGATGCTCTTTCACCTCAACCTCGAAGAAATGGAGGGCCGCTGGATCGCCCACCTGGCCGGTTGGCCGGGCGGATTTGCCGGCGCCGAGACGCGCGAGGCGGCGGTCGCCTCGGCGAGCAGCGCCCTGCCGGAATATTTCGCCTGGTTGCGCCGGCACGGCGAGCAACCGCCCGAGGCGCCGTTCGAGTTTTTGGTGGATGAGGTGCAGCGCGCGTGGGTGTCGCAGGACGAGTATGAAGTCAATGCCTTCTTCGCCGCCGACCGCGCCCCGCTCGCCGCCGAGGAGGTCGAGGTCTTTGGCCGGCGGCTGTACGCCTCGCGCGCCGATCTGCTCGACGCGTATCTGGGGTTGAGCGACGAGGCGCTGAATACGGCGTTGCCCGGCGAGCGGTGGAGCATCAACGGTATCCTCAAGCACGTGGCCGGCGCCGAGAACTGGTATCTCGGCCGCTTCAACCTCGACCATCAGGCCGCATGGGAGATGACGGACGTGCTCGGCAGATTGATGCTGGTGCGGGCGCAGTTCAATGAAGCCCTGCGGCTGTTTGTGGATCGGGACGAGGTCGTGACGATTCAAGGCGAGACCTGGTCGCCGCGCAAGGTGGTGCGGCGCGCGCTGTGGCACGAACTCGATCACGCCGCGCACATCCACCAGCTGCGCGCGCGCCTTCTGTCACGCTGAGCGTTCGACATAGGTGACGGTCACATTGGTTTAGCAAATGGAACAACTGCGCCAATACCGCGAAATCCTCCTCAATCGGTTGGCCGCGCAACCCGATGAGTTTGCCACGCTCGTCGCAGCGTTGCCCGAGCCGGAATGGCAGGCGCGGCGCGACGCCGATGGCGCGACGCTGCATCAACTCGCCGTGCATATCCGCGACGCCGAAACCATGGCCTACCTCCCGCGCCTCCATCGCCTCCTCGGCGAAGACCGCCCGCACCTCGAGCCTTTCCCCCATCATCGCTGGTCGCTCGAGGACGGCTACCGGCCCGAGGAGCCGCTGGCCGACATCGTCGCCGAGTTTCGCCGTCAGCGCTCGCAAGCGGTGAGCCGCCTGCATACCCTCACCGCCGACGACTGGAACCGCGTCGGCGTGCACCCGCCCTCCGGCCCGCGCACCGCGCAGTGGTGGGCCGAGCGCATGTACACCCACGCGCGCAACCATCTGGCGGAGTTGAGGGTGCTCGTCAGAGAATCCGTTTGAGCTTCGTGCACCCGTCACCGCTCTCAATCGCACAATCGCCCGTTTGAAAGACCGCAAGCACGCAATGACTCACTTCCTCACCGACGCACAATTCCAAACGCTCACGGCGCTGTGCGACACCGTTATCCCCAGTATTGAGCGCGCGGACGATGAGCACGGCTTCTGGAAGCGCGCCGCCTCCGACCTGGACGTGCCAGGGTTGCTCACCCGCGCCGTGCGCGACTTGCAGACCGAGGAGCAGCAGGCTGAATTCAAGCAACTGCTCGATGCGCTCGACCGGCCCGTGACCGCGCTGGCACTGACCGGTCACTTCAGGCCCTTTGCCGCGCTCACGCCCGCCGAACGCGAGCAGGTGCTGCATCGTTGGGCCGTCTCCCCCGTGCCCCAACTCCGCAAAGCGTTTCAAGGGCTCAAACGTCTCACCGCCGTCCTCTTCTACTCCGTCACCGACGAGTCCGGCCGCAATCCGAATTGGCCCGCTATCGGCTATCGGCCTGCCCCGCGGGCGCGCGGCGCCGAGGCCGGACGGGGCCGGCTGCCGACGATCATCCCCGAGGCGGACACACTGCAGTGCGATGTCGTCGTCGTCGGCTCGGGCGCGGGCGGCAGCGTGGTGGCGGCGGAGCTGGCGCGGGCCGGCAAAGACGTCATCGTCGTCGAGAAGGGCGGCAACTCCGGCGACGGCGACTTCGATCAAAACGAGCTTACGGCGTATCAGAAGCTGTACGAGAATCAGGCTGTCCTCGCCACGCGCGACGGCGGCCTCGTCGTGCTGGCCGGCTCGACGCTCGGCGGCGCCACCGTCATCAACTGGAGCGCCTCGTTCCGCACACCCGACCACGTGCGCGAGGAATGGGCGCGCGAGCACGCCTGCACCGATATGCTCAGCGCCGAGTACACCCGGGCGCTGGACTCGGTCTGGGCGCGCCTGCAGGTGAGCGAAGACGAGTCGTGGGCGAGCGCCGAGGCGCGCAAGCTCGAACTCGCCTGCGATCGGCTCGGCCTCGGCTGCGGCATCGTCCCGCAGAATCGCAAAGGCTGCACCGACCCGGCGGAGTGCGGCTGGTGCACCTTCGGCTGCGCGCGGGGCAGCAAACAGAGCACGCTGAAGAACTATCTACCCGAGGCGGCGGAGCACGGGGCCCGCTTCGTCGTCAACGCAACGGCCAAGCGGGTGTTGATTGAGGCCGGCCGCGCGGCGGGTGTGGAAGTGGAGTGCGCGACGGAGGCCGGCGTCCGCCCGCTGACCGTTCGCGCGCGGGCCACCGTAATCGCCGCCGGCAGCATTCACGCGCCGGCGGTGCTGCTGCGCTCCGGCATCGCGAATCCCGTTATCGGCACGAATTTGCGGCTGCATCCCACCGTGCCCGTCTTCGGTGAATACGACGAACTCATCGAGCCGTGGACGGGGCCGATGCTCACGCGCTACGTCAACCAGTGGGCCAACCTCGATGGGCGGCACTACGGCTTCGTCGTCGAGCACCCACCGGCGCACGCCGGCATCATCGGCCTCGGGCAGGTGTGGCTTTCGGGGGAACAACACAAAGCCCTCGTCGCCCGCACGCGCAACCAAGCCGTCTTCATCGCCATCACCCGTGACCGCGACGGCGGGCGGGTGAGCGTGAACAAACAGGGCCGGCCGGTGATGGACTACGTGCTCTCGCGGGCCGACGGCCGGCATATGCTGCGCGGCGTGGAGGAGTGTTTTCGGTTGCACGCCGCAGCCGGCGCGCACGCCATTGGCGGGCCGCACGCCGGCCTCGCGCCATTCCGCAACGACGGCGCTGACCTCGAGCCGTATCTCCGGCGCGTGCAGCGCCTCGGCTTCGCGGCGAACTCGTTGATGGTGTTCTCAGCGCATCAGATGGGCACCTGTCGCATGGGGGGGCGCCGCTCGCGGTCGGTGCTCACGCCGCAGGGCGAGAGTTGGGATGTGCGCAACCTCTTCGTCGCCGATGCCTCGGCCTTCCCCACCGCCTCGGGCGTCAACCCGATGATCACGGTGATGGCATTGGCGCACCTGACGGCGCAGGCGGTGAAGGCGAGGTTATAACAGACTCAATCAGGGGACGCCTGAGTTGGCAATGAAGGGGAGGTAGGTGAAGTAATCCACACACCCCGCATTGTCGTACACCTTGATCGAGGAGGCATTGTTCTCAACCAGCGTCGTCGCGTCGAAGCGGTCGTTGGCGAAATCGGGGTCGCTGAGGACGTAGCAGTAGCTCGGCCCGGCCAGGTTCGTGTCGCGGAAGACGCGCGCCGACCAGCCCAGCCGCAACCGCAGCGACGAGAGCTGATCGTTCCAGCCCGCGCCGCACTCCTCGGCGTTGAACCAGCCCGGCGTGTTGAGCGAGCACGCGCTCCCATCCACAAAATCGAAGTCGCGATAGAACTCGGCTGCCTGGGCCAAAGGGGTCACATCGCGCAGGCTGGCCACCGGGCCATCGAGCACGTTGCTGTCGATGTTGATCGTCGTCGCCCCCCACGACTCGTTGTGCCCGCCGGCATATTGCCGCAGCCGCTGCTGATGGACCCACAGGGAGTTCGACAGACACGCCGCCGATTGCCCCAGCCAGACGGTTGCGTTGGCGTCGAAGTAGTCGAGATACCACGCCGCAATCCACACCGCGTCGGGCACATATGGATTGGCGACGAAGTCGCTGAGGTACGAGGTGCACGGTGTGCCGTAAACCCCGGCCAGGTTGCCGCGCTCGCGAACGCGCTGCGCCCAGCCGTTCATGAACGCCTGTGCGGCGGCCCGGCAAGCGGCATCGTTCGGGTAGGCCTCGAGGTCGTAATACAAGACCGTGCCCGAATCGTTCGAGTAGGTCAGGCCCAGTTCAGCGGCGCGGTTGACGGCCAGATCCGCTTCGACAAGCCCTTGTTGATACGCCGTCGCCGGGTCGCCGCTCATCCGGCTCGGGTAACCGGTGCACGCGGCCTGCGGCCCGACCCAGGTGGGGATGAAGCGCCAACCCTGCACGGCCAGCGCGGCGATGTGGCCGGCCGTCAACGTCCCGCACGGCGCGCGGCTGCTGCCGCCGATGTAGAGATTCCACACGCGATACGGGCTGTTGGTGTGCCAATCCTGCATCTGGTCGAGGTTGGGCAGCGTGCAACTATCGAAGCCGTGCCCCGCGTAGGGCAACCAGCGCGCCGGGCCGCTGCTCGTGACCGAGGCGGAGGTCGGGGTCTCGGTCGCACTTACGGTCTGAGCCGCCACCACTGCATCGCCGATGGGCAGCGCAATCACGCCGCCATCGCTGCGTCGCAGGCGGGTTGTGATTGTGCAGATGCGCGTGGCATTCGAGGCGGGGGTGCACTGGCCTTCGGAGTCAAGGGCCCAATGCGAGGTGGGTGTGCGTGGGGCTTCGCCGGGCGACGCGGCTCGCCACGTCTCGCCGCCGTCTGCGGTGCGGTAGCGCTCATCGCCAGTCACGCCGCCCATCAACCAGCCTTCCGTTGCCGACTCAAATTGCACGCTGCCGCCGCGGGGCAGAGTCATTCGCACCCACGTCGCTCCCCCATCTTCGGTTTTGAATAGCGTGCCGAGGCTGAAGTTGGGGCCCGTCGCCTGCGTCACTGCGAGCCAGCCGGTGTTCGCGCCGGTGAAGTGAAGCGACACGGCCTGGGCATAGGCCGCCGGCTCACCGCGTTGAAAGAGATCGAGCGACAGCGTCGTCCACGTCGCGCCGCCATCGGACGTGCGCGCCAACGCATAGACCGGCCCGCCCTCCGCATCGGCATTGAGGCGGGCCAGCCAGCCGCGATCCGCATCCACCCACTCCATAGCGGCGACGGCATACGAGCCATCCTCCGGCAGAGTGATCTCCGCCCACGCGCGGCCGCCGTTCTCCGTGCGATAAAGACGCCGATCGAGCAGCAGCCAGCCGTGTGCCGGCGATAACGTGTCGAAGGCCTGAATCGAAACGGGCGTTTCCTGTGCGCCGGCCTGCTCACGCGGGGCGACGAAAGCGAACGTCAACGCGAGCAGGGTCGCGGCGGCGTGAAAGAGTCGGATGGGTTGGGTCATAGGGCAGCGATTGTGCCAAAGAACGGATGGATTTGTACAGAGGGCGGCCGGTTAGGAATGATGATCCGTAAACGCCAGCGTATACAGCTCGAAGTAACGCGCGCGCTGCTCGAGCAGTTCCGTGTGCGAACCGATCTCGACGATGCGGCCTCTGTCCATCACCACGATCTTGTCGGCCTTCGTGATGGTGGAGAGGCGGTGGGCGATGACGAACGAGGTCTGGCCCTTGAGCAGTCTTTCGAGCGCGGCCTGGATGATGCGTTCGGTCTGCGTGTCCACGCTGGAGGTGGCTTCGTCGAGGATGAGCAGCCGTGGGTCGGCGAGCAACGCGCGGGCAAAACTGATAAGTTGCCGTTGCCCGCCCGAGAGGATCGCCCCACCCTCGCCGACTTTCGTCTCGTAACCGTGGACGAGCGCGGCGATGAAGTCGTGCGCGCCGACCGCGCGGGCCGCCGCCTCCACTGCCGCCTCGCCGGCGTCGGGTTGGCTGTACGCGATGTTCTCGCGCACCGTCCCCGAAAACAGAAACGGTTCCTGCAATACCACGCCCATCTGCCGGCGCAGTGAGTGCTGCGTCACCGCGCGCACATCCACGCCATCGACCAGCAGCGCGCCCTCGGTCACGTCGTGAAAACGCGAGAGCAGCTTCACCATCGTGCTCTTGCCCGCGCCGGTCTCACCGACCAGGGCCACCGTCTCGCCGGGCGGCACGTGCAGGTTGATCTGCTCGAGAATGGGCAGCCCGGCGTGATCGTATTTGAAACTGACGTTGCGAAATTCGACCTCGCCGCGGATGGGCGGCATTTCGCGCGCGCCGGCGGCGTCTTGCACTTCCACCGGCGTATCGAGCAACTCGAAGACGCGCTCGCCGCTGACCATCGTGGCCTGAAAGGTGTTGTAGCGTTGCGAGAGGTCGCGGATGGGGTCGAAGAAGCGGTCAATGTACAACGCGAAGGCCACCAGGTCGCCGGCCTGCAGCGGCAGCCAGTCAATCCCGAGCGACGCCCCAAAGCCGCCGAGGATGATCTGCCCGCCGGCGAAGATCACCAGCGCCAACGCCAGACTGCCGATGAAGTCCACCGAAGGAAAAAACACCGACGTGATCAGCGCGGCGTAATTGGTGGCGCGCAGCAGGTTGCCGTTGACGTGGTCGGCGAAGTGGCGGAGGTTGCGGTCCTCGCGGCTGAAGGATTGCACCACCCGCACGCCGACGATGTTCTCGTTGAGCACGGCGTTGACCCAGCCGACGGCTGAGCGCACCTGCCGGTAGCTCTCGCGGGCGCGACGGCGGAACAGCTCGGTGGCGACGGCCATGAGCGGCAGCACGAGAAAACTGAGCAGCGCCAGTTGCCAGTTGAGGAGGAACATCGCGACGGTGATGCCGAAGAGGTCGAAGAAATCGCGGGCGACGGCGATGATGGCCCACACCACGAACTCGCGGATGGTGCTGACGTCGTTGACGACGCGCGAGACGAGGCGGCCGACGGCGTAACGATTGTAGAAGCCCATCGACAGCGCCTGCAGATGATCGAACAACTGCCGGCGCAGATCGTAGATGATGGTCTGGCCGGTGAAGGCCATGACGCGGACGCGGATGAAGGTCCCGACCCAGAACACCGCCCCGGCCAGCACGTACAACCCGACGGCGCGCAGCAACGCCGGCACGTCGCCGCGCACGATGCCGTCGTCGAGGGCGAGCTTGATGAGGTACGGCCCGGCGACGTAGCCGATCATCGCCAGTGTCATGAACCCGATGGCCAGCCCGATGTTCCCCAGGTAGGGTCGCACGTAACCGAACAGCCGCCGCCCGATGCGCGGGTCGTAGGCCTTGCCCAGAATCTCATCGTCGGCGTTGGGGTTGGCAGGCGGCGTGATGGGTTTGGGTTGACTGCCAGCCTTGCTCATTTTGTCCGCCCGGTATAATTGTGAGTGATGTCCGAGAATTCGTCGCGCCCTCTTCCTCCCGCCATCGCCGCTATCGCGCCGGACGGCAAGCTCACGCCGCGCCAGGTGCGCCGACTTCTGATTGAAATGAGTTTACGCAAACAGAAGCCCGGCACGGGCAGCGCCCATGAATTCTTGCGAAGGAGGACTGCCGTGAATCCCTGGCCCGACCTGCGAGAAATTCTGCGCGGCATTGATTGGGTGCTCATTGGCGGTGTCGCGACGCGAGCGTACATGGCGGAGCGAATGACAAAAGACATGGATGTTCTGGTGCAGCACACGGATGGCGACGAAACTATCGCTCGGCTCGAGCGAGCGGGCTACAAGGTGGTTTCACGTTTGGCAGTTCCAGGACGCCTCCTTCGTTCTCCCGACGGCGTAGAGGTGGATGTCCTCTTCGGAAAACAGAAGTGGCTGCGTGAGGCCCTGGCCCATCCGGAAAAAGATCCTGCGGATTACCCTGTGCTGGGATTCCCTTACCTGGTGTTGATGAAACTCGCCGCAGCACGACCACAGGATTGGGCGGATGTATCGCGCATGGCCGGTGTCGCCACCGATGAGCAATTGGATCGGGCACGGATGATCGTGGCCCGTTATAGCCCCGAGGACAGCGCCGATCTCGAATCGCTCATCATTCTTGGCCGGCGCGAGATGGAAACCCCGCCCGACGACGCCGACCAGTAAGTCACTTCACCGCGCTGGGCCGCAGCGGCTGCGTCTGCGTGTCGGGCCGCTCCGCTTTGGGTTGGCCGTTCGGCTCCGCGCCCGGCTCGGGCAGCTCATCCAGAAACAGCATCTCCCTCTGAAACTGCTCCTGATCGCGAAGCTGCAAGTTGTAGATTTCCTGATACAGCCCCGGCGCCTGCACCAACTCCGCATGCTGGCCGCGCTGCACGATGCGGCCCGCGTCGAGCACGAGGATCAAATCGGCCCGCTTCACGGTCGACAGGCGCTGCGCGATCACGAACGTCGTGCGGCCCTGCATCAGCGTCTCCAGGGCCTGCTGGATGAGGTACTCGGTGCGCATGTCCACGCTGGAGGTGGCGTCGTCGAGGATGAGCAGGCGCGGATCCATGAGCAGCGCGCGGGCGATGGCCACCCGTTGGCGCTGCCCGCCGGAGAGGGTGACGCCGCGCTCGCCGACGACGGTGTCGTAGCCGTCGGGAAAACTCCGGATGAAGTCGTGCGCGCGCGCCGCCCGCGCAGCCGCCACGATGGCGCTCTCGTCGGCGTCGGGCCGCCCGTAGGCGATGTTTTCGCGGATGGTCGCGGAGAACAGCAGAGACGTTTGCAGCACCAGGCCGATCTGGTCGCGCAAAGATTTGAGCGTCACCCCGCGCACATCGTGCCCGTCAATCAGCACGCGGCCGGCGCTCGGGTCGTAGAAGCGCGGGATGAGGTGGACAAGGCTGCTCTTGCCGCTCCCCGTCGGGCCGATGAGGGCGACAATCTGATTCGGCTGCGCGTCGAACTCGATGTCGTGGAGGGCGTGTTTGTCGCCGCGATAGGCGAACGACACGCGCTCGAAGCGTACCTGGCCGCGCACCGGCGGCAGCGCAGGCGCCTCCGGCACGGATCGAATGTCTTCGAGGATGTCGAGGATTTCGTAAATACGCGCGCCGCCGGCCACCGCCTCGCCGTAGGCGCCGATTGCGAAACCGAGTTGTTGGGCGGGCGCAGCCAGCGTCAACAGATAGGCGTTGAAGGCCACGACCTCGCCCAGCGTCATCTCACCGGTGATGACGCGATTGCCGCCGAACCACAGAACCAAGGTGGTAGCCGCCATCACGAGAACCGTCATCGTCGGCAGGTACTTGCCCCAGGTGTGCACGATGGCGACGCGCGAGTCGAATAGCTCACGATTGGCCCGGGCGAACTTCTCAATCTCGTAATCGTGCCGGGCAAAGGCCTTTACGACTTGCACGCCGGTGGCAAACTCCTGCACCGCCGCGCTCACCGCGCCGAGCGCGTTGTCGATCCGCAGGAAAATCGGCTCGACGATGCGACCGAGGCGGGTCGACAGCGCCGAGAGCACGAGCAGGGGCAGCGCGCTGATGAGGGCCAGCGTCGGGCTGGCGTTGACGAGCAGCACGCCGATGCCGGCCATCAGCAGGATGACGTTGAGCAAGTCCACCCCGCTCTGCCCGAGGAAGCGTGAAAGCGCGCTGACATCTTCAGTGCACCGGCTCATCAATTGGCCGGTCGGGGTCCGGTCGTGAAAGCCGAAGTGCAGGCGCTGGATTTTGTCGTAGAGGGCGTTGCGCAG
>CAZSNP010000015.1:70574-78840 GCA_964608265.1 uncultured Anaerolineales bacterium | reverse complement strand
CTGCCAATCAATCTCCGGCCTGCCGGCCTCGCGCAGCGCGGCGTTGATCCTGCTGAACGGCCGGCTGCCGAAGAAGCCGTTGCTGGCCGAGAGCGGCGACGGGTGCGCCGACTCGATGATAACGTGGCGCGCCCGGTCAATGAGCGTTTTCTTCGCGCGGGCGTACGCCCCCCACAGCACGAACACCACCCGGTCAGGCTTGGCGTTCACCGCCCTGATCACCGCGTCGGTGAACGTCTCCCAGCCACGCCCCTTGTGCGACGTCGGCTGATGCGCGCGCACGGTGAGCACCGCATTCAACAATAGCACGCCCTGCTGCGCCCAGTGCTCGAGGTTGCCGTGCTTCGGGATGGGGCAGCCGAGGTCGGCGTTGAGTTCCTTGAAGATGTTGACGAGCGAGGGCGGCTGGGCCACACCGCGCCGCACCGAGAAGCACAGCCCGTGCGCCTGCCCATCGTCGTGATACGGGTCCTGCCCGAGGATCAACACGCTCACCTTTTCGTATGGCGTCAGGTGGAGCGCGGCGAACTCCTCCGTCGCGGGCGGGAAGACCCTGAACTGCCTGCGCTCGTCCGTGACAAACGCGCGCAGCTCCTTCCAATACGGCTTCTCGGTTTCGGCCAACAACACAGGGCGCCAGGAGGTTTCCATATCGAGAAACAGATTGAGGTGGCAGGTGGCACGACCTACGACTTGCCACCTGCCACCCGCCACTCACAGTTCACAGTACCGATCAATATCTCTTTCAATCACCCGCAGGCTCTCGGCCCAGAAGTCTTTTTCGCGGATGTTGATGCCGAAGCGGGCGGCCAGGTCGGCGGCGGAGGCTTCGCCGGTGCCGGCGAGCAGCGCCTCGTAGTCGGGCACGAAGGATAAGCCCCGCCGGCGATAGATCGCATACAGCCCCAGCCCAAACAACAATCCGAACGTATACGGGTAGTTGTAAAACGACAGGTCGTTCCGATAGTAGTGCGGCTTCCACGTCCACATGAACTTGTGACGATAGTTGGGGTGCAGCGCGTCGCCGTACGTCTCGGCCTGCGCGCGCAGCATGATATCGCCGAAATCGTCGGCGGAGAGTTCGGCCCGCGCGCGGCGCTCGAACACCTCCTTCTCGAACAGATAGCGCGAGTAGATATCCACCACCACCTGCGCCGAGCCGAGCAAACTGGTTTCGAGGATGGCGAGGCGTTCGTCGGCGCTGGCGGCCTGATTGAGCGCGGCCTCGGTGACGAGCGTTTCGCAGAAAATCGAGGCGGTCTCGTTAAGCGTCATCGGCGAGTTGCGTTGCAACATGGTCTTGCCCGCGCGGTCCATGCACTCGCCGTGAAAGCCGTGCCCGAGTTCGTGCGCGACCGTGAATGCCCGGTCGAGCGAGCCATCGAAGTTGACGAGGATGCGGCTCTCGCGCACGCCCGGCACGCCGATGCAGAACGCGCCGCCGCGTTTGCCCGCCCGCTGCTCGGCGTCAATCCAGCGGTGACGAAACGCGCGCGTCGCGAAATCCGCCAGGCCCGGGCTGAAGGCGCGGAAGTTCTCCACGATGAATGTCTGCACCTCGGGCCAGGTCAAACGCCGGTCGGTTTCGGTGACCGGGGCCTGCACATCCCACCACGCCAACACCTCTTTGCCGAGGCGCTGCGCCTTGCGTCGCCAGTAGCGGCGGAAGGCCGGGAACGAATCGCGCATCGCGCTGAGCATGGCCTCGAGCGTGTCACGGTCAATGCGCGATTGGTCGAGCGGTCCGTGCAGCGCATCGGCGCGACCGCGGCGCTGGTTGAGGGTGATGACCGCGCCCTTCACGCCGTTGAGGCAGGCGGCCAGCGGCTCCTTCACCGACTCCCACGCCGCGCGCTCGGCCTCGTACGCGCGGCGGCGCACGCCCTCATCCGGGTCGGTGCCCAGGTTGATCAGCGCCGGCATGGGCAGCTTCTCGACCTGGCCGTTCCGCTCGAAGTCCACGGTGAGTTGCGAACAGATCGTGCCCTGCAACTTGCTCCACGCCGTCGCGCCGCTCAACTCCAGTTCCGAGGCCAGCGCCTCTTCCGCCTCGCTCATCAGGTAGCGGCTCTGCTCCACCGTTTCGTGGAGGAAGAACGCGTGTGCGCGGGCGGTCTCGTTCTGCGCCAGCGCGGCGGGCAGCGCGTCGCCGTGTGCGCCGAGCCATTTTTGAAAACGCACGCTCACCTGCTCGATGGGCACGGACAGCATCTGGATTTCGGACAACAGCCGTTTGGCGGTGGCGTTGAACGAATCGGTGGAGACGAACGAATAGACATACGCGCGCACCGTCGCGTACAGGTTGAGCGCCGCGTTCATGCGGTCGAGAAAGCCGCCAATCGTGTCGCCGACGGGCGCGTCGTTTGGCGTTGCCCCGCCGGCGAGGCGCCGGTCGTCGGCGAATTTCGTCAGCGCCTCGATCTGCGTCCTGAGCTCGGCCAGCGCGTTTTGAAACGCTTGCGACTCGAGGCCGGGGTAAACGTTGGAGAGGTCCCAATGGGGAAGTGGTTCGGTGGTCATTGGAGATTGAAATCGGCTGTGCGCCAGTGGGCCGAATTGTAACCGACGACCTCACCCCCTGGCCCCTCTGCTCCTCCTTCGTCGCCGGGGAGGGGGAACTCAGAGCAGAGGCTCGCCGTGATACCGGAGGGCCCTTCTCGCGCGCCGGCTTTGGGCGTGCGGGAGAAGGGTTGGGGATGACGGCTCTGCCGAACAAAAAAGACCTGACGGAGTCAGGTCTTTCAAAGTCTCTGTCCGTTACAGTTTGACATGCAACAACAACACATGCCCCTCCTGCACTTCGGCGTAACGCGCGGCGATGATCTGCGCTTCCTGCGTCAACCCGTCCTCGGCGCGATACTCGAGGTAGACGGGCCGCCCCTCGTGCCAGGCCTTCCAACACCGCTCGACCAGCGCCGGGCCGTTGAAGGTCCGCAAACGAGTGAAGGCCACGCGCGGCAACAACGGGCCTTCGTTGATCGACAACGCCCAGGCCTCGCTCGGGGCCTCCCACGCGGGGGCCGGGCCTTCGATGATCGTAATCTTCTCGGGAGTGGTTGGGTTTGCCATTCCGATTATTCCTCGTCGCGGGCAATTATACGCGACGCGGGGTGAGCCTCAAGACCCGCATGCTACAATCCATCCGAAAAAATGAACCGCCAAGCCGCCACGGACGCCGAGAAAGCCTCTGCGCTCTTTGCGTCTTTGCGGCGAGAACTATAGATGCAATTGCGAATCCTCTCCGCCAGCGACGTGCGCGCCGCGCTGCCGATGCCCAAAGCCATCGAAGCCATGCGGCTCGCCTTCGGCCAATTCTCCGCCGGGCAGGCGGTGATGCCCTTGCGCGCCCGCCTGCACACCGACGATGGCCTGACGCTCTTCATGCCCGCCTTTCTCAGACAGAGCCGGGCTTTCGCCGTGAAGGTCGTCTCGGTGCACAACGGCAACGCCGCGCACGGTTTGCCCAACGTGCTCGGCGCGGTGCTCGTACTCGATCCGCGCACCGGCGCGCCGCTGGCGTTGATGGATGGCGCCTCGCTCACTGCGCTCCGCACCGGCGCGGGCGGCGGGCTGGCCGCGCAATTGCTGGCGCGCGACGACGCGCGCACGGTGGCGCTCTTCGGCGCGAGCGTGCAGGCGCGGGCACAACTGCAGGCAGTGATGGCGGTGCGCGACATCACGCATGTGCATATCGTCAGCCGTTCGACCGAAACGGCCCAGGCGCTGGCCGCTGAGGTCACCGCATGGCCGCATCCGCCCATCGTCGTGCCCGATGTGCCGGCCAGCAAAGCCGTGCGCGAGGCCGACATCATCCTCACCGCCACGTCCTCCGATACGCCAGTGTTCGACGGCCACGACCTCCAGCCGGGCACACATATCACCGCCGTCGGCGCGCATTCGGCCGCGACGCGCGAGTTGGATGAAGTGACCATGCACCGCGCGACACGCCTGGTGGTGGATTCACGCGAGGCCGCCGGCGCGGAGGCCGGTGATCTTTTGCTCGCCGGCGTCACCCCGCACGCCGAACTCGGCGAGATCGTCAACGGCACGCAGCCGGGCCGGGCCTCGCCCGACGACATCACCGTCTTCAAATCGGTCGGGCTGGCGGTGCAGGATGCCGCCGCCGCCGCCGCCGTGCTGGCCGAGGCCGAGGCGCGCGGGCTGGGCACAGCGGTGGAGTTGTGAAGGGCGGCACAGACACTGTATCGCGCCAAGACGCCACGACGCAAAAGAATCTTGGCCCCTTTGCGGCTTGGCGCGAAGCATAGTGTGCACGCACGAGTTGTCTGTCGAAGCCGCATCCTGAGCGGAGCGGGCTGCCGTTGCCCGCGCAGTCGAAGGAGCGGCTGACATCCTGTGCGTGCACACCGAAGCATATTGGGGCCGCTGATTCCGCGCGCCGTTTGTTATAATTCCCCTCCGTTCGCCCCGTAGTTCATTCGTTCGAGGTGGCTTCGCATGGCCAGAGACAAAATCGTCGTCGTCGGTGCGCGTGAACACAACCTGAAAAACATCACCGTCGAGATCCCGCGCGATCAGCTCGTCGTCATCACCGGCCTCTCCGGCTCGGGCAAGTCGTCGCTTGCTTTCGACACCATCTTCGCCGAGGGGCAGCGGCGCTACGTCGAGTCACTCTCCGCGTACGCGCGCCAATTCCTCGGGCAGATGGAGAAGCCGGATGTGGACCGCATTGACGGCCTCAGCCCGGCGGTGAGCATTGACCAGAAGGGCGTCAGCCGCAACCCGCGCTCCACCGTCGGCACCGTCACCGAAATCTACGACTACCTGCGTTTGCTGTTCGCGCGCGTGGGCACGCCGCACTGCCCGATCTGCGGGCGCGAGGTCAGGCCGCAAAGCGCCGAGGAGATCGTGGATGCGGTGCTGGCCATGCCGGCGGGCGCGAAGATTCAGGTGCTCGGCCCGGTGATCAAGGAACGCAAGGGGCACCATCAACCGGTGTTCGACGACCTGCGCAAGAGCGGCTTCCAGCGCGCGCGCGTCAACGGCGAGGTGCGCGACCTCTCCGACGATATCGAACTCGAACGGTACAAGCAGCACACCATCGAGGCCGTGGTGGATCGGCTGGTCGTGCGCAAACAGGATGCGGGTGAGGAGGCGAAGGAGTTCCGCTCGCGGCTGACGGATTCCATCGAGACCGCGCTCAGGCTGGGCAGCGGTACGGTCGTCATCAACGACCTCGGCTCGAACACCGACCAACCGTACTCCGAAAACTTCGCCTGCCCGTTGCACGGCCCCATCGGCATCACCGAGATCGAGCCGCGCACCTTTTCGTTCAACACCCCGCACGGCGCCTGCCCGTCGTGCCAGGGCATCGGCGTGAGGCTGGAGATAGACCCTGACCTCATCCTCCCCAACCGCGACCTGTCGGTGGAGGATGGCGCGATCATGACGATGGAGTGGCGCAATCAGGATGAAGGCCAGGGCGGCTATTACTGGCAGACGCTCACCGCCGCAGCGGCGCATTACAAAATCCCGCTCGACAAGCCGGTGAAGCAACTGAGCAGGAAGCAGGTGGAGATTCTGCTGTACGGCTCGAACGGCGAGAAGGTGCCGGTGCGCTATCAAAGCCGCGACGGGCGGCAGGCGACGTGGGAGACGCCGTACGAGGGCATCATCCCCAACCTGCGGCGGCGCTTCGACGAGACCACTTCGGATTACATCCGCGAGAAGATTCAACAATTCATGTCCGACCGGCCGTGCGAGGAGTGCGGCGGGCGCCGCTTGCGCAAAGAGGCGCTGGCGGTGACGGTGCAGGGCGACGATATCGTCACCGTGACCGATTGGGCCGTGATGCGGACGCTCGACTGGGTGAAGACGCTGAAGGGCAAGCTCACGGCGCGCGAGCAGAAGATCGCGGCCGTGATTTTGAAGGAGATCAACGCCCGGCTGCAATTCCTGGTGGATGTCGGCCTCGACTACCTCACCCTCAGCCGCACGGCGGCCACGCTCTCGGGCGGCGAGGCGCAGCGCATCCGGCTGGCGACGCAAATCGGCTCGCAACTCATGGGCGTGTTGTACGTCCTCGACGAGCCGAGCATCGGCCTGCACCAGCGCGACAACGCGCGCCTCATCCGCACGCTCAAGAACATGCGCGACCTCGGCAACACGCTGCTGGTGGTCGAGCACGACGACGAGACCATCCTCGAAGCCGATTGGGTGGTGGATCTCGGCCCCGGGGCGGGCGAGCACGGCGGCGAACTGGTGTATGAAGGAACCGTGCCGCAACTACTGAAGGACAAGAAGTCAGTGACGGGCGCGTACCTCTCCGGCCGGCAGAAGATCGAAATCCCGCACGAGCGGCGCGCGGGCAACGGCAAGTTCATCACCGTGCGCGGCGCGAAGGAGAACAATCTCAAAAACATCGACGTGCAGATCCCGCTGGGCAAGTTCGTCTGCCTGACCGGGGTGAGCGGCTCGGGCAAATCGTCGCTGCTGGTGGAGGTGGTGTACAAACGGCTGGCGCAACTGCTGCACGGGGCGCACGAGCACGCCGGCGCGCACAAGGAGATTGACGGCCTCGAGCACATTGACAAGATCATCAACATTGATCAAAGCCCGATTGGCCGCACGCCGCGCAGCAACCCGGCGACATATGTGGGGCTGTTCGATGAGATTCGGAATCTCTTTGCCGAGTTGCCGGAAGCGAAAGTGCGCGGGTACAAGGCGGGCCGCTTCTCGTTCAACGTCAAGGGCGGGCGGTGCGAGGCGTGCCAGGGCCAGGGCCAGGTTCAGATCGAGATGCAGTTCCTGCCCGACATCTTCGTGCCGTGCGAGGTCTGCCACGGCGCGCGCTACAACCGCGAGACGATGCAGGTGCACTTCAAGGGCAAGCACATCGCCCAGGTGCTGGATTTGACGGTGAGCGAGGCGGCTGAGTTCTTCGACGCGCAGCCGGCGCTCAAGCGCAAGCTCGTCACGCTCGAAGAAGTCGGCCTCGGCTACGTGCGGCTCGGCCAGCCGGCCACGACGCTTTCGGGCGGCGAGGCGCAGCGCACCAAGCTGGCGAAGGAGTTGAGCAAACGCTCGACCGGCAAGACGCTGTACGTGCTCGATGAACCCTCGGTCGGCCTGCATGCCGCCGACGTGCACAAGCTGGTGGACGTGCTACAGCGTTTCGTGGACGAGGGCAACACCGTCCTCATCATCGAACATCACATGGACATCATCAAGGTCGCCGACTGGATCATTGACCTCGGCCCGGAGGGCGGCGACCGCGGCGGCGAGCTGGTGGCCGAGGGCACGCCCGAGCAGGTGGCGAAGGTGAAGGGGAGTTACACGGGACAGTTTCTGAAGAAGCATTTGAATGGGAACGGGAGGAGAAAGTAGCCGGTAGAAAGTGGAAAGCAATTGGCGATTTGTTGCGGCAACGCCCGGGCCACGGCGCGCTCGCCGGCGCGGAGGCGCTGCCCTTGCGAGCCACGGTTTGGCAGGGCCACCCGGCCATGCGCATCAGCGTCTCGTCGTGGGCGTCCACCGACGAGGATGTGGAGCGCAGCCTGGCGGCGATGATGGCCGTGGCGCGAGAGTGCAGCCAGCAGTGATGGAGCGGATGGGGGAGGAAGTGCCGGCCCGAGCGAAGGACCGTTGGCGGAACGCGGAAGCACTAGCGGAATGGAGTGAGTCCTTGCTTCGCTCGGAGTGACAGCCCCAACGCGGGCCGCTTCACGGCGCGTGCCGGAACACGGCCAGCGAGCGGGCCTCGAGTGTCACTTCATCTTCGGCGTCGTACACTACGGCTTCGGCGGCGGGCGAGAGTTCGGCGGTGTCAAGCACCTTTTCCCAACGCAGTAGCCAGTCGGAGGCGGGCAGCGTAAAGGTGACCGGCGCGTCGTGGGCGTTGAAGAGTAGATAAAAACTCTGGTCGGTGAGGCGCTGGCCCTGGTCAGCGGGCGCGGGGATGCCGTGCCCGTTGAGGAAGACCGCCAGCGCCTTCGGCGAGCCGTTGCTCCAGTTCGCCTCCGTCATCTCCTCGCCCTCGGGCGTGAACCAGTCGATATCGCGGAAGCCCAGGCCGCGCACCGCCCGCCCGCGCAGCCAGCGCCGCTGCCGGAAGACCGGATGCGCGCGGCGGAGCTGAATCAGTTTTTGGGTGAAGGCCAGCAGGCCCGCATCCATCTTCTCCCAATCGAGCCACGAGAGTTCGTTGTCCTGGCAGTAAGCGTTGTTGTTGCCCTGTTGCGTCCGGCCCAGTTCGTCGCCGCCGAGCAGCATCGGCACGCCCTGCGAGAGCAGCAGCGAGGCCAGC
>CAZSNP010000015.1:40849-70474 GCA_964608265.1 uncultured Anaerolineales bacterium | reverse complement strand
TTCGTCGCCGCCGAGCAGCATCGGCACGCCCTGCGAGAGCAGCAGCGAGGCCAGCAGATTGCGCTGCTGCCGCGCCCGGAGCTGCATGATTTCGGCGTCCTCGGTCGGCCCCTCCGCGCCGCAGTTCCACGAGCGGTTGTGGCTCTCGCCATCCTGGTTGCCCTCGCCGTTGGCCTCGTTGTGCTTCTCGTTGTAGCTCACCAAATCGCGCAGGCTGAAGCCGTCGTGCGCGGTGACGAAGTTAATGCTGGCCGCCGGCAGCCGCCCGCGTTTGCTGAACAAACTATGGCTGCCGGTGAAGCAACCGGCGAAATCGCCGACGCCGCCCTCGGCGCTGCGCCAGAAATCGCGCAGCGAGTCGCGATACTTGCCGTTCCACTCGCTCCAGCCCGGTGGGAAGTTGCCGACCTGATAGCCGTGTTCACCCACGTCCCACGGCTCGGCGATGAGCTTGGCCTGCGAGATGACCGGGTCCTGCCGCAGGATATCGAAGAAGGCGGCGCGCGGGTCGAAGCCGCCCAGCTCGCGGCCCAGCGTCGTCGCCAGATCGAAGCGGAAGCCATCCACGTGCATCTCCTGAATCCAATAGCGCAGGCTGTCGCTGATGAGTTGCAGCACGTTCGGCTCGACGACGTTGAGGGTGTTGCCGGTGCCGGTGAAGTCGTGATAGTAGCGCGGCTGATCGAGGACGAGGCGATAATAGCTGGCGTTGTCGAGGCCCTTGAACGAAAGGAACGGGCCGAGGTGGTTGCCCTCGCCGGTGTGGTTGTAAACCACGTCGAGGATGACCTCGAGACCGGCGCGATGCAGCGCCTTCACCATCTGTTTGAACTCGGTCACCTGCTGCCCGCGCACCCCGCCGCTGGCGTAGCGGGCCTCGGGCGCGAAGAAGCCGAGGGATTGATAGCCCCAGTAATTGGTCAGCCCGCGCTCGACGAGATGGCGGTCGAGGACGAATTGATGCACCGGCAGCAACTCAATCGCTGTCACACCCAGCGCGTTGAGATAGTCGAGCACCGGCGCGCACGTCAGCCCGAGGTACGTTCCGCGCAACGCGGGCGGCACTTGTGGATGGCGCGCCGTGAGTCCTTTCACGTGCGCTTCGTAGATGATGCTCTCCGCGAGCGGGGTGCGCGGCGGGCGGTCTGCCTCCCAATCGAAGGCAGGGTCAACGACGACACACTTGGGTAATTGGGCTGCGCTGTCACGGCGGTCGAGCGACAGCTCGGCCTCGGCGTGGCCGATGGTGTAGCCAAAGAGCCGGTCGCCGTCCTCCCAGGCGAACGTGCCCGCGATGGCGCGCGCGTAGGGGTCGAGCAGCAGTTTGTGGGGATTGAAGTAGTGGCCCTGCTGCGGCTTATGCGGGCCGTACACGCGGTAGCCGTAGAGCTGGCCGGGCTTCAGCCCGGGCACGTAGCCGTGCCAGACCTGATGGGTGTACTCGGGCAGCTTGAACCGCGCGGTCTCGCGCACCGGCTCGTCCGAGTCAAAGAGACACAGATCAACGCCGGTGGCGTGGGCGCTGAAGAGCGCGAAGTTGACGCCTTCGCCATCCCACGTCGCGCCCAGTGGGGCGGGCTGCCCAGGCCAGATTTTGTTCGTGCGCATAGGGTTGAAGTTCCGTACGAAGAAAGTGACCGCCAGCGTACCAGAAATCACCGAATTGGGCTGCGGCCCCTGACCAGCGTACCAAACCGAGGCCGTATCTTTTTGGCCGGGCTGCATCGGTAATGTTGACGGATTTCAGGATGCCGCTGCCGATGGCGGTGCGCCGCCCGGTGACGAGGCTGATGATGGCGTCCTGCACAATCTCCTGATCGTTCGTCGGCATCTGCACGATCTGGGCGAAGCCCGCGAACGCCACCAACCCGATCTGCGCGCTGGCCGGCTGCGATTGCACGAAGGCCAGCGCCGCCGCCTTGGCCGACTCGAGGCGGTTGGGCAGGATGTCGGTCGCGCACATGCTGCGGGAGACATCGGTCGCCGGCAGGATGGCCATTTGACCGGCGGGGGCGGCGACGATGGCGACGGGTCGCACAAGGGCCGGCACCAGACTCGGACGAAGCGGCGCCCACGCGCGCGACATAGTTCCACCGTTGGGTTTGCCCGCTCGCTCGGTATCCTCCGTTCACCACGCGACGGAGCGCGCAGTGATCGGTTGGGTTGGCGGGCAGGCCGCGGGAAGTACAGCGGGGTGGGCAATGTGCCACAAAACTGCCCGGCAAAACCTGAGACGGCGATGAGACCATTGCGCCGCGCGCCGAACACGGCTATAACACTGTTGTTGTTGTCGGTTGCCTCGCCTCTCGATTACGCTTGCGCTTCATCACTCATCGTCGAGGTTTCTTCATGCGCCTCCGCCCCTGCCTCCCCGTCGTGCTCGTCGCGCTCGCTGCCTGCGCGCCGGCCGCGGCCGCCCCGACCGCACTGCCCACGCCTCCGCCCGGGGCCATCGCCAGGCAAACGCAACTCGCCGAACTCATCGCCACGGCCACAGCCCTGCACCTCACCGTCACCGCGCCCTCGGCCACGCCGGCGCCGCGCACGGCTTCGCTCGCGGAGTTGGCGAACGAGGTGAACGCCCGCAGTGACCCTGCCGGCGCGTGGCAGGCGGCCGCCCTCGGGCAGACGATTGTGCCGGGCGGCGGCGTGCAGACCGGCGCCGACGCGCGCGCGCGGCTCGACCTCTCCGACGCCTCCATCCTGCGCCTGGGCGCGAACACCGAGTTCACCCTGACCGATGTTTCGCCCGATGCGCCCGGCGACACGGCCAGTTTTGTGTTGAGCGTCGGGCAGATGTGGTTGTTCGTGGCGGAGACGTTGGGCGGCGGCTCGTTCGATGTGAACACGCCGGTGGGCGTGGCGAGTGTGCGCGGCTCGTGGATGGGTGTGGAGTATCACCCCGCCAACGCGCACATGATCATCACCTGCCTCGAGGGCGAATGCGCGTTGACGAACAGCGCCGGGGTGCGGCGCGATCTGGTCGCCGGGCAGCAGGCCGGCATCAAAGGCGTGAACGATCCAACGCAACCGATCACGATTGATGCCGCGCGCATGGCCGAGTGGCTGCAGTTCGTGCCCGAGGCGCAACAATTCTCCGCCACCATCACCCCCGGCCCGTTGCCGACCGCGACGCCGACCTTCACCCAGATACCGTAGCTCGAACGGAGACCCGCATGCCCGCCTCGACCCAATCACATCGCATCGTGTTTTACGTGGCCCTCATGGGAGCATTGCTCCTGGCCCTGTTCGCGGGCGCGCTCAATTGGGAAGCACCGCCCGGGACAAAGGGCAAACGCCGCAGCGGTCTTGTGGAAAGCTCGGTCGTCAACGCGCCCGTGGCTGAGCGGGTCACCGTGGCCGCGCCGGCCGCCGGGTTCACGCCGCAGGTTCAACTGGGGTACAACGCGGGCGACGGCTGGGAGCCGGCCATCGCCGCCGATCGCCTCGGCAATGTCTTCGTGCTGTATCCGCAATACCTCGGCGTGCCCGGCTGCCCGACCTGCCCCAGCCCGACGATGATTCTTCAGGTCAGCAATGATCGCGGCTTGACGTGGAGCGCGCCGCGCCAGATCGCCTCGCCCGGCACCGGGCAATGGGATGCGCAGATCGTCGTCGACCCGGTGGATGGCCGCACGCTGTACGCCTCGTGGCTGCAAAACGGCAAGAGCGACACCGTCGTCGCCAAATCCACCGACTCGGGCGCGACGTGGACCGTCGTGGTGGCCGACCGCACCAACGCCGGCACCGACAAACCCATCCTCGCCGTGCGCGGGCCGGATGTGTACGTCGTCTTCAATCACGCCCAAAAGATCTGGGCGGCCTATTCGCACGACGGCGGGCAAACGTTCACCCAATCGCAGATCAACCCGAACGGCAAGCTGGGCTGGTCGCTCGCGGGCGGCGGCACGATCACGCCGAATGGCCATGTGTTCTTCGCCTGGGCGGGCTACAAGCAGAACGGCGGCGCGAAGGGGCCGGTGAACCTCTTCATCAGCAAATCCACCGACGGCGGCGCCACGTGGACGACCACGGTGCTGGATGTGAGCGGCGCGCCGCCGGCCTGCCCCGAGTTCAGTTGCGGGTGGGCCTACCTCGGCGCGCAGGCGGTGCTGGCCTCGGATGCGGCGGGCAACCTGTACGCGTTGTGGAATGCGAACGCGACCGACAAAGCGCCCAACCGCATCTACTTTGCGAAGTCAGCCAACGGCGGGGTCACCTGGTCGGCGAAGGCGGATGTCTCCACTGCGGCCGCCGGCAAGCATCACGCCTTCCCCGCCATCGCCGCCGGCGCCAACGGCGACGTGCGCATCTCGTGGATGGACACGCGCGCCGGGGCGGGCCTCGACCGGTGGAACACGTACTATCGCGCCTCGACCAACGGCGGCGCGAGCTGGTCGGCGGAGGTGGATGTCTCGACGTACGTGGCCGGCTACAGCTACGTTTTTGCGGATGGCTTCCGCTTCCCCTTTGGCGATTACTACGAGATGGATATTGATGATCAGGGCAACACGCATCTGGTCTGGGGCGAGGGCTTCAGCTACGACACGCCCGGCCGAATCTGGTACGCGCGCGGGCGATAACGCTGCCCGCTTTGCCTCCCATCACAGCTACAGCGTGATGGGGAGGTCAGTGTGTGTGCACAGTTGGTCGGCTCTCCCTCACCCCCCTCCCCTCTCTCGCTGGGAGAGGGGAGGGGACTCGAAAGTGCCAGGCGCGTCTCCCTCTCCCGGAGGGAGAGGGCAGGGGTGAGGGCGAACCACCGGAACTGTCATTGACCTTGCGTATGCCGGGGGCGGAGGTAACCTCTTTATCCCCGCCGTGACCGCCTGCGATACAATTGCGGCCCATGCGCGATTGGTATCTGACGCAGGATGACGCGCTGGCGCTGCGGATATCGGCCGATACGCGCCTCACCCCAACCGATTACGCGGATGACCAAACCTGGGAACTGAGCCTCGCGGGCGGTGAGCCGCCGGCCCTGGCGCTCCGCACGACCTACGGGCTGCGGGCGCGCGACATGCGCCTCTTCCCCATTTTTGGCGATGGCGACCGGATGCTGAGCGACCCGGCGCAATTCGTGTTCTCGCCGGCGGTGCGGGCGTTCTTCGTCAACTATCTGCGCGTCACCTTTCAGCCGCTCGAAGGCCTGTCGGTCACCGCTCACTACTGGGCGCCGGACTCGCACTCCATCGCCGGGCAATTCACGTTCGTCAACCATTCGCCCGACGACGCGCCGCGCACTATTCGCTTCTCGCTCGCCGGCGTGCTCAAGGCGCTGGATGAAGCCCAGCCCCTCAGCCCAGCCCTCACCCCCGACCCCTCTCCCAAAGGGAGAGGGGAGTGGATGGCGCTGCACGGCCACTCGGGCAACCTCGATATCGTCATTGCGATGGAGGGCGATGGCGAGATCGCGGCGGATACATCGCCCTTCCCGGCCCTGACGCGCACCCTCGAACTCGCGCCCGACACGCCGGTGCTCATCCGCTGGGCGCAGGCGGCGCGGCCTTCAATCGAGGAGAGTGTCGACCTCATCCGCAGCATCTTCGAACGCGAGTGGGAGGGCGAGTTCGCGCGGATCGAGCTGACCAACGCCGGGCTGCTCGATATCGAGACCGGGGATAAGGATTGGGACGCTGCGCTGGCCTTCGCGCAGACCGTCGCGCTGCGGAGTTTCGTCGGGCCGACGCCGCATCTGCCAGGCCCGTCGTTCGTCTTCACCCGCACGCCCGACAAGGGCTACAGCCGCAAGGGCGACGGTTCGGACCACAACTGGCAATGGGGTGGGCAGGTGGCGACCGAGGCCTACGTCACCGCGCCGCAGATCGTCAGCGCCGCGCCCGAATTGGCCAGGGCCGTGCTGCGCAACTGGCTGGCGGTGCAGGATGAGAAGGGCTTCATCGATTGGAAGCCCGGCCTGGCCGGGCAACGCAACAAGGCGCTGTGCATCCCGCTGCTCGCCTCCATCGCCTGGCTGATTTACGAGTACACCGAAGACCGCGCCTTCCTCGAGGAGGTCTATCCCGGCCTCAATCGCTTCTTTGATGTGTGGTTCACGCCCAGGCACGACCGCGATGAGGATGGCGTGCCCGAGTGGACGCACACCATCCAATCCGCCTTCGACGACAACCCGAGCTTTGTGCGCTGGCAGGCGTGGGCGCAGGGCGCCGACATCACCGCCGCCGAGTCACCCGACCTGGCCTCGTACCTCTATCGCGAAGCGCGTGCGCTGATCCGCATCGCGCAACTGCTGGGGCGTGACGAGGACCCAACCCTGGCGGCCAGCGCGGCGCAACTCGCGCAGGCGGTCGAGGGGATGTGGCGCGACGAGACGGCCTCGTATCACTATCGCGACCGCGACACGCATGAAGTGACGCGCGGCGAGACGCTGGCCGAGGGTCGCGGCAACCTCGTCGTGGAGGTGCATCGCCGCTTCAGGCCCTTTGCCCGCATTGGGGTGAAGGCCCTCGGCCCAAAGGATGCCAAGCCCGAGATGCTGGTGACTGTGAGCGGGCGCGGCCAGCGCGGGCGGCATCGCGTGGAGACGTTGAAACGCTCGCACGTGCAATGGTATTTCGGCGTGGCGACGGCGGTGAGCGACAAGGTGTACGCGGAGGTGGAGCGGATCGAGGTCAGCGGTTTGACCGAAGAGTTCGCCGTCACAGTCTCGGTTGTGGACTACACGCGGCAAGACCAGACGTTGCTCCTGCCGCTGTGGGCCGGCATCCCCAACCCGGCCCGCGCCGAGGCGCTGGTGGATAAGACCCTGCTCGATGTGCAGCGGTATTGGCGGCCGTACGGCATCCCGAATTGTTCGGCCCTCGACCCCGCGTACCGGCCCGACAACCGCGACGGCAGCGGCGGGGTGTGGCTGATGTGGAACACGATGCTGGGCGAGGGCCTGGTGGATTACGGCTATCGCGCCGAGGCCGCCGAGTTGGCGACGCGGCTGATGGACGCGATGCTGCACACGCTCAAGACCGACAAGGCCTTTCGCGAGGCTTACAACGCGGATAGTTTAGAGGGCTTGGGGGAGAGAGATTACGTCTGGGGCGTCGCGCCGGTGCATTTGTTTCTGCGCATCGCCGGCATCCGCATCATCACCCCGCGCCGGGTGCACCTCGAGGGCCACAATCCATTCCCGTGGCCGGTGACGGTGCGTTACAAGGGCGTCGCTGTGCGCAAGGAGCCGGGCGCGGCGTACGCCAAAGTCACCTTCCCCTCCGGCAAGGAAGTTATCCTCACCGACGAGGCCCCGCAGTTTGTGACCGACTCGTAGCAGCGGCTTGTAGCCGCGATGCCGGTCGCCCGCGCACCGCGCTCCTACGACAAATCCGTTCCGCAATACGGGCAGGCGTTCGGGTTATCGGAGCGGTTGGGCAGCGAGCGCGGCGGTGCGCCGCAGTGCGGGCAAATCTCGGGCAGGCGCACGGCCACCGGCGCGGGGGGTGGATTTCGCACCGGAGCAGCGGGCCCTACGCGGCCGATGTTGCTGGGCTGCGGGGGCGGCACTTCACGGGCGGGCAACGGCTGCGGCGGGCGCGGCGGCTCCATCGCTGCGACGGCCGGCCACAGCGCATTCGTCAGCGCGCCGGCTACCATGCTCACCCCGACCACGATCATGATGCCCGGCCACCAATCGCCGGTGAGAAACAGAATGCCCAGCCCGATCATCCAGATGGCGCTCTGCACAGCCTGCGCGGCGGGGGAATGACGACGACGATAAGGACGCATCACGAATCTCCTCACACCCCAGTACGCGGCCCAGCGTACCACAGTTGCTGCAACCCGCCTGACGCCGCGCGCTCAAACCGCAACCACGCACCCGCGATGCTACAATCGCCGCATGATCAGCCCGGCCCACGCCGCACGCATCACCGTTCGCGCCCTGCCGCTCGGCTTCACCGAGACGAATTGCTACCTCGTCAGCGACGAGGCGACGAAGATCACCGTCGTCATTGACCCCGGCGACGAGGCCGGACGCATCCTCGCCCTCATCGAACAGCACGCGCTCGACGTGAAGGCGGTGTTGCTCACCCACGCGCACTTCGATCACATCGGCGCGGTGGGCGACGTGGTGCAGGCGACGGGCGCGCCGCTGTTCATTCATCCGTTGGAGTTGCCGCTCTACCGCGCGGGCGGCGGGGCCGCGCTCTTCGGGCTGCCGCCCCGCCACTATCCCGAACCGGTTGGGCTGATCGAGCCGGGCAAAGCCATCACGGCAGGGCCGTTGAAGTTCGAGGTGTTGTTCGTGCCGGGGCATACGATCGGACACGTGGCCCTGTACAACGCCGAAGCTCGGGCGGTTTTCAGTGGGGATGTGTTGTTCCACGATGGCATCGGCCGCACCGATCTGCCCGGCGGCAATTACGCGACGTTGATGCGCAGCCTCAGGGCGGTGCTGTTCGCGCTGCCCGACGAGACAACGGTGTACTCAGGGCACGGCCCGGCCACCACGCTGGGGCGCGAGCGGGTGAGCAATCCCTTCCTGGCCGAGTAACCTTTCGCGCCGCGAACCCCGGGGCGCCGGCGCGCTACGGGGCCGGGGTGACGAGCAAATCGGGGGTGAAGACTTGAATGGAGTTGGAGTACGCCCGCGAGCCATCGGCGTAGTAGGCGACGGCCCATACCCGGCCACGCCAGCAGCACTCCGGCGTCGGCCAGGCCCAGCTCCAACCGTCGCTGCCATCCACATCGGCGTACATCAACCCGGGCAGCGCGCCGGCCTCATCGGGTTGCAGGTAAAACTCCATCCGCACCGCGTCCGGCGCAGGGCCGGTGACGGTGACCTCGCCCGAGACGACCATCCGCGTGGGGTCGAGCACCTGAGCGGGGTAGAGGGTGATGGCGATGCTCGGGCGGGTCTGGCCTGGCCCGGGTTGCGCGATGAGTGAGAGCGCGGTGGCCGTTGCGGCGACCCGCGCCTGAAACGTCGCCGCCGCATCGGCGGTGGGGGTTGCGGCGGGCGAAAAGGCATCCTTGCCGATGATGAATCCCAGGGCGAGGCAGGCCAGCACCACCACCATCACAATCAGGACCCGCACGAAGTTCATGCCCCAAGTATAACCACCTGCCCCGCGTCAGGGCGCGACGGTGATGAACAACTCCGACGAGGTGGACGACTCATCGGAATAATACGCGATGACCCACACCCGCCCGAACCAGCCCGCCGGCGGGGCCGCCCACGTCCAACCCCAACCGTCGCCGCCGTCCTCATCGGCAAACTCAAGCGCCGGCGCAACCGAGGCGTCGGACGGTTGCGTGTAAAACTCAACCCGCACGAGGTCGGGCGCGCTGGCCGCGATGGTGAATGGGCCGCTGACCTGAAAATCGGTGCCGCCGAGCGATTGCGCCGGGGTCACGCTCAACTGAATGGCGTCGGGCGGCGGCGGCGTGGCCGGGAGCGCCTCGCTCACTTCCGCGGTGAGCCGCAACGCGGTGGCCGTGGCGACGATCTGCTCCATCAGCGCGGTCTGTTGCGCGCCCGCGCCAGGCGGCGCTGCGCTATCCGCCGGGCCGCAGGCCGTCAGCGCCAGGCTCAGTGCCAGGGCAAGCCATTTCAACTTCATCTTCGTTCTCCCATCCTCAGCTCATTTCACCGGCTCGTATTGCCGCGCCACTACCCGCTGCCCGGCCTCGCTCTGGGCCCAGGCCAGAAAGTCACGCGCCGGGCCGGTCGGTTCGCTGAGCGCGGTGGCGACGAGCAGCGCCCTCAGCTCGGCGTCGAGTTCGACGGCTTTTACGTCACCGCTCAGCTCCGGCACGGGCACAAAACCGATAGCGCCGGGTGACTCGGCGACCAGTTCACGCATCGCCGCCCACGTCGGCGCGAGACGGGCAGGGGCTGGCGGTGCAACCTCGATGCCAGCCGCCGAGGCAAAAGCCAGCGCGCCGTCGGAGTTCGGCTCGCGCGTCACAACCACCATCACCCCGGAGCCGCCGCCGACCTGGGCCCAATCCACAACCTCGCCGGCGAAGATCGCCCGCACTTGCGCGAGGCTGAGACGGACAACGGGATTACGCGGATGCACGACGACGGCGAACGACGCCAGCGCGATGGGCGTGGCAAAGTGCTCGGGCGATGGGGAGGCGGTGACGGCCAGAACAACCCGGCCCGCCTGCAATTCATCGGTTAGGGATGAAAGCGGGATGACGCTGACCGAGGGGGTCGCACCCACGCTGCGATACGTGGCAACGAGGTCGGCGACCAGCGGCGCAGCCAGGTCGGTGACGGCGACGCGGGCCGGCTCGGGTGCGAGGGTCGGCGTCGCCTGCGCGCAGGCCGCCAGCGCGATCCCCACCAACCAATAACCAGGCCTCATTTCGCCAACAACAGCACCGCGAGGAAAATCACCCCCGCGCCGAGCCGGTACCAGCCAAACACATCGAGCGAGCGGCGCGCCAGCCAGCCGAGCAGCCAGTGGATGCACGCCAGGCCGACGAGCAGCGATGCCACCGTGCCGACGACGAGGGCGGGCAGATAGCCGGTGAAGTTCGGGATGGCGAACAAATCGTTGAGCGCCAGCACGCTCGCGCCGGTCAGGGCGGGGATGGACATGAGGAAGCTGAAACGCGCGGCGGCGGGCCGATCCAGCCCGCGCAGCAGCCCGCCGCAGATGGTGGCCGCCGAGCGCGAGACGCCGGGCAGCAGCGCCAGCGCCTGCGAACAGCCGATGAGGAAGGCGTCAAGCCATGTGATCGACTCGAGGCCTTGCGCGCGCCGGCCGAGGCGCTCGCTGAGGAAGATGAGGAAGGCCGCGGCCATGAGGATGATGGCGACGGCGATGGGCTGGTGGTGCAGCGCCTCGACGCTATCCTTGAGCAGCAGCCCAATGACGACCGCCGGGATGGTGGCGACGACGATGAGCCAGCCGAGCCGCGCCTCGGGCGTGGCCGGCGGCTGCCGCGCCGCCAGTCCGCCGAGCACCCCGCGCACGATCGCCAGCAGATCGCGCCAGAAATACACAACCACCGCGATCACGGTCCCAAACTGAAGCAGCACGTCGAAGATGAAGACGGCCTGCTCATCGAGCACCCAGCCGAAGAGATAGGGCGCGAGGATGAGATGCGCGGTGGACGAGATGGGCAGGAATTCGGTGAGGCCCTGGATGATGCCGAGGATGAGTGACTGGAGAAGATCCATGGGGGTGATTCAGTGAGCGGCCGCTGCCTCGACCGGGGAATAACGGGCGAGGAAGTGCTCAGCGTATTGAGTGAATGTCTGGGCGAGGATGGCGGCCCGCATCTCGCGCATCAACGTCAACAGCAGGTGAACGTTGTGAATGGTGAGCAATGTCGCGCCGAGGATTTCTTTGGCCTGCAAGAGATGCCGGAGGTACGCGCGCGTGAAGTGGGCGCAGCAATAGCACGCGCAGCCCGGCTCCACGGGCAGCCGGTCGCGGGCGAAGTGTGCGTTGGTCATCGTCAGCCGGCCGGCCCGCGTCAGCGCCGCGCCGTTGCGGGCCAATCGCGTGGGCAGCACGCAATCGAAGATATCAATCCCGCGCGCCACCCCGTTCACCAAATCCTCGGGCGAGCCGACGCCCATCAGGTAGCGCGGTTTGTGCGCGGGCAGCAGCGGCTCGACGACCTCGAGCGTGGCGTGCATCTGTTCCTTCGTCTCCCCCACCGCCAGCCCGCCGATGGCGTAGCCGGGCAGGTCGAGGGCGGTGAGGAACCGGGCCGATTCTTCGCGCAGGTCGGGGAAGACGCCCCCCTGCACGATGCCGAACAGGGCCTGATCGCGCCGGGTCTGCGCGCGCACGCAGCGTTCGGCCCAGGCATGGGTGCGGTCGAGGGCGAGGCGGTTGTAGTCGCGGTCGAGCGGCGGCGCGCACTCATCGAAGGCCATGACGATATCGGCGCCGAGGTTCTCTTGAATGGCGATGGACTTCTCGGGCGTGAAGCGGTGCAGCGAACCGTCGAGGTGGCTCTTGAACGTCACGCCGTCGTCGTCGATTTTGCGTGTATCGGAAAGCGAGAAGACCTGAAAGCCGCCCGAGTCCGTGAGCATCGGGCCGGGCCAGTGCATGAAGGCGTGCAGCCCGCCGAGGTCGCGCACCACCTCATCGCCGGGGCGAAGATACAGATGATAGGTGTTGCTCAGCACCAGCGTCGCGCCGAGTTCGTGCAGTTGCGCGGGGGTGAGGGCCTTGACGGTCGCCGCCGTGCCCACCGGCGCGAAGACCGGCGTGAGCAACTCGCCGTGCGGCGTGCGGAAGACCCCGGCGCGCGCGCGGCCATCGGCGCCGGTCAATTCGAAATCAAACATTGGCTACTCGTCCGAAGCAGTCTGATGCAGGCGAACGCGCCCCGGTTCAACAATCCACAGTTGGCCGACGACTGAGCGATCGATTGCGAAACGGAGCAACTGTCGGATCAAGTCTTCCAGCAAAGTGAGGCTTGGATTGCGCGGCACACGAATGACAACGATCCCGCCTGTGGCTTTGGGAGGAAACCGGGTTACGTCAGCAAAATCCAAATCCAGCGTGACCAGGCAGCGTTGCTCGAGACAGCAGGTGGAATAGAGACGTTCATCGGGTGCACCCTGCAAATTCTCGTCGCGCACCGTCTCAACATCGTGATTGGATTCACGGAACAATCGTTGTGTGCGTACTCCGAAATTCTCATCAAGTTTGAACTTCATGCCGAGGCCCGCGTGGGAATTTCGACAAAGCGCTCCCGGCTCATTTCGGCACCATAGGCAATCGCGGCCAGTACATCCTCGCGTTCCAGACCCGGATACTCAGCCAGCACTTCATCCATCGTCATGCCGCTGGCAAGGAAATCGAGCAACAGGGAAACCCAAATGCGCGTCCCCCGGACGCACGGCTTCCCGAAACAGATGTTGGGGTCAATGGAGATGCGATTCAGCAGCGGATTCACGAGCCACTTCCTTTTCTCGAATGGATTATACGCGATACGTCACCACACACCCCAGAACAGCGCTAGCCCGGCCAGCAGCACCGCCAGCATCACCACCGTCAGCGGCAGGCCGGCGCGGGCGTAGTCGTTGAACTTGTAGCCGCCGGGGCCCATCACCAGCATGTTGGCGCTGTGGCTGATGGGCGTCAGAAAAGCCGTGCTGCACCCGAGCGCGACAGCCAGCGCCACCCCGCGCGGGTCAACGTGCAGCGCCTCGGCGGCCGCAATCGCAATCGGCGCGAGGATGACGGGCGTGACCTGCCCACTGATGATCTGCGTCAGCAACGTCGTGGCGATGAACAGGCCACCGGTCACGGCCAGCGGCCCCCACGCGCCCAACGCCGCCACCAGCCCGTTGCCCACCAGCGCCGCCGCGCCGCTGCCGTTCATCGCCACACCCACCGCCAGCATCCCCGCAATCATAAAGATCACCCGCCACTCGATCGCGGCGTAAGCCTCCTCCATCGACAGGCAGCCCAGCAACACCATCAGGCACGCAGCCGCGAAGGCGGATTCGGCGATGGGCAGCAGATTGAAGGCAGGGATGAGCACGCCCGCCGCCATCAGCCCGATGGCCAGCGCGGTCTTGCGCGTCAGCGGCGTCTCGCCGGTGTCCTCCTCGAGGAAGAGGAAGTTGGGATTCTTGCGCAGCGTTTCGAGACGGTCGCGTTTACCCTGGATGAGCAGCGCGTCGCCGAAGCGGAGCGGGATTTCGGCGAGCGCCTCGCGCAAGGTGTTGCCCTCACGCCAGATGGCGAGCACCGAGAGTTGATAGCGGTCGCGGAACTCGATCTCGCGCAGGGTCCTGCCGGCCAGCACCGAACGCGGGGCCAACGCCACCTCGACGAGGCTGATATCCTCCGAGGCGAACTCGCCCTTCCACGCCGGGTCCTGCGTCGGCGTCAAGCCGAAGGGCCGGAGCTCCTCGGCGTCACACTGCCCGGTATAGAGCACACAATCGCCCTCGCGCACCGTCTCGCTGACCGAGGGGGCCAGTTCGACCGCGCCGCCGCGCGAGATGCCGAGCACATGCAGCCCCAGCCGCTGGCCCCAGCCGCCCGCCTCGAGGGTGAGGCCGGCCATCGCCGAGCCGGGTTGCACGTAGACCGCGTGCACGACATCTTTCAGCCGGTACGCCTCCGACAGCGACTTGCCGGGCCGCAACGATTCGCGCCCCTCGAGCGCTCGATCCGGCAGCAAACGTCGCCCGACGAAGGCCATGAAGGCGATGCCGGCCAGCGCCATCGGCAGGCCGACGGGGAGGAAATCGAGCACGCCGTACGGCGCGTAACCCTTCTTTGCCAGCGCATCACTGACGAGGATGTTGGCGGTGGTGAACAACGTCGCCATGCCGCCGAGCAGCGCGCCAAACGACAGCGGGATGAGCAACTTCGATGGGCGCACGCCGCCGTGGCGCGCCACGCCGAGCACCGCCGGCAGCAACACCGCCGCCGCCGCGATCGTGTTCATGAACAACGACAGCGCCGCCGAGGCGAGCATGATGACGAGCACCCGGCGCGTTTCGCTGCCCCGCGCCACCCGCCCGAGGTGTTGCCCGAGCCAGCGGGTCGCTCCGGTGCGTTCGAGGCCCTCGGTGAGGATGAACAGGGCGATGATGGTGATGACGGCGGCGCGGCTGAAGCCGTTGAACAACTCGTCCGGCGGCACGATGCCGGTGAGGCCGAGCACCACCAACAACAACAGCGCCATCAAATCGGGCCGCAGTCGCTCGGTGATGAGGACGACGGCGGCGATGACGATGAGGAGAAAAACGAAAGCGATCTCGAACGTCATAGGGCGCGGGCATTATAGCGGATGGCCTTGGGCCATGCGGGCGGTTGAACGCCGGGCAGCTGTCACGGATAATGTGTTCGTCGGCTGCCGGCAATCTGCCATCAGCCATTTGCCATCTGCTATGACTCTCACCTGGGCCGAAGTTGATCTCTCCGCCGTGCAACACAATTTGCGCCGGATGAAGGCGCTGACCGGCACACGCGTGATGGCGGTGGTGAAGGCCAACGCGTACGGCCACGGCGCAGTCGAAGCCGCGCGCACTGCCGCCGAGGCCGGGGCCGATTGGCTCGGCGTGGCCCGCGCCGAGGAAGGGCTGGCCCTGCGCGCCGCAGGCCTCGCGCTGCCGATCCTCGTCATGGGCTACACCCCGCCCACCCTCGCCTCCGAAGCGGTCGGGCGCGACCTCACCCTGGCCGTTTTTGATCCCGACGCCGCGCAAGCCTACGCCGCCGCCGCCCGCGCGATCAATCGCAGCGCGCGCGTGCATGTGAAGGTGGATACCGGCATGGGGCGGCTCGGCCTGCTGCCCGAGGACGCGCCGGGTTTTGTGGCGGCGCTCAACGCGTTGCCGGGCTTATGGGTGGAGGGATTGTTCACACACTTTGCCAACGCCGACTCTCAGCCCTCTCCCAGCGGGAGCGGGGCCGGGGGCGAGGGAGAGTTCTCGGCACGAAAACAGTTGTCCCTCTTTCAGTCCGTCCTCTCCGCACTCCCATCCCGCCCCGCGCTGGCGCATGCCTGCAACTCGGCGGGGGCGCTGGCCCTGCCCGAGGCGCGGCTCGACCTGGTGCGGCTGGGCATCGCGCTTTACGGGCTTGATCCTTCGGCTGAGGTGCCCTGCCCGCCCGGCTTCCGGCCGGCGCTGGCGTGGAAGGCGCGCGTGACCCAGGTGAAGGTGCTGCCGCCCGGTCACGGCGTGAGTTACGGCAGCCAATACGTCACTACTGAACGCGAAACCATCGCCGTCGTCGGTGCGGGTTATGCGGATGGGTACCGGCGCGTCCTCAACGTCAACGAGGTGCTGCTGCACGGGCGGCGCGCGCCGGTGCGCGGGCGGGTGTGCATGGATCAGATCGTCGCCGGCGTCACCCATCTGCCCGCGGTGCGCGCCGGCGATGAAGCCGTGCTCCTCGGCGCGCAGGGCGGCGAAGTGATTTCGGCCGGCGAGCTCGCGCGCAAGTGGGGGACGATCAATTACGATGTGACCAGCGGCATCATGGCCCGCGTGCCGCGGGTGTTTGTGTGATGGGAGGGACTGACATGCAGAAACAACTGCGCTCGACTTGCGCGCTGCTCGCCCTCGCCGCCTGGCTGTGGGTGACCGCGCTGCTCATCGGCTCGCGGCCCACCGCCGCGCAGGTCACGATCCAAATCACCACCACGCCGACGATGATTGGCACGCCCGGCTACCTGCCGCTGGTGTTCAAAGACTGGCCGTCTTCCCCCACGCCCGATCCGCGCACGCCGGCGCCAACGCGGACGCTTTCACTCTTCCAGTTCAACATTACCCCGGATACACCCGCCTATCTGCCCAACTTCGCGAACAGCCACGGTTGCGCCTGGTTCGGCGTCTCCGGGCAGGTGTTTGATTTGAACTATACCGGGATTCTGGGGCTCATTGTGCGCGTCACCGGCCCCGGCAACTTTCAGGCCGACACGATCACGGGCAGTGCTCCCAAGTACGGGGCCAGTGGCTTTGAAGTTACTCTTGGCGCGACACCGATTGACAGCAACGACTATCGCATTCAACTCCGCAACGGGGCAGGGCAGGCCCTGTCCGAAAACTATGTCCTCGTAACCTCGTCGCAGTGCAATCGCAACCACATCATCGTCAACTTCGAGCAGAATCATTGAAGGTCAGACCGACGCGGTTTTGAAAACCGCGTCGGTCTTGCCCACCCGTAACGTTTTCCCCTCGGCTTCGTTTCCACCTGCGGGAGAGTTATGCCAGTCCCCCAGCCGCCAGGCCCGACCGACGTTGAGCTGATCGCCCTCGCCAAAGCCGGGAACCGCGAAGCGTTTGGGGATTTGTACGAGCGCCACCTCACGGCCATCTATCGTTACGTCTTCTATCGCGTCGGCGATGCCGGCGAGGCCGAAGACCTGACCGAGACCGTGTTCGTGAAAGCGTGGGAGGCCCTTGACCGCTACCGCCCCACCGAAGCGCCGTTCACCGCCTGGCTCTACCGCATCGCCCACAATCTGCTGATAGATGCGCATCGCACCCGCAAGCCGATGGAACCGCTGGCCGAACATTATCCCGACGATGCCCCCAACCCCGAGCGAGCCGCCACGGCTCGCGAGCGCGCGGCGGACGTGCAGGCCGCGTTGGCGAGCCTGGAACCGGTGCAGCAACAAGTGCTCACCCTGCGTTTCATCGCCGACCTAAGCCATGCCGAGACCGCCAGCATCGTCGGCAAAACCGAAGGCGCCATCCGCGTCATCCAACATCGCGCGCTCGCCCTGCTGCGCACGCTGCTCGCCGAAAAGGTAGGCGACCTATGACCGACTCGTTATCCCTCGTGCTCGCCGATTGCCTCGAGGCCCTCGACCGGGGCGAGACCGTCGAACAGTGCCTGGCCCGGCATCCCGCGCGGCGCGACGAACTCGCCGAATTGCTCGCGGCGGCGCAACAACTGCGCGCCGCATCGAACGCCGCGCCGGCGCGCGAATTTCGACGCCTCGCCCGCGCGCGGTTGCTGAACCGGCTCGCGCCGCGCGCGCGGCTCAACGGCCTCGCGCCCGTAACACCGGGCGACTTGCTTCGTTCGACATGGCAGACCCTGAGCGAAAGTTTTCGGAGGCCGGCCATGCGATGGATAGCGATGCTGTTGGTGGTGACGACGATGCTCGGAGCGGCCGGTGCGGCGTACGCCTCGGGCGAGGCGCTGCCGGGCGATGGGCTGTACCCGGTGAAGCGCGCGCTCGAGGCGGCGCGGCTCGCCCTGGCGTTCAACTCAGCCGAGGCGCTCGACCTGCGGCTGCAGTTCGCCAACCGGCGCGCGGCCGAGGCGCAAGCCCTCGCGGCGCTGGGCCGGATGGAGGAAGCGACGGCCGCGGGCGAAAGCTACGAGCGGGCAATGGCGGAGCTTCATGCCGAGGCGCGACGCCTGGCGACGCAGGCCGGGCCAGTGCAAGTCAACGTTGAGCCGGTGGTCACCGGGACGCCGCTGCCCCCCACGGCGACGCCGCGCCCGTCGGCGACGCCCTCGCCCTCTCACATCCGGCCGACGCTGGCGGTCACGATCCGCGCCACGTCCATCGTCACCGGGCTGCCGACGGGTTGGGCGACGTATGTGCCGAACTATTGCTGGCCGGGCAACCTCCCCACCCCGACGCAATGGCCGGAGGGTTGGCCCACGCCGAGCGCGGATTGCACACCGCCGCCCATCCCGACGCTGATTTGCTGGCCGGCGCAATGGCCCACGCCCGTGCAATGGCCGCCGCACTGGCCGAAGCCGAGCCTCGATTGCCCCACGCCCGTCATCGGCGCGACGCTGACACAGATCGCGACGCAGTATCCGACGCCCGATTGGCAGGCCACGCTGACGCAGGTGGCGACGATGTATCCAACCCCGAACTGGCAGGCCACGGTGACGGCTGTCGCCACGCAATATCCGTCGCCGAACTGGCAGGCGACCGCGACCGCGCTGGCGACGGAGTATCCGAACGTCACGCCGCCGCCCATCCCGACCTTTGTGGTGCCCACGTTCGCCGGGCCGACGTTCGTGCCACCGACCATCGTGGTGCCGACCGAGTGGGCGACGTATGTGCCCACCGGCTGGCCGCCGCGGCCGTAACGCGCGACCCCCGAGGCTCGATCGTGAGCCTCGGTTTTTTTTTGCGTCTTGACTTCGCTTCCCCGGGCACATAGAATCGCACCACAACCAACCCACACTCGGAGAAGAGAACGGGCAATCGCGTGCGATTGCCGAGGCAAAGGGAAAGCCTTTGCCCGTCACCGACGGGGCAAGCGACGCGGTTGCGCAACCGAGTCGTGAAACTCTCAGGTAAAAGGACCCCGAGTGTGCGATCCTCTGAAGAGACGTTTCCGCGTGAAACGCACCGCCGGGGCACAATCTCTCAGGTCAAGCACAGAGGACGCAGCGCATGAAATGCCTGCGTCCTTTTTTCATTCCTACCACTGGAGGCCCTATGAACTACCCTGCTGATTTGAAGTATGCCAAATCCGACGAATGGATCCGGGTCGAGGGCGATAGCGCCACGATTGGGGTGAGCGACTTCGCGCAAAGCGAACTGTCGGATGTGGTCTACGTCGAGATGCCGTCGGTCGGCGATGCGTTCACCGCCGGGCAGGCGTTCGGCGCGGTCGAGTCGGTGAAAGCCGCCTCCGACGTTTACTTACCGGTGGCCGGCACCGTCACCGCCGTCAACGATGAACTGGCCTCCAGACCGGAACTGATCAACTCCGACCCGTACGGTCACGGCTGGATTGTGAAGGTCAGGATTACGGACGCCGCCAACCTCGGCAACCTGCTGGATGCGGAGGCGTACGAGAAGTTTTGTGAAGAGCGCAAACACTAGAAGGCAGATTGCAGAATGCAGAAGGCCACCCACTGCCTTCTGCCGTCTGCATTCTGAAACACCATGAGTTACTTCCCCCACACCGACGCCGACCGGGCGGAGATGCTGGCGACCATCGGCGTGCCGGGCGTCGAGGCGCTGTTCGCCGACGTGCCCGCCGCGCACCGCTTCCCGAAGCTCAACATCCCCGACCCGCTCTCCGAACTCGAAACGTTGCAGGAGATGCGCAACCTCTCCGACGGCAACGTGCACGCGGGCGCGTATCCGCTGTTCCTCGGCGCGGGCGCCTATCACCACTTCAGCCCGTCGGTGGTGAATTACATGATTCAACGGGGCGAGTTCCTGACCGCCTACACGCCCTATCAGCCGGAGGTGTCGCAGGGCACGCTGCAAGCCGTGTACGAATACCAGAGCATGATCTGCGCGCTGACCGGGATGGAGGTCGCCAACGCTTCGCACTACGACGGCGGCACCTCGACGGCCGAGGCGGTGATCATGGCCTATCACCATCACCGCGAGAAGCGCAGGAAGGTGGTGCTGTCGCCGGCGTTGCACCCGCACTATCGCCAGGTGGTGCGGACGTACACGCAGGGCATGGGCCTGACCATCACCGGCGACGAAAGCGGGCAGAACGATCTCGCCGCGCTGACGGCGCTGCTCGACCAGGACACGCTGATCCTCATCGTGCAGTCGCCCAACTTCTTCGGGCAGATCGAGAAACTCGACGGGCTGGCGGCCAGGTGTCACGCGGTGGGCGCGCTGCTGTGCGTGGCCGTCAACCCCGTGTCGCTCGGCCTGCTCAGGCCGCCGGGCCAATACGGCGCCGACATCGTGGTCGGTGAGGGCCAGGCGCTCGGCATCCCGCTCTCCTTCGGCGGGCCGTACCTCGGCTTCTTCGGCACCCGGAAGGAGTTGGTGCGCAAGATGGCGGGCCGGCTGGTCGGCGAGGCGCACGACCGCAATGGGCAGCGCGGCTTTGCGCTGACGCTCTCGACGCGTGAGCAGCACATCAAACGCGACAAGGCCAGCAGCAACATCTGCACCAATCAGGGGTTGATGGCGCTGGCGGCCTGTGTGTATCTGGCGACCCTGGGCAAGCACGGTCTGCGCCGCGTGGCCGAGTTGTGCTGGCACAAGAGCCACTACGCCGCGCAACGGCTCGGCGCGCTACCGGGCTACAGCGTGGATACGTCCAGGCCGTTCTTCAACGAGTTTGTCCTGCGCTGCCCGAAACCGGTCAGGGAGATCAACGCCTTCCTGCTCAACGAGCGCAGCCTCATCGGGGGGTATGACCTCGGCCAGGATTACGCCCACCTCCAGAATCACATGCTGGTGTGCGTGACCGAGATGAACTCGAAGCAGGAAATCCACGAATTGGTCGAAGCGTTGAAGGAGATTGGAGCGTGAAACGTAGAACGTAACGCGTGAGAGGCGCTGCCTGACAGCGACGCCTTCACGTTTCACGTTGCGCGTTTTACCGGAATACGTATGTCCCTCGAACCCCTCATCTACGACCTCAGCCGGCCGGGGCGGGCCGGGATTTCGCTGCCCGACCCGGATGTGCCCGAGTCACCCTTCCCCGCCGACCTGATCCGCAACGATTTGGACCTGCCGGAGGTGGATCAGCTCACGGTGGTGCGGCATTTCACCCGGCTGTCGCAACTCAACTTCTCGATTGACACGCGCATGTACCCGCTCGGGTCGTGCACGATGAAGTACAACCCGCGGATCAACGAAGACGCGGCGCGCCTGCCGGGCTTTGCCCTCAGCCACCCGATGCAGGACCCCGACACGGCGCAGGGCAGCCTGGCGATGATGTATCAATTGCAGGAGTGGCTCAAAGAGATCGGCGGCTTTGCCGCCGTCAGCCTGCAACCGGCCGCCGGCGCGCAGGGTGAGCTGACCGGCGTGCTGATGATGCGGGCCTATCACCTCGACCGGGGCGAGCCGCAGCGCACCAGGGTCCTCATCCCCAACTCGGCCCACGGCACCAACCCGGCCACCGCCAGCATGGCCGGCCTCGACGTCATCGAACTCCCGTCGGATGCGCGCGGCAACGTCGACCTGGCCGCGTTGCGCGCCGTCATCGCCGAGCACGGCCCGACCATCGTCGGGCTGATGATTACCAACCCCAACACGCTCGGCCTGTTCGAGGAGCACATCGAGGAGGTGGTTCAGGCGGTGCACGCGTGCGGCGGGCTGGTGTACGGCGACGGCGCGAACATGAACGCCATCGTCGGCGTGGTGCGGCCCGGCGACCTGGGCTTCGATGTGTTGCACTACAACCTGCACAAGACGTTTTCGACCCCACACGGCGGCGGCGGGCCGGGCAGCGGGCCGGTCGGCGTCTCGGCGCGGCTGGCCGATTTTCTGCCCGGGCCGGTGGTCGACCTCCTCGGCGAGGCCGGGCCGGGCAGGCCGCCTCACTATGGCCTGGTCAGCCCGAAGAAATCCATCGGGCGGATGAAGGCTTTCCTCGGCAACTTTGGGATGCATGTGCGCGCGTACACCTACATCCGCCTGCACGGCGCGAGCGGGCTGCGCGGCAACAGCGAGCACGCGGTGCTCAACGCCAACTACCTGCTGGCCAAGCTGCGCGGCGCGTGGAACGTCCCCTACGACCGGGTGTGCAAGCACGAATTCGTCCTCGAAGGCGTATGGGCCGATGCGCCCGGCGTGCACGCGCTCGACGTCTCGAAGCGGCTGATGGACTACAACTTCCACCCGCCGACCAACTACTTCCCCCTCATCGTGCGCGAGGCGTTGATGATCGAGCCGACCGAGAGCGAGACCAGGGAGACGCTGGACGACTTCGCCGCCGCCATGCTCAAGATCGCCGCGGAGGCCCACACGCAGCCGGAGTTGTTGACGCAGGCTCCGCACACCACGCCCATCTCGCGGCTGGATGAAGTGGCGGCGGCCAAACAACTCGTGCTGTGCTGCCGGCCCATCCCGGCCTGGGCGGAAAACTAGAAGCGGCCAAACGGCGAACGAAAGGCAACGAGGGAAACGGCCCGGCAGGCAACGGGCCGTTTCCTTTTCCGGCCGGGCTGAGTCTTTCAACCTACTCTAACGCCCCAGGCCCCGCCGACGTGCTAGAATTTTCGCACTCTCAGCCTGAAAGGCGGCCCGCCATGTATCGGTTTCAGATTGGTCTCCTGCTCTCCACGCTCCTCCTCGCCGCCTGCTCCGCCCTGCCCAACCCGTTCCGCCAAACCACGCCCGGCCACATCGCCTTCCTGGGCGAGGACGGGAACGTCTACATCGTGGATCACAACGGCGACAATCAGCAACAGGTCACCACCAACGCCGTCGCCAACGAGAACGAGGACGACTATCGGGTCTACACATATCCGATCTGGACGCGCGATGGTCAGTCGCTGGCGTTCGGCGGCATCGAGGGCAAACAGAGCGAGGGCGCGCCGAGCAAGAACAGCCTGTTCACCGTGCGGCGCGACGGCACCGAGCTGATCGAGGCCTATCAAAGCGACCAGTTCGTGATCTATTACTACTGGGCGCCCGACGGCAAACGCATCGGCTTGTTGTCGCAGACGCCGGGCACGCTGGCGCTCAAGGTCGTGCACACCGATGGCCGCGAGCCGCAGACGCTCGACACCGGGGCGCCGCTGTACTGGTCGTGGGCGCCCGACAGCCAGTCCGTCCTCATCCACGCCAACGGCGAAGACGGCCGGCTGGCGGTGCTGCGGCTGGGCGACGACGTCACCGAGCAGAGCGTCAACATCACGCCGTCGGCCTTCAAAGTCCCGGCCTACTCGCCGGATGGCAAACAGATGTTGGTGGCGCAGAAGTCTGCCGCCACAACGGCGCTGGTCCTGGCGGATGCCAACGGCGACGACGCCCGCGCCCTGGTCGAGGTCGAGGCCGCCGATATCGCCTTTGTGTGGAGTCCGGACGGCCAGCGCGTCGCGTATTTGGCCGGCGATTACATCCCCGGGTTTGCGCCGGCGCTGCTCAGCCCGCTCACCGTCATCGACCCGTCGGGGCAGGCGGACCCGATCACGACCGAGGAAAATGCCTACACCTTCTTCTGGTCGCCCGACGGCAAATCCATCGCCTACTTCACGCTGGAGGCGGTTGAGGATCCCGCATCCGGTGAAACCCGGCGCATCTCGCTACTGCGCGTGTTGGAGGTGAGCAGCGGCGAGACGTACACGGTCGATCAGATTTTCCCCAGCGACCGTTTTCTGCAGATGGTGCCGTACTTCGATCAGTATCATCAATCGCTGACGATCTGGAGCCCCGACAGCCAGAGCCTGGTCGTGGCGACGTTGTACGACGATACCCAGAAGCCCGGCGTCTTCATTTACGACGCCACCGGCGCGGGGGCCGAGCCGACCTTTGTCTCGAACGGCACCTTTGGCGTGTGGTCGTGGAAGTGAAAACGGACGCGTCAACGCGGACCGCAGCGGTGGTGAGCGCCGCTGCGGTCTTTTTTTTCGCGATAGAATCTCGCCGCAACCATGCCCGACCTCATCCGACTTGAACGCCTGACCAAGGATTTCACCGAGGGCGGGCAGACCCGCCGCATCCTCGACTCCTGCACGTTTGGCCTGGCCGAGGGCGCCTTCACCGCCATCCGCGGGCGCAGCGGCAGCGGCAAGAGCACGCTGCTCAACCTGATCGCGTGCATCGACACGCCGACCAGCGGCGACCTCTTCATCGGCGACACGCGGGTGACGGGCCTCTCGGCCCGCGAGCGCACGTTGTTCCGCCGCGATCATCTCGGCTTTATCTTTCAGTTCTTCAACCTCATCCCCACCCTGACCGTCCTGGAGAACGTGTTGTTGCCCGCCGAACTGGCCGGCCGGGCCGCCAACGGAGCGCGGCAGCAAGCGCTCGATCTGCTCGACCGGGTGGGCCTGGCCGAGCGGCGCGGCCAATTCCCCGACAGGCTCTCCGGCGGCGAGCAGCAACGCGTCGCCATCTGCCGCGCGCTCCTGCAGAACCCGCGCGTCGTGCTGGCCGATGAGCCGACCGGCAACCTCGACGAGAAGACCGGCCTGGAGATCATGCGCCTGCTCGACGAGATGACGCGGCTCGCGGGCAAGACGCTGGTCATGGTCACCCACTCGCATCAAATCGCCGCTCAGGCCGATGTGGTCCTCACCATCCACGACCGGCAGCTGGTCGTTGACCCGCAGGTTCAACCGCAAAGGACGCAAAGCGCGCTGAGCGCGTGAAGCGTTCACGTTGCGTCCCCGGCGACTTTGCGGCTCGCGTAATGCTCACCCCCTCCCTGCTCAAGACCACCCTGCGCGACCTGGCGCGCCGCCCGTGGCAGACCGGGCTGATGGTCCTCGGCGTGGCGCTGGGCGTCGCCGTCGTCATCGCCATCGATCTGGCCAACACCAGCGCGCGGCGCGGCTTCGAACTGAGCACACAGGCCATCACCGGCAGGGCCACGCATCAAATCGTCGGCGCCAGCCGGGCCGACCTCCCGCAGGAGTTGTTCCGGCAGGTGCGCGCCGAATGGGGCTACCGCCGGAGCGCGCCCATCGTCGAAGGCCTCGGCCTGGCGCCCGACCTCGACGAGCAGCCGCTGCGCCTCTTCGGCGTGGATGCGTTGGCCGAGGCCCCGTTCCGTGACTACTTCGGCGGCGACGACCGCTTCGACTCCGACCTCACCGATTTCTATACCGACCCCGGGGCCGTCCTCATCGGCCCCGGACTGGCCGAGCGCTATCGCCTCGCCATCGGCGACTCGTTTCGTATCCAGATCAACGACCGGGTCGAGACGCTGCGCATCGCCGGCATCCTGCGGCCCGGCGACGAAGGCAACCGGCGCGCGCTCGATGGGATGGTGTTGATGGATGTGGGCGCGGCGCAGCGTTTGTTGCAGCTGGGGGAGCGCCTGTCGCGCATTGACTTGATCCTGTCGGAAGCGGAGGCCCGCGCGTTGAGCGAACGCCTGCCGGCAGCGGTCCGCCTGCAACCGGCCTCCGCCCAGGCCGACACGGTCGCGCAACTCACCGCCGCGTTTCAGCTCAACCTCACCGCGCTCAGTCTGCTCGCGCTCGTCGTCGGCATGTTCCTAATTTACAACACGATCATGTTCAGCGTCGTACAGCGCCGGCAGGTGCTCGGCATCCTGCGCTCGTTGGGCGTGGCCGAGCCGCAATTGTTCACGCTGATTTTGTTCGAGGCCGCCGTCGTCGCCCTCATCGGCGGCGCGCTGGGGGTGGGGCTGGGCTGGCTGCTTGGGCAGGGGGCGGTGCGGCTCGTCACCCAGACAATCAATGACCTGTATTACACCCTGAGCGTGCGCGATGCCCCGCTGGAGGCCTGGAGCGTGCTGAAGGGCCTCGGCCTCGGCGTGGGTGCGAGTCTGCTGGCGGCTGCCGCACCGGCGTGGGAGGCGGCCTCCGTCCCACCCATCACCATGTCGCAGCGGAGCGCCTTCGAGGAGCGCGCGCGCCGGGTGCTGCCGTGGCTCGGGTTCATCGGGCTGGCGCTGGGCGCGCTCGGCGCAGGCCTGTTGCTGCTCACTCAATCACTGGTAACAGCCTTCACCGGTCTGTTCGCCATCGTCATCGGCCTGTCGCTGCTGGTGCCGCTGGCCGCCGATGGGCTGATGCGCCTCCTCGGCCCGCCGGCGCGGCGCGTCTTCGGCGTGCTCGGTGAACTGGCGGCGCGCACGGTGACCAGGGCCATCAGCCGCACCAGCGTCGCCATTGCGGCCCTCATGGTCGCCGTCTCCGTCACCATCGGCGTGAGCGTGATGATCGGCAGCTTCCGCAGCACCCTCATCAACTGGCTCGACCTCACCCTCGTCGCCGATATCTACATTTCGCCGCCGGTGGTCGGCGGCTCGCAGAACGCCATCACCGTCGCGCCCGACCTGCGTGAACGCGTGGCCCGCGTGCCGGGCGTCTTATCGGTCGAGGCCATCCGCACCGCCACCGTGTTCGATGAGTCCGGCCCGGTCAACCTCGTCGTGGCCGATTCGCAATCGCGCCGCGCAGCCGGCCTGTATCGTTACGCCAGCGGCGACCCGCAGCAAATCTGGGAGGCGATGAACCGCGATGACGCTGTGATCGTCAGCGAGCCGTTCGCGCAGCGGCGCACCCTGCCTTTCGAAGGCGGTGCGCTGACGCTGCAGACCGATGGCGGCCCGCGCACCTTTCGCGTCCTCGGGGTGTACTACGATTACGGATCCGATCAGGGTCGGGTGCTGATGAGCCGCACGATCTACGAGCGCCACTGGGCCGACCGCGACATCAGCGGGGTAGCCGCCTACGCCGCCGCCGGCGCCGAGGTGAACGCGCTGGCCGACGCGCTGCGGGCCGAGCTGGCCGGGACCGCGCTGCAGGTGCAGGTCAACCGCGCGCTGCGTGAACAGGCGCTGGTGGTGTTTGATCGCACCTTCGCCATCACCGATGCGCTGCGCCTCCTGGCCGTGCTCGTCGCCTTCATCGGTGTGCTGAGCGCGCTGATGGCGCTGCAACTCGAACGCGCGCGTGAGCTGGCGACGCTGCAGGCCCTGGGCCTGACCGCCGGGCAACTCTGGCGGCTGACCTTCCTCGAAACGGGAATGATGGGGCTGGCCGCCGGGCTGTTCTCGCTGCCGACGGGCTTTGTGCTCGCGCTCGTCCTCATCTACGTCATCAACCTGCGCTCCTTCGGCTGGACGATTACGATGGAGCTCGAGTGGCCGGTGTTTGCGCAGGCCGTGCTGGTGAGCGTGCTGGCCGCGGTGCTGGCCGCCATCTACCCCATGCGCCGGCTGCTGCAGACCAGCCTGGCGGCCGCGCTGCGGCAAGAATAATTGCACCAACTTTCCCAAAACAATTCAAGTGGGAATGATGGTTTGGGCGGTGTACACTGCGCGACATGTTACCCGGAGCGGAGGCCGTATGTTGAAACGCTGGCTCTCACTCTTCATCGCCGTCGCCCTGTGTCTGTCCGTTGCGCCCGTCGCGCGCGGGCAGCAGGAAACCAATCCCCTCACCGGCCTGCCCGCCGACACGGTCACGCTCAACCGCCGGCCTATGCTCATCAAGGTCAGCAATCACGGGGCCATCATCCGCCCGCAGAGCGGCCTGTCGTACGCCGACCACGTTTGGGAATATCAAATGGAGGGCTATCAGGTCACGCGCTACACCGCCGTGTTCTACAGCCAAACCCCGGCGCGCGTCGGCTCGGTGCGCAGCACGCGGCTGATTGATGTCGAACACCTCGTGCCGATGTACGGCGGGATTCTGGTGACCTCGGGCGGCAGCACCAATCACAACAAGCCCAACACGCCGCCGCGCATCGAAGAGCGACTGCGCTCGGCAGACTGGGCGCGGCGCGTGATCTCCGAGTCGTGGATCGGGGATGCCGCTTACGGCAAGCCGTATCTCGAACGGCTGGCCAACCTCCCGCGTGCGGGCGTGCCGAAGTATCACCGCTTGTTTGCCTTCCCACCGGCGATTTGGGAGCTGATGGCGGCGAAGGGCCTGAACGACCGCCCGGCCCTCGGCGGCTTGAGCTTTGATGGCAACGCGCCCGGCGGCGGCAAGCCGACGACCGAGGCGTACATGGATTTCCCCGGCCGTGGGCCGCAGAGTTTGTGGAAGTACAACGCGCAGACCGGTCGCTGGCAGAGCTGGGTCGAAGATCAGGCGGGCCGCAAGCCCGTCCGCTCGGCCAACGTTGACTACCTCAACAACCAGGCGCTCGAGTTCGACAACGTCGTCTTTGTGTATGCCGAACACTTCGAGTCCGACTTCCTCGAAGATGAGTCGGCCCGCCTCAACTCCGTCGGCATCAATCTGCTCGGCGAGGGGCGCGCGATTTTGCTGCGCGGCGACCAGCGTTACGAGGGCGTGTGGCGGCGCTACGGCCCCGATCAATTGATGCAGTTGTCCTTCGCCGACGGCACGGGGCTGCCGTACAAGCCCGGCACGATCTGGTATTGCGTCACCGACAGCGGCAAGCACATGGCGCGCACAGCCTATTGGCCTACGCCGTGATACAACTATAGAGAATTGGAGGAGGAGAGACTTCTCCAATCCTCCATTTCTCTATGAAGCGCACGCTCACCGTCATCGCACTGCTCGCGCTGGCCCTGGCCGGCTTCTGGTATTTCACCCAGCCGCAGCCCCGGCCCGCCCTGCCTCCGCTCACCAACAGCGCCGGTTCAGACACCTCGGGCTTTGCCCGCGCGCTGGCCCCCATCGAATTTGAATTTCCGCGAGATCACGGCCCGCACTTCGACTATCAAACCGAGTGGTGGTATTACACCGGCAACCTGCGCGCCGAGACGGGCGAGCGCTTCGGCTATCAACTCACCTTCTTCCGGCGCGGCCTGACGCCCGGGGCGCCCCCGGAGAACGCCGGCTTCCTCACCAACCAAATCTATTTCGCGCATTTTGGATTGACGGATGTGGCGGGCAATGGGCATGCCGGGGTCGAACGCTTCAGCCGGGGCGCGGGCGGATTGGCCGGGGCCAGCGGCGCGGGCGCAAGCAAAGCTTGCGCTGGAGAACCGCTGAGCGGTTCTCTCTCGCCGCTGTGCGGCGCGGGCGCAAGCAAAGCTTGCGCTGGAGAACCGCTGAGCGGTTCTCTCTCGCCGCTGTGCGGCGACCCGTATCGCGCCTGGCTCGACGACTGGCGCGTCGAGTCGCTCAACGCGGCGGGCAGCCACGTCCGTCTCGTCGCCCAGGAGGCGGGCCGCGCGCTTGATCTGACGCTGCGCGCCGTCAAGCCCATCGTCGCGCACGGTGACCGGGGGCTGAGCGCGAAAAGTGACCGGCCCGGCAACGCCTCGTACTACCTCAGCTTCACCCGCATGCAGACCGAGGGCACGCTCACGGTGCGCGGGCAAACGTTCACCGTCACCGGCGAGAGCTGGTTCGACCACGAGTGGAGCACAAGCGTGCTCGGCCCGAATGCGGTCGGGTGGGATTGGTTCAGCCTGCAATTGAGTGATGGCCGCGAGCTGATGCTGTATTTCCTGCGGCTGGAGGATGGCGGCGTGGAGCCGGTCTCCGGCGGCACGTTGGTGTTGCCGGACGGTGCGACGCAGACGCTTTCGGTCGGCGAAGTCACAGTGCGCGCGGCCCGTGAATGGCTCAGCCCGGTAAGCGGCGCGCGCTATCCGCTTGATTGGCGCGTCACGATCCCGACCGCTCAGCTTGATTTGCGCGCAGAGCCGTGGCTCGACGCCCAGGAGATGCAGCTAAACTTCGCTTATTGGGAGGGGGCGGTCAAAGTGACCGGTTCCTCGGGCGGCGTGCCCGTCACCGGCAACGGCTACGTGGAACTGACCGGCTACCGCGACACCATGCAGGGCGTGTTGGGCGGACAGTAAGCAGAAGGCAGTAAGCGGTAAGCAAAAAGCTGCTTTCTGCCTTCTGC
>CAZSNP010000015.1:29861-40749 GCA_964608265.1 uncultured Anaerolineales bacterium | reverse complement strand
TTCTGCTTTCTGCCTTCTGCTTTCTGCCTTTTGCCTTCTGAGCTATGTTGCTCGTCACCCCGACTCTGAGCATTGACGAGGCCGAGCTGCACGAGAGCTTTGTGCGCGCCTCCGGCCCCGGCGGGCAGAATGTGAACAAGGTCGCCACCGCCGTGCAACTGCGCTTCGACGTGCGCGGCTCGCCCTCGCTGCCCGAGCCGGTGCGTGAACGGTTGCTCACGCTCGCCGCCAGCCGCCTCACAACCGAAGGCGTCCTCATCATCGAAGCCCGCCGCTTCCGCACGCAGGAACGAAATCGGGAAGACGCTCGCGCGCGGCTGGCCGCTCTCATCCACCAGGCCACCGTCGCGCCCAGGACGCGCCGCGCGACGAAGCCCTCGCGGGCCGCGAAAGAGAAGCGCCTCGAAAGCAAGCGCCGGCGGGGGCAGGTCAAACAATGGCGGCGGTCAAAGGCGGGAGGGGATGAGTGAGGTGGCGGTTGCGGCAGCTTGACGCGGCTGACGCTCGAACCACACTTCCCGCCCACAGGGGTATTTAACGAATTCTACACCGCCGAGTCACCCTCACCGGTACATTAGCCGAAGCAACTGAATCGTTCACGCACGAGTTGGGCCGCTACTCGAGCCGTGGTTAAGCCAGGCAGCGGATTTGGTGACGCCCGCCGCCCTGCTTCGCCGCGCTACCTCTGCGCCGACCGCGCGCGTTGTTCGACCTCAGTCAAAAACCCCAACACCGCCGCATTGAAGGCCGCGGCCTGATCCATCGGCGTGGCGTGGCCGGAGTCGGCGACGATGAGCGAACGCGCGCCGGGGATTTCGCGGGCCAGCTGCTCGCCCGCCGCGCGCGGCACCGTGCGGTCACGCTGCCCCATCACCACCAACGTCGGGCAACGGATCACCCCCAACCGCCGCCGCACGTCAAAACGAACAATCGCCGCCATCGCGGCCCGATAGCTCGATTTGGAATTGCGGCTGAGGCTGGCCCGCGCGGCCTCGTACAGCGGGCGCTGCTCGGCTTTGGGGAAGAGGCCCCCCGCCACGCATTCGGCCACGGCCTCGACGCCGCCGGTCTGCAACAGCCACAGCCGTTGCAGGCCGCGCCACACCCCGGCCAGGCCCGCCGGGCAGTAGCGCGCGAAGGAGTTGACGAGAATGACAGAGCGCACACACGACGCGTGGTCGAGCGCCAGGGCCAGCGCCACGCACCCGCCCATCGAGAGGCCGACGACATGCGCGGGCGCGGCGATGTAGTCGCGCAATAGCCTGACCACATCGCCCGCCATCTGCTCGATGGTGAGCGCGCCGTCGCAGCGCGATTGGCCGTGGCCGCGCAAATCAACCGTCAGGGTGTGATAGCGTTGGGCGAAGACCGGAACCTGCAACGCCCAGTCCGCCGCGCTCGACCCGAGGCCGTGCAGAAAGACGACCGGCGCGCCCGCGCCCTGCGATTCGTAGCGAAGTTGAATCCCGTTGACGACGGCAAAGGGCATAGACGGTCTTCGCCACGAATTGGCACGAATGAACGCTAATTCGTTTTCGTGTAATTAGTGCAATTCGTGGCGAAGGTTTTTAGCGATACGAGGCCTTGAATTCCGCCGGTGCGATGGGCAACATGATCTGCCCCTCCTCCGGGTCGCCGATGGCGGTGAGGCGCCCCGGCTCGCGCGCCGCGATGAAGGCGGTGTAGGCCGCCACCAGGGCATCGAGTTCATCGTGCGACAACAGGCCGGGCAGGTTCTGCAACCCCGCCCGCATGTGCTGGCGCGTAATCTCATCAACTACGTTCATCGGGTCCGGAACGTCGAGGCCTTCCTCGAACAACACCAACTGCCGTTGCAGGCGCCCTTCGAGCGTGTCCTTGCGCAGCGGGCGATGGCCGAGCAACACGGTGAACGAGGCATGCGGGTGCACTTCGAGTAGCGTGCGCGGCGACTCAATTCCAGGCCGCCACAACTCAAAGCCCTCGGCTCGCAGCGCGGCGTACAGCCGGAAGCCGGTCTGCATCCACACCGGCGCGGCCTCAACCGTGCGCGGGGTGAAATACAGGCCGATGCCGTGATGGCGCAATTCGTACTCACACACCTTACAGTTGGCCCACGTCCGGCCGTTGGGCGGCAGCCCGAGTTGCGTGCGGCGGGCCGGGTCGGCCATCAGCCCGGCGTTCGGGCTTTGCGGCGCATCAATCGCCGCGCCGGCTGAGGCGTACGCCGTCACCGCCGCCACGACTTCATCGAACTTGCCCGTGCTCTGCAAAACGATGCGCAGCTCATCATCGAGCACGGCGACGTTGTGCGGGCGCTGGTCAGCGGTGAGGTCAATGCCGATGTAGACGGTGTTCATAAACCGAGCCGGGCCGCGGAGCGCGGGCGCAGGGGGGGTTACCCTTGCACCCGCGCCCCCATGCTCCCCGGTATGAGTTGTTTCAGCAATTCAATATCGCCTCGATAGGGCGGCAGCCACGGCTTCTGTTCGATCTCGCGCAGCACGCGGCTGAGGGATTTGCCGCCGGCGAGCAGATGCGCGGCCACGAGCGGGCGGGTGCGATGCAGGCCCTGCGGTCCGTGCAGCAACACCTTGCGTTGCGCGGCCAGCGCGGCCTCGATGAAGCGCACGCCGAGGCCGAGCGCGTCGAGGGTGTATGCCCCCTCGTCGGCGATGGGCAGCCACAACCACGCCCACGGCAACGGCTCGCCGAAGATGCCCGGCCGGTCAATCGAAACCGTCACGATCGCGCTGACGCCCGTCTGCTCGCGGAAGCTGGCCCAATTCTCGACCACAAACTCGCCGCCGGCCACAAAGATGTCGTCCGTCGCCCAGGTCATGGCCCGAGTATACTCGGGCTGCGGCGATGCGTTGTGCGGGGCGCCGCGACAGTTCGGCGGGCCGATGCTATACTCGGCCCAACTCCAACTGCGAACAAGGTGAGTATGCCGGTTACGGTTTTGCTGGTTGACGATCACACCGTGATGCGCCAGGGCGTGCGCATGCTGTTATCGCTCGACAAAGAGATACAGGTGTTGGGCGAAGCGGGCAACGGGCGCGAGGCGTTGGCGTTGTGCCAGCAATTGCAGCCGGATGTCGTGCTGATGGATTTGCTCATGCCGGTGATGGATGGCTTGACGGCCATCACCGAAATCCGCCGCACGATGCCCGAGACCGAGATCATCGCCCTGACCAGCGTGCTCGAGGACAGCGTCGTGACCGACGTGGTGCGCGCCGGGGCCATCGGTTACCTGTTGAAAGACGCCTCGGGCGAGGAGTTGATCAAAGCCATCAAGGCCGCCTCGCAGGGTCAGGTGCATCTCTCGCCGCAGGCCGCCGCCCGCCTGGTAAAGGATGTGCGCGCGCCCGAAAGCCCGCAAGCCCTGACCCAGCGTGAAACCGATGTGCTCAGGCTGTTGGCCCAGGGCCAATCGAACAAAGAAATCGCGCAGACTCTGGGCATCGGCGAAAAGACGGTGCACTCGCACGTCAGCGCCATCCTCAGCAAGTTGAGCGTGCCCAGCCGCACCCAGGCCGCGCTGTACGCCATCCGCACCGGGTTGGTCTCACTCACTTCGCTGAAGCGCCCGGCGTAGGCGCAGCGCGCGGCAGGCCGCGACTCCGATCACCGCTCCAATTCCATCCACCACAATATCAAACCCATCGGGGGTGCGCCCGGGCACAAAGCTCTGGTGATACTCGTCGCTCACGCCATACGCGATGGCGAGCGCGACCGCCAACGTCATCAGCGTCAGGCTGATGGCGCGCCGTCCGGTCAGCGCGTGCAGGAAGGCCCCGGCGAGCAACGCATATCCGAGCGCGTGGCCGCTGCTGGTGATCACATCCTCCCACCCCCCGAGACTGGGCAGGTCGTCGTCCGGCGTGCCCGAGAGCACGAAGATCGCCGCCATCATCAGCAGCGCCGGGCCCCAACGAAACGCGAACCATTTTATGCTCACTATCGTCCTCATCGCAGTCTCAGCTTGGCTTCATGTCAGTCGCTGCCCGCTCATTCTATAGTTTGGCCGCATGTCAGACGAGTCGCCGCATCGTCCGCCCACGCTGCACAGCGGTCGCGATAGCACCATCGGTGGGGATGTGGCCGGGCGCGACAAAACCGTCACCACCACCACGATCACTGAAGGCGGGCCGGTGGCGCGCTACGCCGTCATCGGCCTGAGCCTCATCGCCGCACTGGCCATCGTCGTCGTCGCCGTCATCGCCGCGTTGGGTTCATTCCCCTTCATCCCCGTCGCCGGGCCGGCGCCGACGGCCACGCTCACCGTCACGCCATCGGCCAGCCCGACGCCGACCGCGACCTCCACGCCCACTCTGACTCCGACGCGAACCCGCACGGCTACGCCGACGGTCACGCCCTCACCCGCGCCGACCGCCACGACCGCCTCGCCGACGCCGAGCGCCACTGACACGCTCCCGCCCGAGGTCACGCCGCTGCCCGCCTCCACCCTCCCGCTCTACGATGACTTCAACGACGCCTGTCTGGATGCCGATCGCTGGCGGCTGGATTCGGTCCCGACGCACGGCGATGGGCCGACGCCGACCGCATCGCCCACAGACGGAAAGTGTCTGGCGTCGGAGGCCTTTGGATTTACCGAGGGCGTCAACGGCCGGCTGTCGGTCTTCCTCTCACTCGAGGGAGATGAGGCGCACAGCGTGAGCGAGGCGGGCGGCGGCTGTTATCGCGAGGCCGAGGTCACGGTGATGCTGCGCGAGGTGACGATTGTCGATGGCCGCCACGACAACTTCCTGCGCGTGGCGGTGACGATTCAACAGGTGACGCGCGCGGCCCGGTTGGAGGTGCGGCTGCGCGGCGGCAACGAGGACGGCCCGCTGCACTATCGCCTGCTGCCCCGCCTCGTCGTCGCCGACGGTTACACCGATGTGTTGCCGGCGTTGATCTATCGGCCGGGCCAACCGATCACGCTGGCGTTTCGCGTCACGGACGTGGGGGCGTTCAACCGCGAGACGGGCACGACGAGCATCGGCAAAGTGCTGACGATCTACGCCAACGACGTCGCCCTGACGCCGTCATATTCGCTGCGCGGCTATCCGTGTGACCTCACGCTCGGCTATCACGCCGAGCAGCAGACCTCGCTGGAGGGCTACTTCGACGAGGTGCGTTTCATCCGCGCCCCGTGATCAGCGGCTCAGGGCGGCGCCGAAGAAGTCAACCAACCGGCGCTCATACTCCTGCGGTTCGGCCAGCACCGCTTCGACGTGACCGATGCCGGCGGGCAGCCAGGCGGCCATGTCGGCGCCGGTCTGTGCCGCCAGCGCGGCCAGGTCGCGGGTGTGATGCTGGTTGATGCGGGTGTCGGCGTCGCCGTGGACGAGGAAGAGCGGGCGGCCCGCGGCGCGCAGCACCGCGTCGAGTGGCGGGTGGGCGAGCAGGTCGTCGCCGGCCACGACGCGGGCCATCGTCAACCCGGCCGGGGCGAGCCAGGTGGGATAGTTGTTGCGTTGTAACTCCTCGGTGATCACGACATTCAAATCGGAGAAAGGCGAATCGACAAAGGCGGCGGCGGCGCGCGGCTCCTCGGCGAAAGCGGCCAGGGTCGTCGCCGCGCCGAGCGAAGTGCCGAACAGCCCGATGCGCTCCGCTGCGATGCCCTTCGTCTCGCGCAGCCAATCCCAGGCGCCGAGCAAATCCAGATACTCCTCGTTGCCGATGGCGGTGCGCCCATCCTCGATGTCGGAGAAGCCGTGATCGCGCATATCGTACATCAGCACGTTGAAGCCCGCGCGGTGCAGCATGCCGGCCGGGATGAGGATGGTGTGGTCGTGTTTGCACGAGCCGAGGCCGTGAGTGAGGATGACGGCCGGAGCGGCCGGGTCGGCTTCGACGTACCAGGCCGACAGCATCAGGCCCGGCTGGCGGCTGGGGATGGCGACGGTTTCGAAGCGCGGCATCTGATAGGGAGCCGCGTCGAACGCGCTCCATTTGCTGCTGTGCACGACGATCTGCGCGGGGGTGTTGGCGGCGTGTGTCGGGCAGCGCGGCGTGACGCCCGACAGTTGCGAGTAGATGAGGTATCCCACGCCAAAATACCCCGTCGCCGCCAGCACCCCAACGACGAGCACCGAAAAGAGGGCGAAGCGCGTTTTCATTGAATGTGCGCCTCCAGGCGATTCATGGTCGCGCCATGTGATGCAATACCGCGCGGGCGAGCAGCGCATCGGCGCGGGCGCGGTGGGCGTTGGGCAACGGGATGCCGCACTGCCGCCCGGCCGCCTCCAGGCTCTGCCAGCGGTAGGAGCGGCGCTGCGGGTTCCAATCGCCGCGGAACTGCGCGTAGAGCAGCATCACGCAGAAGAAACCATCGTCGGGATAAGTCCAGCGCAGGCCGTGCGCGCGATGCGAGCGCGCCATCATCCTCAAATCGAAGGCGGCGTTGTACACGGCCACCCGCCGCCCGTCGAGGGCCGCCTGCACCTGCGGCCACACCTCAGCCCAACTCGGGGCGCGGGCGACATCCGCGTTTCGCAAGCCGTGAACGGCAGTGGCCGCTGTTGAGATTTTACGCGTGGGCCTGACGAGCGAATCCAACAGCACGCTGCCGTCGGCCTCGAGCAGGCAGATGTCCACAATCTCATCCCCCTCGTCGAGGCCGGTCGTTTCGGTGTCGAGGTAAATCGGCCGGCGTTCAAGTTCGGTGCGCGCAACCTGTTGAGCGGCCAGACGAGCCTGATTTCGATTGGGCATGGGTCACCTCCGGCGCGACGCTGAGGCCGACTATAACCGGATTGCGCCGCGGGCGAAAGAGCCGCGCGGCCTCTGTTACAATCCACGCACCCCGATCCACTGACGAGGACATCATCATGTTGCGTTTGCATCTGCCGATGCGCGGGCTGGCTGTCGCAATGGTTTTGACCTTTACGAGTGCGCTGGGCGCCGGCGCTGTGCCGCCGGTGCAGGGCCAGAACGACGAGGCGGCGTCCGGGCGCATCGTCGCGCACGCCGTGGTGAACCTGGCCGAGTTGGCGCGCGCGGAACAGGCCGCCCCGGTGACCCCCGCCACACCGAGCATCGCCCCGTGGATGCCCGGCCCGCTGCGCGCCGGGACGGCCCCCGTGGCGCCGGCCGCAACCGCGCTGCCCGGCCTCCTGCCGCAGCCGAACTCGCCGCCGGCCTCCGCCAGCTTTCCGGCCCTCGACGACAACAACGGCTCCATCCCACCGGACACACACGGCGCGGTCGGGCCAAATCACCTGATGGTGACGTTGAACACGCAGGTTCGGATTCAGGATCGCGCGGGCGTCGCGCTTTCGACCGTGAGCCTCAATTCGTTTTGGTCAGCCGTCAACGGCAGCAGCGGCACGTTCGACCCCAAGGTGCTGTACGACCCGTACGGCGGCCGCTGGATGTTTGTGGCCTGCGACGATGCGCGCGCGGCAAGCTCGGGCATGCTCATCGGTGTATCCCAAACCAGCGACCCGACCGGCTTGTGGAATCTCTACAAGCTCGATGTGGACCTCACTAACACATACTGGGCCGACTATCCGAGCCTGGGTTTCAACAAGGATTGGATCGCCCTCAACTTCAACATGTTCGCCAACACGGGCAGCAGTTTCCTCGAGAGTCGCACGGTGGTCTTCAACAAATCCGATCTGTACGGCGGCAGCGGCTCGCCGAACTTCACGGTGTTTACACACGACGCGTTGGCCTTCACCGTCGTCCCGGCCATCACCTACGACGCCAGCCTGGGCACGTTGTACCTGTTGGAGCAGTTGTTTACCTTCACCGGAGACACCTTACGGCTCTACGCCGTTAGCGGCGCCGTCAACTCGCCCACCCTCTCCGCCCCGGTGGATGTCACTGTGACCACCAACCTGTGGAACGTCAGCCCGGGCAACGCCGACTTCGCCCCGCAGCTCGGCTCGGCGCAGAAGATTCAGAACAACGACGCCCGCCTGCAGAATGTGGTCTATCGCAACGGCAGCCTGTGGACGACGCATACGGTCTTTCGACCCACCGGGCTGAGCACGCGCAGCGCGGTGCAGTGGTGGCAACTCAGCACCGCCGGCGCCGTGCTGCAGCGCGGGAGCGTCGAGGACACGGGCGGCACCAATTTCTTCGCCTTCCCCAGCCTCGCCGTCAACGCCTTCAACGACGTGTTGCTCGGCTACTCGCGCTACTCGGCCAATCAGTACGCCAGCGCCAACTACTCCTTCCGCAGCAGCACCGACGCGGCCAACACGATGCAGGCCGATACGGTGCTGAAGGCCGGCGAGGCGCCGTATTACAAAGTCTTCTCCGGCACGCGCAACCGCTGGGGCGATTACAGCAGCACGGTGGTGGATCCGGTCAACGACCTCGATATGTGGACGATTCAGGAGTATGCGGCCACGGCCTCGGGCGGCTTCGATCGCTGGGGAACGTGGTGGGGAAGGGTCTCTTCGACCCTGATCTACCGTACCTATCTGCCGCTGATCATCAAGAACTAACCGGCCCGGTTACACATCAGGAGAGCGCCCCGGGCGAGGCGCTCTCTTGACTCTCCCGAACAACAATTCACTCCACCGTCACGCTCTTGGCCAGGTTGCGGGGCTGATCGACATCCGTGCCGCGGCGCACGGCGATGTGATAGGCCAGCAGTTGCAGCGGGATGACGCTGACGACCGGGGCCAGCCACTCGGGCGTGGGCGGCAGCCAGAGCACATCGTCGGCCTTGCCCGCGATCAACTCATCGCCATCGGTGGCCAGGGCGATGACGCGCCCGCCGCGCGCCCTGGCCTGTTCCACCTGCGACAACATCTTGTCCCACACCCCATCCTTCAGCGTCAGGCACACCACCGGCATCTCGCGGTCGATCAGCGCAATCGGCCCGTGCTTCATCTCGCCGGCCGGGTAGCCCTCGGCGTGGATGTACGAAATCTCCTTCAGCTTGAGCGCGCCCTCCATGGCGATGGGGAACTGCAGGCCGCGCCCGAGGTATAGCGCGTTGCGGCTTTCGTGCAACGCCTCGGCCAGATGCTTCACCGCCGCCTCACGGTCGAGGACCTGGCCGATGAGGTCGGGCAGATGGGCGAGATCGGCGGCGAGCTGCTTCGAGTTCACCGGCACGCCGCGCAGTTGCGCGAGGTAGAGCGCGAGCAGCAGCTGATCCACAATCGAGGTCGTGAACGCCTTGGTGCTGGCCACGCCGATCTCCGGCCCGGCCTGCATGCTGATGTAGCCGTCGGCCACGCGGCGCGCCTCTGAACCAACGTTGTTGACGATCGTCCACACCGTCGCGCCCTTCTCGCGCGCTTCCTCCATCGCCGCCAGCGTGTCCACCGTCTCGCCGGATTGGGTGATGGCGAGCACCGCCGTGCGCGCGTCGATGATCGGGTCGGCGTAGCGAAACTCCGAACCGATTTCGACCTGGGTGGGCAGGCGCGTCAGACGCTCGAAGAACACCCGCCCCACCAGCCCGGAGTAGTACGACGTGCCGCAGGCCACGATGATGAGCTTGTCGATCTGCCGCGCCTTGTCCGCCGTGAGATTCAAATCTGGCAGGCTGACCACGCCGGTCTCGAAATCCACCCGCCCGCGCAGCGTGTCGGTGACGGCCCGCGCCTGCTCGTGGATCTCCTTCTGCATGAAGTGCTTGTACTCGCCCTTCTCGGCCGAGACGGCGTCGAAGGGGATGAGGTGGATCTCGGGCTTCACCGGTTGGCCGTCGAGGCTGGTGACGCGATAGCCGTCGCGGGTGACGACGGCCATCTGCCGCGATTCGAGGAAGACCATCCTGCGGGTGTGCTCGAGGATGGCGGGCATGTCGCTGGCGATGAACATCTCGCCCTCGCCCAGGCCGAGCGTCACCCCGCCGGCGTTGCCGATGCGCGTGCACACCAGTTTGTCGCGCTCGCGGGTGGACATGACGACGATGGCATGCGCGCCCTTGAGGTGGCCGAAGGTGCGCCGCGCGGCGTCCTCCAGCGAGTGGCCGAGGGCGAGATACTTTTCCACCAGATGCACGATCACCTCGGTATCGGTATCCGAATTGAACTGCACGCCCTCGGCCTGAAATTCGTGTTTGATGTCGAGGAAGTTCTCGACGATGCCGTTGTGGACGACGACGACCTCGCCGGTGCTGCCGAAGTGCGGGTGGGCGTTGCGGCGCGAGGGCGCGCCGTGCGTGGCCCAGCGGGTGTGCCCGATGCCGATGGAGCCGTGCACCGGCTCCTCGGCCAGCAGTTTGTACAGCCCGCTGAGTTTGCCCACCTCGCGCCGCACCTGAATGCCCGCGTCGCACAACGGCGGGAGAGAAGCGCTTCGCGCTTCTCCAGCGCAAGCTTCGCTTGCGCCCGCGCCGTTGATAACGGCCACGCCCGATGAGTCGTAGCCCCGATACTCCAGCCGCCGCAGACCGTCCATCACAATCGCGGCCGCTTCCTGCGCGCCGATATAGCCGACAATGCCACACATGGTTGCCTCCAGTGTTTTCAGGTTGATTGTTGTCAGTTGACATTGACACGATTGCCGGTTGAACGCTGAAACATCCAACTTGCCAGCGTGTCTCGCCACCGCCCGCGCTTTATCCCGCCGTTGCCGGCGAGCTTATGGCGCGCGCTTCCGGGGGTGAAGGAGCACCCGTTGGGGGAAAGAGTTGGGGGTCGTGGCTGACCCCGGCGGCTTCCGCTGAATCCTCGCTTTTTTGCACGCTCGCGCGTTATGCGCGAGCGACATTAGCACTGCCCGACGGCAGGAACCGCCACCTCGTCTCCGCGTGAGGTCGTGCGTCACGCGGCCATGCGCTTGTCTTTCCCGACAGTGTTTAGCTATCCGATAAGGACTCTCCTTCGCCCGCTCACTATGGCCCGGGCTGCCAAAGTTATACCGCGCCCAGGGCGGTTATTGTAATAGGAATCTGGGGCCAGCTAAAGATACTTCTCCACCGCCC
>CAZSNP010000015.1:0-29761 GCA_964608265.1 uncultured Anaerolineales bacterium | reverse complement strand
GGGCGGTTATTGTAATAGGAATCTGGGGCCAGCTAAAGATACTTCTCCACCGCCCGCAGGGCGTGTGCAAAGTCCAAACGATGCCGACGTTTCGCCCTCACCGCTGCCCTCTCCCGCTGGGAGAGGTCCGGGGGGTGAGGGCGGACTCGGCGACTTTGCACACGCCCTGGCACCGCCCGGCTTCATCGGTTATGGCGGGCGATCAAACTTCCGGCACCCAGATGGATTTGGCCGCGATCAACCGCACGCCCTCCGGCAGCTTGAGTTCCGCCTTGCTCCTGGTGAAAAAAGCCAGGCCTGAGATGGAGGTGAGATACCGGTAGTGGGTGGAGAAAACGCCGCCAGTCGCCGTAACCACCATCCCCTGTGAGCTTTCGGCGAGCAACGCCTGGAACGTTTCAGGCTCAACCTCCACGATAACGCCAGACGCTTTGATGGCATTCGCTTTGGCGGCCGCGGCGGCCACTATTGCACCTGTAGTTGCTGCGTTCATTGCATTCTCCTGTGATGATTTGTACCAGGAGGAGTATAGGCCGCTATCCCGAGACCGTGTCTGACGATTCAGCGACAAGGAGGCGTCGCCCTCACAGGTACTTCTCCACCGCCCAGCCGCCCTGCTTCATAGGTTGCGGAGCGCGGGTGGGATTGACCGGGTCGAAGGCCAGCGCGTTGCGGCCAGTGAAGGCATCGAGCACGTCGCCCAGCGCATCGGCGAGGAACACTGGACGGCGCAGTTGCCGGGCAATCGTCAGCGGCGCGAGGTCGTCGAGGCTGATGCCGTCGGGATGATCGAACATCACGCGCGGCAGCACGACGAAGTCGCCCAACTCACGCTCCTTCAGTTGGGCAAGGATGTCCGCGCCCATCAGCAGCCCGGCCACCGTGATCGTGTGCCCGAGCCGTTCGTTCAACACCGGCGCCACTTCGAGCCGCGTGCCGGCCAGCGCATCGAATTCGCGCGCCGCCTTCGCCAGCGTGGGCGCGAACAGGCTGGCAGTGACGAGAGTGGCCTGGCGACCGAGGAGGGAGGGGAGAGGCGGGCTGAGGGCCCTCAGCCCGCCTCTCGCCTCCCTCATACCCATGCGCAACTCGCGTTGCGACTTCCGCCACTCCTCCAAAAACCCGCGCACCATCCCCAATCCGTTCTCCTCGAGCGCGAGGCCGTCGTAGTATTTTTTCGGCGGGATGGGGGCGCCGGTGAGGAGGAACCACTCGTCGGTGGGATAGGCGAAACGGACGCCGAAGCGGTCGCGGAATTCCGCCTGCCAGCGGCTGACCGCCTCCAGCACCGCGCGCGCCTCCGCCACCGTGTGTGGCCGCCTCCCGTATTTGTGATGTCGGGTCAGCCCGACCGGCACCACGCTCACACTCTTCACCGCCGGATACAACTCCGCGAGGTCGCGCAGGCTTTTCTCCATCCATTCACCGTCGTTCAATCCGGGCGTGATGACGAGTTGGGTATGCGTCTCGATGTTACGTTCGGCCAGCCAGCGCAATTGTTGCAGGATGTCGGGCGCGGCTTTGTTCGCCAGACAGGCGCGGCGGTTCTCGAGGTCGGTGGAATGCACCGACACGTACAGCGGCGAAAGATGTTGCTCTTCGATGCGCCCCCAGTCATGCTCGCTCAAATTGGTCAGCGTGACGTAGTGGCCGTAGAGGAAGGAGTAGCGATAGTCGTCGTCTTTGATGTACAGCGTGCGGCGCAGGCGCGGCGCGGTCTGCAACACAAAGCAAAACGGGCACAGGTTGTTGCAGCGGCGGATGTCAATGTCGAAGGTGGGGTGGGTGAAGGTCAGGCCGAGCGGTTGGCCGGCGGGGCGCTGATGACGGATGACGGATGACTGGCCGTTGCGGCGGTAGGCGATTTCGACTTCGTCTTCGGCCGCGTAGAACTGCACGTCAATCACATCGGCGACGGCGTGGCCGTTGACGGCGAGCACCTCGTCGCCGGGTTGCAGGCCCATGGCCGCCGCGAGCGAGCCGGGTTCCACTGCCTGGAGGATGCCCGCGTAAGTCTTCGGTTCGGTTTCGTGAAAGGTGAGGGCAGACATCCCGACTCAACATTCCATCGCCCGCGCCGGGTAGACCGGGCGGTTGTGGGCTGTCATGATGTGGCCGGTGACTGTCGCGGAGCAACCAGGTTTTGGGGATAGCCGAGTGGCAGCAGCCGGTGACAGTCGCCGATCCCGTCAAGGGCGCTTAGTCTTTGTCGTGGTACTTGAAGGAGAGCTTGACCCTGGCGCGGTAGGCGACGACCTTGCCGTCCTCGATCTGCAGGTCGAGGTCGGCCACCTCGGCGATGCGCAGGTCGCGCAACGACTTGGCCGCCATTTCGACCGCGTTCTTCGCCGCCGTCTCCCACGACTCGCTGCTGGTGCCCACCAATTCGATGATCTTGTAAACACTGTCGGCCATTGCAGTCTCCTTTCGTTAGCGGGTGAGGCGAACCGGCGGATCGCCTCTACGGGAACTCGATGGTGTCGGTCGTCGCGCGGGCGAGGTCGGCGTAATAGCCGCGCCGCTCCTCGGGCAGCATGGCGGCCAGGACGTACATCGCCTCATCCGTCATCAACCGCAGGTGTTCGCGCGCCACGCGGCCGGCGACGGGCTTGAAGCGAAAGGGCCGGCCTATGTGAAAGTAGGCGCCGGGCTTGTCGGCGTTCCACGGCCCGACGAGGGTGGGATAGCCGGGCGTGGAGAACACCGCCACCGGCACCACCGGCGCGCCGCTCTTGTGCGCGAGGTAGGCCACGCCCTCCCGCCCCTGCTCCAGCGTCGCATGCCGCGTCGCTTCGGGGGCGATCAGCACCACCTCGCCCGCCCGCAACACCGCCAGCGCATGTTCGAGCGCCTTGCGATCCAACTCACCGCGCCGCACCGGGATCACATCCCACAGCCGGGTGAAGAACCCCCACACCGGCAAGTTATGCACCTCAGCCTTGGCCATCGGCACGACGTTGCGCGGTAGATTCCCAAGCACCACGACCGGGTCGAGGAAGGCGATGTGGTTGATCATGAGCAGGGCCGGGCCGGTCGCCGGCAGCTGCTCCACGCCGCGGATGCGGGTGTGATCAATGCGGGCCAGAAAGCGCCAGCCGATGTGGGTGATGAGCCAGCGCAACACGCGGCGCGTGCCCTCGTGCGCGGCGTGATCGTAGACTTTGCGGCGCGCGGTCAGCGCGCCCGCCACGGAGTTTTCACGAGTCATAGTGGCGTTCGAACGCCGAACGTTCGAACGCGGATAAGTTTAGCACACGGGCTTACGGCGTCAGGCGCCGGCGGATCGCGGCCACGACTTCGGCCAGGCTGAGGTCGGTGGTGTCAATGAGGCTGGCGTCGGCGGCGCGCTTGAGCGGTGCGGTCGCGCGCGACGAGTCGATGTGGTCGCGCTCGCGCAGGTTGGCCAGGATCTCCTCATAGGAACGGAGCGCGCCGGTGCCTTTGGCGTCCTCAGCGCGGCGGCGCGCCCGCGCCTCGACCGTGGCGGTGAGGTAGATTTTGCAATCGGCCTCCGGCAGGATGACGGTGCCGACGTCGCGGCCCACCATCACCACCTGGCCGCGCAGCCCCACCCGGCGCATCCGCCCGGTGAGGAGGCGGCGCACCTCGGGCACGGCGGCCACCACCGAGACCTGATCTTCCACTTCCTTCGAGCGCAAGTCCCAGGTGATGTCTTCCTCGCCCTCGGTCAGCACGGTGCAATCGCGGCCATCGGCCACCGTCGGCGGGCGCACGTCAATGTGGGCGCGCACCGTGTACAGCGCCAGCGCGCGGTGGTCGTCGAGCGGCACCCGGTCGCGCAGCGCGAGATACGTCAGCGCGCGATACATCACGCCGGTATCGAAGAACAAATAGCCCAGCTCATCGGCCAGTTGTTTGCCCACGGTCGATTTGCCCGAGGCGACCGGGCCGTCAATGGCGATGATGCTGGGGAAGGGCACTAAGCACGGGGCGCGTGTCCGGTGTCGAGTGTCCTCCGCCAGGCGTGACACTCCGCCACTTCGACACGCGCCACCCTCCGTTCAGGGTTGCGCTGAGTTGAGCTGCTGCACGTCCTGCCGTACCCACAGGATGATGCGCTCGGACTGCACCGGTGAGGCCGCCGGCGCGCGCCGGAACGCCAGCCAATCGAGTTGTTCGCTGAAGAACAGGTTCTCAGGAAACCAATAGTGATACAGATCAAAGGCCTGCCCGGCATACGCCTGCCCGAGTTCGGGGTTGTTCTGCTCCAGCGGTGTGATGACGGCGCGGCTGGTGATAAAGGCGCTCGAATCCGAAACGAAAGTGGCCTTGCGAAAATCGCGCAGCGCCCAGGCCAGCGCGCCGTCCGGCCCGGCCTGCACCGTCACATCGATCTCGTACTCGTTGCCGACGGCCATATCCGAGACATGGCGCAACGTGGTCACGAGGCGGTTGACGCCATCGGAGGCGGGCCTCGGCCACCACAACTCCACCGGCTCGGTGGGCCGCACCTGCGCGAGGCCCCAGCCCGCGCCGAGCGTGACGAGGCCCAGCACCGCCGCCGCGGTGAGCGTCGCGCCGAGGCGAGCCGCCCGCGCCGACCAGCCCGCGGCGAACAGGTACACCACCAGCACCGCCACGGACAGCGCCAGCACCGCCAGAATTAAACCGGCCGCGTCGGCGATCAGCCCGCCGCCCGGCACCGCTTGCAGCAGCGCCGGGTTGAGGCGCACGGCTTCGCCGAATTGCAGCATCTTGATTGACGCGAAGCCCAGGATGATGACGAGCACCGCGACGAGCGCGCCGGTCGGCGGCCACTCGTCGCGGGTGAAGTTGGCCTCCAGCAACTCGGCGAACGTCGTGCCGGCCAGCGCTGCCAACGGCACGATCAGCCAGACCACATCCACGATCTCGCGCCCGGAGTAGGCGACGACGAACATGAAGGCGAGCAGCGCGAAGGCGGCGACGATCTGCCCGGCCGCGTTGTGGCGCAGAAAGGCGCGCACCGCACCGAGCAGGCCGAAGATCAGCAGCAACGGCTCGTAAGCGATGAGGAAGACGGGGATGACGAACACCGACCGGCCCTCGGCGTTGAGGCCGAAGCCCTGCAGCCAACTCACCGCGCTGTTGCCGAGCGCGCCGAGGCCCGCGCGATAGATGACGCCGACGGTGCTGACGACGAGGACGGTGAGCGCCAGTGCGCCGAGCACCGGCCAGGCCTCAGCCCGCACTCGCTCGGCGAGGCGTTGCAGCGCCTCACCGGCGTAGGCGCGCGCGAACAGCACCGTCGTCAACGCGAGCAACAACGCCCCGGTGAAGAAGGCCGCCCCGCCCGAGATGGCGAACCCGAGCGCCACCGCTGCGCCGAACAGCGCTGAGCGGCCCTCCCGCCGCAGCAGCGCCAGCACGATCAGCAGCGCCAGCAGCGTGAGCAGTGTGCCGTCGCTCGTGCGCGAGGCGGCGATGAGGCCGCTCGAAATCGCCAGCAGCGCCGAGGTCGCCAGCGCCGCGCTGCGACCCAACAGGTCGCGGAAGAACCACGGGGTGAGCGCCAGCAACGATCCGGCCAGGGCCGGGATGAAGCGCGCGCCAAATGTATTCGCGCCGAGGAGGAGGAACTCGAAGTAGGTGAAGAAAAAGTAGGCCGGGCTGGCGGGCAGATCGGCGGGCTGGCCGCGCAGAAAACGCAGCACGCTCAGGGCCTCGCGCGCCTCGGCGTCGTTCAGCGGGTGCAGCCCGAGGTTGAGGCAGCGCAGACCGGCGGCCAGCGCGAAGCAGGCGAGATACAGCGCCACCTCGATGGTGATGAGCGAGCGCCACTGCACAGCGGGCGCCGGGCGCCCAACGGATAAATCGGCCATCATTGCACTCCACCGGCGCGCTGAAAGAGGGTGAGGTTGCCGGACTCGGACGTAAACACCGGTCGCATGAATTGCTCGAACCTCTGCGGGTTGATCGGGCCGTACTTCTGTCGCTCGAGTTCGCCGAGCACGACGTATTCGATCCCGAGGTCATCCATGATGCTTTGCACCTCGGTCACATCACGCGACCGGTACAGTTTCTCCAGCTCGCCGATACGGCCGGCGACGTTGTCGTAGTAGCTGCCGCGCCATTGCCGCTGATGGAAATCCCACCCCATCACCGTCGGCAGGCCGGTGCCCATGGCGATGCGGCCAAACTGCGAATACGAACCGCCGATGGCCTCGGCCACCACCGCGCCGTCACGGGCGTTCTCGTTCAGCCATTGAATCGCCTGCCAATCATCGCTTTGCTGGCGGGCGAAGAACTCCATCCCATCGAGCGAGGGTGGGCCAGCGAAGCGATTGGTCTTGCTCAGCGTCGCCGTCACGGTGTACACCAGGCTGGCCGCCAGCGCCAGCCCGAGGGTAACGCCGGCCGCGCCGCGCACCGAGGGCCGCGCGTGCTGAAACAGATACCACACCCCGAACGCGCCCGCCAATCCCCACACCACCCAGGCTTGAAAATAGAACTTGAAGATGGTGTTCATGCGATAGCCGAAGTAATCGCGCAGATACAGAAACTCCGGCCCGAGGAGCAGCAGCGCGCCGGTGAGGGTGAGGATGAGGGCGAAGAGGAGGGAAGGAGCGGCGAGGGGCCGCGGCCCGCTCTCCCCCCCGTCCCCTCCCCCGCTGGGCGAGGGGCGCGCGCGCAACGCCGCGACGCCGAGGCCGACGCTGAGGCCGATGACGACGGCGCAGACGAGGGCCGTGACCGAGTCGATCAGCCGGCGTTGCAGGGTGAGGCTCAACGCCTCGCTGACCGTGAGCGGCGCGATGAAGCCGGAGGCGAAGTTGGCGAGGTCGGGGTTTAGGTAAGCCGCTACGACCACGGCCAGCAGCACGAAGACCAGCACGCCCACCATCCCGCCGCCCGCCCACAGCGCCGCGCTGCGGTCGAGTTGTCGCCACTGGCGCGCCGCCAGCCAGCCGAGGAAGAGCGCGACGGCGACGAGCAGGTGCGAAAACATCACCACCGTTTGCTGAAAACGCGTCGGCCAGATGAGGTTGGGCAGCAGGCCGCCGGCCTGCGATTGAAAGGTGAGGAAGTACGGCAGGTACAACCCCACGCCGAGCCCGGTCAGGGTCAGCGCAAAGGCGGCGACGAAGAGCCAGTTCTTCAGCAAAGCCTGCCAGCCCCACGCCAGGCCGAGGCCGGCTGCGAAGGCAAGCACGACGACGAAGAGGTAGATCGGGAAATCCCAGGTATTGAAGAAGGCCAGCGCGCCGAGCAACAACGCGGAGAGGAGTATCGGGACGCGCGGAAAGTTCCTGAATCGCAAAGCGTGAACCGTGGGCGACTCCCCCGCGCCCTGCCCCCACGCCGCCCCCCACAACATCCACTGCACGGCCAGCGCAATCGGCAGAAAGACAAACGGCAGCGCCATCACATGTGGGTGCAGGTCGCCGAGGATAAACGAAAAGGCCGGCATCTCGGTGATGGCCTCGGTCTCCTGCCCGGTGAGGTTGCGGTCGTGGGTGACGCGCGCGCCGTTGAACCACCAGTAGAAACCCGAGTCCCACGTCCACTGTTCGGGCAGCGCGGCCACCGGTTCGTTCGCCCCTTTCAGATCGAGCCACGTCCACACATTCACCATCCCGACGCGCGGGCCGGGCGACTCCCCGGCGGCGAGGTCGCCGAAGCCGTAATACACAGCCGGGATTTGCAGATCGTGCGCGAGGCCGTTGGCGTGAGCGAGGTGGAGAACGCCGTACCAGTTGCCGGCGACGACGATCATCAACGGCGCGAGGAGGGCGGGCCAGAAAGCGGACGAGGGAGCCGCGAGGCGGGCGGCGTTTCCCTCTTCACTCGTTCCTCTTGCCCCCTCCGTTTTTGCCAGCGCGATCAGGTTAATCGCCACGCCGAGCGCGCCGGTGGCGGTGAGAGCGAAGAACAGCGCGAGGGCGAGGTTGTAAGCCACGGCCGAGGCCACGCCGGTCACCTGCGTCAGGGCGGCGACGAGCAGATAGCCGAAGTAGTAATAACTGATGGTGTGGCCCGACAGCCAGGCATCGCCGGGCGGGAAGACCGGGCTGCGCAGGATGGAATTGACAAACATGAAATCCATCGGCTTTTCAGTGCCGAGGATTTCGGGGTTGTACGCGCGCACCACCGCCCACCCCGCGAAGGCCAGCGCGAACACCAGCTCCACCCGCCCCACCACGCCGCGGTTGGCCCACAGCCACTGCCGCAGTTCGGCCAGGCCGGCGCGGTTGAGCCAGACGAGGCCCGCCGCCAACACCACCAGCGCGCCGGTGACTGCACCGCCCGCATCGTTGCGGACGAAGCCCAGCGTGCACAACATCCAGAACGCATAGCCCGAGGCCAGCAGACCGAGCGGTCGCGCAAACGTGTAGCCGCGATCGGGCAGCAGGTGAAACAGGCGAAAGGCCAGCGGCAGCGCGCAGACACCGGCGAGGGTGGCGGCGAGGTACCAGGCGAAAAAGGCGAGCAGGTCAGACATGCGAGAAGCGTAATGCGTGAAACGTGATGGGGTAGCGCCGCAGCACACCTAACGAGTCACGTTTTGCTCTCCCAACGTCAGGGTACGTGCAATCTTCCCCGCGCGCTGATGCGCCGCCGTGATGGTCACTTCGCCGCCGGCGGGGGCGTTCACCACCCACTCCACCTTGGCGCGGTCATCGGTCGGGTCAACATTCCAGAACACGCTCTGCTTGAGGGCGCGGCCCGCCAGTTGGCCGACCTCGGTCTTCAGTTGGCCGCTGACGAGCGTCGCACCCTCCGGCAGAGCCAGCGTCACCTCCACCGGGCGCACCAGCTTCTTCTCGGCCGCTCTGGCCGAGATGTTGGTGGGCAGCCAGCCGATGTTCTGCACGACGGCGCGCAGGTAATAAGCGTCCTCGCCAACCAAACTGACGGCAACATTTTGAAATTCCAGCAACGGCGAAGTGAGCGCGTGGAAGAGGATGAAATCCGCGTGCGGGGCGATCTCCTTCTCCAGCAGAGGCAGCGGCGGGTTGCGCCAAATCAGCTCCGTGTTCCAGCCGCCGAACTCGACTTCACCCAATTGCGGATGTTGCACCGCGTACCAGTTCACGTAGCCCTGCCCGCCGAGCTGCTCATCGCTCCACTTCAGCAATTTCAAATCATCTTCAACGGGATGGCCCTGCGTGTACCAATCAATGATCGCGTTCTTGTGTTCCGGCTTGAACTCGATGCCCGCCTGCTGCAGCGGGCTCCACAACTCGCACGTCAGCGCGAACACGCCGAGGTGGTCGTACATCCACTCATCGAACACGCCTTTGATGAATTCCCTGGGGTTGTAGCGGAAATCGTGATAAATGGAAATCGCCGGATAGCCGGTGAGCCGCGTGGCATGTCTGCCCAACTCCTTATACACGCGCAGATCGCTCGGCGGGAAGGCGTCGTCGGGCTGGTTGCTGTACGGGCGGAGGTACACGCCGCTGTAGGTGTGAAAGGTCACCGCCCCGCAGATGTTGGGATGATCAACGATGAACTGCACCACCGCGCGCACCTCCGGCTCGCTGGTGGGGTACGGCCCCGCGCCCGCCTGATCGCTCTCCAGCGCCCACTCCCACGGAAAGTTGCGGTTGAGGTCGAGGCCCTCCAGCGCGGGGGCGACCTTGATCGTCACCCCATCGTGGTTGCGGATGAGGCCCTCGGGCAGCAGGCGATAGAACGGGCCGCCGTCGTTGGCCGAATCCGGCTCGCGCGGGATCATGAGCCGCGGCTCGCCGGGATGCGGCTGCCACGCGCCGTTCGGGTCACGCACGCGCATGGTCAGCAGCCGGCCATCGCCGTCCACATCGGCCTCGTACAACCCATCCTGCGCGTCGAGCCGGGGATACGGGCGCACGCTCGAGCGCACGCGGCGGTGGCGCTCATCGAGGAACAGTTCGGCCCCGTCCGGGTTGAAGCGCGGCACGACGTACACCGCGCGCGTGTCGAGCAGCCGCGTGATTTGCGGGTCCGTGGTGTAGCCGCCGAGGAGTTTGTTGACCGCGTACAGCGCGCACGACGACGGCGAGACCTCGGTGGCATGGATGTTGGCGTCCACCCAGAAGGCGGGCTTGTCGGTGTCGGGGCCGGTGGCGGCGTTGGTCAGCGTCACCAGCCAGAGGTCGCGGCCCTCATAGCTCTTGCCGATGGACTGCACGCGGCACAGGCGCGGGTACTTCGCCGCGAAGTCGTGGAGGATGGCCGTGAGATCGGCATAGCGATAAAAAGTATCGAAGCGCAGTTCAGGCATGGGCAAGTCTCTCGCCACGAATTGGCACAAATGAACACGAATAGGCTATCGAACGATTCGCTTCTGCTCCAGCGAGTTCGTCCCGAAATTGAGCAATAGCGCCAAACGCAAACCGGTCGCCGTCAAATAGCTAATCGCCTGCGCCTCGTGGCGTGGGTGAAAGCCCGACACGGCTTTGATCTCCACTACGATCAGTTCAGCGACTACAAAATCTACTTCATAGTCACCGACGACTACGCCCTTGTATTGCACCGGCAATTTCCTCCAGGCCTCGAAAGCTATTCCGCGTAAACCGTACTCATGGACCAACGCATTGTGATACACCTTCTCCAGATAGCCTGGCCCCAACTGGCGATGGACCTCCATCGCTGCGCCCACAACCGCATACGACAAGTCTTTGTATAGCAACTCTGCCATGTCCGCCTCCCTTTCGTGTCAATTCGTGTAGATTGGTGGCTGCAATCCTACTGCCCGGCGGTGAGTGTGTTGTTGACCTTGTAAATCGTCACGCCGGGATTGGTGTAGACGGTGACGAGCTTGCCCTCGGCGGCCAGGCGGTCGAACTTCGCCAGCCCCGCCGGCGGGTAGTACGCGCGCTCGAGCGTGCCGACGATGATGTATCCCACGTCGTAGCGGGCGATGAAGTCCTCGGCGTAGCCCAGCGCGATGGCCGGGTCTTGCAAGATCACCGCGGCTTCCGGGTTGAAGCTGAGGGTGTCGTTACACACTCGCCACTGCGTCAAGTCCTCGCGCAGGAAGTCGGCGCCGGCGCAATAGAACAGCGAAATCTCCGCGCCGCGCGTGGAGATGAAGCCGGTGGGCGCCGCGCCGCGCTGTTGCCGTTGATGCCAGTCCCACCCCACCACGTTCGGCAGGCCGGTGTTCCACGCGAAGCGGCTGCTCATCTTGTACAGGCTGAAGGTCTGCGCCTCGGCGATGACGGGCGAGCCCGGCACGTTGGCCTGCAGCCAGCGGATGGCGTCGTAATCATAGGTCAACGGCAGAAAACGATCGGCATCGCAGTACGCTGAAAAGCCCATGAAGTTGAGGCCGTTGAGGCCCCACGGTTGCTCGTCGGGCGGCGTGCCCTTGGCGTACGGCTGAACGACACCGTCGAGCGGACGGCAGGCGCCCGCGTCGGCGGCATAAGGGATGAAGCGGTCTTTGACCTTGGCATTCGCGGCGGTCACCGTGTACAGCGCGGCGATGGCGACCAGCGCACTCAGCCCCACCGTCCAGCCGCTGCGCGCGTTCGCGCCCCAGCGCGGCAGGTCGGCCCAGGCCCACGCCAGCGCCGCCGCCGCGCCGATGCTGAACAGCATCCACACCTGCATGTACAACTTGAAGATGGTGTTCATGCGGTCGCCGCCGAGCACGGCCACATCCACAAAAATCGTCACCGCCAGCCCGGTGCCGAGCATGAACAGCACCGCGCGTTTCTCCGGCGGCAGCGCGTTGCGCCCGCGCAACACCAGCAGGCCCGCGCCCAGCATCACCGGCAGCGCAATCCACGCCACGGCCACGCCGAGGTAAAGCAGGAGCGCGAACACTGACACCGCCGCCAGCCCGGCGAGCAGCAGCGTGCCCGCCCAGGTGCGCGCGGTGTTCAGCACCGTCGCCGGCGTCTCGGCCAGCCAGCGCCGAATCTCGATCAGGACGAACGTGACGAGCACGAACAGAAACAACCCGTGGATGTACACGAAAGCTTCGAGCGGCGTCTTCTCGTTCTTCCACTGCTGCAAATCGGTCAACGGCGGGGCCACCCATTGATCGAACGGGTAATACAGAAGCGTGGCCAGCCCGACCAGGAGCAACGCTCGCCAGACCACCCCGAACACCGAGGCGCGGCTCCATTTCACCTCACCCGCGAGCAGCGGCGCGCCGACAAGGGCGGCCAGCCCGAGCGCGAGGTACATCGGATAGTCCCAGGTATGCGACGGGCGCGTGACACCGATGACGAGGCCACCGACGGCCCAAAGCGCGAAGGACGCCATCCACCCGCGCCCTCGCCCGTAGCCTTGCAGATAAGCAATCGCCCACGCAATCGCCAGCGCTGCGAAGGGCATGACGATCATGTTCGCGTGCAGGTCGGCGTACAGAAAGGTGAAGAACGGGAACTCGGTGATCTCGCTCCCGCCTCCATTGACGATGGGGATGATGCGCGTCGCATCCCAGTACCACGAGTCCAGCGCCACGCCGAGCGTGGTCTGGCCGGTGGCCACGCGATAGGCCCCGTGAAAGAACGCCGTGAAGTCGTTGTCACCCAGGGCCGATTGCGCCAGCGCCCCCCGGTCGGCCGAACGCTGAAAGCCGACGATGAAGGTGCGGAGTTGCGCCAGGTTGCCGAGCACGACGATGAAGAGCGCGGCGGCGAGGCCGGCGATATAGGGATTGGGGGTGAGCGGTCGCGAGGTGGTGACCGCTGACTGATGACCGATGACTGCTGGTGTTTCGGCTTCGGCCACCGACCACTCGAACTCAGTCGGGGCGCTCACGACCGCGTTGACGACGCCCGCCACCGAAAGGTTGCTCTCAATTAGCGGATCGGCGCTCGGCCCGGCTTCCCTGCCACCTGCCAACTGCCACTTGCCACTTGCCACCAGGTTGTACGCCACACAAAACGCATTCACCCCGACGAGCGAGAACAGCATCGGCAGGATGAGGTTATACGCCAGCGCCGGCACGATGCCGAGCAGCTTGGTAAGCAGGCCGGCGACGACGAAACCGTAGTAGTAATAGTTGAGATAGCCGCCGGCGAGCCACGGGTCGTAGGGCGGGAAGTATGTGCTCTTCAGCACCGCGTTGAAGTAGCTGAAGTCCATCGGCTTTTCGCCGCCCTTGTACGGGTGCCACAGGTCGGGGTTGCCGGCGCGGATGAAGAGCATCAGCAGAAAGAGCGCCAGCGTCACCGCTTCTGCGATGGCGATGTGCCGCCAGCGCGCGCGCACAAACTCGGCGATCTCCGCGCGCCGCCGCCACAAGATCAAGCCTGAGATCAGGGCCAGCACGCCGAAGCCGAGCGCGATGCTATTGCGCGTGAAGGGCAGGAGGCGCAGGCTGCCGGCAAACCAGACGAACCACGTCACCGTGAGCAGCGCGACCGTCCTGGCCAGCGGGTAGCCGCGATCGGCGAAACCGCCGAAGGCGAGGTACGTCAGTGGAAAGGCGATGACGCCCATCACCAGCATGGCCAGATACCACACGCTGGCGGCCAGCGGCTCAGTGGTGTTGAGCGGGCTGTCCGCGTCGAACATCTCGCTCCACGTGCCGCCCGCGCGCTGAATGGCGAGCAAATCCGCCGGCAACTGCATCAGGTTGGGCGCGCGGCTGGCCTCCTTCGGGCTCATATCGGTGACGGTGGTCAGATCCACCGCGTGCAGCACTTCGCTGGCCTTCTCGAGGTCGAAGTCGGCGCGCTTCCTGAAAATCCACACCGGCGCGTGATCGTAGACGCTGAAGGCTTCCTCGGCGGCGAAGGGGCTGTAGTTGAAGGGGAAGTCCGGCCCGCGCGCGGGCGCAAACGATGTTTGCGCCGGAGAAACGCCCCGCGTTTCTCTCTCGCCGCTTTGCGGCGCGGGCACAGCGGGCGGTTCGCCCCAGGCCCACGTTCCGGTGAGGTCGCTCACCTGGAGCGGGCCGATGACGAATGGCTGATGAAACGTGCCGGCCAGCTCGAAGCCGAGCCGCCCATCCCACAGCGCGCGGTAATACTCCATCGTCATCGGGTAACGGCTGGGGAGGCGGGTGCTCGACCACAACCGGCGCTGGCTCTGCACCAAAACGTAGTCGGCCTGCGCGAGGTTGTCGAGGTACATCTCGCGCTTGTTCTCATCGTCGAGCCACTGCACCTCCATTTGCAGGCCGGTGTACAGACCGCCAAAAGCCGAACGCCCGTCGAGGCCGCCCGGCGGCAGCGGCTCATCCCAGCTCTCGTTCGACACCGTCGAGCCGCTGACCGCAATCGGCCCGCCGCCGCCGGCGGTGACGAAGAGGTAATACGCTTGATCTTTTTCGAGCGCGCCGCCGTTCAGCGTGATCGAGGCCGGGTCGCCGCGCTCATCCTTGCCGCTCGGCGCAACGGGCAGCGTGGCTTCGGCGATCCGTTCCCCGCCGGCCGGGTCACCGGCCACGACGAACGTGAGCGTGCCGGGGGTAGCGAGATCGAACTCATTACGCGCGTGCGCGACGCTGAGGGCGGCCAGCGTCCCGCTCACACGCGGCTTGAACTCGATGACGTGCGTGTTGTCCTCGCCGATCAATCCGCCTTCGGGGAAGGGCAACGGCTCGGTGTAGGTGCTGCCGTCGGCCAGCGTGAGGTGCAGGTTGAACGGGCCGGGGATGTTTTGGAACATCCACCGCGAGGCCACCAGCCGCGGATTGGTGTTGCGATAGATGCTGGTGAAGCCCCAGGCCCAGGCGAAAGCGCCGCCGATGACGATGGTGAACAGGGCCATTGAGAAGGCAGAAGGCAAAAGGCGGAAGGCCGCCATCCCACCTTCTGCCTTCTGCCTCCTGCTTTCTGCTTTCTGCCAGAGCTCGTACAGCGCCCAGGCCGCGAACAAACACAGGAAGGGATAGATCGGCAGAAAGTAGCGCACCGACATCACCCAACGCGTGCCCATGAAGAGGAAGTAGCCGCCGACCCACACCAGCGGCAGCAGATGCGCGCGCCAGTCGTCTTTGACCGTGCGCCAGCCGGCCCACGCGAAGCCCGCCCACGCCGCGAGGCCGAGCGGCAGGCCCATGCCCCAGAGCACCATGTTCATCAGCGGGAAGAAGATCTTCGCGCGCGCGGTCCATTGTTCGGCGGGCGGGCCGCCGCCGTCGAGGTTGCTGAGGGCGGCCGACTGCTCGACGCTGCGCCGCCAATCGGGGTTGAGGTTGAAGGTGAGGAGCGAGGTGTCGCCGCTCTCCGCGCGGAAGGCCATCGGGTGGGTGAGGCGGAAGGTGATGACGGCCGCCAACCCGGCCAAGATGAGCACGAGCGCGGCGTCGCGGAGCACGGGCACGACATCGTGCGCGCGCGCCCACTCGCGCGCGTAGGCGATCACCACCGCAATCACGATCATGCCGGCCAGCGGCAACAGGTTGATGCGCGATGCGATGGCCATGCCGCAGGTGACGCCGAACAGCAATGCCCACCCCCTCAGGCGGCCCTCCCCCGTTCGCGCATCCAATGTGCCGTCGGGCGAATGCCCGGCGCGCGGATGGGGGAGGGAGATTTGCACCGCGCAATACATCGCCGCCGCGGCGAACAGCACGCCGAACGTGTCGGCGGTCATGAAATGCGATTGCTGAATCTGCATCACCGCCAGCGCGCTCAGGGTGGCGGCCAGCAGGCCGACGCGCCGGTTGTATAGGCGCGCGCCGATCAAATAGATGAGGAGCAGCGCCAGCGTATCGGCGGTGGCCGAGAGTGAGCGCCCGAGCAGCCGTTGCTCGTCGTAGCCGCTGTTGCCGGTGACCTCGCCCGCCCACTTCAACAGAATCACCGGCCACTGGCCCCAGACAAAGCCGTTGTCCGGCCCGTTGCCGGTGACGTTGCCCTCGGCATCGTATTTGTTGTACGGGCTGAGCGGCGACAGGCGCGTGTTGAAATACTCTTCGAAGGAAGCGGGCAAACGGAGTTGGGTGAGGGTGTTGGTCAGCCCGTACTCATCGGGGTGCAGGCTGGTGCCCTCGCTCCAGTTGCGCCAGTTGAAGCGGAAGAACACACCGGACCAGAACAGCACCAGGAGCACAACGCTCACCGCCGCGGCGCCCCAGTTGATCGGGCGGCGGGCCGGCGCCGGCGAGTCGGCCACCATTGCCTCGCGGCCGTTGGGCGAGGGGGTAGCGGTCAGTTCGGCGTGAGGGAGTTGATCGGTCATACCATTACACGGGCAAAGGGTCAGGGTTGGGGCGGCACAAAGTAAATGAGGAAGTCGCGATTAGGCCGGGCGGAATGATACACCGTCAACTGTCCCGAGGGATACAGCCGCCGCAGCTCGGGCAGTGTCGGCGGCAGGCCGTCGGGCCGGGTGGCCTCGACGTCGTCGCGGTGCAGGATGAAGAGCTTGGCGCGCGGCTCGGCGGCGGTGGCTTCGAGTTCCTCCCATTGCAGCGCGTAATCGCGCCGCGGGTTACCGGCGTACATCCCCACCGCGCGCGTATCCACCCAATGCGGGTAGGGCCGCACCCAGGCCGTGTCGTAATGGCCGAAGGTGCGGGCGTAGTCGTGGATGACCTGCCCCACCTCCGACGCATTCTGCGCCGCGCCGAGGTAGCCCTGGGGGTAAGACTCGAAGTACAGCGCGCGATTGAGGACAAAGCCACCGCCCAAAAACGCGGCGAGGGTCAGCCCGGTGAGGGCGACGGCGTTCGGGCCGAGCGCCAGGGTGCGCACGCGCCGGATGAGGAGCCAGAGCGGATACGCCGCAATCACGAAGATCACCGGGATGGCGCCGCCTGCCCGCGCCACGGATGGGTTTTCGAGGGGGAAGGCGAGCGCCAGCGTGGACGGCAACAGCAGCACCGGCACGGAGAGCAACAGCGCGCCCGCCGTCCAATCGCGTTTGAGGAAGAGCCGCGCCAGCAAAAAGGCCGTGCCCACCACAAGCAGCGCGCCGGTGATCATATCGAGCACCGGTTCGCCGGGCACGGTGTTGACCCAGACATTGTCGCCGCGCCAGTTGAACATCCGCAGCGCGTTCCACTGGTTGTGCCAGAAGAGCTGCGCCTGCAACGCCCAGCGCGGCATCTCGCCGCCGAAGCGCGCTGCCCACTCGGCGGCCATCCGTTGCGCCTCCGTCGAGGCGACGATGGGTTGTTCCGAGTCGGTGAGGCGCGAGATCGAACGTTCCCAGAAATTCTCCGGCTTGTCGTTGGCGTAGCGCAGCAGGGGCATGAAGACGAGCAGCACCGTCACAAACATCGCCACCGTATGGGTCGCCAGTTGCATTCGCCGCCCGCGCGCCGCCGGCCAAAACAGGAACCACGCGACCAGAGCAATGGCCAGCAGGAGCATGACGCGGAACGGGCTGTAGCCGAAAAGCCCGCTGCCCATCACCAGCCCGGCCAACAGAAAATCGTTGCGCGTGTTGCGGCGCAGACCCCGGATCAAAAAATACAACGCCGGGGCGACAAACACCGGCGCCAGCGGAAAGCGCAGCCCCACCCGGCTGATGGCGGTGTGCCAGAAACTCATCGCGACCAGGGCCGCCGCCAGCAGGCCGAGCGTGTCATCCTCCAACTCGCGCCCGAGCAGAAATACAAAGGGCAGGGTGAGGAAGCCCAGCAGGGCCGTGCCGATCTTGAGCGAAAGATGCGAGACACCGGTATCGAGCAGCCAGCCGATAACGCCCGTCCAATAAAACTGGAACGGCTCGCGGCCCGTGTTGCGGTCGAAGAAGACTTTGAATTGCCGGTCGATCACGAGATCACCGACATCGAGCAGTTTCTCGACGTGATCGGACGTCATCTCGGGTGGCAGCGTGTCGATTTCGGCGAAGCGGAAGTACGCGCCGACGGCGAACGTGGCCAGCAGCAACAGGCCGGCCCAGCGCAGGCGGAGGTTGACGCCGCCGCTGCGGAGCGCGGCCACCATCCGCTCATACCCTCCACGCCACGGCAGGCCGCCATCCCACGCCGCCACGAGCCAGGCGAGCACACTCACCATCCATGCGATGACATTGACCGGCGTGAATAGGCCGCCGCCAAAGGCGAAGTAGGCCAGCGCGCCGGCGAAGCCGGCGATAGCGACCAACGTCCACCGCAGCCGCAGCGGGGCCGCCGGCATGACCTCGGCCTCGGGCGCGGGTGAGATCAGCCGCTCGCTCCACACTACGACGCCGACGAGGACCAGACCAAAGGCGTAAAAGGCCAACCCCGGCAGCGCGTTGTCGTCGGTGCGGGTGGTGAAGAGGAACTGCCCGAGCACCGGGAAGATGAGGGCGGCCGGCAGCCGCAGCGGCGCGAGCCAATCCATCAACCCGGCCGGGCGGGTCGCGGCCCGCACGGTGGCCGGCGCACCTTCGTTGCCGGGCGCTACCTCGACGACGGGCGTGGCCCCACCCCTCACACGCAAGGCCCAGGCCAAAAGCAATGCCGCCACCATCAGAACAAGCACGCCGCCGGTGTTGTTCTGCATCAGCCACAGGTTCAATCCCCAGGCAGCCGCCAGCGCCGCCAGGCCGAAGCGCGCGGCGCGCTGCGCCCACGGTTGCCGCCAGCGTGACTCAAGCCAGTCGAGGAGGGAGGGGGTCGTGTCCATTCGAGATGACGATCAACAACGTGTACGTTCGGCGGCCTACTTTTTACTTTCTATTTTTCGACACACAAAAAACAGGTACGCGCCCTTGTCGGGCAAAGGCTCCTCGTAATGCGGGCGCAGCAGCCTCTCGGTCAGCGCCAGGTTGGCGCGTGAGCGCGAGAGCAGCCAGTGGCCGGTGAGCGCATGCGCCAGCACCGACGGCGCGCCGAGGTAATGGCCCCACTCGAGCACGCGCAAGGCCCGCCCAGAGAAGTAATACCAGTGGCGCTCGACGGCGAAGCCGGCCCGGCCGAGCCGCTCGCGCCAGACGGCCGGGCTGTCGCAATGATAATGCCGAGAGATACGATTGAAAAACGACTCGTAGGCTGCGCCAAGCGGGCGCAAGCCAACGTGATTGAGCACGCCGGAGATCGAAAGGAACTCGAGGAAGTGTTCGCTCGGGGTGCAGAAGATAAAGGGCGCGCCGGGCCGCAGCACGCGCTGCAGGTCGCGCAGCACGGGGTCGAGGTCGGGGATATGTTCGAGCACCGAGTTGCTGATCGCGCTGGCGAAGTGGCCGCTCGGCAGTGGGAGCGCCGCGCCGCTGGCTTGCACGAGGCCGCGGTAGACACCGCGCCGCAGCCGGGCCGCCTCGCGCAGGGGCGGCGTCCACGGATCCACGCCCACCTCCAGCGGATGATCGAACGTCACCGAGGCGAAATGCGCGTCGCCGCAGCCGAGATCGAGCACCGGTGGCGGCAGTTGAATATCCCGGTAGAAGCGCGCCTCGACCGCCCGCAGCAATGCGCGAAAGGCGGGCAGGTCTCTGAGGTTGCGCCAGAGCAGGTCGTCAGGTTGCGTCAAGAAAATCGGTGCTTCGCAAAACGTGATGGTTGGTCATACCAGGAGCCCGGCAGTTGAATCCTTATCTGCCTGCCAACGGATCACGTTTCACGCCTCACGCGCGCTCTAATAGTCGCTCGAACAATGCCTCATACTTCAGCGCCACGGTGGCCGGGCTGAACATCTCGGCGATGGGGGCGCGCGGCCTGACGTACTGGCCGCGATTGTCCAACACCTCGATAACGGCCTCGGCCAGCGCAGCGGCATCGCGCGGCGGGAAGGTGCGGCCCATCCCCGTCAATTGCGTCGGCATGCGCACGCCGGGCAGGGCGCTGGCCACACTCGGCGTGCCGCACAGCGCCGCCTCGATCTGCACGAGCCCGAACGTCTCGGTGCTGTTCACGCTGGCGACCACGTGCACATCGCAACACTTGAAGAACGCGGCCAATTGCTCGGCAGTTAAGCTACCGACCCATTGATAGCGGTCGCTGAACTTTTCGAGCAAGGGCCGCATTCGAGCCAGATACGCGCGCTCGCCGATCGCCTCGCGCGGGCCGGCGTGCAGCACGGTTACGGTGGGGTAGCGCTCGGCGAGGCGCGGCAGCGCTTCGAGCAGATACTCCACGCCCTTCTCCGCCGCCAGCCGCGCCGCCACGCCGATGAACGGGCCGCGCCCATCGAGTTTGTGCCGCTGTTTGAAAGCGTCAACCGTTGCTGCCGTTGGCTCCGGAATCTCGACCGGGGGCGTGATGGTGTGGACCTTGGGCAGGTAGCGCGAGAGCAACCGCGAGTGCCGGGCGAAGTCGTCGGTGTACGCCACCAGCGCGTCGGCCTGCAGCGCGACGAGGTGGTTGCTCAACTCCACCGCCGCGCCGGCAGCGGCATTGAGCAACGACGGCGGCAGCAGCAAATCCGAATGATACGTTACGACCACCGGCTTGCCGAGCAGGCGCCCGCGCAACGCAAAGCCGGCGGCGTCGAGTTGCGGCAAGTGGATGCTGAGCACATCGTGTTGCGGAACAAGTTGCCACGCCACCAGGCCGATGGTGGGCATGACGACGCCTTTGCTGATGCGGGCGACCACCGGCACGCGAATGATCGTGACGCCGTCGAGCGTCTCGCGCTCGGCCAGGCCCGGTTCGAATTGGGCCGTGAGCACGGTGACCGCATGCCCGCGCGCTGCCAGCGCCTTCGCCATGCGCTCGACGTAGATCGTCAACCCGGAGATGTGCGGGCGATAGTAGGTCAGGGCAATCAGGATCCGCATCAGGGTTTATACACACGCCGCGGGCGATTGGCGCACCGGTCAGGACGTTGGGCCTTTCGAGGAGGTGGATGGCATCAGCGCGCGCGCCACCCGGGCCAGATGGGCCAGCGTCTCGCCTTCGCGGGCCAATGCCACGGCGCCCAGTACCGAGAGCAGCGCGAAGTTGGCAAGATGATTGACGAGGCCAAAGCTGACGGCCAGCGTCTTTTCCACCTGAAAGGCCGACAGCGCCGCCACCGCCGCCGCCTGCCACACGCCGATGGCGCCCGGCGCGGACGGCACCGCGATCCCCAGGCCGATGACGACGAGGACGAAGAACCCCATCCCCACCGTGGCCTCGGGCACGAAGGCCCGCAGCAGCAGCCAGGTGCTCAGGCCGGCGCTGGCCCACGCCGCGCCCGACCATGCCACCGCCGTCCAGAAGCGCCGCGCATCGTGGAGCGCGGCCATGCCGTCAATGAACGAATGGAGGAGGGTCTCGATGTTGGCGGCGTTACGCCAAACCCGGGAGAGCGAGCCGACGACCCGCTGCAACAGATTCAACAGCCACGTGGGCCGGCGCGAGACGACAAACAGGAACGACAACGCCGCAACCGGCAGAAGAAAGGCGGCGGCCACCGCGACCGGCGTCCCCGTCAGCCCGATGGCCAGCGGCGCGAATGCGGCCAGCATCCCGACCAGCATGCACAGGTCAATCACGCGTTCCACCAGGACCGAGGAAAGGGCTTGCGCGGTGCTGACGTTATGGGCGCGACTGACAAGGTACGCCCGCCCCAGTTCGCCAAGGCGCAGCGGCAAGACGTTGTTGAGCAGGTAGCCGGCGTTGAGGGCGCGGAACACGCGGCCCACCGAAAAGGCCGGCCCGAGGATCGTGCGCCAGCCATTGGCCCGACAGGCTTGCCCGAGGCAGATCAGGCCGAGCGCGAAGGGCGCATACCCATAGTTCGCCGTCGCCAGCGCCTCGCTCAACGCGCTCAGGCTCACATCCCGAAACGCCAGCCACAGCGCCGCCGCGCTCACCAGCAGACCGATCACCCACTGTACACTTCGGCGCAAAACAAGCTCCCAGACGCTAACCGCGCAGGCGCGAAGGAATTACGAATAACCAATAACGTCTTTCACGCATTCCGCACTTCAACTCACTCTTCCCCCAGCCGCAGCACGGCCATGAACGCTTCCTGCGGAATCTCCACCGCGCCGACCATCTTCATGCGGCGCTTGCCCTTCTTCTGCTTCTCCAAGAGTTTTTTCTTGCGGGTCACATCACCGCCGTAACACTTGGCCAGCACGTTCTTGCGCATGGCTTTGACGTTGGCGCGCGAGATGATGCGCCCGCCGGCGGCGGCCTGGATCGGAACCACGAACTGGTGCATCGGGATAAGTTCCTTGAGCTTCGAAACCAGCAACTGGCCTTTGCTGTAGGCATCGTCCTTGTGCACGATCATGGCCAGCGCGTCCACCGGCTCCTCGTTGACGAGGATATCGAGTTTGAGCAGCTCCTGTTCGCGGTAACCGCTGACGTGATAGTCGAGCGAGGCATAGCCCCGGGTGCGCGATTTGAGCTGATCGTAGAAGTCAATGATCAACTCGGCCAGCGGGATTTCGAACTTGAGCAGCACGCGGCCCGGCGCGGGATACTCCTGCTCGACGAACTGGCCGCGCTTCTTCGTCACCAGATCCATCACCGTGCCATAGTAGGTCTCGGGCGTGAAGATTTCGATCCGCATCCACGGCTCGCCGATGGTCTCGATGCGCGACGGGTCGGGCAGATCGGCGGGTGAGTCGACCAGCTTGGTTTCGCCATTGGTCAGCTTCACCTGATACTCCACCGATGGCGCGGTGGCGAGGATGTCGAGGTCGTATTCGCGTTCGAGCCGCTCCTGCACGATCTCCATGTGGAAGAGGCCGAGGAAGCCGCAGCGGAAACCGAAGTTGAGGGCCTGGGAGGTCTCCGGCTCCCACGTCAGCGAGGCATCGTTGAGTTGCAATTTCTCGAGCGCCTCTTTCAGCGCTTGATAGTCCTCGCCCTCCACCGGATAGAGGCCGGCGAAGACCATCGGCTTAACTTTTTGGTAGCCCGGCAACGGCTCGGTCGCGCGCCGGTCGGCCAGCGTGAGCGTATCGCCGACGCGGCACTCCTGCACCGTCTTGAGGCCGGTAGCAACGTAGCCGACCTCGCCCGCGCTCAGCTCACCCGTCACCACCATCTGCGGGCTGAAGGTGCCGATCTCCACCGGTTCGCCCGAGATGTCGGTCGCCATCAAATGAAAGCCGTCGCCTTTGCGGATACGGCCCTCGATCACGCGCACGTAGGCGACCACGCCTTTGTACGAGTCGTAATGCGAGTCGAAGAGGAGCGCGCGCAGCGGTGCTTCGGCGTCGCCCGTGGGCGGCGGCACGCGCCTCACCACCGCTTCGAGCAGCGCGGGCACGTTGGTCCCCTCTTTGGCCGAGATGGGGAGGATGTCATCTTCCCTGCCGCCGAGCAGGCTGACGACCTCGGCTTTCACCTCATCCACGCGCGCGGAGGGCAGATCGATTTTGTTGATGACGGGGATGATCTCCAGCCCGGCGTTGAGGGCGAGGTAGAGGTTGGCCAGCGTCTGCGCCTCGATGCCCTGCGTGGCATCCACGACCAGCACCGCGCCCTCACAGGCGGCCAGCGCGCGGCTCACCTCATAGCCGAAGTCCACGTGGCCGGGCGTGTCGATCAGGTTCATCTCATAGATTTGCCCATCCCGGCCGGTGTACTTCATCCGCACGGCGGAGGCTTTGATCGTCACACCCTTCTCGCGCTCGAGGTCCATGCTGTCGAGCACCTGCGCCTGCATGTCGCGGTCGGAGATGGTGCCGGTGAGTTGCAGCAGCCGATCGGCCAGCGTGCTTTTGCCGTGGTCAATGTGGGCGATGATGCAGAAGTTGCGGATGTGAGCGGTGTCCATACAAAATCAACGGGAGACACACGAACGTCTCCCGCGAGCAAGTATACCTCACCCACCTCACCCCCGGCCCCTCTCCTGCTCCTTCGTCGCCGGAGAGGGGTGCCTCGAAAATTGGAGTGTTTCGTCCTGGGGTCTCCCCCTCTCCCCTCGGGAGAGGGGGCCGGGGGGTGAGGTCACCACGCCGGCTTCTGCGCCAGCAGGCGGAAGTAGATGGCCAATTGGACGCCGCCGTACAACACCCCCAGCCCGACGGCGGCCCACGGCAGCACGCCGAGGAAGAAGAATCCCCCGGCCAGCGCCAGGCTGTCGATCAGCCCCACTAACATCGCGAGGTCAAACGTGATGGTGCTCAGCCGGCCCGGATCGGGCACGGTCGAGGTGCGCCAGCGGAACGCCGGGCCCATCTCCGGGTAGTGCGCGAGGTAGAAATCCTTGATGCGGTTCATCGTCAGCACGCTGTCGTGCCAGGCGCGCCGCAGCCAGATGAGCTTGAGGATCGTGAACAGCCCGAGGATGCCGAGCAGGAAAAGGGCCAGGGCAAAGACCGTCGTCGACATCAGCCCGACGCTGACGTTCATCAGCGTCGGCACGCCCCACACCACCGTCCCGACCCCACCGACTAAAATCAGGTACAGGTTGACGACCTGGGTGCGATCGTTGTTGGCCTGGAGCGCGGTCTCGCGCGCGTACTCGAACTCCTGTTGCAGGATTTCGTCGGGGTCAAGGAGTTCTTTGACGACGAGGGAGGGCTGAATGTCCATAGGGCTGTTCGCACGAAGGAAAGACCTGTGATGAAACGATTAGCGCTTGCGCTTGCGGCGGTGATTGGGATGGCTTCGCTGGCGGCAAATATACTCCTGTTTGAGAGCGGGCAACAGTATTACAGCGACCTCAACGCCGCGCGGCTCGACCCCCTGGGGTTGAGCTATTTTCGAGACGGGCCACCACCGCCGGTGGGCGGGGTAGTGTTCTTCGGCGACTCGCGCGCCGCCAGTTGGCCAGCGCCCGCGGAGAGCGACCTGGTATTTGTCAATCGCGGCATCGGCGCGCAAACGACCGCGCAGATCGCTGGTCGCTTCGACGCGCACATCGCACCCCTCAAACCGCAAGTCGTCATCCTGCAGGCCGGCGTTAACGATCTCAAGGCCATCCCCCTCTTCCCCGTGCAAAAGCAGGCCATCATCGCCAATTGCAAAGCCAACCTGCGCGAAATGATAGATCGTTCGCGCACGCTCGGGGCGACAGTGATTGTGACGACGATCTTCCCGGTCGGCGAGGTTCCGTTGATCCGCCGGCCGTTTTGGTCAGCGGATGTGGCGCCAGCGGTCGAGGACGTCAACGCCTTTCTGCGGTCGCTCGCCGGTGAGCGCGTCATCGTCTTCGACGCTTATGCGGTTTTGCAGGATGGGGGCACGGTGCGCGCCGAGTATGCGCTCGATGAGTTGCACCTCAACGACGCGGGCTATGCCGCGCTCAATACCGAGTTGAGCCGCGTATTGGCGGAACTCAAGTGAAGACCGCAGCGAGCAGCTCCGGTCGAGGCCTCAACCTGCCGTGGTTTCTCGCAACGCCGAACTGAGCGCCAGTTCCTGCTCGGGGGTGAGGGTGGGAATGTCGGCGATGGCGGGGCCGGCGTAATTGGCCGAGGGCGCCCCGGTGAGCGCCGGCAACAGGCCGGTGTCGTCGAGCACACGACTGCCGTTGCGGCCAAAGGCGCGCACAAAGGCAGTGATGACCTGCATGTTGGTATAAGCTCGGATATCAACCAGCGGCACCGACTGCGGTTGCGCCCACGCTTTCAATTCGTCGAACGACCCGCGAAACACATTCAGGTCGACGTTGGCCGGCGCGCCGGTGGGATCGGTGACGCCATCCACCCGCCCGCGCTCGCTGTATTGCCAGATCGTGTGGGCGGTCCAGCTCTTCGGCATGCGCGGCTTGAACTTGCCGGCGACGAGTTGATCGAGCGGCGGCGCACCGTCGCGCATGGGGTAGCTCGCTACCCACAGCGGGTACGACGCGGCCCAGGCCGGGAACTGCCCGTTGACGGGCATCTTGAAATCCCAAAACCCCGCGCCGGTGTAGAGGATGGGGCGCGTGCCCAACGCGCCCTCGACCGCCGTCAACCAGGCCAGCGCAAACTCGGCGTATTGCGCCGCGCTGGTGATTTTGGCCGAGCCTTCCTCGAGGTCGAGCACGGGCGGCAGTTCGCCCGGGTCGGGCGTGAGGGCATTGATGAAGACCTCGGCTTGTTTGCGCGGGTCGAGGTTGGGCACGAGGAAGTGATAGGCGCCGCGCAACAGCCCGGCGGCTTTGGCGCCCGGCCAGTGTTTGGCGAACATCCCATCCACCACGCCGGCGAACGAGCAGCGCACGAAGACAAACGCGATGCCGGCCCCGGCCACCCGAGTCCAGTTCACCGTTTTCTGAAAGACCGAAACGTCGATGCCTTGTGCGAGAGACATGAGCGTGCTCCTGAGAGGAAGGTCGCCGGATTGTGCGGCCCGGAGTATAGCACGCGGGGTTTCTTCAAGTTGCGTCGCTCAGCGGCGGGATGAGGGCGTCAATCGCGGCGGAGAGTTCGACCGCCTCCGCCGAGGCCGGCCCGGCGAGCCAAGCCAGAAACTCGGCGTTGCCCTTCGGCCCGAGCAGCGGCGAACGCATCAGCCCGCGCAGGGTGTAGCCCTCCGCCTCGGCGAACCGCAGCACCTCGGCCAGCACGCGCCGGTGCACCGCCGGGTCGCGGATCACCCCACCGCCCTTGCCCACCTCGCGCCGGCCCGCTTCGAATTGGGGTTTGATGAGGCAGAGGAGTCCCTCACCCCCCCGGCCCCCCCCTCCCAGCGGGAGAGGGGGAAGCCAGGCTTTCAACACGGGCAACAAGAGCTTCAGTGAGATGAAGGAGACATCGACCGTGATGAGCGCGACCGGCTCGGGGAGCTGCGGCACGAAACGGGCGTTGGTGTCCTCCATCACCACCACGCGCGGGTCGGTGCGCAGGCCGTAATCGAGCACGCCGTGGCCGACGTCAATCGCGTACACCCTCGCCGCGCCGCGCTGCAAGAGGCAATCCGTGAAGCCGCCGGTCGAGGCGCCCACATCCGCGCACACGCGGCCCGCCACCTCCACACCGAAATGTGCCAGCGCGGCCTCCAGCTTTTCGCCGCCCCGGCTGGCGAAGCGCGGCCGGGCCTTCAACTCGATCACGGCCTCGTCGGCGACGTTCGCCGCGGGCCGATCCACCAGTTGCCCCTCGACCAGCACCTCGCCGGCCATGATGAGGCGGCGGGCCTGTTCGCGGCTGGGCGTCAGGCCGAGTTGCACGAGGCGCTGGTCGAGGCGGGTCCTGGGCATGGCACTAGCTCATCCAGTTTTGACAGGAAAATTCAGCCACGAATTTCGCGAATTGACACGAATGAGCCTGTTCCCTTCGTGCAATTCGTGGCAGAGTCCGGCTTGGTCCGGAGAGCCCGGATATTTTACTCCGCCCCTACCATCGGCTCACTCCTCGCCACGGGCGCCTTCCGGCTATAATCGCCCGCATGTTGCGCGCGCTCCTCAAGACCATGCGTCCGAAGCAGTGGACGAAGAATTTCTTCATCTTCGCCGCGCTGGTCTTCGACCACAAGTTGTTTGTGCCCGAGGCAGTGGTCAAGACCGTCATCGGCTTTGGGCTGCTGTGCCTGCTGTCGAGCACGGTCTACATCGTCAACGACCTGGCCGACCTGGAAAAGGATCGCCAGCATCCGAAGAAGCGCCATCGCCCGCTGGCCTCGGGCGCGCTCCAGCCCGGCGTGGCGCTGACGGCGGTGGCGCTGTTTCTGGCCCTCGGCCTGCCGCTCGCGTTCTGGCTGCACTGGGGCTTTGGCGTCATCGCCATCGTCTACCTCGTAATCAATCTGCTCTACTCGTTCTGGCTGAAGAACATTGTGCTGATTGACGTGCTGTTTCTGGCCTCGGGTTACCTGCTGCGCGTGGTGGGCGGCGCGGTGCTGGTCGGCTCGGTGATCTCGCCGTGGCTGTACATCTGCATGACGCTGGCGGCGCTCTTCATCGGCTTTGGCAAACGGCGCGGCGAGATGGTGCTGATGCAGACCAATTCGAGTAGCTCGCGCAAAGTGTTGCAGGAGTACACGCTGCCGTTCCTCGACGAACTGATCAACCTCGTCGCCACCTCGACCATCGTGGCGTACTCGTTCTACACCTTTTCCGCCGAGAACCTGCCGCAGAACCGGGCGATGATGCTGACCATCCCCTTCGTGCTGTACGGTGTTTTTCGTTACCTCTACCTCATCCACATCAAAGGCGAGGGCGGCGCGCCGGATGAACTGGTGTTCAGCGACCGGCCTCTGTTGTTGACCGGGATGTTGTGGGGGCTGACCAGCGTGTTGATCCTTTATCTCAACCGCCCCGGCCCATGACATACACAGCCTCCGCGCCGGGCAAGATCATTTTGTTCGGCGAACACGCGGTGGTGTACGGCCAGCCCGCGCTCGCCGCGCCGGTGACAGCGGTGCAGGCGACGGCTACCGTGCTCCGCCCTCCCGCTGGGAGAGGGGCCGGGGGTGAGGGAGAAATCGAAATTGAAGCCCGCACCTTCAGGCACCGTTACTCGCTCGCGGCCGCCCCGCCCAACGACCCCATAGCCGCCGCCGTTCGCTTCACCTTTCAACACTTCAGCCTTCCGCCTTCAGCCTTCAGCCTTACGATTGACTCCACCATCCCCGTCACCTCCGGCCTCGGCTCGGGCGCGGCGGTCTGCACGGCGGTCGTGCACGCGATTTCTCAATACCTCCAATTACCAATCACCAATAACGACGTTTCCTCAATCGTATTCGAGACTGAGAAACTCCTGCACGGCACGCCCTCCGGCATTGACAACACCGTCATCGCTTTCGAGCAGCCGGTGTTCTTCATCAAAGGCCAGCCGCCGCAGCCGTTCCGCGCCGCGCGACCCATTCACTTTTTGATTGCGGACACCGGCCTGCCCAGCCCGACGAAGCTCGCCGTCGGCGATGTGCGCGCCGGCTGGGAGCGCGAGCCGGAGCGCTACGAGGCGCTGTTCGCGGAGATTGGTGGTATCGTGCGCGAGGCGCGCGAGGTGATCGAAGGAGACGCCCTACAGGTCTATGAAACCCTGAGGGGCCTGGGTCAATTGATGAACCGCAACCATGCCCTCCTCCGCGAACTGACTGTCTCGTGCGCGGAACTGGATGCGCTCGTAGAGGCGGCCACCGCGGCGGGCGCGTTCGGCGCGAAGCTTTCCGGCGGCGGGCGCGGCGGAAACATGATAACGCTGGTTGCGCCCGAGGCCGAAGCAGCGGTGCGCGAGGCGCTGTTGCGCGCAGGGGCGAAACGGGTCTTGACGACAACGGTGAGTGGAAAGTAGAAAGTACGAGCCACTACTTTCTGAATTCTACTTTCTATTCCCCCTATGCTCTTTTTTCTCAAACTCGGCGGCTCGCTCATCACCGACAAGGCCACGCCGCGCACGGCCCGGCCCGAGACGCTGGCGCGATTGATGCGCGAGGTCGCCGCTGCCCGCGCCGCCCGGCCCGGGTTGCAGATCGTGCTCGGCCACGGCTCCGGTTCGTTCGGGCATGTGGAGGCGAAACGGTACGGCACGCGCCAGGGCGTGCGCGACGAAGCCGAGTGGCGCGGCTTCGCGGAGGTGCAGTGGGCGGCCGCGCAACTCAATCGCTGTGTTGTGGATGCAGCGCGTGAGGCCGGGCTGCCGGTGCTCAACCTCCCGCCCTCGGCCTCGGCCATCGCCCGCGACGCGGTGATCGAGTCGCTGGCCGTTGAGCCGATCCGCGCGGCGTTCGCACACGGGCTGATCCCGCTGGTGCAGGGCGACGTGGCCTTCGACCTCGCCCGCGGCGGCACCATCATCTCCACTGAAGATGTCTTTCGATTCCTCGCGCCGCGACTCCATCCGCAGCGAATTTTGCTGGCCGGCATCGAACGCGGCGTGCTCACCCGTTGGCCTGACGGCGACCTCATCCCCGAACTGGCCGAGGTGCCGGAGGCCGCGACGACTGCGCACGCGGCGGACGTGACCGGCGGCATGGCGAGCAAAATCCGTGAAACGCTGGCCATGATCAGCAGCGTTCCGGGCTGCCAGGCGCTGATCTTCTCCGGCGAGACGCCCGGCCTGGTGCAGCGCGCATTGCTCGGCGAGCAAGTGCCGGGGACGCGGCTCCGTCAGTGACGATTTAGCTTCTGCCGAAGTATTACTTTTCTGATTCATAGTATGCTCAGACCCAACC
>CAZSNP010000014.1:0-80772 GCA_964608265.1 uncultured Anaerolineales bacterium | reverse complement strand
GGCGCGAAACCTGTATTCTGATATTCATGGGTGTAGCCTCCTTCGCGGGGTTTGGTAAAGCTTTCGCGAAGAGATACACCCATTCTTGTTTGCCGGCCAGGACCAAAAGTCAAAACAGTTTTCTTAACGGCTATAATGGGCTTGCTACTGCCCATTTATACGTTGAGCAGTGGCACTTGGTCGCTGGATAATTGGTTGTCCATTCGGAGTGCAGACAGCAATCTGCTTTTTGCAGGCACCTTGACACTGGCATGGCTGGTTGTGTTGATTGCCGCGCTGTTGCTCCAGTGGCTCACGCGACAAAAGCCAGCCGAGGAAGCCGGCTTGCAATCTCAATAAACAGGAGGAAATTACCATGAGCAAGAAACATATGTCACGCCGAGACTTCTTGAGCGGGATGTTCAAGACAGCAACAGCGACCATGCTGGCGAGCATGCTGAAATTTGTGCCGGAGGCGCAGGGGATACTAGCACAATCTGCCAGTCCAAGTGCTCTGGAGTCTGGCACAGTTTCACCATTACCTGCAAAGCGGATCAACGAACTTGCCACTCAGGCAGCCAAACGCAAGGATAATAAGTATCTCCGCGAATTTCTCGAGTCTAAGGGTTTTGCAAAAATCCCTCGGACTATTTTGGGACGTCAGATGAAGGCAGCTACTGAGGATGAAGGATCTCTTACTGCGGACGTAATAGGGAGATGGTATTTCAGCGAAGAAAAACAGCAAGAAGCCATTCTTGTATACGTATCGGCAATTTACGAGCACGCTGGTCAAAATTCTCTATCTCGCACTCAGATTCCAATCGTAATCACAAGTGACGGCACCGCGCATGTTGTTGATGGCGATCAAGTCATCGCACACAAGAACCCACCTGACTCACTGAAGTTGTTGGCTCAATACTTGCCACTGGGCTTCCCTAACAAGAATTCTTCGGACACGCTTCACCACAAAAGAGCTAAAGCGGCACTGAACCACAACCCCTGTTGCGGCCTTTTTTATGATTGGCTTGGGGCGGTGGGAGCAACTGCGGCATTTATAGCATGTTGCCCATTTCCTCCGACAGCCCCGGTTTGCTGTCCAGGAGCAGTGGTCGCAGCGGCCACCGCCGCGGGAATTGCCGTCAGTCTTGGAGTTTGTTGCGCTACCAATGGATGCCCACAAGGTGCGTGTGCCGGCCATTAGGATAATTTGATTAGACCCCGCCACTGTTTAGCCAGACCTGGCAGGCCTTCAAAGACCTGTCAGGTCTGATCGGTGAAACCTATGCGAACGATCAGATTGCTTCTCATATTGGCTGCAGTTACGCTGTTGACTTTGGCGGCGATGCTATGGGCCTACTTCGGTGTGCCCTGGTCACTGGCTGGCCCTATTTTATTGAGTGCTGTCGCATTAGGCTTGTACATTATCTCGTTAACCTGGGCAACTCGCCAGGCGTCCTTCAAGAAAGCTTTTGCAGTTGTGGCTATAACCACCGGTTTGTTGCTTTCACTTTATTTTCTCGACATACCTGGAACGGGAGAAGTAACCTTACCACTCATTATCATCGGTGGAACGGGATTCCTTGTAGTGTGGTTTATTCGCCGCCGTCGCTGGCTCAAGTCCCAGTGACAAAGCACATCACAAAAGAAATCGCGCGGGCTTTGACCATCAGCGTCGCCACCGCCCGCAATCATTCGCAACATATTTTGGAGAAGCTGGACGTACACGAGCGGCGCGAGGCCGTGCGGCGCGGGCGGCGGCTGGGGTGGGTGCCGCTGAAACAGAACGGATGATTGAGTGCAATGCATCATTGCGAAGATGCTAGTAATCAATTAGGATGTTTTTGATCCCAAAGCGGTGCAACATTTGACCACTCTATTAGCCTTCGTCAGAAGGCCGAGGTTGATTTTGCAATGAAACTTACTCGCCGGCCGTTTCTAAAGCACATTGCATCAAGCATTGCTGCCGCCGTCTTAGTCATGCTAGGCCGATCGCCAACGGTTCAGGCACATCACCAATCTTGTCATTGGGTGTACTGCCAGGGCAACTATGGCAGGCAATGTTTAGCTTGTGGCTCCGGAGGTGGTGGACCCACATGCACTTGGCATGACTGCAAGCCGTGCTTCGATCTTTTCACCGGCCTGTTTTGTAATGTGAATTATTTCGATACCGGTCAGGGGTGTTCAGGCCCCTGCTAATGAGACTTGGGAGAGACGCATGGCACAGCAACCTGTTGACTACACAAAAATCCCTGGTCAGGTAAAAGTGACGATTACCCCATTCGAGAAAGATGATCCACGATTCCAATCTATGGGAGACGACGGGAAACTCCACCCGATGGGGTATTTGCTTGCCGACTTGCAAAAGCGAGCCGTCAATGCCATGCTCGAGTGGGCTGAACCGATTCATCATGAGAAGTCGATCATCCCACTAAAGATTTTTTTGGAGCGCTATGATCCCCTTAACACGTATCTGAACTTCAGCTACGAATTTACACCTGACCCGGAGTTTGTAAGGAATAACCCCGACCTGTTTCCGAGTCCAAAAGATTTCACTCGTCGTCCGCAAGAAAAAGATGAGGGTATCAAAAAGATTTGATCTCCTCGCAATCGTGTGCCTCTGGATTGATTGTGCATTTGAGGCGATATAGATTTGTCTTCATCCTCGCAACGTCGCGCCTAACTCCTCCTGCAAGCGCTTCACAATCCTGCCACGCAGCTTCGCCACCTCGGCGTCGGTGAGGGTGCGGTCGGGGGCTTGATAAGTCAGCGAGTACGCCAGGCTCTTCTTGCCCGCGCCGATCTGCTCGCCGCGATAGACGTCGAAGAGAGTCAGGCCCGCCAGCAGTGCGCCGCCCGAGGCGCGGATGACGGCCTCCACCCGGTCGGCGGGAACGGCCTCGTCCACAATCACCGCCAAATCCTCCTTCACCGGCGGGAACTCGGGCACCGGGCTGACGGCGTATGACTCATCCACCTGCGCCAGCAGTTTTTCAAAATCGAGATCAGCCGCGAGCACCGGCTGCGCGGGCAGATCGTACTGCTCGCGCACGGCGGGATGCAGCTCACCGAGCCAGCCGGCAGTCTCGCCGTTGACAAGCACCCGCGCGGTGCGGCCCGGCAGGAAGGTGGGGTGCGTCGCCGGCGCATACGTCACGTCGGCGATGTGCAATCCCGCAACTAGCGCCTCGACCACGCCCTTGAGATCGAAGAAGTCCATCGGCGCGCGATCGCCACCCTTCCACGATAGCGGCTCGCGCGCGCCGGTGAGGACGATGGCGCAGCGGCGCGGCTCGTTCGGCAGCGTCGCCTCTTCCTCCACCAGATAGACCGGCGCGATCTCGAACAACGCCAGCCGGTCGCGATGGCGGCTGTTGGCAGCAGCGATCTCGAGCACACTGGCGAGCAGCGAGTGGCGCATCGCCACGCGCTCGGCGCTGATGGGGTTGACGAGCGTGACGTACGGGCGATCATCCGGCGCGGTGCCCGGTGTGAAGGCGCGGCGCTCGCGCTCGGGCGTGGTGAGCGAGTACGTCATCACCTCCTGCAGCCCGGCGTTCACCAGCACATCGCGCGCCAGCTCCTCCAGTTCGAGCGAGCGGTTGCGGCGCTGCGGCGGGAGGGCGTCGGCGAGCTGCGTCTCGGGGATGCGGGCATAGCCGTAGATGCGGGCGATCTCCTCGATGAGGTCGGCCTGCCCGACGACGCCCGCGCCGATGTCGAGGCGATGGTCGGGCACGGAAACGTGAAACGTGAAACGTGTTGCGTGATACGTGACGGCGAACTGCAATGACTCAAGGATACGCTTGACCTCATCTACAGCCAGCTCAATACCCAAAATGCGCTTCACTTCGCCCAGCGGCAATTCCACCATGACGACGGGCGCGGGCTTCGCGTATTCATCCACCAACCCCTGGGCGATGACGCCGCCCGCCCATTGCCGCATGCACTCGATGCCGCGCGAGACTCCGCGCACGGTCATGGCCGGGTGCACGCCGCGCGAGAACCGGTAACCGGCCTCCGACGACAGCTTCTGCGCTTGCAGCGTGCGGCGGATGTTGATGAACTCCCACGCCGCGCCTTCGAGCAGCACACTCGTCGTGGAGTCGCTCACCTCGGTCTCCGCGCCGCCCATCACCCCGCCCAGCCCGAGCGCGCCGGCCTCATCACACACGAGGATGGTGAAGTCGTCGAGCTGGCGCTCCACCCCGTCGAGCGTGCGCAGCGTTTCGCCGGGCCGCGCCGTGCGGGTGATGATGGTCGGCGCTCTGCCGCCCGCGCGCCGCACGAGCGCATCGTAATCGAAAGCGTGCAGCGGCTGGCCGAGTTCGAGCATCACGTAATTGGTGGCATCCACGATGTTGTTGATGGGCCGCACCCCGCACAAACGCAGCCGGCGCTGCACGTGATACGGGCTGGCTGAAATCGTCACGCCTTTGATGAGCGCGGCGACAAAGCGCGGGTTGAGGACGGGATTGGTGATGCGGATGTTCACCTGCCCGGCGATGGCCGGCCCGCCGGCGGTGATGGCGTACGAGGGGTCGCGCAGCGGCTTGCCGAGCAGGGCGGCGATCTCGCGGGCGACGCCGTACACGTTGATGTTGCGGGCCATGTTGGGGTTGGTCTTGATGGTGAAGACCACATCGCCGAGATAGTCCGCCAGCGGCACGCCGACCGGCGCATCGTCGTCCAGCACGATGATGCCCTCGTGCTCGTCGCTGATCCCCAGCTCTTTTTCGGAGCACACCATCGAGTACGACTCGACGCCGCGGATTTTGGCGCGCTTGAGCGTCATCAACTCGCGGCCCGGCTTGTGCCCGTCGTAGAGCACCGCGCCCTCGCGCGCGTAGGCGACCCTGATCGGTTTGGGCAGCGGGCCGGCGCCTTTGTATGGGAACAGATTCGGCGCGCCGGTCAGCACAATCTGCTCTTTCCCACTTCCATCATCCAATCGCAACAACGTCAGCCGGTCGGCGTTGGGGTGCGGCAGCACCTCGAGGATTTGCGCGGTCACGACCTTCTCGCGATCCCACCCGAGGCCGTGGGTTTTGAACTCCTGCTTGCCGCCGCTCGCCGGCAGCGCGAGGCCGACGTACTCGATCTCCTCCACTTCCAGCCCGCCGAAGGTCAACGCATACGCAATCGCCTCGGGCGTCTCGTCGAAGTCAACGAAGTCTTTGATCCAACTCAGTGGGATTTTCATGTTGAGTGATTTGATAATTGGGTGATCGGCGATTGCGAGGCACTCGCTCAATCACCCAGTTTCAAAATTGCTCCAGGAAGCGCAAATCGTTTTGCAGAAAGTAGCGGATGTCGCTGAGCTTGTGCAACAGCATCACCGTGCGCTGCGGGCCCATGCCAAAGGCGAAGCCCGAATACACGCGCGGGTCGTAGCCGCCGTATTCCAGCACCACCGGATGCACCATGCCGCAGCCGAGAATCTCCAGCCAGCCGCTGTACTTGCACACCGAACAGCCCTGGCCGCCGCAGACAAAACACTCCACATCCATCTCGGCGGAAGGTTCGGTGAAGGGGAAGTGATCGGCGCGGAAGCGGGTGCGCACGTTGCGGCCGAACAGCCGGCGCGCGAACTCGCTCAACGTGCCCTTGAGGTCGGTCATGCGGATGCCGGTGCCCACGGCCAGCCCTTCGATTTGCAGGAATTGCATATCGCTGCGCGTCGTCACCTGTTCGTAGCGATAGCACATGCCGGGCAGGATGACGCGGATGGGTCGTGTGCCAACCTCGCCCAGTTCACGCATGGCGCGGATCTGGCCGGGCGAGGTGTGGGTGCGCAGGAGGACGCCGGGCGTGGTGGTGTGGAAGGTGTCCCACATATCGCGCGCCGGGTGGTGCGGGGGGATGTTGAGGTAGGTGAAGTTGTAATCGTCGCTCTCCACTTCGCGCGAGCGGTAGATCTGAAAACCCATCTCGGCGAAGGCGCGGTACATCAGCCGCAGGCCCTGCGTGGCGGGGTGCAGCCGCCCGCGCGTTGCGGGCCGCCCCGGCAGAGTCACATCCACCGCGCCGGCCGTCATGGCCCGTTCGAGTTCGGCTTGCCGCAGCGTGTTGGCCTTCGCGTCGAGCGCGGCCTCGAGCGCGCGCTTCACTTCGTTGGCGCGCTTGCCGGCAAGCGGGCGCTCGTCTTTCGAGAGTTTGCCCAAATCGCCGAGCACAACGGCCAGAGGCGCGCTGCGCCCGAGGTGCTTCACGCGCCACTGGTCGAGCGTGGCAGTGTCGCGCACGTCTTCAAGCGCAGCCAGCGCCTCGCGTTCGAGCGTGGTGAGTTGTTCGAGCATGCGACCTCCGCAAACGAAAACTCCCATCCCACTTTTGGGACGGGAGTTCATCGAAGTTCCCGCGGTACCACCCAAATTGCGCGCCGTATGCGCGCCCCTCCGTCGCCGACATCCATCGGCTGCCGCGATAACGCCGGGCGGGCGGTTCGGTCTACTACGGACGATTCAACCGAACGGCTCGGGAGGGAACTTCAGCGCACTGCTGTCGGAGCCGGCTCACAGTCTCTGGCCCGCTCTCCCTGATCGTTTTCGTGCGACTACTTTCCTCCGTCACAGCCTGTGGCTATGAGCGTGCGGGCATTATCAACGGAATGCGCGGGCTGTCAAGGCGCGGCGCGCCCGCCGCTTCAGGCCTCACGGTCCACGTGTTGCGGCAACATCACCGTCAGCGCCGTGCCCTCGCCGGGCGGGGATTCGACCCACAGCCGCCCGCCGTGCCGATCAACGATGGATTTCACAATCGACAGGCCGAGGCCGGTGCCGGCGAAATCCGTCTGCACGTTCGAGGCGCGGAAGAGGCGCTCGAAGATGCGGGCCTGCTCCTCAAGCGGGATGCCGACGCCCGAGTCGGCCACGGTGAAGACGATGAAATCGCCGTCCGGGTACACGTGCACGGCCACGCGCCCGTGCTCGGGGGTGTATTTGATGGCGTTCTCGAGCAGGTTGGAGATCAAACGCCGCATGTGCATCGGGTTGGCCAGCACCCGCGGCATCCCCTCTTCGACATTCACGCCAAAGCGCAGCTGTTTGTTTTCGGCCTGGGCCTCGTACACCTCGCGGCACAGCCGCTGCACCAACTCGCCCAGCGCGAGCGGTTCACGCAGAGTGTCGTAGCCGGCCTCGATGCGGTCGAGTTCGAGCAACTCCATCAGCAGCGCGCTCATGTTTTGCACGCTGGCGTGCACGCGTTTCACGTAATCGGCCTGGCGCTCGTTCACCGGCCCGACCTTGTCGAGCAGGCCGACGTAGCCGAGGATGCCGGTGAGCGGCGAGCGCAGGTCGTGCGCCAGCGCGGTGACGTAGTCGGATTTGGCGCGGTCGAGCGTCTTCAGCGGCGTCACATCGCGCAGCACGATGAGCTGGCCACCGCCCGCCAGCGGCGAAACCAGGGCGTGATACGTGTCGCCGCTGGCGACGATGACCTCGCCCGCGCGCTTGTCGTGCGCCAGCAGATACAGCAGATCGGAGTTGAGCAAGACCTCGATGAGCGGCTGGCCGATGACTTCAGCGCGGGTGATGTTGAAGAGCGCGCGCGCCGCGGGGTTGAGGAGCGTGACGCGGTCCTCGCCGTTCACCGCGAGGATGGCATCTCCAGCCGCCTCCAGCAGGGGCACGCCCCCCGCCTCGGCAGTCGGTGGCCGCGCGGGGCGCCTAGCCAGCGCGCGCTCGATCGCCTGCAACATCTCATCCGGATCAAAGGGCTTGATGAAATAATCCGACACCCCGGCGCGCAGGGCTTGTTGCACCACAGCTTCGGAGCCTTCGGCTGAGATGAGGATAACCGGCAGGTCGGGCCACTCCTTGCGCACCGCGCGCGCCAGTTCGAGGCCGGTGACGCCGGGCATGACGATGTCGCTGATGATGAGGTCGGGCCGGTCGCGAAAGGCGATCTCGAGCGCCTCGGCGCCGTTCTCGGCCATCAGGGCGTGGTAACCGTTGGGCTTGAGGACGTAATCGGCGACGAAATCGCGGATGGCGCGGGCATCATCCACGACGAGGATGGTGGCGCTGGTCATGCCGGCTTGGCGTCGTCGGCGCCGCGCCGCATTTGCTCCATTCGGTCGGCGATGAGGCGGAGGACTTCGGCCTGCCTGGGCGAGAGAGCGCCGACCTCGCCGCGCAGCACGGCATCGAGGCTGACGCGCAGTTGCGCCAGCATGGCGGCCTGCTCGCGGAGTTTGCCGGTGCCGAGGCCGGCGGCGCGGTTGCGCGACAACTCGTCGTAGGCCATTTGCAAATTGCGCGCGCGCGATTCGAGTTCGGTGAACAGCCGCGCGTTGACGAGCGCAATCGAGGCGTAATCGGCCACCGCCGAGAGCATGGCCTGATCGCGCTCGGTGTACGGTTTGCCGGTTTTGTTGCCGGCCACTATCACGCCCATCACCTTGTCTTTGGCTTTGATCGGGGTGGCCACCGCCGCCTTGACGATCTGGCCGGCGTGCATCTTCGACAGCGGATCGCCGGCGATGGTGATGCCTTCGCCGGAGAGCATGAGGAGTGAGGACAGGCCATCATCCCACGGCTGGTTGAGTTTGAGGCCGGCCAGCGGCGGCGTGTTCTTCGTCGCCCGCAACACGAGTTTGTGGCTGCCGCCGTCCTCGGCCAGCAGCAACCAGCCCAGTTCGCTCTCGGTCACCATCAGCGCGCCGTCGAGCAGCCGGTTGAACAACTGGCCCAGGTCGGTCACCGCCGTCACCGCTTTGCCGATGCCGTACAGAGTCGTCAATTCCTTCAGCCGCTTTTCGAGTTGTTGATTGGCGACGGTGAGTTTGTACGCCAGTTGCTCGCGGTCGCGGCGCAGGCGCAACTCCTCCAGCGCGCGGTCGAGGGCGGTGACCAGTTCGGCCTCGCGCACCGGTTTGGTGAGATAATCTTTGGCGCCCAGGCGAAACGCCTCGAGCATGTGCATCTCGGAACCCTTCGGGCCGAGGACGATGGCGAGCGCGGCCGAGTGCTGGCTGCGCAGGGCGGTGAGCAAATCGAAGCCGCTCAGCCCGGGCAGGTCGAGGGCGGCGATGATGATATCGGGTTGGAGCTTGAGGGCGGTTTGCAGCGCGGTCGGGCCGTTGGGCGCGGTGGCCACCGCGTAGCCCATGGGCACAAGCACTTGCTGGGCGATCAGGTCGAGCGTCTCCGCCTCGCCTTCGGCGACCAGGATTTTTTCGATCTGCTTGGCCATGGCGCCCACTATAGCACAAAGAATTTCTCTCGCTAAGCGCGCCCATTGCAGGGTCAAACATTGCGGGCTGCCGCGCGACGAACAGCCGGGTTGACGGGCGCTGATGCGACTCCTACAATTCCCGGCCAGAATAGAGCGCTATGGAATACAAGGATTACTACAAAACCCTGGGCGTGACCAAAAGCGCCACGGAGAAAGAAATCAAGAGCGCGTACCGCAGGCTCGCCCAGCAGTATCACCCCGACAAAAACCCCGGCAACAAACGGGCCGAGGAAAAGTTCAAGGACATCAACGAGGCCTACGAGGTGCTGGGGGATGCGAAGAAGCGGGCGAAGTACGATCAGCTCGGGGCGAGCTACCATCAGTGGGAGCGGGCCGGGCGGCCGGGCGGCGGCTTCGACTGGGGCCAGTGGGCGGCGGGCGGCGGCAACCCGAACGTCACCTATCGCGACCTCAACGATCTGTTCGGCGGGGCGGGCGGCTTCAGCGATTTCTTCGAGACGTTGTTCGGCGGGGCCGGCGGCTTTGGCGGCGCGCGCACGCAGACGCGGCCGCGCATGCAATTGAGGGGCGAGGACATCGAGCAGCCGGTGGAGATCACGCTCGAGGAGGCTTTTCACGGCGCCGAGCGCTCGCTCCGCAAAGGTGAGCGCCTCGTCACCGTCAGCATCCCGCGCGGCGCGCGCAGCGGCACCCGCGTCCGCATCCGCGGCGAGGGCGGCCCCGGCAACCCGCCGGGCGATTTGTTCCTCACCGTGTCGGTTCAAGCCCACAAAACGTACGAGCGCGACGGCGACGACCTGCGCGCCGACCTCCCCATCGAGGTGTACACCGCCGTGCTCGGCGGCGAGGCGCGCGTGCCCACGCTCACCGGCGAGGTGGTGCTCACCATCCCGCCCGAAACGCAAAGCGGCCGGACGTTCCGGCTGGCCGGGCGCGGCATGCCGAAGCTCAAGGAGGCCAATGCCTTCGGCGACCTGTATGCGCGGGTCGTCCTGCGCCTCCCGGCCCAACTGACCGACCGCGAGAAAGAACTGTTCCGCGAACTGGCCGCGCTGCGCAAACGCAGTGGATAAGTCTCACCCCGCTCTCAGCCTGCTGCGATAGATTCGAGCAGTCAGGTGGAGGCGCGCCGGTGGCGCGTCTCCGTTTTGGAGGCCGCATGGTTTCGATTCGATTTCCCGCGCTGGCGACGGGCGCGCTGCTCGTCGCCGGCCTGGCGTGTGGCTTTGGTGGGCAGCCGGTGCCGGTCACGCAAATTACGCCGGTCGTCATCACGCAAGTGGTGCCGGTGGCGGCCACGCCCGCCCCGCCGCCAAGCATCAGCCTCTCATCTTCCGAAGAAGAGGCCCTGGTTGCATTGTACGAGCGCGTCAACCCGGCCGTCGTCGCCATCGTCGTCGGCACCGATGCCGGCGGCGGGCAAGGCTCCGGCTTCTTGTACGATAGCGACGGCCACATCGTCACCAATCAGCACGTGGTGGAGGGCGCCACCGACATCGAGGTGGATTTTGCTTCGGGCTTGAAGACGCGCGGGCGCGTGATCGGTGTGGACCCTGACTCCGATCTCGCGGTGGTGAAAGTGGACGAAGTGCCGGCGGGCGTGCTACCGCTGTCGCTGGCCGATTCAGATATCCTCAAGGTCGGGCAACGCGCCATTGCCATCGGCAATCCGTTCGGCGAGGCGGGCACGATGACGCTCGGCATCATCTCCGGGTTGGGCCGGACGCTCAGCAGCAATCGCAACGCCACGCAGGGCGGCGGGCGGTTCACCGCGCCCGACATCATCCAGACCGACGCGCCGATCAACCCCGGCAACTCCGGCGGGCCGCTGCTCAACCTCAGCGGCGAGGTCATTGGCCTTAACCGCGCCATCGCCATTGATCCCACCAGCGACAACCGCGCCAACTCCGGCGTGGGCTTTTCGATTGCGTCCAACACCATCCGCCAGATTGTGCCCTTTCTGATCAGCCAGGGCCGCTTCGTGTACCCGTATCTCGGCATCAGCAGCGCGCCGGAGATCGGGCTGGCCGAGCAGGAGCAGTGGGGGCTGCCGCAGGCCAGCGGCACGTATGTGACTACGGTGATTGACGGCGGGCCGGCGGCGCGCGGCGGCGTGCAGGCCGACTCGTCGCCGAACTGCAGCGGCACCGGCGGCTGTCGCGGCGATGGCGATCTGATCGTGGGGGTGGATGGGCGCGAGGTGCGCTCCCTCGGCGACCTGATGAGTTACCTCATCAACAACAAGCGCCCGGGCGACGAGGTGACGTTGCTGGTCTTTCGCAACGGCGAGCAACGCGAGGTGAAGGTGGTGCTGGGCGAGAGGCCGTGACCGGGAAGCGGTAGGCAGAAAGCAGAAGGCAGGCTCGGTGGCCTGCCTTGTGTTTTACCTGACCACCTGCCCGCTCTGAATCTGCCACACGGCGGCGCGGCCGGCGAACTCGGGCGGGAAGAGGCCGAGGTCGGTCGTCGTCAGCACGCATTGCTCCGCGCCATTGAGGCGGTTGAGCAGATCGCGCCGCCGGTAGCCATCAAGTTCGGCCAGCACTTCATCGAGCAGCAGGATCGGCCACTCGCCGGAACGCCGCCGCATCCATTCCATCTCCGCCAGTTTGAGCGCCAGCACCGCCGTGCGCGCCTGCCCGCGCGAGCCGTATGTCCCCACATCCACGCCGCTGGCGATGAAGCGGATCTCGTCGCGGTGCGGGCCGGAGAGCGTCAGGCCGCGCGCGATCTCCTCGGCGCGGGCCGCTTTGAGTTTTTGTTTGAGCCGCTCGGCGATGTCGTCCGCGCTGAGGCTGATGTGGTGGACGGGCACCTGCAGCGGCAAACCGAGTTGTCCCTCGGGCGCGGCGGCCGGGTCAAAGGCGGGGTGATAGGCCAGCCGCAGCGAATCGCTGCCCGCAGTGAGGTCGCGGTGCACCGGCGAGGCGATGGCCTCGAGTTCGGCCAGCGCCCCGATGCGGGCTGCCATCACCACGCCGGCATGCTCGCCGAGGCGCTCATCCCAAAACGCCAATTGCTCCGCTGAGCCGCCGCGCTCCTGCAACTGCTTGAGCAGCGCGTTGCGTTGCGAGAGCACCTTGGCATACTCGCCGAGGGCGTAACTGTAGGCCGCATCGACCTGTGAGAGCGCCAGGTCGAGGTATCGCCGCCGTTCGGAGGGCGCGCCCTCCACAATCGCCAGATCCTGCGGCAGGAAGAGCACGACGTTCACGCGCCCGGCCAGATCGCCGACGCGCTTCTTCACCCCGTTGAGCAAAATCTCCTTGCGCAGCCGGCCCTCGGCGGCTGCGGTCGGATCGATCACCAACCGCAGTTCGATGCGCTCCACCTCGCGCCGGGTCTCGACTTCGGCGACGATGCGGGCGAAGGGCTGCGCCTCGTTGAGGGCGAGGAAGTTGATGAGCTGCTTGTCGGTGGCGGCGTGATGGCTCTGCGCGGTGGCCAGGAAGTACAGCGCTTCGAGCAAACTGGTCTTGCCCTGCGCGTTCGCGCCGACGAGGATCAGCGGGCCGGCGGGCAGGTGCGATTCGAGCCGGGCATACAGCCGGAAGTTGGTGAGGGAAATGTGCCGCACGCGCATGAGCGAAGGCATTCTAGCATAGCGGGCGCGCCTGGCCGTATCAGCGGCGACTTATTTTTCCTGAACCACTTCTGAAGCACCCGGCCTTATGCTTTCGGCCATTGAGGTTGACTCGAACCCGGAGTCAAATCAGGCGCTATGGCGACACACTCACTCGACCTAACCTCCCCCGCCGCCGTTCAGGCGCGCCCGCTTCAATTGGCCCGGCCGACTGGGCTGGGGTGGCTCGGCCTGGCCGTCATCGTGGCCGGCGCGGCCAGCCTGCGCTTTGCCAATCTCGATTCGCTCGGCTACGTCAACCATTACTACACCGCCGGCGTGACGAGCATGTTGCAGTCGTGGCATAACTTCTTCTTCGTCGCCGCCGAGCCGGGCGGGGCCGTGAGCATCGACAAGCCGCCGCTCGGGTTGTGGCTGCAAGCGATCTCGGCCTACTTCCTCGGCGTCAACGGTTTCGCGGTGCTGCTGCCCGAAATCCTGGCCGGGCTGGCCTCGGTGGCCGTGCTCTACCATCTCGTTCAGCGCAGGTTCGGCATCGCTGCCGGCTGGCTGGCCGCGCTGGCCTTCGCCCTCACCCCCATCGTCGTCGCCACGGATCGCAACAACACGATGGACAGCCCGCTGATCCTGACTCTGTTGCTGGCCGCGTGGGCCTTCATCAAAGCCACCGAGAGCGGGCGGCTGCGCTTTTTGCTGCTCGGCGCGCTGCTGGTTGGCCTCGGCTTCAATATCAAAATGATGCAGGCGTATCTGCCGCTGCCGGCTTTCTTCGCCCTGTACTTCTTCGGCGCGTCTGCCAGCCTGCGGCGCAAGGTCGTCAACCTGTCGCTGGCCACGGTCGTGTTGGCCGGCGTGTCACTGGCGTGGGCGGTGGCGGTGGATTTGACGCCCGCCGAGCAGCGCCCGTACGTCGGGAGCAGCGACACGAATTCGGTGCTGGAGTTGATGTTGGGATACAACGGCGTGCAGCGGCTCACCGGGGCGGGCGGCGGCCAGCCGCAGCGGCCCGCCGGCGCCGGACAGTTCGCGCCGCCGAACACCGGGCCAAACGGCCAACTGCCTCCGACCAACTTCGGTGACGGAGCCAACGGGCAGCGACCGCAAGGGCCGGGCGGCCCTGCCCGGCGCGGCGGCTTCCCGGGCACCGGCCAGCCGGGGGCGCTGCGGCTCTTCGTTGCGCCCTTGAGCAAGGAGATGAGCTGGCTGCTGCCCTTCAGTTTAGTCAGCGCCGGCTTGTTGCTGTTCGGCGCGCGCCGCAGTTGGCCGCTCGCCGCCGAGCATCAGTCGCTGGTGCTGTGGGGCGGCTGGCTCGTCATCGGCGGGGCGTTCTTCAGCATCGCCGGCTTCTTCCACGAATACTATCTCTCGATGCTGGCCCCGCCGCTGGCCGCCCTGGTGGGCCTCGGCGCGCTGACGCTGTGGCAGATGCGTGAGCGCCGGCCGTGGCTCGCCCTCATCGCGCTGCTGCTCGCCGCGACGGTGACGCTGGCCTTTCAGGCCGCGACCGCGCTCTCGTTCCTCGACGCCAGCGGGGTGTTGGCGATTGCGGGCGTGATCTTCATCGTCAGCGCGGCGCTGCTCGTCATCGCCACGCGCTGGCCGGTGCGGCGCGGCGCGGCCCTCGGCTTCGCGGGTGTGATGCTGGCGTTGCTGCTCATCCCCGGCGTGTGGTCGGTGTGGACGATGCAGAACTCGAGCAGCAACCAATCGCTGCCCGCCGCCTACACCGGTCGAGTCTCCGGCCCGAGCAATAGCGGCGATCTGCAGCTCAATCAAACCCTGCTCGATTACGTGACCGCCCACACGAAATCCACCGATTATTTGATGGCCGTGCCGAGTGCGATACAGGGCGCGGATTACGTGATCGCGACCGGCCGCCCGGTGCTCTATCTCGGTGGATTCAACGGGCAGGACAAAGTGGCGACCCCCGAGGCGCTGGCGCAGATGGTGGCCGACGGCGAGCTGCGGTTTGTCTATTGGAGCGCGAACGGCGATGGTGGCGGCCCGCGTCAGAACAGCAATCAAACGGAGGTGACGGAGTGGGTGACGGGCGCGTGCACGCCGGTGCCCGGCTTCGACACGGCGACGATCAGCGCGGGCGCGCCCGACGGGGCGCAGGGCGGCCTCGGTAACGGCGGCCTCCCCGGCGGCCCCGGCCGGCAGATGCAGATGACGCTCTACGATTGCGGCGGTTAAGGCTCGAGGGCCGGTGAGCGCCTGGGCCTCAAACCCAACGCGTTGACCGCGAGGTAGATCAGCCCGCCGATCAGCCCATCGAGCATGTCCTGCGCGTACCAGCCGAGCGAGAGCAACACGGCCTGCGGGGCGGTCAGGCCGACCTGCGTGAAGAGGGCGACGGCCACCCCCTCGCGCACGCCGAAGCCGCTGATGGAGATCGGCAGCAACAGTGACGCCGTCATCACCGGGATGAAGGCGGCCAGCGCCCACAGCGGCACCGCGAGGTTGAGCGAACGCGCCACCAGCCAACTCGTGAACAGCACGGCGATGAGGTTGAACACCACCGAGATCAATGCCGCCTGGCCGAGCGCGCGCAGGCCGCAGCGCGCAATCACAGCATAGGTTTGCCCGAGCCACGTATCGCCGGCGAGTGAGAGAGAGCGCGGCAACGGCAGGCGCGCGATCACCGCCCGCACTAACCTCCCTTCGACCAGCAGCACCGCGCCGCCCACCACGCCGACCGTCATCGCGGCGATCAGCCCGACCGTGGCCGCCGGCAAATAGTTCGCCGAGAGCGGCAAGGCAACCAGCGCGGTGAGGAACAGCACGACGAAGCCGGCCAGGCGATCGATGAGCACGGTGCCGGTGGCCTGTTGTTTGGTCACCTCCGGCCCGACCTCGAGCACACGCGCCACATCGCCGCCGACGCCGCTGGGCAGGATGGTGTTGAAGAACGCGCCGACGTAACACAGGTACAGCGTGCGCCGAAGGGACATCCGCGCGCCGGCTGCGCGCAAAACCACATGCCAGCGCCACGCGCGCAGCGCCATCCCGAAAGTGCTGACCGGCACGACCAGGGCATACACCGCCACGTTGAACGATTGCAGCATCGGCCACAGCGAGCGCAGGTCGGCGCTGGTGAACAGCCACGCCAGCAGCCCGACCGAAACGGCGACGCGCAGCAGCGTGAACAAACGGTCGCGATGCGTCGCGCTCATGTCGTCGTTTCGGTTCGCCGCAGCCCCAACACGCCCGACACCAAATAGATCACGCCGCCCATGATCCCGGTGGCCACATCCACCGAGTACACCGCCAGCGAGAACGCGGTGGCGGCGGTGCTGCCGAGGCCGATCTGCGCGAACAACACGACGTAGATCCCCTCGCGCAGCCCCAGCCCGCCGATGGTGACGGGCACGAGCAGCGCCACCGTCGCAATCGGCACAAAGGCAAGCAGCGTCCAAAACGAAAGATCGAGGCTGAGCGCGCGGGCGATCAGCCACGCGCCCAGCGTCTGCCCGAGGTTGAAGATCAGCGACGCCGTCAGCGCCCGCAGCAGCGCCGCGCGGCCACAGGCGGTGATGACGCTGTACGTCCGCGCCAGCCAGCCCTCCCCCGCCAGCGAGATCGCGCGCGGCAAACGGCCCGTGATCCGGCGCAGCAGCCGGCCCTCGAACAGCAAGGCGCTGCCTGCGAGCACGCCGGCGGCCAGCCCGCCGATGGGCAGCAACAGCGTTTGCGGCACCGTGCCCCACGCCGCCGGCAGCGCGACGAGCGCGAGGACGAAGAGCATGATGAAGCCCGTCAGCCGATCGACGACGATGGTGCCGGCGGCCTGCGACGATTGCGTGCCCGGCCCGGCGTCGAGCGCGCGCACCACGTCGCCGCCGAAGCCGGTGGGGAGGAAGGTGTTGAAGAACGCGCCGACGAAGTAGAGGTAGACCGTGCGGGCAAACGGCACCCGCGCGCCGACGGCATCGAGCAGCACCTTCCACCGATAGGCGCGGATGACGATGCCGAGCTGGCCGAGCAGCAGGGCGAGCAGATACGGCCGCCAATCCGCGGCGCTGGCGACGCCGAGCAAACGCTCCAGCCCGGCCTGCGACAGGGCCCACGTCAGCAGCGCCGCCGACAGGCCGACGCGGGCGAGATTAAGGAGCAACGAGCGAGTCCTGGGCGACATCTGTCCTCAGACAAACAGACCCTGAGGGTCCTGAAGACCCTCAGGGTCTGGCGCAGGCGGCGAGAACGTGCCCCGAGTCTACCGCAGCACCGGCTCGATGACGCTTTGCAATTCGGTGAAATTGGTTGGCCCGATCTTGCGCCAGACGATGAGGCCGTTCTGGTCAATGAGGTAGGTCTCGGGCACGCCGGTGATGCGGTACGCCTGCCCGGCGCGGGTGCCGAGGTCGGGGCCGAGGAGGAAGGTCTGGTTGTGCTCGCGGATGAAGGCGAGCGAGTCGGCCTCCGAGCCGTCGGCCCAGGCCAGGCCGATGACCTTCAGCCCGCGAGCTTTGTACGTTTGCCAGGCTTGCTCGAGGGCGGCGGCCTCGGGCCGGCACTCGATGCACCACGAGGCCCAGAAGTTGAGGAGCACCACCGTGCCGCGCGCTTCGCTGAGCGCGAACGACCGGCCCTCCAGCGCGGTGCCGTCGAAGGCCGTCAGGCTGAAATCGGGCGCCGGCTCGCCGACCGCTACCTGTCCGCGCCCGCTGCGCGTCATCGTCAGCCCGACGAGCAGCAGCAGCGCCACGATCACGCCAAAGGCCGCCAGCCAGCCGAATCGGAGTCTTGATTTTGAGGGTGTTGCAACTTCGGTCATTTGTCGTTCACGGATCACACGGATAAAGGCCGAATGCACACAAGCAACGCGCCATAGCCGCCCAATCCGTGATATCCCTGTGCAAGCATAAGCATACCGCCATTATGCCATGCGCTCGGCCTCGCGTTCGGCGCCGAGTTTGATGAACAGGTCGCGCGACTCCCGCCACATCGCCGCGCCGCGCTCCGCGTCGCCGTGTTGTCGCTCGAACAGCGCCCACTCTTTCAACGTGCGCGCCTTGCCTCCCTCCATGTTGGCCTCAGCGAAGATCCGCAGGCTCTCGGCGAAGCAAGCGCGGGCGTCATGGCTGCCGTCGCCGATCGTCACGGGCCGGCCCAGTTGCGCGGCCACCTGCCCCAGCACGCGCCAGGCGGCGCCGATGTATTCCTGCACGCTGTCCTTCTCTCCGAGGGCGAGGGCCTGTTGCGCGGCGGCCAGCGCGGCCTCGGTTTTGTGCTGGCCGAGGTACGCTTCGGCCGACAGCCGCAGTGTGTCGGAGAGCACCCACGACCCGCCCGGCCCGGCCAACTCGATGACGCGCCGCAGCCCGGCCTCCGCCGCGGCATACTCGCCGAGCGCCACCTGGGCGGCGCCAAGGTTGCTGGCGAAGACCAGTTCCCCATCGCGTTCGCCGATTTCACGGGCGATGAGCAACGACTCGTGGGTGCGGTCGAAGGCGGTGGCGTAATCGCCGCGCGCGTGGGCGATGACGCCGAGGTTGCTCGAGACATCCATCAACCGCCGGCGGTCGTTCAACTGGTGAAAAACCGCGCGCGCATCCTCGAAGTAATGCACGGCCTGCGCGTAACGACCCTGAATGTAATGCAGCGCGCCAAAGAGCATGAGGGCGCTGCCCAGTTGCGCGCGGTCACCGCTGCTCTGCGCCACGGCAAACATCTGCTCGGCCAGCCCGAGGGCCTCGTCGGCGCGCCCCAGCCGGAAGAGGGTGCGGCTCTTCATCAACATCGCCTGGGTCAACACCCGTGGGGCCTCGACCGTCGTCAGCAGCGACTCGGCCCGGGCCGCGCTTTCCAGCGCCAACCGGTGCTCGCCGCGATTGCCCTGTGTGTTCGCCAGCCCATTCCACGCGCGGGCCTGCGCCACGACGTTGCCGGCTGCCTCAGCCTCGGCCAGCATACGGGTGTACGTCTCGATGGCCTCGGCGTGGCGCGCCAGCGAATCCAGCACCACGCCCAGGCCGTCGTACACCTCGAAGCGCCAGTTGGGCGCGGCGGCCTCGTCGCCTCGCTCGGCCAATCGTTCGAGGGCTTTTTGATAATAGTTCAACGCCGCGTTGGGCGCGTAGGTGTCTTGCGCCTGCCGTCCGGCGCGCCAATACCATTCGGCGGCGCGCAACGGTTCGCCGCCCAGCTCGAAGTGCTCGCCGACGCGCCCGGCGTTTTCGTTGGCCCGTTCGCCGCTGACCTCGATGATGGCCTGCGCGACCTGCGCGTGATAGGCGCGGCGCAGACGTTTGAGCACGCTCTCGTACGTCACGTCGTGCAGCAGCGCGTGTTTGAAGATGTATTCCGCCGAGTCGCCGAGGACGGACTCCTCGTGCGGGAAGATGAGTTCTTTGCCGGTCAGCGATTTGAGGCGGTCTTCGGTGTACGCCGGCGGCTCGGGCACGACGGCATCGGGGTGGCGCAGGCGCTGGACGACGTTCTCCCAGAACACGCGCCCGACGACGGCGGCCTGTTGCAGCGTGTCGCGCTCCTTCGCCGGCAGACCGTCGAGCCGCGCCTGCAACACACCGGTGAGGGTCGCCGGCACCCGCACCTGCGCCAGCCGGTTCATCTCCACCGACCACTCCTCCGCGCCGGTGTGGATGACGCCGTCCTCGATCAGCATCTTGATCAGCTCTTCGACGTAAAACGGGCTGCCCTCGGCGCGGCGCACGATGAGGTCGGTGAGGGCGTCGGGGATGTGGCGGGCTTTGCGCAGGATGTCGGCCACGAGGCCGCGCGTCTCGTCCTCGGACAGCGGGCGCAGGTCAATGCGGGCGTGCCGCGCGGGATCACTCCCCCACTGCGGCCGCCGCTCGAAGAAGGCGGGCCGCGTCAACCCGACGACGCTGAGGCGCAGGGCCGGTTGCTCGCGCAACAGAGTCTCGATCCAATCGAGCGAGCCGTCGTCGGCCCAGTGGATGTCCTCCAACAGCAAGACCACCGGGTCGCTGTGGGCGACGGCGACGAAGAACTCGTTGAGGTAATGAAAAGCGCGGTCACGAATCTGGCGCGCGTCGCCGAGGATGCCCTGCAGGTGGGGGCTGTGCGAGAAATCGAACCCGGCCAGATGCGCGATGAAATGCGCCCGCATCAGCCCGGCCTCGCCGGGTAGAAAGCGGGTGATCCCAGCCTCGATCTTTTCGCGCACGGCTGCCGCGCGGTCGCTATCCTGAATCTCGAGCCGAAAGGCAAAGACATCGCGCAGCAGCGCGTAGGGCACGTCGGCCATCTCGGGCGTGGCGCGGCCTTTGAAGATGAGGGTGCGGCTGGGCAGCACCTCGAGCCAGTTGACGAACTCGTACAGCAAACGCGATTTGCCGGTGCCGGCCTCGGCCACCACGCTGATCAACGTGGTGCGCGCCTCCGCGTTGGCCGCCTCGAACGCCGCCTGCATCCGCCGCAGCTCGGCCTCGCGCCCGATCGTCCGCGTCTCCACCCCCTCCACGCCGCGGGTGGTGACGCGGAAGGCGCGCGGCTTGGCCCGGCGCACGACGTAGGTCTGGATCGGCTCGACCTTGCCCTTGACCGTGATCGGCTCCTGCGTGACCACGTCGAAGACGCCGCGCACGTGCCGGTAGGTGTCGTGCGAGATGAGGATGCCGCCGACCGGGGCGGCGTGCTCGAGGCGGCTGGCGACGTTGACGGCGTCGCCCATGGCCGTGTACTCGCCGGTGGTGCCGACCGCGCCGAGCACGACCGGGCCGGTGTTGATGCCGATGCGCATGGCCAGGGGATGGCGCCGGCCGGAGGCAAACGCGGTCAGCTCGGTCTGCATCTCCAGCGCGGCGCGGATGGCGCGTTCGGGGTCGTCCTCGCGGGCCAGCGGCGCGCCGAAGAGCGCCATCACCGCGTCGCCGATGTGCTTGTCAATGCGGCCACCGTTCGTCTGGATTGCGCCGTCGAGCCGTGACCACAGCGCGTTCATCGTCGCGGTGACCTCTTCGGCATCCAGCGTTTCGGACATGGCGGTGAAGCCGGAGACATCGGCGAAGAGGACGGTGACCTGCTTGCGCTGTTGTTCAGCCTCGCCGGCCGCCGCGCGCGCGGGGGCAGACAGCGCGGCCAGCTTGTCGCGCATCGGCGCGAGCGCGGCGTTGACGACGGCCTCGCCGAGGAGGGCGCGCTGGGCTTCGAGGGCGGCGATGGCCTGTTCGAGTTGCTCGCGTTCAGTCATGGCGGCGTTGCGGGTTAGGAGAAAGTATAAGCTGCTCGCCATCTGCGCACAATGCAGGGCGGGTTAATGACCCATATCTCCTAATCACGCGCCGCGGAATCAGGAGTATATTGCCCGAAGATAAAGTCGTTCGACCGCTCCAACCGACGCGTATTGGTATTCCATTGAACAGGGGGCCAGCCCGGACCACGTTCACCGGTCGTTGCACCGGTGGTTTTCTTTTTTCGACTCGGGAGGGCCATGGAAAACCAAGATCAGGCGACAGAAGCTTTAATTCACAATCCTTGCCGCACCATCTATTGACCACAAGTGAGGCCCTATGCGCCGTAAACTGTTTGCCATTTTGACCGCTGTTGTCGTGCTGTCCGTCACCGTTTCGCCCGCCTTCGCCCAGAGCATCCGCATCACCCTCACCGGGTTCCGTCTCGGCTCACTCATCGCCGACGGCAAGGTGCGGCTGACGCACACCCATCCCGAAGACACGCACGTAACCCTGCACGCCTCCGGCACCGCCGATGTGACGTGCGCCGATGGGCACACCACCTGGGTCGTCGAGGGGGCGCATGTTGAGGCCACCGGCTATACCACCGTGTGGGCGGGCCAGTTCAATCACCGCGGCCTCGCGCATTTCACCGTTGAAACCGAAGACCCGACACCGGTGTACGATGTTTGCGAAGGCCACCTCGAAAGTGTAGGCTTTGTGTATTGGGATTACGCTTCGGTCGCCGCGCAGGCCGGTGATCTGTACACGCGGCAGAACTTCCGCTGTGAGACCACGCCCGAGTGCGTGACCTGCAAGCGCGTGCGCGGGAACTGAGAACTTTTCCAACTCAAGTCGCCGTTGTTCAACCGGGTGCGCTGCTGAGCGCACCCGGTTTTGTTGTGAGCGCTGGTCACACGCGCTGGCGCGACTCAACTCGGCGAGCGCAGCGCCCGCCACACCCGCTCCGGGCGCAGCGGCATGTCGAGGTGGCGCACACCGAAGGGCCGCAGCGCATCCACCACCGCGTTCACAATCGCCGGCGTCGAGCCGATGGTCGCCGCCTCGCCGATGCCCTTGACCCCGAGCGGGTTGGTTGGCGAGGGAGTCACCGTCTGATCCACGGTGAACATCGGGAAGCTATCGGCATGCGGCAGGGCGTACTCCATTAGACTCGCCGTCGTCGTCTGCCCGTTGGCGTCGTAAACCATCTCCTCGAACAAGGCCTGCGCGATGCCCTGCGCCAGCCCGCCGTGCACCTGCCCTTCCACCAACATCGGGCTGAAGCGCGGCCCGCAGTCATCCACCGAGAAGTAGCGGAGCAGTTGCACTTCGCCCGTCTCGCGATCCACCTCGACCACGGCCAGGTGCGCGCCGGACGGGCAGGTGGAGTCGGCGATGCGCCAGAAGTCGGTGGCCTCGAGGCCGGTGTCAACGTCGTCGGGCAGGTCGTCGGAGTAGGCGCGATCGGCGATCTCGGCGAAGGTCAGCGCCTTGCTCGGCACACCCTTCACCTGATAGCGCCCGTCCTTCAATTCAATATCTTCGGTCGCCGCCTCCAGCATGTGCGCGGCGATCCGCATCGCCCTGGCCCGCACCTTGTCGGTCGCCCGCGCCAGCGCCGCCCCGCCGACGACGAGGCCGCGGCTGCCCATGGTGCCCTGGCCCATCGGCGTGAGGGCGGTGTCGCCGTGCTTCACCACGATCTGCTCGAAGGGCACGCCGAGTTGATCGCTGACCATCTGCGCGAAGGTGGTGTGCTGCCCCTGCCCGTGCGGCGAAATGCCGGTGAGCACGGTGACGGTGCCGCTCGGCTCGGCGCGGACAACGGCGCTGTCGTAGCCGAAAGCGCACATCTCGACATACGTCGCCACCCCAATCCCCAGCACGCGCGGGCTGTTCTCACTCAGGCGCCGGCGCTGCTCGGCGCGCAACGCGCCGTAGTCCGAAATCTCCAGCGCCTTGCTCAACGTTTTGTCGTACTCGCCGCTGTCGTACTTCTGCCCGGCCGGCGTCTTGAGTGGAAAGGCGCTCGGCGGGATGAAGTTCCTGCGCCGCAGCTCGGTCGGGTCGAGCTGCATCTCGGCGGCGATGGTGTCCATCAGCCGTTCGATGTAGTACGCGGCCTCGGGCCGGCCCGCGCCGCGATAGGCCGCGACCGGCGTGGTGTTCGTAAACACACATTTGATCTCGAGGTCAACATTGGGGATGGCATAGACGCCGACGGCCATGCGCCCGGTGAGTTCGCCGATGGAGGTGACGCGCGGATACGCGCCCAAATCCTGCCGCACCCGCATCTTGAGCGCGGTCACGGTGCCATCGGCCTGCACGGCGGCGGAGAGTTCGGCGAGTTGCGCGCGCCCGTGCGTGGTGGCGAGCATGTGCTCGCTGCGCGTCTCGGCCCAGCGCACCGGTCGCTTCAGCCGCAACGCCAGCGCCGCCAACACGGCATCTTCGGCGAACAGCCCGATCTTCAACCCGAAGCCGCCGCCGACCTCCGGCGCGATGACGCGCACGATGTTCTCGGGCAGCCTGAGGATTTTGGCCAGCTCGGTGCGGATGCCGTGGGCGGCCTGCGTGCTCGTCCACACCGTCAGCCCGCCGGTCTGCGGGTCGGGCGCGGCCAGCGTGGCGCGCGGCTCCATCGGCACACCGGCCAGCCGTTGATTGTTCATCGCCAGCGTCACCACGCGCTGTGCCTGGGCAAAGGCTTTGTCCGGCTCGCCGCGTTTGCGCGTCCACACATGCTCGACGTTGTCGGGCAGGTCGTCGAAGACGCGCGGCGCGCCCTCGGCCAGGGCCGCGTGCAGATCACCGGCCACCGGCAGCGGCTCCCACTCCACGGTCACGGCCAGCGCGCCCTCGGCAGCGGCTTGCGCTGAATCGGCCACCACGCAGGCCACGGCCTCGCCCGCGTAACGCACCCGCTCCACCGAAAGCGGGTAGTGCGTGTGCGTCTCATCCTTGCCGGCGTCCTCCATCGGCATCGGGCCATAGGCCTCGCGCAACTCCGCGCCGGTGAAGACGGCGCCGACGCCGGGCAGGCTGCGGGCGGCGGTCGAGTCGATGTTGCGGATGAGGGCGTGGGCGTACGGGCTGCGCACAAAGGCGACAAACTGCATGCCGGGCAGGCTGAGGTCGCCCGTGTACTGTGCCGCGCCGGTGATGAGGCGCGGGTCTTCCTTGCGCTTGACGCGCGCCCCCACGAGGGCTGAGAAGGCCATGGTTGAGTTTACTCCTGTGGTTGGGTCGCCGAAAACTTTACCACAGAGAGCCCGCCGCTCAATCGCTCAGAAACTCCCCTCGCCCGAGCGCAGCAGGTTGGGCACGACGTAGAAGAATGGGATCAAAGCGAGCAGGATCAAGGCGATGTAGACCGACACGAAGGCCAACAGCGCAGCCAGCGCGTAAGCGATGACGCCCACCCAGCTCCGGCCCCACTCAAAACGCCGGTCACGCAGCGGAATGGAGTCCGGCATCAAGTCGCTCATGAAGAACACATACTGGCCCATCAACACAAAACTCAACCCGGCCAGGCTGAGGTTGACGCCGTACAACGCCACCACCAGCGGCTGGGTGGGGTAGTCGCCGACGAAGGCGGTGGTGAACGGCACCACCGTCAGCCAGAAGAGCAGGAAGTTGTTCAACCACAGCAGCTTCCAGTTCGAGTGGGTGATGCGCGAGAAGAAATGATGGTGATTGACCCAGAAGATGGCGATGGTGAAAAAGCTGATGGCAAAGCTGATGAGCTTGGGGGCCAGCGCGGACAGCGCGGCCAACACCCCGGCGGTGGTGAGCGACTCGATCTCGGGCACATGCACTTCGATGATGAGGAGCGTGGCAACGATGGCGATGACGCCGTCGCTCAACGCCTCGAGGCGGCCGGTACCCTCGATGCGTTGCGGGTTGGAGAGCGTATTCATGCCAACAGTGTAGCGCACATGTGCGGCGGGCGCTATTCGCTCAACTGCGTTTCATCCCCAACTGTTCCATCTCCCACTGCAACATCTCGGGTAAGCCGTCCTTCAACGCGCGCGGCTCCCAGCCCAACTCGCGCTTCGCCTTCGCATTGCTGCCGAGGTACGTCGCGCCGGCGCTCACTCGCAGATACTCGCTGCTGTAATTGTAGGGCACAGAGACGACGGGCTCGATGGCGCTCACCAGCCCGCTCATCGCCCTGAGCAGCCACGGCGGCGCGGTCATGCCCGGCGCGGGGATGCCGGTGATCTGCTCGGCCAGCTTAATCGCTTCGATTAATGTGTGGGCCGGGCCGCAGACGAAGTAGTTCTCGCCGGGCCTGCCCTTCTCCATCGCCAGGATATGCCCGCGCGCGATGTCGTCCACATGCCCCCAGCAATACGCCGTATGCTGCGGCATCATCGGCAATTGGCGCTTGAGATAACTCACGATGGCATCGTGCGACGGGCCCTGGTCGCCGGGGCCGTAGATCAGGCCGGGCTGCACGATGACGAGCGGCAACCCGTCGCGGATGAACTGCTCGGCCACATCGTGTGCGGCGGCCTTGGTGCGATCGTATTCGCTGAGATGGGCGCCGGTGAAGCGGTAGCTCTCGTCCACCAGCCTGCCGCCGGTATCGGAGTTGACGGCGAGCGTGCTGGTGTACACACCCTTTGGGATCTTCAACTCCTTCATCAATTGCAGCACGTTGCGCGTGCCGTCAATGTTGATGGCGACGCCCGGCGCTTTGTCCTTCACCCCGATCTTGTACCAGCCGGCGATGTGATACACGCCGTCGGCGCCCGTCATCGGCGCGCGCATAGAGTCCTTTTCGGTGACATCGCCCTTGGCCAGTTGCACGCCGAGGCCGGCCAGGTCTTTGGCCTTCTCGGGATTGCGCACCACGGCGACGACGTCGTGCCCGGCCTGGCGCAGTTGCCGGGCCACGCGGCCGCCGAGGAAGCCGGTGGCGCCGGTGAGGAAGTAACGCATAGGGCTCTCCTTTCGCCCGCATCATAACCGAGTTGGTGGAGGTTGCGGAAACAAAACCGGGCTGCTCTGCAGAGCGGCCCGGGCTGAGGTGTGCGCTGAAGGGTGAATGGTGCTCGCTGTGAGTTTCGCGCCCTCAGTGACGCTGTTATCGGCGGTTTGACGCACGCGCGCAGGGCCCGCCGGCTAAATTTGGCGTGAGCGTGCCGGTTGGCGCAGCGCCATCTCGCGCTCGAAGACCGCGCCGAACTGCCGTATTACTTCGTCCATCACCGCCTCCATCGAGGGCACAGGTTCGAGCAAATCGGCTAACGCGATCGAGGCGTGCTCCTTCAAGCCGCAGCCGATGATGCCGTTCCAGTAATCCATGTCGGGGGCGACGTTGAGGGCAAAGCCGTGCTGGCTGATGCCGCGCGCATCCACCTTCACGCCGATGGCGGCGATCTTCGAGGGGGCGAGCCGCGCTGATGGCGGCTGCACCCACACCCCCGTCAGCCCGGCCACCTGCCTGGCGACGAGACCGAATCGCGCGCATGCGCGGATCAGCATCGCCTCGAGGCGGCGCACGTAGCCGACGTAATCGGCCTGCGGGATGCGTCCACCCTCACGCGCCGGCGTGCCGAGTTGCATGATCGGGTAACCGACGAGTTGGCCGGGGCCGTGATAGGTCACATCCCCGCCGCGATCCACCCACTGCACTTCGATGCCGCGCGCGGCCAGTGCGGCCTCATCCAACAAAAGATTTTCGGCCTGTCCTCTGCGGCCAAACGTATACGTGTGTGGATGTTCGAGCAGCAGCAACGTATCGGGGATTTCGCCGGCGGCGCGCTGCGCGGCGAGCTGCTTCTGCAACTCCCACGCCTCGGCGTACGGCACTCGGCCCAGGCAGCGGACTTCACAAAGAGTCATTTCATCGCCAATGCGTGAGGCCCGCAAAGGGGTGCGCCAGGATTTCAGAAGTCCTTCGCGCCGTTTGCGGCTTCGCGGTTCAATTTAGATTGCGCGCAAAAAACTTCTTCACCCTGTCCCACGCATCCCGCGCGGCCTCGGGCCGGTAACTGGTCGGGTCGCCATCACGAAAAAAGGCGTGGCCGGAGTTGGGGTAGACCTTGATCTCGTGCTCGATGTTGTGCCTGGTCAGCACGCGCTCAAACTCCTCGATGGTGCCGGCCGGGATGGATTGATCGGCGTCGCCGAACAGGCCGAGCACCGGGCCGTGCAGGCTGCCGAGCTTGTCGAAGAGCAATTGCATCTGCCCGCCGTAGAACGTGCAGACCGCATCCACCGGGCGCGTCACCCCGAGCGCCAGCGACATCCGCCCGCCGAAGCAAAAGCCCACGCTGCCGATTTTACCGGTGGTGTTCGGATATTCCTTGAGCGCGTCGTAAACCGACTGCAACGCCTCCGGGCCGTGCGGGCCGTACTTCTGCACCAGGCCCATCGCCTTCTCGTTCTCGCCGGGGCCGGCCAGCTCGCCGTGATAGAGGTCGGGCGCGAAGGCGAGGTAGCCCTCGAGGGCGAAGCGGTCGGCGATGCGGCGGATGTTGTCGTTGAGGCCCCACCACTCCTGCACGACGATGACGGCCGGCCACGGGCCCTTGCCGGTGGGCGTGGCGAGGTGACCGGAGACGGAGCCGAGGGTGATGGTGCTCATGGGCCTTGTCTTTTCAGCGTGGCCGTGATTGTATCCCCAAATGTGCCGGGTTGGGTGTGTATGTTTCGCTAACACGGTCGCGGCTATAATCGGCGCACTATCCCCCTCTATCCCCCAGCGCCGCGCTTGAGGAGTTGATTCGCGCCGCGCTCGGGGGATGAGGTTGTAAATTCCAAGACCTCTGACAAGGAGCACGGCATGAGCAAGTATGTGGAGTTCCCTCTCGAGGGCGGCGGGAGTATTCTGATCGAAGCGGCGGATGAGAAGAAGGCGACCGGCGGCGGATTTGTGAAGGCCGGCAGCGAGGGCGATAAGCCCGCCGAGCAGGCCAGGGTGTCGTTCGACCAGGCCGTGGACGGCGTGCGCTCGTCGGCCAACCTGCTGGTGAGCAAGCTGCGCGATTTGAGCCAGCCGCCGGATGAGATGGAAGTGACCTTCAGCCTGAAGGCCAGCGGCGAGGTCGGCAACCTCTTCGTGGCCAAGGGCGCCGCCGAAGCGAGCTACAACGTCACCCTGCGCTGGCACAAGGAAGAAAAGAAGGAAGAGAAAAAGGAGTGACGCGTAGAGCGTGAAACGCACGCAGGTAATTCATGGCACAATCGGCCTGCCATGCCCCTCACCCCTTTTGCCACCCGCCTGATCGAAAACGTCGAGACCGTCATCGTCGGCAAGCGGCAGCAGATCGAGTTGCTGCTGGTCGCGCTGCTGTGCCGGGGCCACGTCCTCATCGAAGACGTGCCCGGCACCGGCAAGACGATGCTGGCCCGCGCCGTCGCCGGCAGCCTCGGGCTGCGCTTCAAGCGGCTGCAATGCACGCCCGACCTGTTGCCCAACGACATCACCGGCGTCAACGTCTTCAATCAACAATCCGGCAGCTTTGAGTTTCGCGCCGGGCCGGTCTTCGTCAACGTGCTGCTGGCCGATGAGATCAACCGCGCCACGCCGCGCGCGCAGGCCGCGCTGCTTGAGGCGATGCAGGAACGGCAGGTGACGGTGGACGGGGTCACGCACGCGCTGCCCGCCCCGTTCCTCGTGCTGGCCACGCAAAACCCGGTCGAGTTCGAGGGCACCTTCCCGCTGCCCGAGGCCCAGCTCGATCGCTTCCTCATGCGCCTCTCGCTCGGCTACCTCGAGGCCGGGGACGAGGCGCGTATGCTCCGCAACCTCCGCCAGCAACATCCGATCGAGACGCTCGGCGCGGTCGTTGATGGGGCGGAGCTGCTCGCGCACGGCGGCGCCATCAGCGAGGTGCATGTGGATGAGACGCTCGAAGGCTACATCCTCGCGCTGGTGGGGGCCACGCGCCGCCACGCCGATGTGGCGCTCGGGGCCAGCCCGCGCGGCTCACTCGCGCTGTACAAAACCAGCCAGGCGCTGGCCGCGCTGCGCGGGCGCGATTACGTGCTGCCCGACGACATCAAACTGCTCGTGCCGCTCACCCTCGCCCACCGCCTCATCATCAAACCCGAGGGCCAGCTGCGCGGGCGCACCGCCGTTTCTATCCTCGAGGAGATTTTGAAGACCACGCCGCTCGACATAGGAGAGCTGCAAAGCCGTGGAGGGTGGAGGGTAGAGGGATGAGAGAGGAGGGAGGAGGGGCGCTCCTCCCTCCTCCCTCTTCCCTCCTCCCTCTCCCTCCCTCCTCCCCCTCCCCCATGCTCGGCTTCCTCCCCTTCCTCCTCTTCCTCTTTCTGCTCGCCATCGTCTTGCGGATTGATTTCTTCTTCACGATTGCGTATTTGTTCTTTGGGATGTGGCTGGCCGCGCGCTGGTGGTCGCGGCGCAACCTGCAACACATCCGCATCACGCGCGAGTACGTCAACCGCGCCTTTCACGGCGACGATGTGCCGGTGCGGGTCGAAGTCCGCAACACGGGCGCGCTGCCGGTGACGTGGCTGATGGTGAAGGAGTCGGTGCCGGTGGATCTTTCCGCGCCGCTGCGGCACGCGCGCGTCTTCAGCCTCGGGCCGCGCGGCAGCGATGAGCTGACATACACCCTCCACTGCCACAAGCGCGGCGTGTACGCCCTCGGCCCGCTCACGGTGCGCACGGGCGATTTGTTCGGCGTGACGAAAGCGTTGAGCGCCGAGACCCCGCGCCAGCCGATGATCGTCTATCCCCGCATCCTGCCGTTGAGCCGGTTGGGCCTGCCGACGCGCTCACCGCTGGCGTCGCTGCGCGCGCGCCTGCCGCTGTTCGAGGACCCGGCGCGCGTCACCGGTGTGCGCGATTATGCCCCCGGCGATTCGCTGCGCCGCATCCACTGGCCGGCGACGGCCAGCACGGGCCGGCTGCTCGTGAAAACCTATCAGCCCGCCATCGCGCGCGAGACCATGATCTTTCTCGACCTCAGCGCCGACGGCTACGACAGGCGCGGCCGGCACGAGGCGATGGAGCTGGCCATCACCATCGCGGCCTCGGTCGCCCATCACATCAGCGTGCATGAGCGGCAGCCGGTGGGGCTGGCCGCCGAGGCGCACGACGCGCTGTGCGACGCCGAGACGCGCTTCGTGCTGCCGGCGCGCGGCGAGCGCGCGCATTTGATGACGGTGCTCGAGGCGCTGGCGCGGGTACACATGACGACTGAGGCCTCGTTCACCGAATTTCTGCGCGCGCAGCGCCCGCACCTGCCGTGGGGCACCAGCCTCGTCGTCATCAGCGGGCGCGATACGCCGGAGCTGCTCGATACGCTGGCGCTGCTGCGGGAGGCCGGCTTCCCGCTGGCCCTCATCCTCGTGCAGCCGTCTCGCGCCAGCCGCGTCAACGAGCAACGCGCGGCGCTGCTCCGCATCCCGGTCTATCCCGTTTGGCACGAGCGCGACGTGGAGGCCGGCTTTGCGGCGAATTGAAGGACGGATGATGACGCCACGTTCGGCCCCGGCTCCGCTCACGGCGACAGGGCACAGGCAATGACCCGCGAAAGCTGGGTGCGCGATGGGTTGCGGCCGGCCCTGATGGCGGCGATGGCGGCGTGCGTGGCGTGGAGCGTGGCCGAGTTCATCCGGCTGTTGTGGCCGCCATGGAATTTGTCGTGGACGGTGCTGAGCTGCACGCTGGCCGCGCTCGAGGCGCACTATTCGTACCGGCTGATGCACTCGCCCCGCATGCGGCTCGCCAATCGCTGGCGCGCGCGCGTCTTCGAGTTCGCCTTTCTGTTCGTCCTCATCAAAGCCGGTGTCTACGTCGGCCAGCCGTTGAGCGTCGTCATCGCCGATCTGCGCACCTGGGCCAACACCCCCGGCGCCATCTTCGACGGGCAGACCGTCGTCAACTACCTGCTCGCCGTGCTGGCGTTGCTGGCCGTCACCGACACCACCGCCAATCTCGAAGAGTTGCGCGACCCCGAGGCCCCGCTGCGCGAGGTCTCGCCGCGCGAGGAGATCACCACGCGCTTTTTCTGGGGCGGGCTGCTGCTGCTCTTCACCTCCGGCCTGGCCCGCATCGGCTTCGAGGCGCTGCTCGACTTCGGGCGCGGGGCGGGCGCAGGCTTTGCTTGCGCTGGAGAAGCGCTTCGCGCTTCTCAATCGCCGCCCTGCGGCGCGGTCACCGGCCTGGTGGCCAATGCCCTGCTCTACTTCACGCTCGGCCTGGTGTTGATGGGGCAGGCCAACTTCGCGCACTGGTCGGCGGTTTGGCAGGGCGAGGGCGCGCAAGTCAGCAACCAACTCGCCGGGCGCTGGGCGCGGCACTCGCTGCTCTTCGTGTTGATCGCCGCCCTGATCGCGTTCTCGCTGCCCACCTTCTACGGCGAGGGATTGCTGGGTATCGTCAGCGCCATCATCGGCGCGCTGTTTTTCGGCCTGTACATTTTGTCAGTCTTGATTGCGACCCTCTTCGCTTCACTCCTGATGCTGCTCGCGCCGCCCGCCTCGGAACTGCCGCCGCAAACCGCTCCGCTCCCGACCCCGGCTCCCACCGCCGAACCGACGCCGCCGCCCGGCCCCATCCCGCCGCCGCTGACCATTCCCGGTCTCGATCTGGAACTATTGCGCTCGTTGGCCTTCTGGCTCGTCGTCGCCGCGATGGTGACCTATATCATCTTTGCCTACTTGCGCGAACGCCCCGAACTGGTGCAGGCCATCAGGAACGCGCGGTTGTTCCGCGCCCTGCGACTGATCGTGGACTTCCTCCGCAAACAAACGGGCCAGTGGGCCGAAGCTTTACGCGAACTGCGTCCCCTCGAACGGCTGCGCGAACTGTTCACGCGCCTGCCCGTGCCTGGGCCACGCTTCTTCCGCCTGGGCGGCGCGACGCCGCGCGAGCAGGTGTTGTACTTCTACCTGAGCACGTTACGCCGCGCCGGGCAGTTGGGCTTCCCGCGCAAGCCGCCGCAGACGCCGGACGAGTACGACCCGGTGCTGGAAGATAAGCTTGAAGAAGCGCGAACCGACGTGCGCGCCCTCACCGAAGCTTTCGACCAGGCGCGTTACAGCGCCGTGCCTGTCGAGAAAGAAAAGGCGAAGGAGACGAAAGCTGCCTGGGAAAGGGTGCGCGCGGCGCTGCAGAGGCTCAGGCAGGCAAACACGGATAGGGAAGCCACGAAGGACACAAAGTGACATGTACGGTCTTGATTCGTGTTCCTTCGTGTGACTTCGTGGATTCAAAAAGGATGCTATGACTAGACCAACCTTCCTCTTCGGCACCGTCGGCGCGCCGCTCTCCACCGCCAAAAAGCCCGGCGGCACGGTCGGCGGCATCGCGCGCACGGCGGAGCTGGGCCTGGGCGCGCTGGAGCTGGCCTGGGTGCAGAGCGTGCGCGTGACCGAGGCCTTCGACCAGGTGCGCTACAGCACTGCGCCTTTCGAGAAATAAGAGGCGCGGGAGACGAGGGCCACGATGGCACACATTGCTCGGCAGGAAAACGCTGGCTCTACGCGCTTTGACCGGCCGCAACTGCTCGTGTCGCTGATGCCAACTCACCCTGACTTTATTCGCAAAAAGAAGTTATGGGCTTCCAACTCGGCGTGAAGTTGTGACTCGACCTTGGCCGGCAGATTTACAAGCGGCAATCGCACCGGCCCACAATCAATTCCAATCCATCGCATAATCAATTTTTGAGAGGGCACTCCGCCGTACTCAATGATCACGGCGACCACGTCGCGCACAAAGGCCTGGACGTTCTGCGCGGCGACAAGGTCGCCGCGCCTGAACGCAGACAGCATGCCCTGCATGACGGGCGCAAAGAAATTGTACGTGCTCCCGACTGCCGTGCGCGCGCCGAGTTCTAGATAGGAGAGCAATATTTCATCACGCCCGGCAAACACGTTCAGCTTGCCAGCCGACGATTGCAACACACCGGCGAAGTCTGTCAGATCGTCATCGGTGAACTTGATGCCGCGCATATTAGGGATTTGCTCGCAGGCCAGCGGGAGGAACGCAGCCATTTGCAGATGGACGCCCGTCAACATGGGGATGTGATAGTAGTAAAACGGCAGGCGCGGCGCGGCTGCAGCGACTTCAACACAACAGGCAACCAGTTCCTCGATCGTTTGTGGCTTAAAAAAAGACGGGGGACAGGCGCTGACCGCGTCTGCGCCGATGGCCTCAGCGTGTTGGGCCATGGCACGCGCATCCTTCAGGCAGTTATGGCCCACATGCACAATGAGCTTGAGCCTGGGCGGCAGAACATCACGCCAGCGCGCCGCAATTTGAAGACGCTCCTCGACAGTCAGCGACATACCTTCGCCGGTTGTGCCGTTGACAAACACTCCTTCGAGGCTCTGCCCGGAAAGATACTCGGCATAAGGCCCGATTGCATCAAGATTGACACGGCCATCCACCGTGAATGGCGTAAAAGTGGCGGCTACCAGGCCGTCTAAATCCATCGCTGGTGGCCTCTCGTTCGAAGAGACACTCACGGGCAAAATTGGGTCATTCATAAACTTGTCGGGGCAAAACGCTATTGAAGGGAAATCGTCATGGGGAATGACATCCGTCACTTAACCCGGAGACAATCGCGCCTGTACAGTTATCATAAACGTACGCTTGAAGCACCTCTGGGTTGATGGCCGGTTTTCAAGCAGGTTTCGACTGTGGATCGAGCGCGTCGCGGAGCCCATCGCCGATAAAGTTGATGGAAAGTACCGTCAAGACGATCATAACGCCTGGAGGCAACCACATCCACGGTCGCGTTTCAAGGATCGAGATGGTTCGCGCATCGCTGAGCATACTACCCCAGCTGGGCGTGGGAACCTGCACGCCAAGGCCAAAGAAGGACAGCGCCGCTTCAAGCAGGATCGCCTCGCCGAGAGCAAATGTGATGGCAACGGCGATCGGCCCAAAGGCATTGGGGAGCACGTGGCGCAGGATAATGATCACAGGCATTTCCCCCAAGGCACGGGCTGCCTCGACATACTCCACGCTCCGCAAGGTCAGAAACTGACCTCGCACCAGCCGTGCCATGCTTGTCCAACTCAAAACGCCGATCGCAAACAGGCTGGAGTATGTGCCGGGCCCGATAATCGCCACCAGACTAATAACAATGACCAGCAAGGGCAGCGTCAGGAAGATGTCCGTGATGCGCATCAATATCAAGTCCGGGCTACCCCCAAAGTAACCGGCAATGCCGCCGATGACAATGCCGATCAGGGCTGAGAGCGAGACAGCGCCGATACCCACCGCCAGAGATACGCGTGCGCCAAACAGAATGCGCGCCAGGATATCACGTCCATTGCCGTCTGTTCCAAGCAGATGGTCTGCGCCGGGAGGTTGATAACGACTGAGCAGTTTCCCGGAAAGCGGGTCGTAACTGGTCAGGTATGGCGCAAAGATCGCGCCGAAGATGATCAGCGCCAGAATGGCCAGTCCGGCCAGGGCCAGGCGATGTCGCCGGAACCGAATCCACAGGCGGGCTCGCGGGCTGACATCGCGCAATGGCGAAAGCTCTTCGGCTGAAGTGGGCGAGAGTTCAGCGGCGACCATGAAGGTTCAATACCGAATGCGAGGGTCTGCCAAGGCGTAGGCAATATCGGTCAGGATGCCGCTCAACAAAACCAACACGCCCACCACGAGGGCAATCCCCATCAGCATCGGGATATCCCGTTGATTAACGGCATCCATGTAGAGCATACCCACACCGGGCCACTGGAAGATCGTCTCGATGATGATGGCGCCGCTGAATAGGACGGGCAGGGTCAATCCAACCACGGTGATTACGGGGATGAGTGCGTTGCGAACGGCATGGCGAAAGAGCACCAGGCGTTCGGGCAGGCCCTTCGCTCGCGCAGTCCGTATATAGTCAGCATGAATGACATCCAGCAAGCTGGCACGCGTATAGCGCATAAATAACGGGATCCGGATCAACCCCAGGGTCAGTGCCGGCAGGAACAGATGGCGCAGATTCACGCCCAAATCGTATTTTTCGCCAATGACGCCCATGCCACTGGAGGGAAACCAGCCCAACGTCAGCGCAAAGAGGTAGATGAGCACAAGGCCGAGAAAAAAAGCGGGCATGGACGAGCCGATAAATCCACCGACCGTGAGCGCGTAGTCTAGCATCGAGTAGCGTTTCACGGCGCTGACAATACCAAGGAGGACTCCAACTAGAACCGAGAAAAACAGCGACGTGCCCATCAGCTGAACGGTAGCCGGCACCCGTTCAAGAATGGCGTCTGCGATCGGCCGTCCATTGATATATGAATAGCCCAGATTACCTCGGACCAGTTGCCAAAGCCACCGTCCGTACTGAATGTAAAGCGGCAGGTCCAGGCCTAGTTGACCTTTGCGAATGGCGATAATCTCATCGGCCAGCGGAGCATCGGTGCTGATCATCGCCATGACGGCGTTGCCCGGCATGCGATTGGCAAGCCCGAACAATATCAGCGTTATCCCCAACAAAGTCGGGATCACAACGAACAATCGGCGTACGATGTAGGTTATCATTGCTTTCGTTTGATCTGCATGCCATGCAGACGTTGAAGGCGCAACAGTCGAGACAGTCCCGGATTGTAAACCAATTTATATCATGTAGATTATGCACCCCACACAGACGGACGCCCCTTCAACCGAGCGGCCAGAAGTAGGCCGCTCTGCCCAAGAGGCGTCCGTGATTGTGTGGCGGGCAGCAAATCTCAGACGTTACTCGTCAACATACCATTTCTCAATCTCCTGATAAACCGGAGTGTTGAAGACCAGGATCGGCTGCTCCAGCCAGTGTTCGGCCAACCCCACCACCCGCCTGCTGAAGGCCAGCGGCCGCGCGGCATACCACAGGTATCCCTTCTGCAAATCCTTATTCAGGATACGGTTGATATCCTGGTAAATCGGGGCGCGCTCAGCCCGGTTCGACGTTCCCATGCCGTTGGCGAACAACTCATCCACCGTTGAATTGCAGTAGCCCAGGGCCAATTGCGCCCCGCATCTGGGAATCGTTGCGCCCAGCGATGGGTCAAGCCCCTGTCCATTGGCGAAGTACCCCATCTGGAAGGATTTGTCGGCATACACTTCGTTGATGGCAGCTGCATTGAGCAGACGCGGCACGATCTTGATGCCCACCTCGGCCAGTTGTTGCTGAATCGCAGTGATCGCATCCTTGCTGACCGGGTCGGTGTAATAGTAGATAAAATCGTGCTCCAGGCTCGTGTCATACTTCATGTCCTGCAACAGTTGTCGCGCTTTTTCGGGATTGTAGGGACGCCGATCAAGATCTGATGGCAAGGCCCACTCCTGCGGGGACATTGCATACGCTGGCCTGTAAAGGCCGAAGAAGATGCTCTGGATAATCGACTCGCGATCAATCGCATAGATCACGGCCTCCCGGAAGCGCAGATCGCTATAAGGCTCTTTGCTCAGATCCCACTGAATGTAGGTGGGCAGACCCGCATTCATCTCGCCAAGGACTTCCAGGTTGGGAACCTTGCGCATGCGCTCCACTTCGGTTTCGGGTATGCCGCCGCCCTCAAAGGAGATATCGTCCACTTCACCCTTTTCCAGAGCGTTCAAAATGGTCGCGACGTCGGCATAGATCTGGTAGATGACACGGTCGAGCTTAGGCGCGCCCAGATAGTAATCGGGGTTCCGCTCTGTGATCAGGTACTGGTCGGTCTTGTATTCTACCCACCTGAACGGCCCGGTACCGATCCGGCCACCTTCCCAGAAGGGATGGGCTTTAAGCTCTTCAGGTTTCACATTGCCCAGGATGTGGTTGGGCATGATGATGATAAAGGGCTGGGTCAGTTCCATCCACGGCGGTTGAGCAGCCTTTAGCTCAATTCGAACCGTCTGGTCATCAATTTTCTGCACGCCGGCAAGTTTGTCGGCGGTGCCAGCCTTCACCTCATCGAAGCCCAGGATGTCGGCGACTTTGGATTGCCAGGTCGAGGCGATCACGGGGTTGGCATAGGCATTGAAGCTGAACACCACGTCATCGGCTGTGAACGGCGCGCCGTCATGCCACTTCACGCCTTTGCGCAATTTGATGAGCCATACTTTGCCGCCTTCCTGCATCTCCCAACTTTCGGCAAGCAAGGGCTGGACGCCATCGGTCGTCCACTTGACAGCAGCGAGGTTCTGTAAAATCGTGTGATCGAGGCGGTGGCCGCACGTCGTCCACAATGGGCCCGCCATGCAGCCGGTGCGAAAGGCGGCCCGGTAGGTGCCGCCGCTCTTGGCAGGTTGCGCAGTCGCCGCGTCTGTTGCGGTTGGCGCGGGCGCCTGAGTGGGGGGCGACGTGGCGGCGACGGGCGCCGAAGTCGGCTCAACAGGAGCGGCTGTCGGCTCGGCCGTTGTTTGCGTGGGGCCGCAGGCTGCAAGCAGCATGGCAGCACTCAGCAAGACCTGTAGGCTGACGAAAACAGATTTCTTCATGACACTTTCTCCTTCCTGAGATTTGCGATTTACAAGGGTTGCCGATGTTGCATTGCCACCGGCTGCAAAATGAAAAAGCGGCTAGGTTGAGCGTTGCTGTTTGGCGCTGGCGATCTGAGCGGCAATACCCAGGTAGTGTCGTTCCAAAGCGATTTGCGCTTCCCGGATATTGCCGTCAAGCACCGCCTCCATAATGGCTTCATGATCGTAGAGAGTCTTGGCGAGGTCACGTGGGCTGACTTCGGCGTGTTCAGCCGCTTTTCGATAAGTCAGCCAGAAAGTGTCAAGCAATCGAAGCAAAGTCTTGTTGTTGAGATTCTCAAACAGACAGCGATGGAACTCACGATCTTCTTCAGGGAAAGCTTCACGGCGCTCAACGCGCTGCCGCATGCGTGCCACGATATTCTGCAAACTCGCTTTCTGTTTCGCGATCATTGTTTGCATGGCAGTTTCGATCATGCCAACTTCCAGCACGCGGCGAATTTCAAGCAGCTCCGACAATTCTTCAAGCTCAAACATCACGCCGTATGACAGGTTCTGTAACAGCGGCTCGAGCGAGAAGTTGCCGACATACAGGCCGCTGCCACGACGAACCTCGATAACGCCCAGGGCAGCCAAAGCCTTGACGGCTTCACGTATACTGTTGCGGCTGATGCCCAATTGACGGGTAAGCTCGGTTTCCGAGGGGAGCAGGTCGCCCGGACGCAGTTTGTTGGCGACGATGAATTCCTTGATAATCTCCCGGGCTGATTCCGATAGAAGAGGGGCAGGATCTACACGTTTGAGGGGTTTTAGATTCATCATTGCAAGGTGATATTACTAACATGTAGGATATGTGTCAAGTGGATATGCTATACATTGATAGCTTTTTATGTCGCTAACGTTGCGCTTTAGCTTCGTTGCATTGATAATTCACAAACTCTCTCAATTCTCGATCCTCGGAGTTCGATGCAACCGAAACCTTCGTTCCTCTTCGGCACCGTCGGCGCGCCGCTCTCCACCGCCAAAAAGCCCGGCGGCACGGTCGGCGGCATCGCGCGCACGGCGGAGCTGGGCCTGGGCGCGCTGGAGCTGGCCTGGGTGCAGAGCGTGCGCGTCTCGGAGGGGAAGTGCGCGGAGATCAGGGCCGCCGGCGCGCAGCACCACGTCGCGCTGTCGGTGCATGCGCCGTACTTCATCAACCTCAACGCCGATAAAGACGAATGGCCGAAGAGCCGCAAACGATTGATGGACGCCGCGCACTACGGCAACCTGGCCGGGGCCACCGACATCATCTTCCACCCCGGCTCGTACTTTGGCCGCGATCCAAAAGAGGTGCTGCATGTGGCCGTGCCGCGCCTGCGTGAGTGTGTGAAGGAGTTGCGCGACGCCGGCAACCCGGCCACCCTCCGCCCCGAGACGATGGGCAAGAGCGCGATGCTCGGCTCGCTGGAGGATACGCTGGTGATGGCGGCGGAGATCGAAGGCGTGTTGCCGTGCATTGACTTCGCCCATTTGCACGCGCGGCCCGGCGATGGCTCGGCCAACAGCTACGCCGAGTGGGCGGCGATGCTCCGGCTGGTGAAGAAGCGCCTCGGCGCGGGCGCGCTGAAGAGGCTTCACATCCACCTCTCCGGCATCGAGTACGGGCCGAAGGGCGAGAAGAACCACGTCCCGCTGGCCGAGTCAGATTTGAAGTACAAGGATTTCTTCCGCGCGCTGCACGACCACAAATGCGCCGGCCGCGTGCTGTGCGAAAGCCCGATCATGGAAGAGGATGCGCTGGTGATGAAGACGACGTGGGAGATGCTCGCGAAGCGCGGCTCATGAAACGTGCCTCTCGCAGCCCAACGGTCGTGATCACTGACCAGGCCTGTGCACAGACCGCATCACGTTTTACCTACCCACTATGGCCCCCACTCCAGCACATACCTCCCCCGCGCCGTGTCGCTCGTGGCCGTGTACAGGTATGTCGCGCCGTCGAGCACGAGCACATCCGCGTGGCCGACGCCGATGTTGCCGGGCACATCCATTAACAGCGGATTGCCTCGGAACTTCTGCCAGGCCCCATCGAGTTGCGTTGAGCGCGCCAGGCCGAGCGCCCATTGGTCGGTGCCGCGCATGCCCTCGTAGAACATGTAGTAGCGTTGCCCCACTTTCAAAATGTCTGCCGACGAGATGATGTGAAAGTCGAAGTAGGGATTCATGCCGGCGCTGACGGTGTCGGTGCGGCCATACACGCTGGCGCCGGTGAACAACGGGTTGTTCCCGCACAGCCGCATCCCCGCCGCGCCCTGCGCGACCGGGCCGGAGAAGCAGCCCATGTGGCCGGGGCTTTTGCCCATCCCCACGAACACGTACAGCGTCTCACCTTCGGCGTAAAGGCCCGGCGGCGCGCCGATGAGGCATTCGTTTGGGTCGGGCAACAACGGGAACGGTTTGATGCGCTGATACCAGTTGCAGTACGCCTCGCTCAATTTCCAGATGCCCGTGCCCTCGACTCGCTCCGACGCTGACCAATTCAAGCCGTCAGCCGACGCGCGCAGATACGCCTGCCCGCCCCACTCGTACACCATGTGATACGCGCCCGCCTCATCCACCACCACACGCGGGTACTGTTGCTGTTCGATTTGGTCGGGCAGCGACGCACACGGGTTGGCCTCACACCCGGTGAGGCAGCGCGGCGCGAACAGATTGAAGCTGCGCCCAGCGTCGTCGCTCACCCACAGCGTCACGCAACCGGGGAAGCCGACCGGCTGCCCCCACACATCGCGGATGCCGGCGGACTGATCGCTGGCGTGCAGATACGACCACAGCCGCCCATCGGGCCCGACAAGCGTATCGCTCTCGCCGAAGGGCAGGCCCACATCGGCGACATCGAGTTTCCATTCGGCGCGGCCCTCCCAGAAATCATCCAGCGTGGGATGGTCGCTTGAGTTGACGGGCACGCGCGTGACCGGAATGACGGTGGGCCAGCGGAGGATTGGGGTCGCGGTGGGCGTCGGGGATGGTGTGGCGGTGAAAGTAGGAGCCGACGTGGGAGCGGATGCAGGTGCGGCTTGTAGCCGCGAGGCCTCCGTTGCGGTCGGCGCATTCGGCGCGGGGGTGGCCGGCGCGGCGCAAGCTGCGAGCATGAGGGCGGTGATGATGAACGTGTGAGCGCGAGTCATAGGCCGCGACTATAGCATCGCGCCATTTCGATTACAATGCGCGCTCAATCCAGTCATCGGTATTCAGTCCTTTTCATGCCTTTCCTTCCCGCCCAGCGCGTCGCCTCCTTCGGCACCACCATCTTCAGCGAGATGTCACGGCTGGCGATGGAGCACGGGGCGGTCAACCTTGGCCAGGGCTTCCCCGATTTCGACGGCCCCGAAGCGGTGAAGGAGGCGGCCATCGCCGCCATCGGCGCCGGGCACAACCAATACGCCGTCGGCATCGGCCAGCCCGATCTGCGCCGCGCCATCGCCGCGCACGCCGACCGCTTCTACGGCCAGTCGTTCGATCCGGAAATTGAAATCACCGTCACCAGCGGCGCGACCGAGGCGCTGTTCGCCGCCATCATGGGCCTGGTCAATCCGGGCGATGAGGTGATCCTGCTCGAGCCGTATTACGACTCGTATCCAGCCTGCGTGCTCATGGCCGGCGGCGTGCCGAGGTATGTGCCGCTGCGGCCACCCCCCTCCCCGGCCCTTCCCCCGCAGCAGGGGAAGGGAGCGTCATCTCCCCCTTCTCCACCCGTTGCGGGAGGAGAAGGGGGCCGGGGGGATGAGGCGGGATGGGCTTTCGACCCCGCCGAACTCGCCGCCGCGTTCGGCCCGCGCACGCGCGTGATCATGCTCAACACGCCGCACAATCCCACGGGCCGCGTATTCGGTGAGAACGAGCTGCGCGTGATTGCGGAGCTGTGCCACAAGTGGAATGTGGTCGCGGTGAGTGATGAAGTGTACGAGCATCTCATCTTCGATGGGTTGCGGCATGTGCGGCTGGCGACGCTGCCCGGCATGCACGAGCGCACCGTCACCATCGGCAGCCTGGGCAAGACCTTCAGCTTCACCGGCTGGAAGATCGGCTGGAGCCTAGCCCCGCCCGACCTGACCTCGGGGGTGCGCCGCGCGCATCAGTGGATCACGTTCGCGACCTCGACGCCGATGCAGGCCGCTGCCGCAGCCGCCCTCGGCCTCGACGACGAGTTTTATCAGTCGTTGATCGCGAGTTATCAAAGCAAGCGTGACTTCCTCGTGAGCGTGCTGCGCGAGGCCGGGCTGCGGGTGGCCGTGCCGCAGGGCACCTACTTCGTCATGGCCGACTTCGCGCCGCTCGGCTTCGACGGCGACGATGCCGAGTTCGCCCGATGGCTCATCCGCGAGATCGGCGTGGTCGTCATCCCGCCGAGCGTCTTCTTCTCCGACGCGCACAAGCCGCTCGCCCGCAACTGGGTGCGCTTTGCGTTCTGCAAGAAGCAAGACACGCTGGAGATGGCGGCACACAAGCTGCGACGACTGACGGCGGACAATAGACGACAGTAGAGGCGTGTGCCGTCATCAGTCGTCCATCGTCATCCGTCCGCCGTTGATTGGATGAACACCGTTTACTGCGGCGACAACCTGCCGATATTGCAAAAGCTGCCGGCTGAGTCGGCCCGGCTGATCTACATTGATCCGCCGTTCAACACGGGCCGGGCGCAGGCGCGGCAGCAGCTCAAAACGATTCGAGACGCGAACGGCGACCGCACCGGCTTCAAAGGCCAGCGCTACCGCACCGTGCGCGTCGGCGAGCAATCGTTCCCCGACGCTTTCCCCGCTTTCCTTGATTTTCTGCGACCTCGGTTGTTGGAAGCCCATCGTCTGCTCACGCCCGACGGCTCGCTGTACTTTCACATTGATTACCGCGAAGCCCACTACTGCAAGTTGCTGCTCGACGACATCTTCGGGCGCGAGTCGTTTCTGAACGAGATCATCTGGGCCTACGATTACGGCGCGCGCACGCGGCGCAAATGGCCAGCCAAGCACGACAACATTTTGTGGTACGCCAAAGACCCGAAGAATTACGTGTTCAACTACGACGAGATCGACCGCATCCCGTACATGGCGCCGGGCCTCGTCGGGCCGGAGAAGGCCGCGCGCGGCAAGACGCCGACCGATGTGTGGTGGATGACGATTGTGAGTCCGACCGGCAAGGAAAAGACCGGCTACCCCACGCAGAAGCCGCTCAACTTGCTCAAGCGCATCATCGCCGCCTCATCCCGTCCCGGCGACACCGTGCTCGATTTCTTCGCCGGCAGCGGCACGACGGGCGAGGCCGCGCACGCCCTCGGGCGCAAGTTCATTTTGGTGGACAACAACCCCGAGGCGATTGAGGTGATGAGGCGGCGCTTCAAGTCGCTGCGCGACGTGAAGTGGCGGTGACTCATCGTTGTCACCCTGAGCGCAAACGCCCGGGAATGAATCTCCGGGCCAGGGTTGCGCCGGATGAATCCGGCCCGCCGACGTTGCTGTTGCAGCCCATCATCACCCGCCTCGCCGGCATCCCCTTGCTCGGCGAGCGGCCCGCGCCGGCGGAGATCATCGGCGGGCGGCCCGTGCTGGCCGGGGGGGGATGGTGAAGCGCCGGGGCCGGTAACGGCCAAATCGCCTTCGCCCGCGTCGCGCCACCCAATCAACGCCCCATACCGCATTTCTTCGGCGCGCGGCGTTAAGTCCGCAGACAGTCGTCTCTTCGTTGCGTCACAACCCATGACCACGCACGCCTCGCTCGACCGATTCGATCTTGCCAGCCTCGGCTGCCGGTGCGCGGAACAAACCGAGCTGTATCGGCAGCGCAAAAGCAGCGACGCAGCTTTTTGCTACGAGCTGTTTCGGAGGGCGATTGAGCGGCGCGACCGGGAGGCGTGGGCGTGCGTTCACGACACATACCGCTCCGAGCTGGAGGGCTGGGTGCGGCGCTTCGGCAACGGCAGCCTGAGCGCCGAAGACATCGACGACTTGACGCAGGAAAGCTTCGAACACTTTTTTCGCGCCTTTCAGAGCGGCAAGCTATCCTTCCAGCGATTCCCTACGCTGCAGCAATTGCTCGGCTACTTCCGCACCTGCGCGCTGGCGTGTGTGATCGATGAACTGCGGAAGCGTAAACGGCGGTTGCCGTCGATCTCTGAGTTTCTCAATGCGCTGGAGGTTGACCCGGACGACGATGGCGCGGATATCCCCGACTACACATCTCCGTCTGTCGCCGCCCGGGCCGAGGGCGCCGTGCTCGCCGAAAGCCTGTGGCCGGAAATCGCCGCCCGGCTGAAGACGGAGAAGGAGCGTTTGGCAATCTACGAGATGTTTGGGCCATGCTTCCGGCCGCGCGAGATCCACAAGCGCCATCCCGACCTGTTCCGCGACGCGATGGACGTCAGCCGCACCTGGGCCAACGTCGTTGTGCGCCTCAGTCGCGACGACGTTTTTCGCCGCAAATTCGCGGCCTTCATCGGCGCGGAAGAAATGGTGCTGGCACGTTAATCCCTTCGAAGCTCGTCGCCGGAGGAACGCCGCCCTCATGATTGACTGCCTTATTCCCCCACCGCTTGCTGATGAGGCCCTATTGGCTTATCTGGCCGAGCCGGGAGACGCGGCGATTCGCCAACACCTTCAGCGCTGCCCGGCGTGCGCCGCGCGGCTCAAACAGTGGGCGCGCACGACCCACAAGCTAGCCAGCGCCCTGTATCGTTTTGATTGCCCCAGCGCCCACGATTTGAGTGACTACCTTCTCGGCTTGCTCAACCCCGCGCGCCGGGCCGTTGTCGAGCAGCACCTCCAGGACTGCCCGCATTGCCCGGGCGAGCTGCAACGGCTGAAGAGCGAACTGAGCCGCGTGTCGTCGCCAGCGCCGGGCATCGGCCTGATAGATCTCATCGACAAGGTCCTCGCGCAACTCGTGCCCACCTCGCCGACTCTGGCGCTGCGGGGCACAGCCGCCCCCCAAATCCTGGCCGAGGCAGATCGCACATTGATCGCCCTCAAGCCACAACCCGCGCCGGGCGAGAACTTCATCGTGGTTGGCCAGATCACCGACGAGGCTCAGGACCGGTGGACCGAGGCGACGGTGGAGTTCCTGCGCGAGGATGGCTCCTGGCACTCGGCGACGGTGGATGATCTGGGGTTGTTCACATCGCCGGCCCTGCCAGCGGGGGAGGTGACGGTGCACCTCGTGCCGCGCACCGGGCGGGCCATCGTCATGCCGGTTGTCAAGCTGGCGGGCTGAAATCCCACCGCGCGCAGCGGCCTGGCCTGCCGGCACGCCGTTGGGCGGCGACGGCCCCGAAGAGGGCGATTGACTCGGGCAGAAATCCTTCCTACACTCTGGGCAGTTTCCCGGACGGCTCGAATCACATACGGCCACAGACGCTCCGGCGCGGGGAAGGGCCATTGCCACAAGTTGTTCAATCGGTCGGCGAAAACCCTGCGGCGCGAACGTCTAGATAGACAAACGCGCGTGGCCAATCTGCGCGTCACCCGGCCCCGAGGAAAACTTCATCGTTGCCCGCAGCCCGGCCCGGCACCCGAATGATCCAGCCGGCTCGACGATGACGACTCACCCTACCGCCCTGCTCGCCGCAACATCCGTCGAAGACCTCCTCGCCCCGGAGGCTCCCGACACCCTCTTTGCGCGTCCGCTGCCCGACGAACTGGCCACCGCAGTGGTGGAGCGCCTCAAATCGGAGGCCGACCGGCACTGGTACATTGACCCGCGCATTTCGCTGACCTATGCCGGGCGCATCGTCAGCATCGGCCAGGCCCGCAACGATCAGCGCCAGATTGCGCTGGGCCTGATGGCGCGCGGCGATGCGATCAAGATGACGGGCTCATTCGAGCAGGCCTGGAACGATCTCGAGGAGAGCGCCCGCCTGTTCCAGTCCATCGGCGATGAGGTGGGCTGGGCGCGCACGCGGATCGGATTGACACTCGTCGGCGTGCGTCTGGGTCGCACCGACCACGTCTTTGCCCAGGCACAGATCGCCAGACAAGTCTTCATGCGGCATGGCGAATTTGAACTGAACCTGCGTCTGAGTCGCAACATGGCTTTGGCGCAAACCTATTTAGGCGACTATGAGGCGGCGCTCCGGGAATACAGCGCGGCGTTGCTGACTGCCCAATCTATCGGCGCAGCCGGGGACAAGCATGTGGGCGGGTTATACCTCAACACCGCCATTACGCACGCCCTGCTGGGACATTTTCAGGAGGCCCTGGCGCTGTGTGAGACGGCGCGCGGCGACATGCTGCGGCGCAACGAGTTGTGGCATTTGGCCGTTATCGAGATTGACACCGCCCACATTGCGCGTTGCCAGGGCCAACATCGTCAGGCGTTGCAGAGACTTTACGGGGTGATCAAACAAACCGAAGGCCGGTTCCCGCAGGTCGCCGCTCTCGCCAGGGAACATGTCGTCGCGTGCTATCTCTCGCTTAATCGGTTTTTGGAAGCTCGTGAGTTAGCCCTGCAGGTCCTGGCCGACCAGGCAGCGCTAAGTGACCAGTATGAGCGTGGCGCCACCCTGCTTCATCTCGCCAATGCCGAAGCTGCACTGGCGAATTACCCGGCGGCTCGAGCAGCACTGAACGAAGCCGAAACGCTGTTTGCCCAGCTTGGCTCGCACCCGCTTGTGATGAACACGCGCTTGTGGCGCATGCAGGTCCAGTATCACGCGGGCGATTATCGAGAGGTTTTTCACACCACCGCCGAACTGGCGCATCATTTCAAAGCTCGCGGTCAGGCGGTTGAGCAGGCCCTCGCGACGCTGTTGCATGGCCGTGCCGCGCTGATCTTGAACGAGCCGGAAGCCGCAACCGTTGCCGCGCAAGCGACCCTGGCGTATGCCCAGGCCGCACATTTTCAGTGGTTGCGATATGAAGCGCACTTGCTCCTGGGGCAGTTGGCCGAACGACGACACAAACCCCTGCGCGCCGAACGGCACTATCAGGCCGCCATCACCACGACCCTGCGGGTTCAGCGGAACCTGACCGTCACCCTGCGACCCGGCTTTATGAACGACAAGGGCGAGGCGGCGCGGTCGCTGATCAACCTGTATCTGGCGCAGGGCAGAGTTGCGGCGGCTTTCACCGCTCTGGAACGCGAGAAATCACAAGTCTGGCTGACCTTTCTCAATCACCGGGGCCAACTCAAATGGTCACTCACCGATGATGACAGCCGCGCCTTGCTGGAGGAACTGAGCCGGCTGCGGGCCGAACATCATGGCTTTCAAGCCCTGGCGCAGGGCCTGCTCAACAAACGCGATCTGCCGGGCGGCCTGTCGCAGTCGGATGCGCTCGCGAAAGCCTTCGGCCTCGAGCAGAGGATGAGACGCGTGGTCGAACAGCTCTATCTGGTCAGCGGGCAGGCGATTGGGGGCTCGGCTGAGGCGGCGGTCTGCCACACCGAAGTCCAGCAGGTCATCGGCCCGGAGGACGTTCTTATCGAGTTCTACAACGGCGGAGAGGCGTGGTGGGCGTTTGTCATGACCGGCGAGGCGCTCAGTGCGCACCGGCTGGCAATCACGACTGAAACGCTGGCCGCCCGGTTAACCCAGTTGCGTCTGTTGATTGAAGCGGCGTTACGGGTTGCGCCCGACTCGCGCACACACACCAGCCTGATTCGCCAAACACAACGCGTGCTGCAACTCCTTTTCAGCGCGCTGCTACAGCCGCTGTGCTCAATCGAGCCGCGCTGGCGCCGAATCACGCTGGTACCCTACGGCCTGCTCCACATGTTGCCGTTTCACCTGCTGTACGATGGTGAACAGTATCTGATTGAGCGTAGCGAGGTCGTGATTGTGCCAGCGGCGAGGCTGCTGGCCCGCCCCAGCCAGCCCGGCCGAACAGGCGCAACCGTGTTGAGCCATTCCTGGGGCGGCCAATTGCCAAATGCCAGCCTTGAGGCGCGAGCGGTTCAACATCTCTTTGGCGGTCATGTGTGGAATGAAGAGGCAGCCACGCGGCGTGTGTTGGCCGAGCCGCCGACACAGGTCTTGCACATTGCCGCCCACGGCCAGCACCGATTCGACAACCCCGACATGTCCTACATCGAGTTAGGGGATGGCCCGCTGTTTGCCGATGACTTGATGCAGCACGACCTAAGCTATGAACTGGTGACCTTGAGCGCCTGTGAATCCGGTCAGGCGCAAGTCACCGGCAGCGAGGATCTCATTGGCCTGGGCCGAGGCCTGCTGTATGCAGGCGCGGCGACGCTGGTGACGAGTCTGTGGCCTGTCTCCGATGAGACCACGCTGGAGTTGATGACGCAATTCTATGGCGGTCTGCGCGCCGGCCACTCGAAAGCGGCTGCCCTTCGCCAGGCGCAGCGTCAGTTACTGGCCGCCAACCCTCAGCTTCATCCGGCGTACTGGGGCGCATTCCAGTTGATTGGTGATGCGCATCCCCTCTCGAACTCACCGGCTATTTCGACTTCATAAGGAGGCCACATGGAATTCGATCAGATGGGATCTGAGATTGTCGTTGCCGTCATCCTGGGCGGCCTGCTTGGGCTGGCGTTGGCCTGGCTGCTCTGGAAGCGAGGCCGGGATCAAGGCTCGGGCCGGACCTACATCGGCCCAACGCCCCCGAGCCTGGAGCGACGCTCATTCATGCCCTTTGAGTTTGTGCTGCAACTGTCACATCAGGAGGGCACGCTTACACCTGATGAGGTCGCGTCCAGGCTGGCCAACCTGCGCAAGCAACTGGGAATAGAAAAAGAGTGGGGGATCGCCGAGCCGATCGCCACCATTCAGAGGCCCGACACAGGCGGGTATTGGTCGTTTCCATTAGTACAGACTGATGAAAGCGACGCGGACTTGACCGATCTGGTTCGCAGGATCAATGCCCTGGGAGATGAAGATAAGGATGGCGATAAGGATGGCATAGGAATCGCTGGCGCAATGCTGAACCGGCTGATCAGTTGCGCCAACCTGGGCGGCAGCCCCACCGGTGGGCCGGGCGGGCCTCCCGTTCGGGCCAGCAATGTGTCGGCGGGGGCATCCAGAGTTAAGTCGAAAGTTGAATGCTCAGAAAAACAGAAGGTCCAAGTCGCTATTCTTGACACGCTGCCATGCTGGCACGCGATGGCCGCACAGTACGTGCGGGAAGAGATCCGGGAAAGACGTTCGGCGGGCAGCGGCCATCCCTTGATACTGAGCTTGTTACGGCCCAATCTCCCGAACCGCCCCGCCAGACCCATTCAATTCCATCCGGCCACCTATGACGACTTGATCGGGATGGGGTATTACCCAACTAAATGCCAGGAATACAAGATGGCCGACCACGGGCTATTCATCGCCGGCCTGATTCACGAGATGATCCCCACGGCGCGCCTTCACCTCATCGAGGTCATGGGGGAGTACGGCGTCGGCAGCGTGGTTTCTCTGGCCAGGGGGATCGGGAAGATACAGCAACTGGCGGCAGCGTCGCCGGATGATGCCTGGGTCGTCAATTGCAGTTTCACTTTTGTGGAAGGCCACGACGAGAGAACCCAGAGCGAATTTCAAGCCCAACAACAGTACATCAACAGTCTCCTGGGTAGTTCGTCAAAAATATGCGTCGTGGCTGCCGCTGGAAATGACTACCAACTCGACTGCGATGATCCGTCGGCGAAATTGCCTCCCCAGCGGCCAGCCGCTCGCTACCCGGCAGCGATGTGTGATGTCCTTGGGGTCGGAGCACTCGACCGATCGGGCAATCCGGCGAGCTACTCTAACCTCCCGGATTTACAACCTGATGAGGGGTTTTGGACTCTCGGAGGTGAGAAAGGACACGGCCACGGTCTGCTGGGTGTCTATATCGGCGATCTTCCCGTGGCCCGCACCTCGAGCGCAGCCTGGACGTATGACCCCAACACAACCGGCTGGGCGTGGTGGTCGGGAAGTTCCTTTGCCGCAGCAGTGCTGAGCGGCATGGCCGCCGCCGCGTTGAGTCAGGGCTTCAGCGGCAGAGCCGTTGACCATGTGAAGGCCACGCTGGCTTTGCAAGCCATCACACCACCACCCGACCCAACTGGTCACCGAATAATTGTGTCGCAGCCCTGAGGTGTGGGAACACGCCCAGTCATTGGCCCGGGCGCGGAGCTTCCCGCTCCGCGCCCGGTGTTTTTCTACTTCCGGCTTCCCTTTCGCTCAGCGTTGCACCAGCGGCAGATAGATACGGACGCTCGACTCGCCGGCGCCGATGGCCGTGGTCACCGGGCCGTGCACGGTCTCGTTCCCGTTCGTATCCACATCGGCCAGCCAGTACCACCACGTGCCGCTGCCCGGCGAGTCGGTGTACGCGTAGCTTGAGTTGTTGCCCTGCGCCGGCGCAAAGGCGATCTCCCCCGCCGCGCCGAAGTCGTTGCTCGCCGCGCGATAGAGCTTGAAGCCGAAGTTGTCCACCTCGGCGGCGGTCGCCCATTCGAGCGCGACCTCGCCGTTCGCCACACTGCCGATGCGGAAGTACAGCAGCGTCACCGCCGTCGGCGGGACGAGGGGTGTGCTCGCATCGTCGTCGTTATCCGCCGGCGTCGGGTCGCTGCCGCTTGTGCCATCATCGGCGATGACGGCGGTGTTGGTGATGGCGGTCACGCTCTGCGGGACGGCCGGATCGACGCGCACGGCGAAGCGGGCCGAGCCGCCGGCATTGCCGCCCGCCAGCGCCCCCACGCTCAGCGTGCAGGTCGTGCCCGCGCCGCTCCCATCCGCGCAGCTCCACACATCCGGCGCGCTGCCCGCCGCGTTGAAGGTGGTGTTGGCCGGCACGGTCTCGGTGATGATGACGCCGAGCGCAGTCGTGTTGCCGACGTTGGTGTACGTCAGCGTGTAGGTCAGCACCTCGCCCGGCGCGACGCCGGCCGCGCCCGCGCGCTTGGTCAGCCGCAGGTCAATGTTCACCGACAGCGTGTCGGTATCCGAGTCGCCGTTATCGCCGGGGGTCGAGTCCGCGCCGTGCGTGCCATCATCCGTGACGGTGGCCGTGTTGGTGATGGCGGTGACCCCGGCGGGCAGCGGGTTGTTCACCTGCACGGTGACGGTGCGGGTCGTGCTCGCGCCGCCGCCGCTGAGGGTGAAGGCCGGCCACGTGACGGTGCCAGCGAGCGCCGTCCCAGCGTCGCTGGCGGCCACGAACGTCACGTTTGCGGGCAGCGTGTCGGTGACGACCACACCGCTCGCGCCGGCGTCCCCGACGTTGGTGATGGTGAGCGTGTACGTCAGAGTCTGGCCGGGCGTGACGACCGTCTGCCCGTCATCCTTGCTCAACTGCAAATCCACCGTGCCGGTCACGGGCGTGGTCTCGTTATCGCCGTTATTAACCGGCGTCGGGTCGGGGCCGCCCGCGCCGTCATCGCCCACCGAGGCGGTGTTGGTGATGACGGTCACACCGGCGGCCAGCGGGTTCGCCACCCGCACGCTGAGCGTGCGCGTAACGCTCGCGCCCGGGGCGAGCGTGAGCGCCGGCCAGTTCACCACGCCGCCGCTCTCCGTGCCGCCGTTGCTCGCCGACGTGAAGCTCGTATTCGCGGGCACGGTATCGGTGATGAGCACGCCGGTGGCCGTGATCGAGCCGGTGTTCGTCACCGTGAGCGTATAGGTGATGAGGCCGCCGGGCGCGGTGGTGATTCCGTTGTCGGACTTATCGAGCCGCAGATCCACGCCGGTGACGGTGACCGCGCGGCTCGTGTTGGTGTTGTAGTCATTCACGCCGCCGCCCCCGGTGCGCTCCTCCGGGTCGCCGCCGGGCAGCGAGGTCCATTGCACGTTGACGGTGTTGGTGAGGGCGCTGCCGAAGCTGAGGGCGCCCGAGACGAGGGCGCGATAGGTGATCGTGACTCCGTTGCCGAGCGCGAGGCTCGGCACGCTGGCCGTGAGCGAGCCGGCGGATTCGGTGACGGCGCCGCTCGGCGCGATGCTGGCGGAGCCGCCGACGAGCGTCAGCCCGCTCGGCAGGGTATCGGTCAGGGTCACGTCGAGGGCATCCGCCGTGCTGGCCCCGGTGTGGGTGAGGGTGAGCGTGTACGTCAGCACCTGCCCGGGCGCGGGGGTCGAGTCATCCACCGCCTTGCTCACGGTGAGCACGGGTTCGCGCACGGTGACGTTGACGGTGTTCGAGTTTTGAGTCGGGCCGCCGCCGGCGCGCAGCGTCGCCGAGTTGGGCAGCACGGTGGCGTTTTGATTGCCCGCCCCGTTGAGCACACGCAGCGCAAGCCGTAACGTGAAGGCGTTGTTGCCGGCGTTGTTGTCGCCGGCCACGGTGATGGGGCTGGCGAAGGTGAAGGTCACATCATCGCCGCTGCCGCCCGCCGAAGCCGCTGCGGGTTCCCCCGCGCCCACCGTCCCGCCGAAGCCGGTCAGGTCGAGGACGCCGCTCCCGCTCACGTACGCCAATCCGCCCGGCACCGCATCCGTCACCACCAGCGTCGGCGTTGTGCCTTCGGGCAGCGTAATCGTCAGCGCGTAGCTGATGACTTCGCCGATAACGACATTGCTGCCCGCTGAGTGCGCGGCGCTCGTGCTCACCAGCGCCTTGGCGATGGATGGGATGGGCACAGTTACCGAGGCCGGGTCGGTGGCGAGGTGATCGTTCACGCCGCCGCTGCCGGCGCGCTTGCCGGGCTGAAAGGAAATTACCTTTTCGTAAACATTCACAAACTGCCAGGCCCGGGAGATTCCCGGCGCCTCTCAAAAAAAATGCCGAGATGGAGGCCAGGACGATTTCCGGTTGCCTTGCCAGGATATGCATGCTAGGCTTGTTTTGAGTGAGATCGTTTTCTCTGATATGGAGGTGCACTATGCTGAAAAGACAACTGAGCATTGGCCTATTGTTGGCATTGGCGATGGCGCTTGTTGCATCCCAGGCATTTGCCGGCACGACAACCTTCGACGTGATAGTGCCAAAATTCGGCGGAACTGCAAACACGAATGTCACAACGAAAAACACGAATACGCAACAGTGGGAGGTGACAAACATCACAGTTGGTGCCGGTAAAACGGTGTTCTTTCGACCAGAAAAGGGAAACGCCATAGCTGTAGGCGCCTGGAATCCTGGAACCACGGGCAGCGTCATCAACGCACCCATGAGCCCGGCCCAACCAATTGGAACGCTCATCTATCTCAAGATCCAAACAGGCTATTTTGAGCCAGTTAATGTGCAGGTGAGGGGAACCTTCAACTCGAATTAGAGGCAGGGTAAGCTCATCCCCGGGCAAACTCGACCCGGATAGGCAGACATTGAAGCTGATGGTATGCTTGTCTCACTCCATCCCCTCAGCTTCACGGATGCCTGTTTTTGTTCCTCGACTGTCCGCCTCATTCCTGATGTTCCCCTACCAAGAATTCATCCAGGCACTTTTGAGCTGGCGGTTTGCCGCGTCTCTCATGGTGAGCGTGGCCCTATTGTTTTTGGGCTTGAGCACCCTTTATCCTCTGGACCCAACGCCGCCCACACCGGATTTCCATCCCTTTTACTTCAATGCCTATGACGCGTGGCGTGTATCTATCGGCGCCTTCGTGTTGCTCGCACCCTTGGCGGCGGTTATCCCCTACGCCGACTCTTATCTGAGGGATCGAGAACAGGGCTTTGCACGCTATGTTCTGCTACGCATGACACATGGACACTACCTCGCAGGCAAGCTAATCGTCAATGGATTGATTGGCGGGCTCGCGGTGGCCTTACCCATGGGCTTGTTTTTCGGCTACACCTCGAGCGTCTATCCACGCGCCTTTCCACCTCCCACTTACCCTTACACGGGGAACTGGACGAATGTCGTGGGCTTTCTGAGCGGGATTTACATCCCACACCCTGATGGGTACATTTTCGCCCGCCTCATGCTCGGCTTTCTCTTTGGTGTTACCCACGCCACGCTGGGGATGGCGATCTCGCCCCTCGCCCGCAATCGCTATATTGTCCTGGCATTTCCAATAGTCTTCTCCTGGGCATTCGGATTCATCGCTAACTTTGTTGGTGCGCCGGAGTGGTGGCCGGCATATGTCTTGGCGCCAGATTCCATATCTTCGTCAACCGCTGCGACTATCTTCACGCCATTGATCGTCCTATTCATTCTCAGCCTTATCAGTGTTTTTGGACTTATCCGAAAATACAACGACCAGCACTTGTATTGAACCAAAAGCCATCTATTCCATGAAACCGCAGCCACCGACGCCAATCTGGACCGCCCTGACGCAATACTGCCTTCCGGCGCGTATCTTCAACAATCGCTGGTTAGCGCCGATCCTTTTCCTGCCTCTGCTGACATCCTATGTGGCCTATGGCGCCTTGACATCGGCGCGTCAATTGAGCGTAACCGCCAATGCCTGGGACATCGTGGTGGAGGTGCTAAACGGCAGGTTGTGGGTCCATCATGGCTTGATCAATCTGTTGATCTATTTGGTCAGCAGTATTACGCTGTTTGGAGAATCAGGCCAGCTTGTTCTCTTAAGAACAGGTTCTCGCTGGCTGTGGTTTCAGCTTCAGTCCATTTGCGCCATCACCGCAGTGGTCGCCTATATCGCTCTGCTCGTTGTTATCATCGTTGGGGTGGCTGCTCTTCTTGCGCCCTGGACCCTGACCTGGAGCTCTGCAGCAGCAGCAATCCTCAACCAGCATGGGCTACCAGCCGACGCGCTTCTGAGACTTTCGCCGTTGTCTACCGCCGTGCTCATGCTGATCCTGCTGGGCTGTGCCTGGATTGGAATCAGTATCGCAGTTGCCACGGTGACACTGGCCACCCAGAATGCCACCTACGGTTTTATAGCGGGCCTGGCTCTCAACTACAGCGCTTTGATCATCACGCTGGCCGACATCCGATTGCCATTTCTGGATGAACTATGGTTTCACCAAAGAATGTTCCTATGGGGAAATAAGCCGACGACGGACTCGCTGACCGATATGGTCATTCAAGCGCTGCTTTATTGGCTGGTATGGAGTACCGCCGGTTTGACGGCCCTATGGGTTGTTTGCCGGAACCTCGATATCGTCGCCAAAAATTCCGGCTGAGGAGCTAGCGGCGACCAAAGCGTTTGCATGTCATCAATGCTGAGCACGCGATCCTGGCGTTTACTGCTCCACCTGCTGACATGGCACCTGGCCTTTGTGCGTCAGCGGCTTGGGTGGCTCTTGCTTGCCGCGATCTTTCACTTCCTTTTCGGTCTCCTGAACGGTGAGCAAGCCGCAGCGCTGAGTTTAGCAGCTACGGTACCACTTCCCCATATTGGGGATGGTCTCTTCCTGGCTTTCTCTGGACCATCGTTGGGTAACAGCAGCCTCATTCCGCTGTTGGCCTGGCTTCTCAACATGGTTTTTTTTTGTTGTTGATCGGTGATCTCGCAAATGGTCAGGTCGGCGAACGCGATTATTTGATCTTGCTGAGGCTCGGATCACGCCGCATGTGGTGGTGGGGTGTTTTGACGACTGTCGTTATCACGGCCCTCGGCTATATGAGTGTGATGATCGCGGCGACTCTGGCTGGAACTGCTACACAATTGCGCTGGCATCCCGAATTGAGTTCTTTTTTTTCCGAGCAGGCCGTTTGGCAGGCTGCGTCTGAGATGACGCTGACACAATTGATCGCCGATATATTCGCGCTGACAGCATCCTCGTTGGTGGTTGCAGGCCTCACTCAGACCCTCATCGCTGTCTATACCCATCGCACGATTTGGGGGATGGTGAGTGTCTTGACCTTGGCGCTGATCGCCTGGCTGGCGGGTCTGGGAAACAGCGTTCAGAGCTGGCAACAATGGTTGCCGGGGACACAGTCAATGCTCAGCCGGCACTGGCCCTTTGAACCGCATCTGCCGGGCTTTACCGTTGGCGCATCGCTGGCTTACAACACTGTTTTTGCTCTTTGTCTGGCGTTGGCCGGCTTATGGCTGTTGCGCGCCTTTGACTTTCATGGATCACATGATGACGACGAGTGATCTTGACCGTAGACCTGAGCCGGCACGCGCCGCGGTCATTGCCGTCGAAGTGCAGGCCGTGTCCAAAAAGCTACGCGGACACCAGGTGCTTCAAAACATTGATCTAACGGTACCGTCCGGTGAAACCGTGGGCATCTACGGCCCAAATGGCTCTGGGAAAAGCATGCTCTTGCGCGTGATCAGCGGCCTGGTATTGCCGGACACGGGAATGGTCCGTGTCTTCGGCAGGAGCATTGGGCGCGACACTGAGTTTCCACAAGAACTTGGGGCGTTGATTGACGGGGCGGGATTCGTTTTGGAGTATTCGGGTCTGCGAAACTTGGAGTTGCTGGCATCCATCCGCAACCGCATTTCCAGGGAAACCATACGGAAGGCCATCGAGCGCGTCGGCCTGGATCCCAACGATCATCGTCCCGTTAAGGCTTACTCAACCGGCATGCGCCAAAGACTGGGGATAGCCCAGGCGATTATGGAGAATCCAAGGCTTCTCTTACTGGACGAACCGACCAGCTCGCTTGATCCGGATGGCTCCCAGTACACGTATGACATCCTTAGAGATTTGCGCCGGCAGGGCGTCACCATTATCCTGACCGGCCACGACCAGGATGAAATTGAAGGGGTATGTGATCGTGTTCTTCGGATGCAGGCAGGCTCCCTGTACAACAAGTGAGGCCTCTGCAAACGATGTGAATCTTCATCGCTGTCTGCGCGATCCCCTCGTGCCGGAGCCGTTCCGCTCGCCGTTCGGGCCGCCGCTGGGGTCGGGCGTGTTGCTGCCCGTCGGGTTGCCGCTGCTCCCCGTCCCCGGCAGGCTGGTGTACAGCGCGGTGGCCGTGTTCGTAATCACCTGCCCCGAGCCGACCGCAAAATCCACAGTGGCTTGATAAACAATCGTGATGCTGCCGCCCGGCGCGATTGCGTCGGCGGTGACGGTGAGGGTGTTGCCGGCCGAGAGGTTGGCCGTGTTCGTCACCGTGCCGCCGGTCGTCACCGTCACCGAGCCGAGGTTGAGGTTCATCAGCGCGGGCAGGGCGTCGGTGATGACGGCCTCGAAGGCGGTGCTGTTGTTCGCGCCGCTGGCGTTGTTGATGGTGACCGTGTATGTGATGGTGTCACCGGCGTCGGCGGAGGTGGGCGCGGCGGTTTTGTTCACCGTCAGCGCCGGCTCGGCGACGGTGACCCGCGCGTTGCCCGAGGTCACCGGGCTGTTGCCGCCGACACGCACCGAGAAGGCATTGTCGCGATTGTCGCCGGCGTCGTTGCTGCCGGCGGCGGAGTTGTCGGCGATGGCGTTGAATTGGATGACGACGTACTCGTTGTCGAGGTCGGTGTCGCTGTTGACGAGCGTGCCGAGGCTGAAGACCGGGTCGGTGCCGGTGCTGAAGCTCGAGGGTGTCGTCGCCGTCGTGGGGATGGTGAACGTCGGCGTGATTGCGCTGCTGTTGCCCGTCACGGCCAGGCCCGCGCCCGAAAGCGTGGTGCTCGTGATGGGCGTGCCGCTGTTGGCGACGAAGGCAAGCGTGGCCGTGCCGTCATTCAAAAACGTCAGCCCGTTGGGCAGCGTGTCGGTGACGACGACGTTGGGCAGCGTGCCCTCGGTGAGGGTGACCGTGAGCTGATAGCGCACGATCTCGCCGACGGCCACGCGCGTGCCGCTGGTGTGCGCCTCGCTGGTGCTGATGAGCGATTTGCCGGCGGCGATGTTGGCGATCGTCGTCGTGGCGGTGTCGGTTTGCGGCGTGGGCAGGTGATTGGGGCCGCCCTCGGTGCCGGCGTAGCGCGTGAGCGAGGCGGTGTTGACGATGTTCTGCAACGGCGTCACCGTCGGGTCGAGCTGCAGGTCGTAAGTGAGGATGACGACGTTCAAGCCGTTGGTCGCGTCGTGCGCCTGGCAGGCGCCCTGGTTGGGGCCGGGGTCATCGATCACGACGCCGCTGCCGAAGATGTCATCGGCCGTATTCGCAATTGCATCAGGCCCGCCGCCGAGGCCGGTGAAGGTGAGGCCCGAGGTCGGGTCACCGTGCGAGACGCGCAGGTTGAGGCCGCCCGAGGGGATGACGAAGCCCGCCGGCAGCGTGTCGGTGATGGTGATGTCGAAGGCCCCGCCCGTGCTCGTGCCGCTGTTGAAGATGAGGATGGCGAAGGTCACGAGGTCGCCCGAATCCACCCCGCTCACGTTGCTGTTGATGGTGGTCGTGACGAGGTTGGTGGAATTGATGACCCCGGCCCATCGTGGGCCAACGGTCCCGGGCGCGTTGAAGCTCACCGGCGCGTTCGGGCTGGGGGAGAAGACGTTGTTGGGATTGCTGGTGGCGACGATGCCCTTGGTCGTGCTGAGCACCGGCTCGGTGAGTTGAATCTGCACGATGCCGTTGAGCGTCTGCGAGCCGGCGTTGGTGGTGCCCTCGACCGCGTTGGCCTGATTGGTGAGGAACAGCCCGTCGGCAAACGGGTCGTCGGAGACGGTGACGGTGAAGAGCAGGTCAATGTCGGTGTCGGCGTTGGCCGGGTCGTCGAAGTCGCCGTAGCTGAAGGCGAGTGAATTGCTGTTTGTGTCAACGGTCATGCACGGCGTGCCGTCGCCGACGCCGGCAATCGGGCAGCCCACGCTGTTGCCGGCCAGCGCGCGGAAGGTCTCGGTCGGGCCGAACTTCCACGTGCCGGCGGGCGGGGCGGCGGCGCTCACCGTGTCGCTGAAGACCGTAATCTCACTCGCGTCAAATATCGGAAGCGGCAGATAGTCGGTGATGACGAGGTCTTCGAAGTCGCTCGTCGGCAGCGAGTACGTGATGCGGTACGTGACCGTATCGCCGGGCCGCACGCGCACCGGGGTGGTGAACGTCGTGCTGCCGTTGACGGCGTACACGGTCTTGTTCAACACGCCGAAGACGATGCTGACACCGGCGCCGCTGGTGTCGCTTTCACTCTGGCCGGAGGGCGCGAAGGTCGCGGTGTTGAGCACCGCGCCGCTGACCGTCACCGCGTTGTCGAGCACGTCGCCGTGATCGACCGAGGCGTCGCCCGAGGGATAGGTGTCGCTGAACTGATCCTGCACGACCGTGCGGAAGACGAGCGTGCCGGTGGTCGGGCCGTCGTTGTACGCGCCGCAGTCGGGCGTGGCGCTGCCGCCGGCCTCATCCACACAGCCGCCGACCAGCCGGCCATCCTCGCCGCGCGTGACCGTCTCATCCGACACGCGGAAGGTCACGGTCGTCGTGCCGTCGGTGGCCGGGTCGGTGTCGTTGCCGATCTCGGAGACATCCACCGTGAAGTTGGCGGGGTTCATCGGCGCGGCGGCCAGCGTGTACGCGTTGCCGTTGATGAGCAGCGTGGGCGTGAAGGTGTTATCCCACCGCTGCCCGTCGGAGAACGTATCGGAGATGACGACGCTGTTGAAGGCAAAGAAATCGGAGACCTGGAAATTGAGCGTGTACGTCAGCGTCGAGCCGGGGGTGACGAGGCCGGGCGTGACGGATTTCTGGATGGCGATGGACTTGTCGTTGAGCGTGTGGTCGATGGTGCCCACACTCACGGAGGCCGGCGTCACGGGGTCGCGCGAGTCAATCGGATCCCACCCGGCGGAGGCTTCGGCGTTATCGGGCGAGGTGGCGTCGTCGCCGCTGTTTGCGTTGAGCACGCGCGAGCCGGTCGCATCGGTGAGGGGCACGAAGTATTCGAATACCACCGTGGCCGAGCCGCCGGTCAGCGTCACCGGCCACGTCACCACCAGGTCGTTGTTCGGCGGGTTGGCCGCGGCCCCCACCGTCGGGGTATCCACGACGGTTGCGCCGGCGGGCGTGGTCGAGATCACGCTTGTGAAAGCGATGTTGTTGGGGAGGGTATCGGTGATGGTGAGGTTGCCGATGGGCTGCCCGTTCGGCCACGTCGCCGTGATGGTGTAGCGGCGCGGGAAGTTCGGGCCGGTGGCCGTTTCGTCCTCGGGGCCGTTGTACGTTTTGGTGAGCGTGAGCAGCGTCGGCGTCACCGGGGAGGCCGGGGTCCAGTTCTGGCTGTTGGTGTCGGTGACGGAAAGGATGGTGGCGTCGAAGGGCGGGCAGCACCAGTCGCTCGTGGGCGTCGCGCCGTACTGATAGCCGCCGCGCGCGCGCACGGTCAGCGCCGTGCCGAGGTCAGCCAGGTTGCTGAGCGCCGCCTGCACGCTAACGACTGCGGCGGGCTGGTCGGGCGTGAACGAGCCGAACGGGAGTTGCAGCACAACGAGCTTATCGCCCGAGGGGCCGCACACTTGCAGCGGCGCGCCGGTGATGGGGGCTACGGCGTACGGATGGTTGACGCAGCCGGTGGGGCCAGGGCCGGGGAAGGTGAGCTGTGTGGCGGTGACCGCCGTGCCGAGGTAGGTGGCGCTGACGAAATCAATGCCATCGTCGGTCGCCGCGCCGTCGCCATCCGCGCCCTCGACCGGGAAGTACAGATCGATGAATGGGCCGTAGCCGGTGTTGCCCGGCGCGTTGGGCGCGGTGTTGTCGAACGATACGGTGAAGTTGACGCTGCTGCCGATGGCCACCTGCCCCGGTACGTTCAGCCCGATGCCGATGAGCGGCACCGCCTCGACAACGGGCGCGGGTTGCAGCGCCGTCGCCACCAGCGAGCCGAACGCCACCACGCCCACCACCACAATCCGCACCGCGACGACCATCATTGCGTGTACCGTATTTCGCATTGTGTTCCCTTCCCAAATCCGATGACCCACCAAGGCCATGTTAGGGGCAGAGTTTTCTTTCTGCCGTTGGAGATGGTTGGGGATAGTGCAAGAGGTGTGCCATCGGGGCCGATGCGTGTGGCGATCTCGACACGCGCCGCCCGCGCCCGTATAATCCCGCTCGCGACTGGAGAGGTGCCAGAGTGGACGAATGGGGCGGTCTCGAAAACCGTTGTAGCGCCTCGCGCTACCGTGAGTTCGAATCTCACCCTCTCCGCTGAAAGGCTTGAAACCGCAAAGAGCGCAAAGGCCGCAAAGCAAGAAGCGAACCTTTGCGCTCTTTGCATGCGCAGTCTGCGCCCCTTTGCGGTTCAATATCCCTATGCCCTTCTCGACCCTCATCACCACCGACGAACTCGCCAGCGAACTCTTCGCCCACCTCGCCGGCCCCGGCTGGGCGGTGGTGGACTGCCGCTTCGATTTGACCAACGTGGATTGGGGCGCGCAGCTCTACCGCGCCGCCCACCTCCCCGGCGCCGTCTACGCCCACCTCGATGACGACCTCAGCGGGCGCAAGACGGGCCGCAACGGCCGCCATCCCCTGCCGGATTGGGGAGCGTTTCAGCGCACGCTCGGCGCGTGGGGCATCACGCCCGCGACGCAGGTCGTCGCCTACGATCAGGACATCGGCATGTACGCCAGCCGGCTGTGGTGGATGTTGCGCTACCTCGGGCATACGGCCGTGGCGGTGCTGGATGGGGGATTCGCGAAGTGGACGCGCGAGGGGAGGCCGGTGCGCGCGGAGGCCGAATCCCGCGCGGCGACCGTATACGCCGGGAAGCCGCAGCCCACGCTGCTGCTCACCGCCGACGAGGTGGCGGCACACTGGCTGGGCGGGGCGAAGGTGTTGATTGACGCGCGCGCCCCGGAGCGTTATCGCGGTGAGGTCGAGCCGCTCGACCGCGTGCCCGGCCATATCCCCGGCGCGGTCAATGGCTTCTACAAAAACAACGCCAACGCCGACGGCACATTCCTCGCGCCGGAGGACTTACGCGAAAAGTTTCGGCAATTGATCGGGGAGGCGGCGGTGGAAAACGTCGGGCACTACTGCGGCTCGGGCGTGAGCGCCGCGCACAACGTGCTGGCCATGGAGGTGGCCGGCCTCACCGGCAGCAAACTCTACGCCGGCAGTTGGAGCGAGTGGAGCAGCGATCCGCAAAGACCCGTGAAGCGTGACGCGTGAAACGTGAGGCTCGGTCATGGCAGTGGTTCGGCCATTGACCTGGGCCTCGCATGACACGCATCGTGTATCACGCCTCACCACCCCATCAACATCAACACCCCGGTCAATATCGCCACTGCCACGAGGAAGTTCGCCGGGGCGAGGTTGACCAGCACGGCCAGCCCCAGCGCAATCAGCACAATCGCCAGCACCCGCATCACCATCGTTTTGGTTGAGCGTGTCATTGCCAGTCTCCAGTCAACGGTTGCCAGTAAACAGTGAACGGTCGTCCGTCGTCCGTCGTCCGTCGTCACCCCCGCAGTTCCTTCACCTTCCGCATGAAGGCGCGCACGCGCTCATCGTCCACGGTGTTGGCCCAGTAGCCGTTCACTTTGAAGTGCGAGCCGATGATGAAGCCGTCGGCCTCGGGATAGAACTCGGCGATGTTGTTCACATCCACGCCGCTGCCGAGGAGCACGGGCAGCTTGCAGTGGGCCCTGGCCTCGCGCACATCGGCGACTTTGGGCGGGTCGCCGGTGACGTTGCCGGTCACGATGACGGCGTCGGCCCGCATGAACTCGGCGGTCTCGGCCGTCGCGCCCAGGCTGATGTCGGCGGTGAGGGCGTGGGCCGAGTGTTTCTTTTTGATGTCCGTCCACACCTGCACCCGCTCGGCGCCGATGAGCTTGCGATAGCGCAGCAGCTCGGCGGCGGAGGATTGGATGAAGCCCTCGTCGGCGATATGCGCGAACACAAAGCCCTCGGCGCGGATGAAGTCGAGGCCGGCGGCGTGCGCGACCGCCAGCGCCTCGAGGTTGGCCCCGGCCAGGATCTGAATCCCGCACGGCAGCCCGCTCTCGGCCTTCACCGCCCGCCCGACGAGCGTCATCGCCGCCACGATCTCCGGCCCGACGCGCCCGCGCAGATACGGCAGGTCGTGCATGTTCTCGATGGCGATGCCATCCACCCCGGCGGCGCGATACAGCCGCGCCTCGCGCACCGCCGCCTCGACGATGGCCGGCACAGGGTCCTTGCTCGCAGGCGTGCCGGGCAGCGCGCCCACGTGAATCATCGCGATGACGGGTTTGGGGTTGGGGAACATGCGCCGAGTATATCATCGGCGTTATCGTCAGGCTGTTGGCAGAAAATCACTGCCACAGCCATGCGCAATCGGCGTAGAATCAGACAGCACAGGAGAGACGACAATGTTCGACGGTGACGATATTGCCAGGATGATCTTTGGTGGGTTAGGCCGCGGCGGCTTCGGCGGGCGCGGCTGGGGCCGGCGCCGGGGTTGGGGCAGGATGGGCGGCATGGGCGGTTGGGTCATCCCCGCGATGATCATCGGCCGCATCATCGAGGAGGCCACGCGGCAGCACGACGCCGGGCAGTCGCCGCCCCCGTCCCCCGCGCCGCCACAGCCGCGCAATTCACAACCGGCCACCGGCGCGCCGCCCACCCCGTGGGCCGATACCCCGCCGGTGCAGGCCGCTGCTCCCGAACCGAAGCCGCGCATTGAATGCCGCTACTGTGGCCGCGAGGTTCCGGCGGGCGCGCATGCCTGCCTCGGCTGCGGCGCGCCGCAACATCCGTAATCATCCCCCCGTCGCCGCGCATTCGTGGCCGGCCTCGTTTGCGCGGCGATGAGGGAACGAGGGGGTACAATCGCGGCATGGCCTCCGCCGCGACGATTGACGCCCTCACCCGCATCAACCTCGACGATTTCTTCGACTCGCTCGGCTGGGCGGGGTTGCGGCGCGGGCGCGGCTTGCTCGAACGGGTGATGTGGCTGCCCGCGCGCCGCTTCGCCGAGCAGGTGGCGACGTACGATGCGCTGGTCGCCGAGCGCGGTTTGCCGGACGGCGCGGCGTGGATCCTCAAACGCTATCTGCGCGAATTGCTCGTCGCCGGGCGCGAACACCTGCCCGCCAGCGGCCCCGCCCTCGTGCTCGCCAATCACCCCGGCATGGCCGATACTGCCGCGCTGTTCGTCGCGCTCGGTCGCCCCGACCTGCGCATCGTCGCCCTCGAACGCCCCTTCCTCAAGACCCTCACCCACACCAGCCGCCAGCTCATCTATGTGTCGCCCGACCCGGCGCAGCGGATGCCGGTGGCGCGCGCGGTGGTCGCCGAGTTGCGCGCGGGCCGCGCCGTGCTCACCTTCCCCGCCGGCGAAATCGAGCCGGACCCGGCGGTGCAGCCCGGCGCCGCCGAGTCGCTCGACCGCTGGTCCGACAGCGTGTCGCTGTTCGCGCGCCTCGTGCCGGAGACCGTGATCGTGCCGGCCATCGTCAGCGGGGTGTTGCATCCTGCGCCGCAACGCCATCCGCTGCTGCGGTTACGGCGCACGCAAAAAGACAAGGAGAAGATGGCGGCCATGTTGCAGATTCTGTGGCGCGGCTATCAGGGGGTGACGGTGCGGGTGGCGGTGGGGCAGCCGTTGCCCGCGCGCGAGCTGTTGGCCTCCGGCGAGCCGCACCGCGCCGCCGTGGCCGCGACGCGCCGCCTCATCGAACATCCCCCCACCGGCTGGCAGCCCATCGTGCGCGGCCTGCGTTAGCCGTTCGCCTCACTCAGCGACCCGGCCACAAAAATCCATTTGGTGGGCGACGTAGGCCAGTTCGCCGCGTTCGATCTGCGCGTGGCGTTCGGCGACCCAGCCCTCGAAGCGCTGCGGGTCGAGTTCGGGTTGGCCGCGCAGGGCGCCGCCCACGGTGTGGATGATGAAGTGGAGGAAGTACGCCTCGTCGGCGGGGTAGCCGTGCGGCCCGGCGAAGACCGTCCAATCGGAACTGCCCGCCGCGAGGAGATGCGCCCCGGCGGCCCGCAGCTCGCCGAAGAGATGGCGCCCGCTGCGGCTGTCGCCGGAGGGCTGCCCATCGGTCAAGCGCTCATCCATCGTGCGATGGTAGAGCGACTCGATCAGCGCATCGAACGCCGGATCAATCTCGGGTTGAAAGAGCGTTGCCCCATCGAAGTTGAGGGTGAAATAGAACAGCCCACCGGGCCGGAGGGTGCGCAGGAAGAGCGGCACGGCGCTGGGCAGGTGGAGCAGATCCAAAAACGCGTGCGCGATGACGAGGTCGTATTGGCCGCGATGTTCGGGCCGCGCCGAGAACTTGAGGGCACACTCGCTCCGTAGATCGAGCTGCACTTCGGGGAAGCGCGCGGCGAGGGGGGCGAGCCGCTCGCGCGCGACGGCGATGTTGTCCGGTTCCTTATCCACCGCCGTGTACGCGCCGCGCCGCACCAGCCCGCGTTCGAGCGCACGCTCCACCATCGTGCCGATGCCGCAGCCCACTTCGAGCGCCCGCAGCGGGCCGGCGGGCAGGGCGCGCGCCAGCGCCTCCCAAACCTGCGCGTTCAGCGCGCGGTCATCAATCGTTTTCTTGGCGGAGAGGTAACGGGCAAAGGAATACGTCGTCTCGACCACGCCCGAATTGTACGTCAAGCCGCCGTTTGCAGGGCCGTCATGCGCTCGCTGATCTCCCATAGCCGGCGCGCGCCCGCTTCGTCGTATGACGCGGGCGAGGACGGCACGGCGCGGCGGTTGTCGAAGTATTGGCCCGTCACGCCTTCGACCTCCGGCGAGGCCGCCAGGTGGAGCGAGGTCTGCGCGCCCTGTTCGGGCGATAGCCCGCCGAATCGCTGGACGAGGCGCATGAGGGCGCGCACGACCGCGCCGTTGTTGTGCCCGAACTGGGTGGCGACGAAGCCGGGATGCAGGACATTGGCAGTGACGCCCGTGCCCACCAGCCGGCGCGCCAGTTCGTAGGTGAACAGCACGTTGGCCAGCTTCGATTGGCCGTAGGCCGGGAAGCCGTTGTAGCTGCGCCGGTTCTCGAGATCGTCGAAGTTGAGCTTCGACCCGCGATGCGCCTCGGACGAGACGTTGACGATGCGGGCGGGCGCGGAGGCCTTGAGCACGTCGAGCAGAGACGTAGCAAGTAGAAAGTAAGCGAGGTGGTTGAGGGCCCAGGTCAGCTCGATGCCGTCCGCGCTTTCCCGGCGCCGCATGAAGTAGGCGCCGGCATTATTGATGAGCACGTCCAGCCGCGCGTATTTCCGTTTGAACTCCGCCGCGAGTTTGTGGACCTCGGCCTGCACGGACAGGTCCGCGACGAGGAACTCAACCGAGGCGTTGTCGCTCGCGGCGCGGATGCTCTCGGCGACGCGCGCACACTTCTCGGCGTTGCGGCCGGCCCCCACCACCGTCGCACCCAGCCGTGCCAGCTCGCGCGCCGTCGCCTCCCCGATCCCGGCGGTCGCGCCGGTGACCAGCACTACTTTGCCCTGCATGTTGTTCATCGCCTGGTCCTGTAGAACATCGCCGGGCACGGCCCGCCGTACCCTGCGCGTGAATGACACTGCTCAGCGAAGTTACATCACGCCGTCCCCGCCACCTGCTGCCCGTACGACAGCAACTGCGCCACGGCCTCGTCGGTGCGGGCCTCGGCGTACACGCGCAGCACCGGCTCGGTGCCCGAGGGGCGGATGAGGAGCCACGAGTCATCCTCCAGGATGTACTTCACACCGTCCATGTTGGCGACGCTCGTTACCTTCAGCCCGCCGATGGAGGCCGGCGCGCTCTCGGTCAGCCGCTTCACCATCTCCTTCTTCGAGACGGGCCGCGCGAGTCGCAAATCCTTGCGCGCGTATTGCGCCGGGCCGACCTCGCGCAACAGCTCGTTCACCAGCTCTTCGAGCGTGCCGCCGGATTGCGCCACGATCTCGAGCAGCAGCAGGCCGAAGAGCACGCCGTCGCCCTCGGGGATGTGGCCCTTGAGGCTGATGCCGCCCGACTCCTCCCCGCCGATGAGGACCTCGCGCTCGAGCATGTGATCGGCGATGTGGTTGAAGCCGACGGGCGTCTCGAAACATTCGAGGCCGTAGCGCGCCGCGAGGCGGTTGACCATGCGCGTCGTCGAGACCGTCTTCACCACCGCGCCGCTCTGCCCGCGCTGCTCCTTCAAATATCGCAGCGCCAGCGACATGATCTTGTGCGGATCCACGAACTGCCCGCGCCCATCCATCGCCCCGGTGCGGTCGGCGTCGCCGTCGGTGACGACGGCGAAAGAGCCGTGCCCGGCGGCAATCGCGCCCATCGTCGCGCCGAGGTATTTCGCAATCGGCTCGGGGTGCACGCCGCCGAAGCCGGGGTTCATCTCGCCGCGGATCTCGAACACTTCACTGCCGGTGCCCTGCAAAATCGCCTTGATCGCGCCGCGGCCCGAGCCGTACATCGAATCCACCACCAGCCGTTGCGGGTTGCCGGCGATGACGTCGAAGTTGACGAGCGTGCGCAGATGATCGAAATAGGCCGGCATGGGGTTGAAGCGTTTGATCAGCCCCGCGCCGGCCGCCTTGTCGTAATCCATGAGGTTGGGGCCGCGCGCCCGTTGCTCGTTGTCGTCGAGGCAGACCTCGACCCGGCGGCATTGATCGTTGAGGGCCGAGCCGCCGAACGCAGCCTTGAGCTTGACGCCGTTGTAGCGCGGCGCGTTGTGCGAGGCGGTGATCATCACCCCGCCCGCCGCCCGGTGGTGTTTCACCGCGTACGACACCGCCGGCGTCGGCGCGTCGGATTGCGCCAGCAGCACGGTGAGGCCGTTGGCCGCCAGCACCCGCGCCACCTCGACCGCGAAACGATCGGAGAGGAAGCGCGTGTCGAAACCGACGACCATCAACCGCGGATCGAAGTCGGAAACGCCTCCGCCCCAATCCGGCGCGGCGACCGCATCGGCGATGCCCTGCGTCAGCAGGCGGAGGTTTTCAAAGGTGAAGGTTTCTGCGATGACGGCGCGCCAGCCGTCAGTTCCGAATTGAATCGTCATAGTTGATTTTGGATTGCTGATTCCTGATTGTTGATCGCCCGTTCAGTGGCGAATTGTCAATCAGAAATCCCGAATGAGCAATCAGCAATCAGTATGCCAGTCCAAACAAAAGGTCGTTGACGTTCGTGCCGGTGGGGCCGGTGAGGACGAGGTCGCCGAGCGCGGCGAAGAAGGTGTACGCGTCGTTGTGGTCAAGGGACGTTTGCGGGTCGAGGCCGAGGGCGCGCGCGCGGGCCACGGTCTGCCCGGTCACGGTTGCGCCCGCCGCATCGGTCGGCCCATCCACGCCGTCGGTGGCGAAGGTGGAGATGACGAGGTTGGGCTGCCCCTGAATCGCGATGGCCGCCGCCAGCGCCACCTCTTGATTGCGCCCGCCCTTGCCCGCGCCGCGCACGGTGACGGTGGACTCGCCGCCGGCGATGACGGCCCTCACCCCCCTGCCCCCCTCTCCCGACGGAAGTTCCCGTCGGGAGAGGGGGGAGGGGTCGGGGGCGGGGGGTGAGGTCAATCGCTCCGCGAACCTCTGCCCCACCTCGCGCGCCTCGCCCTGCCAGTCGTCGCCGAGGAAATCGGCGGCGAAACCCAATTCGCGCGCGGCCTGCGCGGCGGCCTCACCGGCGAGGCGGTTGGAGGCGATGAGACGATTCTCGGCAGCGGATTCCGGAACGGATGTAACGGATTCGTGTTGCAGAGTCGTCAGGACGTGCGGGGGCAAGGCGGACTGCAATTGATACTTCTCAACAATGGCCAATGTGGTTGTGCGACGCAGGCCATCCGCTACATCCGCGATCACATCCGCTGCCACCGTCGGCCCGGAGGCGATGATCGAAAGATCGTTGCCGACGACATCCGACAGAATCAGCCCCAACACCCGTGCGGGATGCGCCAGCCGCAGCAGCCCGCCGCCTTTGATCTGCGACAACGCCCTGCGGACGGTGTTGAACTCGTGGATGGTCGCGCCGGACTTCAGCAATTGGTGATTGGTCGTCTGGAGATCGGAGAGCGACAGCCCCGCCTTCGGCAACTCCATCAGCGCCGAGCCGCCACCCGAGATGAGGGCGAGGACAAGATCGCGCGGCGTGGTGTGCGCGAGTAGTTCAGCGATGGCGCGGCCTGCGGCCAGCGAGCCTTCGCCGGGGAGCGGGTGGCCGCCCTCGATGAATTGCACCGGCTCTCCTTCACCCCCATAAGCGAAGCGACTCCCTCTCCCGCCGGGAGAGGGGAGGCGCGGAACAGCGACCGCCCCACCGGCAAGTTTATGGCCGGCGATCTCGGCGGCGGCGCGCGCCATAGCCAGGCCCGCTTTGCCCGCGCCCGCGATGAAGACGCGCTCGAACGGCGCCAGGTCCTGCGCGGAGAGGTTGCCCTTCACCGCACGATACGGATCAACGGCCCGCAACGCAGCGGCCCGCAGCGCGGCCAGATGTTGCCGGTGCTGCTCGAATTGCGGTTTCACATCCCGCTTGTCACGCTCACGGCTGGCCATAGCTCTGCGCGACGGCCCGCGCCGCTGCTTCGGGGGTGGCGCGATTGTTGAGCACATCATCCAATGCCTGGGCCAACAGCGGGCCGAGCCGTTCGAGCGTGGCGCGCGGCGGCTGAAGCTCGGCGCTGGTGAGCACGGCGGCGGCTAGCGGCGCAAATGAATCATCGCCCCAGGCGGCCAGCACATCGGCGCGCGGCGGCAGCACGCGCGCGGCCCGTGTCCACGCCGCCAGCCGGGAGGGGGTGGTGAGCCAGTTGGCCAACTCCGCGACGCGCGCATCCTCGGCGCCGGTGTTCACCAGCGCCCAGCACCATCCCTCCGCCAGTGTGAAAGCCCGTCCCCGCAACGTGGGCGGCAACATCGCCGCCGTCTGCTCCAGGCGACCGGCCTCGGCCAGATACCACGCCGCCGAAGTAACGGCCAGCGTCGCGCGCCCTTCACGAAAAGCCTGCCCGGTTGCGGTCGTGTCGGTGTACGACAGCGTCGCCAGCGGCAACAGCCGGGCTTCGCGGGTCAGGCTTAACTGGGTGAGGAGGGAGGTGAGCAGCGGCACGTTGAGGGCGGGCTGTCCGTTGTCGTTGGCCAGCGGCCCGTCGAGGGCGAGGTAGTCGTTGAGCAACGTCAGGCCGGAGGCCTCGGCGCCGGGGAAGATGACCGTGCCGGTGATGAGGTCGCTCCAGCGGGCCGGCGCGCTGCCGTAAACGTCGCTGCGATAGACCGCGATGCGGGCATCCGTGGCGAACGGCGCGCCGACCCAGCGGCCCTCCACCCGGCTCATGGTTTGCGCGAACGGATAGGCCTGCGTCAGCACCTCGGGCAGCAGCAACCCATCCAGCGCGGTCAAAGCGCCGGCCACCGAGGCCTCGGCCAAATCGTCGCGCCGCAGGGCGATGAGGTCGGGCAGCACCTCCGGCGCGACGTTGAACGCCGTCAACAGCGAATCGAGCAGACCGCCGCGCCCGGCCTCAACCTTCAAGCGCACGGTCACGGTGACGCCTCGCGTCGCCTCGAACTCGGCCAGTTGCTGAGCCAGCACCGCGCCGCCGCGCGCGGCAGGGTCGGGCGCGAACCGCGGCGGCAGCCAGATCACCAATTCATCGGGAGCGGGCGGCGTCGGCGTGAGGGGCCGAGCCGGCACGGTCGGCGTCGTGGCCGGGGTCGGCGCGCCGAGCGGGGTGCTCGGCGGGGGCGCGGGCGTGACGGTGCACGCGGCCACGCTCAGCGCGAGTGCCCCCGCGAGCATTCGACGAAGCATGGCGGCAGTATAGCGTATCGGCCGGCGGCGGCGCGCCGTGTCGCGGCGCGGCAGGAGCGCACAGCGCTTCTCCCTCCGGCGTGCCCGCCGGCGGCGCCGGTATACTTGTGCCCGATGCCCACGCGCCGCGCCGCCCTCGCCCGGCTCCACGAACAAATCCGCGCCTGCCGCCGGTGCGCCGAGGCGGGTTACTGGATCGCGCCGGGCGCGGTGGTGCACGGGTTTCACACCGCACAGGTGATGACGATCGGCCAGGCGCCGGGGCCAACGGAGGCCATCGTCAAGCGCCCATTCAACGCCGGCAGCGGTCAACGGCTCTTTCACTGGTTGGGCAAAGCGGGCTTCGACGAGGCGACGTTCCGCGCGACGCAAGCGATGACGGCGGTGACGAAGTGTTACCCGGGCCGGAGCGCGGGCGGGCACGGCGACCGCGTGCCGAGCAAGGAGGAACAAGCGTTGTGCCGGCCGTGGCTCGACCGCGAGATCGAATTGGTCAACCCGCGCCTCATCATCCCCATCGGCAAACTCGCCATCGGTTTGTTCTTCGAGGCTACGTTGTCGCTCGAAGACGTCATCGGCACACAGCTCGAGCGCGATGGCCGGGTCATCATCCCTCTGCCGCACCCCAGCGGCGCGAGCACCTGGCCGAACAAGCCCGAAAACAAAAAGCGGATCGCGCGCGCGATCCGCCTGCTGCGCCATCAACGCCTCAAGCTCGGGTTGTGAGTCAGTGAGCGTAGCCGTGCGGATGGTGGCTGTGCCATTCCCATGCGCTGGCGATGATGTCGTCGAGCGTCGGATAGCGCGGCGTCCAGCCCAGCTCCCGTCGAATCTTCTCCGACGAGGCAATCAGAGTCGCCGGGTCGCCGGCGCGGCGCGGGCCGATGGTGTAGGGGATCGGGCGGCCGGTCACTGCCTCCGCCGTCTGCACGACCTCAAGGTTCGTAAAGCCGCTGCCATTGCCGAGGTTGTACTTGCGGCTGCCGAGCCGGTCGAGGTTTTCGAGCGCGAGGATATGCGCCTGCGCCAGATCCACAACATGAATATAGTCGCGCACGCACGTCCCATCCCTGGTCGGATAGTCGCCGCCGAAGATCGTCAGCTTCTCGCGCTGGCCCAGGGCCACCTGTAACACGATCGGGATCAGGTGCAACTCCGGCTCGTGGTGCTCGCCGCGCTGCGGCGTGCCGCCGGCCGCGTTGAAGTAACGCAGGCAGGCGTGCTTCAGCCCATGGATCCGCTCGAGCCAGTGCAGGGTGCGCTCGAGGAAGTATTTCGATTCGCCGTAAGGTGAGCCGGGCACGATGGCCTCCTCCGGCTCGATGGGGATGCGCTCGGGCGCGTCGAACAGGTTGGCGGTGGAGGACAGGATGAAGCGGCCCACGCCGTGCTTGATCGCCTCTTGGAGCAGGTTCGCCCCCGCCACCAGGTTGTCGCGCAGATACTTGAGCGGCAGTTGCATGCTCTCGCCGACCAGCGTGTACGAGGCGAAGTGCATGATGCCGTCGAAGCGACGATGCTCGCGGAAGAGGCGCGCCACCGCGGCCACGTCACTCAGGTCGCCCTGCATAAAGGCCGCGCCTTCGGGCACCGCCGCGCGATGGCCCTGATACAGGCTGTCGAAGACGACGACCTCGTGCCTGGCCTTGAGCAACTCCGCCGCCACGATGCTGCCGATGTAACCTGCCCCGCCCGTGACCAGCACTTTCATCAACAGTCCTCCTCGAAGAGCACGGGCTGAAGCCGCCGGCCCGCCCGCATCATAACGCGGGTGTCATCGTTTGCGCCACTCGCGCGGCGGAAGGCGATGGGCCAGAACGACAACGCGGTGTATCATTGCGTGGCACGGGCGCGCCGGCTGATTGTGAGGAGAGGAAAGGCGCGCCTTGACACGATCTTAATCAACCTTTGGTATCCATAACGCGACCGTTCGCCTCAGCCTACGAGGTGATTGCGCAAGCTGAAGGACTCCGAATCAATGGCCCCCCAAATTGACCTCACCGAGAGCGCATCCGCCCAACCGCCGAGTGACTTGCACCGTTTACGCGAGATTCTGGCCAGCCCGCAGGCGCGCGCCGTCGAGGCCAGGGCCCGCCAGCTCGAGGCGCAGGTCTCAGCCCTCGAAGCGCGCAACGAACAACTCGCCCGCGCCGTGATGGAGTTGCGGCAGGAGTTGTATCGCCTGCACACCCGGCAAACCGAACTCATCGCGCAGATGCGGGCCGAAGCCCGCGCCCGCGACGATGACATGTGGCGCGCGCTGACCGCGCCCACCGCGTAGCCGCCGCTTCCGCGGGGGTTGCGCCGCAGACGATGAACGACGCCGAAACTGATTCCGCCCGCGCTGCCGAGGCGGCCGCCCTGGCCGAGGCGCGCGCGATCCTGTTCGCGCCGGAACGCGAGCGGCTGGGGCAACTCGAAGCGCAGGCGCGCGACCTGGCCGAACGCTTGCGCTCCGCCGACGCGGCCACCCGCGCGCAGGGCGAGGCGCTGCTGGCGGAGGTACAGGCCCTGCGCCGGCGCGTCGAGGCCGAGGCCGAACGGCTGCAGAGCACGGAAGGCGCGGTCGCCGAGCTACGCCGCCTGACACCGGTTGATACCGCCGGCGTCGTGCGCCAGATCACCCCGGCGCTCAACCAATCCCTCACCCGCAACGCTCGCGAAGCCCGCGACGAGATGGCCGAGGCGCTGGCCCCGGTGATGGGCGAAGCCATCCGCACCCAGATCCGCGAGTCGCGCAGCGAGATGATCGAGGCGCTCTATCCCATCATCGGCTCGGTCGTGCAGCGCGCGTTGAGCGAGTTCGCCCGCGAGCTGCAACGCAACATTGATGCGCGGCTGCGCGCCGCCGTCGGGCCGCAGGGCGCGCTGCGCTCGGTGGTCGCGCGGCTGCGCGGCGTCTCCGAGTCCGAGTTGGCCCTGCGCGACGCGCTGCCGTTCTCGTTGCACGACCTGGTGTTGATCCAGCGCGGCTCGGGGCTGCTGCTCGCGCACTATCACAGCGGCCATGGGCCGACCACCGACGCCGACCTCCTCAGCGGCATGCTCACCGCCATCCGTCACTTCGTGCGCGATTCGTTCAGCGCCGAGGGCGAGGAGCGTGAGCTGGATGAGATTGATTACGGCGAGCAGCACATCATCCTGCAGGGCGGCGAATCGGCCTACATCGCCGCCGTGTTCTCCGGCATCGAGCCGACCGGCTTCCGCGCGCAACTGCGCCAGTTCGTCGCCGATCTGCATCTGCGCCACAACGCCGCGCTGCGGGCCTACGCCGGCGAGGCCGATACCCTGCCCGCGCTCGAGCCGCAGCTCAAGCGACTGGCCGGCGAGGCCGAGGCGGCCGGCCCGACTCAGCCCACGCCGCTTCCGCGCCATCTCCGGCCCATCCTCGCGCTGGGCGCGTTGATCGGCGTGCTCGTGCTTGCCCTCGCCTGTTTCTATCTGCAATTCACCTGGGCGTTGTTGCCGCTGGCGTTTCCACGCGAGAGCGCCACTCCGCTGAGCAGCGCCACAACCATCGCGCTTGCGCCCGCGACGGCGACAGTGACCCCGACACTCAGCGCCACCGCTCCTCCGACGGCGATCGCGCGCGCGACCGCAACCACCACCACCGCCGCTGCGACCGTTACCCCGAGCGCGACCGCTACGGCGACGGCCACCGCGCAGCCCGCCTCCACCGGAGTCACCACCGGCGCGGTGTGGGTGCGCAGCGCGCCCGCGTTGAGCGCGCCGACGGTGACGGCGTTGCCGGCGAACACGGTGGTGACGGTGCACTCGGTCAACGGCAATTGGGTGGAGGTGGAATGGTCAGTCGAGGGGCGCGTTCAGCGCGGCTGGGTCTCGCGGCGATGGCTGCGGATGGAGTCGTCGTGACGTGATTCAGAAAAAGATTTGCCTGCTCGGCGATTTCTCGGTCGGCAAGACCAGCCTGGTGCGCCGCTTCGTCGAGGGCCGCTACGACGAGAGATATCACAGCACCATCGGCGTGAGCGTAGTGCGCCGCCGCCTCGACCGCCCGGCGGGCGCGCTCAACTTCATCCTGTGGGATTTGGCCGGCGGCGAGAATGACGCCCACATCAGCAACTACCTCATCGGGGCGGCGGGCGGGTTGATTGTGTGCGACCTGACGCGGCCCGAGACCCTGCAATGCTTCACGCGCTGCGCGGCGCAGTTGCGGGCCGTCAACCCGCAGGCTGTGCTCGTCTTCGCCGCCAACAAAGTTGATCTGGTCGAGACGCGCTGCCTCGGCGAGGACGCGCTGCGCGAGGCGAGCGCCGGCGGGCCGCTGGTCTACACCAGCGCCAAGACCGGCGAGCAGGTGGCGCGCGCGTTCGAACTCCTCGCCGAGCAACTGGAGGCGCGCGCATGACGGCCCCGTTACGCGCCCCGCTGGATTCGGCCGCGCAGGCCGCCCTGGCCTTCGCGCAATTGAACGGCCGGCTGGCCGCCCATGCCGAGCTGGATGCCGAGCTGCGGATCGTCGCGGCCTCGGCCTCCTTCCGGAGCCTGTTGCCCGAGCCGGCGCAGCCGGTCGAAGGCCAGCCGCTGCCCGAGGTGCTGGATGAGTTCGTCGGCGCGGAGGCGCGCTTGCGGGCCGTGCTGAGCGGCGAGGCAGCCGATTATCGCCTCGAACAACTCGCGCGCCGCCAGCCCGATGACACGCGGCTGTATTTCAACTTCGTCGTCGTGCCGCTGCCGGCCGGGCCGCGCCGCGCGGGCCTGCTCCTCATCGTCGAGGATGTGACCGGCTCGGCCCGCCACGAACAGCGGCTGACACAGGATCGCAACGAACTGCGGTTGTTGCGCGCCGAGCTGGATCGCTCGAACGCTGAGTTGCAGCGCCTCAGCCGTTACAAATCATTCCTGCTGTCTATGGTCGCCCACGACCTGCGCGCGCCGCTCACCGCCATCAGCGGGTACACCCAGGTGCTGCTCGACGAGGCCCCGCCGGAGGAACGCGCGCCGCTGCTCGCCATCGGCGCCGTCAGCGAACGGATGCGGGCGCTGATAGACAACCTCGTTGATCTCGATCAAATCGAACACGGGCAGATCAAGTTGCAGCGCGAGGCCTGTGACCTGAATGCGTTGACGCACGAGGTGCTCGGCGCGCACCGCCCGGTGTTTGCCCTGCGCAACCAGCGACTCGAACTCGCGCTGCACCCCGGGCCGATTGCGCTCGTGGCCGATAGCGCCCGGCTGCAACAAGTGCTGGACAACTTGTTGAACAACGCGGTGAAGTACACGCCCGAGGGTGGCCGGCTGCGCGTGCGCACCGGCCTTGAGGGTGGCTGGGCGGTGTGGCAACTCACCGACAGCGGGCGCGGCATGACGGCCCAGCAGCAATCCAATCTCTTTCAGCTTTACTACCGCACCGAAGACGCCCGCCGGACGAAAATCCCCGGCACCGGTCTGGGGTTGTACATCGTTCGCACGCTGGTCGAGGCGCACGGCGGGCGCGTGGAGGCGGCGAGCCAGCTCGGGGTGGGCACGACGTTGACGGTATACCTTCCGGCGAGCGAATAACATGAAACCCCTCATCCTGGTCGTGGACGACGACTTCAACATTCGCGATCTGCTCAGCGGCTATTTGCAGAAATCGGGCTACGAAGTGGTGACGGCCTCCGACGGCCCCTCGGCGCTCGACCTGGCCGAAGAGCGCCGCCCCGCCCTGGTGGTGCTCGATGTGCTGCTGGGCGGCGACATGGATGGCTACGAAATCTGCCGCGTGCTGCGCGCCCGGTCGCGGGTGCCGGTGTTGCTGTTGACGTCGCTCGGCGCGGACGCGCAGCAAATCACCGGGCTGGAGGCCGGCGCCGATGACTACGTCGTCAAGCCCTTCAGCCTGAGGCAGGTGGTGGCCCGCATCCGCGCCATTCTGCGCCGCGCGGGCCTGGTCGAAGGCGACCGGCTGGAGTTCGGCCCGCTGACGTTGAACGCCACGCAGCGCAGGGTAACGGTGAACGGCGAGCCGGTGGCCCTGACCGGCCACGAGTTCGCGCTGCTCGAAGCGCTGATGCGGCGGCCCGAGCGCATCTTCACTCGTGAGGATTTGCTCAACCAATGCTGGGAGGCGAGCTTCGACGGCACCGACCGCGTGGTGGATGTGCATCTGGCCAGCCTGCGCCGCAAGCTCGGCCCGGCGGCGGCGCTGATCACCACAGTGCGCGGGGTGGGCTACCGCTTCGAGCGCCCCACCTCATAGCGCCGCAACCGCCTTTATTCTTTCTTCATCGCCCCGCATTACCCTGTCGTCATCGAACCGTGGCCCGCCGGCCAGGACAGCAGGAGAATGCCCATGATCGCCCTCACCTTCATCGCCGTCGTCATCGCCGTTCTGACGGTCATCTTCGCGCTGCAAAACCTCACCCCGGTCGCCCTGACCTTTTTGATGTGGCAGACCGATCACGTCTCGCTCGCGCTGGTGTTGCTGTTCGCCGTCGCGGCCGGCGTCCTCATCGGCCTGCTGGCCGCGGCGCCGGCGTTGATGCGCGGCGCATGGTCGCGCACCACCCACAACCGTCAGGTGACGGCGCTCGAGGCGCGCGGGCAAGCCTACCTCCGGCAAATCGCCCTGATCGAACATGAATTGCAGGCACAGGTGAGGCGGGCCGAGGCTGCGGAGAAGAAGCTGCGCCAGGTCGCCGGCCCGCAACCCGCCGCGCTCCGTTAGGCCGCCACGCGCTATGGTCAGGCCAGACTCAGATTCACCGCCGCCGGCGGCCCCGCACCCGGCCCGCATGGTCAACGAACTGCGCGCGCCGCTCACAGCGCTGTTGGGTTATCTCGAAGCCTTGCAGGATGATGTGCTCGTGGCCGGCCCGCCCGTGTATGCTCGAATGCTGACCGAGGCGCGCCGGCTCAAGCTTTTGATTGAAGCGCTGGAGGAACGTCTGCGAGGCTGACGGGCCGCCTCACACGGCGAGCCACTCGATGTGCTGGCGTTGCGCCTCACGCCGGGCGGCGGCGGTGAAGCGCAGCGGCGCGACGATGGCGGCGCTCTGGGCGTGCCAGCGACGGCGGGCTTGTGCGCACGCTTCCACCTCGATCGTGGACACCATTGGGTTGCCCGCCAGACAGTACACGAGGTGGAGGGAATCGGCGCGGCACAGCAGCAGAAAGTGCCCGTCGCGCGCCCGCTCACAGGCGACCTGGACGTAGCCACGCGCTTCAAACCAGCCGCGCACGCGGTTGAGGCATTCATTGTCGAGGGTCGCCGTTGCGTTCATGGCTTCTCCCCTGCACTGGCATGAACGCCGGGCGGCGGCTGATTCCTGTGACGGGCGAGTGGTGCAAAATCGCAAGTTGAAGTACAACCGCGCCCATGTCGCCGCAACTGTTCGATCTGCTGGTGTTGTTGCCCGAGAGCAAATTGGACGAGTTCATCCGCCGCCTGCCCCGCTCAGCGGCCGAGGCCATCGCCGACCACGGCGAACCCAGCGAGCCGACGCTGCAAGCCATCGCCGAGGCGGTGTGGGAGTGTTTGGAGACCGGGAAGAAAAAGCCCAAACACCGGCGCAGTGGATGAAAACAAAACCGGCCTCATGCGAGGCCGGTCTCGTTTAGTAAACCGCGTCGGTCTGCACGACCGACGCGGTCCAGCCTGCTCACTTCCCCGACGCCACAATCCACTGAATCGCCTTGCTCGCCAGCCGGTCGAGCGCGGCCACGCTTTGCTCGAGGTGCTCCTCCCGGGTGTCTTCGATCTTGTTGTGCGAGATGCCGCGCAGGCTTTGCACGAAGAGCATGACGGTCGGCACACCCGCGCGCGCGACCTCGGCGGCGTCGTGCAACGGGCCGCTCGGCAGCCGGTGCCCCGCGCCGCACACCTCGCGGATGGCGTCGTCGCCGAGGTCGATCAAATCCGGATGAAACGGGATGGGCTCGATCTGCCACAGCCGGCTCCACTCCACCTTCACCATCTCCTGCATCGCGAAGCTCATGCTGGCGTCGTGCGCCTCCATCAACATCCGCGCCAGCGCCTCCGCCTGCAAGTGCCGTTGATCGAGCGTCATCACACATTCGCCGACGACGGCGGTGACGATGCCGGGTTTTGTCTCGACGCGCCCGACCGTGCCCACCCCGCCGTGCCGTTTGGCGATCTCGCGGATTTCGAGGCCGAGCTTGGCCGCCGCGCCGAAGGCATCGCGCCGTTTGTCCATCGGCGTGGAGCCGGCGTGGGCGGCCTGGCCGGTGAAGGTGATGGCGTGTCGTTCGACGCCGAACGTGCCGAGCACCACGCCCATCGGCAGGCCGAGGCTTTCGAGCACCGGGCCCTGCTCGATGTGGAGTTCGAGGTAGGCGGCGGCGTGTTTCAATTCCCTGCCGGCCTCGTGCGCGCGGTCAACGTTCACGCCGTGCTGGGCGAGCACCGCCTGCAGGCGCAGGCCATCTTTGTCTTTGAGGTCGCGCAGCTTGTCCGGTTCCATCGTGCCGGCGACGGCGCTCGAGCCGAAGAGGCTGCGGCCAAAGCGCGCGCCCTCCTCGTCCGCCCAATCAACGAGGCGCACGGTCACCGGCGGCGTGCCCTCGGCGGCGATGCGGCGCAGCACTTCGAGGCCGGCAACGAGGTTGAGGCAGCCATCCAGCCAGCCGCCATTGGGCACCGAGTCGATGTGCCCGCCGATGAGGAGTTCGCGCTCCGCCGCGCCGCGCAACGTCGCCCACACGTTGCCGGCCTCATCGTGGTGCACCTCCACCGGCAGTTCGTTCAGCTTGCCCCGCATCCACGCCCGCGCGCGTGACCAGGTATCGGTCCACGCCACGCGCTGCGCGCCCTCCTCGGTGCCGGTCAGGCTGCGTAGTTCCTTCAGCTCGGCGACGGTGCGTTGGGGATTGAGGCTCATGGTGCTGCTCCCACTCAGTCATCGGGTGAGCCAATTATAAAAGAGTCGCGCCCGAAAAAGCCAAGCCGCCTATCCATAGTCCGCCAGCGCCGCCTCGAACCGCGCGACGCTGTCCCCCAATCCGCCGGGCCGGTTGCGGGCCAGCCACAGCGCGCGGTAGTCTTCGATGATTGTCTGCAACTCGTGCTTGAGTTCGGCGTTGGGTGATGAAGGTTGGCCCATGATCCACTGTGCCCGGCGGCACGCGTGGCGGAGCAGCCGCGCGGTGAAGTCGAACTCGCGCTGGAGGAGGGCGGCATCCGGGCGAGTGCTGCGCGCCGAGGGCAGCGGCGCACTGGCTTCATCAATCGCCGCCAGCGTGCGGGCGAGCGAGTCTGGCGTGAGGGCGCCGCCGTATTCGGCCCGCACCTCGGCGGGGGATTTCTGCATCACCCAGAACAGCGCCGATGAATTGTGCGGCTCAACGCCCACCGCGCGATAGACGTTTCCCAATCGGCACGCGGCCTCTCCCAGCGAGCCACTCGGGTCATCGAAAGCATGCACGCTGATCGCGCGGGCAACGTCCAAGTCGCGCGCCGCAACTCCATTCCACGCATACGCTGCGCCCATCACCAATCCCAAATCGCTCACCGGCGACATTTGCCAATGCCCGCGGTCGCCCCAATCGGTGATGAGGTAGCCGGTCGCGCCGTGCTTCAACCCATTCTCGGCGGCGTTGCGCAAATTGCCGAGCGCGTTGTGGGTGCGGCCCGCGATGGAGCACCACGCCGAGGTGCCGGGGCAAACGTAGAACGTCAGACCGGCGGCGTTGAACTGCGCGCCGTGCGCGTCGAAGGGATGGTCGGCTTCATAGCCCCACTCGAGGGCGATGGCATCCCTCGGCAACTCGGCGATCAGTGCGGGATGTTGCACGATGATGTCGCCCCAGAACTGGGGGGTGCGCCCGCGCGCTTTCACTTCGGCATGAATCTTGAGAAGAAAGTCGAGATACACGCGCCCGACGCCGCGCGCTTCGCACTCCGCTTTGCTGCGGCCCTGCCCCAAGTCCATCGTCTCATCACACCCCACGTTGAACAGGCGACTGGTGAAGTGCGGGAGCAGTTCGTCGTACAGCTCGCGCAACAACGCCAGGCTGCCGGGGTCGGTCGCGCACAGGCCGAACGGGCCTTGAAAGGTCTGGCCCCAGGCCGTGTACTCGCCGTGCGTCTCGGCCAACGACGCGTAGCGCGGATGCTTGAGCCAGCGGTGCATGTGGCCGAATGAGTTTTGATTCGGCACCAGCTCGATGAAACGCTCGCGGCAATACGCGTCGAGGTCGAGCATCTCTGCGCCCGTCAGCGGCGAGGCCTCGGCCCACACCTCGGGATGACGGCGGTACGCAAACGTATGCTCGGTGTACAACTGAAGTTGATTGATCTTCCAACTCGCCAGCCGATCCACCCGCGCATACAGCGTCGCCATCGCCGGCACCTTGTCGCGGCTGATGTCGAGCATCACGCCGCGCACGGGGAAGTCGGGCCAGTCTTCCGCGCGGAGGGCGGCGAATGGCGAGCGGAGGCATTGGATGAGCGTACACACGCCGTAGAAGAGGCCGGCTTCGGTGCCGGCTTGGATGAGGCTGCCATTCGGCGCGATGGAGAGCGTGTAGCCCTGCGGATGCGCGACGAGGCTCGGGCGCACACGCAGGGTGACGGCGGTTTGTGATTCCACCGGTGACGGTCCGGCGACGATCTCCCACGCGCAGCCGGATTGCGCGGCGGCCTCGCGCAATCGCTGGGCGGGGAAGCGCAACATGGCCGGCTCGTCGCAGTCGAGGGCGATGAATCCCGTGCGCGGCAGTTCGAAATCGCCGCCGGTTCGAGTGAGGCTGCGCGGGGCGGGGCAGAGATGGGTCATTTGAGGTGAGGCCCTAAAGGTCTGGCGCCATCGGCGGCGGATAAATGCCCGGCTCGGAATCGGGGATGGGGATTCCGCCGACCGTTTTGGCGTAGAACTCCACCGGCCCCGCATCGCCGATGATGGCGTAGGCATAGCCCAGCGCCCGCAGCGCCAGCAGGCTGCGCTTGAGCAGCGCCACACCGAGGCCGCGCCCGCGCTCACTTTCCAGAACACCCGTCGGGCCGAAGAAGCCACGCGCCGTCACATCGTAACAGGCAAAACCCACCAGGGCTTCTTCGCGCACGGCGATGTAGCTCGACGCCGGCGCGCTGCGGAACGACACCTCGAACTCGTCGGCCCAGGCGGTATTGAAGTGGCGGGCCACC
>CAZSNP010000013.1:68641-85798 GCA_964608265.1 uncultured Anaerolineales bacterium | reverse complement strand
TCATTGATGAGTGTCTCCTCTCGGTGCGGCGCAGCGGCGGGCACCACCCCGTCCACTCGGGCGGGTATCAGGGCGCGCTGCGCGGGGCGTATCACTACCAGCACGGCGTCTTCCGCTGCGGGCAGTGCAACATCCTGCTTGCCCTCACCGACATCGGGCCGGGCGATGGGGCCACGATGGTGATCCCCGGCAGCCACAAATCCAACCTCCCCCACCCCAACGCCGGCGACTACAACCAGCTCGACCGCATGGATCGCCTCGACGGTGCGATTGAAGTTCATTTGCAGGCGGGCGACGCGCTGCTGTTTGTGGATGGGATCATGCACGGCGGGTCGAGCCGAACCAACCCCGGCGAGCGGCGTGTCCTCATCTACCGCTACGGCGTGAGTTGGGCCGCATCGCGCTTCGGGTACAGTTACTCGCAGGCGCTGCTCGATCGTGTGACGCCCGAGCGGCGCAAAATCCTGCAACCGGTCGCGCCGCTGCGCCCCGAGTGAGCGTCGGCCTCGCGTGCTACAATCGCCCAAACCCTTCTCGAGGAGCAATCTATGTCTTTGCGGAGCACTCCGGCAGGTTATGGTCGCGTGGCAGTCATGTTGCATTGGATCTCGGCCGCCCTCATCGTGCCGCTGGTGCCGATAGGGTTGACGATGGTCGGCCTGGAAAGCGGGCCGACCAAAGCCGCCCTGTATCAAACCCATGTGTTGATTGGATTGTCGGTGGGCCTGCTCACGCTGGTACGCGCGGTCTGGCGCTTCCGCGAGCCGACGCCGGCCGTGCCCGCCGGGATCAGCGGCGCGCATGTCTGGCTGTACAAGGGCGTTCACGCGTCGTTCTACGTGGTGCTGCTCGGCCTAGCCGCCAGTGGCATGGGCATCATCGCGCTGAGTGGATTGACTCCGTTCAGCGTGTCACCAGAGGCCGTCAACCGCGATGCGCCACCCATCCTCGGACACTGGTGGCTGGCGCGCATCTACATGGCCCTGTTCGCCGCGCACCTGCTCGGCGTGTTGCGCTATCAATTCGCCGACGGCGATGTCATCGCCCGCATGGGCCTCGGCTGGCTCAGGATCGGGCGCAGGTCAAAGGCGTAATCGCATGGCTTGGAACCTGATCGGCCACGAGTGGGCCGTCGAACTGTTGCGGCGCGACCTCGCGCACGACCGGTCCCGGCATGCCTATCTCTTCACCGGGCCGGAAGGCGTGGGCCGGCGCACGCTGGCCGCCGAGTTCACGCGGGCATTGCTGTGCCAGCAAACGGACTCCCCGTGCGGGCAGTGCCGCAACTGCGTGCTCGCAGCCAAAGGCGCCCATCCCGATGCGTTCATCATCGCGCCCATCCTCAGCGGCAAACGCGTGCGGGCCGAGAAGATCAGGATCGAACCGGTGCGGCAGCTGATCTACGACCTCACCCTCAAACCGGTGGAGGCCAGGCGGCGCGTGGCGCGGCTGCTCAACTTCGATGCCGCCAACGAACAAACGCAAAACGCGCTGCTCAAAACGCTCGAGGAGCCCCCGAACAACGTCGTGCTCCTGCTCACCGCTGAGAGCACCGAGGGGCTGCTGCCGACCATCGTCTCGCGCTGTGAGGTGATCGCGCTGCGCGGCTTGCCGTTGGCCACGGTGCGTGAGGCCCTCATCACGCGCTGGCTGGTGGACGCCGCGCGCGCCGATCTGCTCGCGCATCTCTCCGGCGGCCGGCTGGGCTGGGCGGTGCGGCTGGCGCAGGACGGCGAGGCCCTCGAGGAGCGCCATCGAAAACTTGACGACCTGCGGGCGTTGTTGCGCGGCTCGCGCGTCGAGCGCTTTGCCTACGCCGACCGGCTGGCGCGCGAGAGCACCTCGGACCGGGTGCAGGATACGCTGGCGTTGTGGGGGAGCTTTTGGCGCGATGTGCTGTTGACGGCGGCGCGCGCCGAAGCCCCGTTGGCCAACCCCGACCGCACGGACGACATTCGCGCGCTGGCCGCGCGGTTGTCGCCGGATGACGCCCACCGGGCGTTGAGGTCGCTGCGCTCCACGAGCGATCTGCTCGACCGCAACATCAACGCGCGGCTGGCGCTCGAAGTGTTGCTGCTCGATTGGCCGCGCAGTGTTTGATCGTTTCCCGCGAAACAAAGGCCGCGTGGAACCCATCATCGCCGCAGCCGCCTCCGGCACGCTCGCCGGCGCCCGGCCCACCGCCATTTGCGCCTCAAGTGGGGGCGCTGATATTTTTCTGAGGCCGCATGCTATAATCTCGTTACGTCTGGGGATGACCGGTTTCGACGGAAGAGGCTGGTGACAGACTGCAAGCCGGGAGCGCGCCGAACCCGATAAATCAGCGCAACCTTCAAGTGCCAACCGCACGACTTACGCGGCTCTCCCGCTCGCGGCCTAACCCCGCCGAGCCTGAGCCCGGTCACCCGGCAACGCGGTGACCCGTTGACCACGAGCGCCTCCAACGGCGCGTGACTCAGCGAAACAAAAGTTGGAGTGCCGCCCGGTATGCCGCTGACAGGGCGAAAGATCAAATGCGGCTGGTCGGTGCAGCGACCCGGCCCCGCGGGGCCTGCGCCGGTGACGCCAAAATAGCGTGGCTAAGCTTGTAGAAGTCTGTGGCCGAGTCTTTCGGACGCGGGTTCCTTAACAACTAAAGAGCCCCCCGCCCCGGTGACGGGACGGGACAAACCCGGCTTAATCAGGGAAAGCTCCAACCATGCCAACCCTGAGGGGTGAAGTCGAAAGACGTAAGCCCTGCATCGACTCATAGCCTCCTAAGTCTTTCAAGATATGGAGCACTAGGGTAAGGAGTGAAACTGCCGGACCAGCTCCTGCTTTCGGGCTGCCATTTCAGGCGAGTAGCAACCGTTTCGCGGTGTACACGCTAGGTAATCTGTCAGCAGCAACTCGACGCGCCGTTGCTTGCGGTGAATAAGCAAGTATGGCCGTATGAGACCAAGAAACGCAAGAGCCTTTCGGTCGGTGGGCTTCCAGTCGAAAGAGACGGAATGTGTGGGCAAGCGCGGCTTCTTAGTGGTGATGACGCCTCCAAAACGCGCTTGCAGCCATTCCAAGACTTCACGGTCATGGGAAGCGACCGACACTTGCGGTGAAGGTCAGCGCAACGGATGGTTGCGTGTGAGCGTAACAGAACCTTCACCATCAAACAGGCCAGCGGCATAAGCAGCATCAAAGTCGCATTCCATTGGCCCACTCCTTACAATACGCCGGGGAAGTCGTGTACACGACGACTTCAAGAGATAGTCAACACCTCTGCGAAAGCAGAGGGGCTGCTGTGTCGACTCCCGCCATCTCCACAATCAAGACGCCGCTGAGCAGTCAGCGGCGTTTTGATTCTCTCAGGTGCTGAAGTGAAACTCGCTCACCCGGCGCATCGCTTCGTGCAATCGTTCGTCGGCCAGGCAGAGCGAGACGCGGATGCAGCCGCGCCCCGCCTGCCCGAAGATCGAGCCAGGGGTCAGGCTGACGCCGGTTTGTTCGAGCAGCGCCGAGGTGTACGCCTCATCATCCACGCCCTCGGGCAACTGCGCCCACACGTAGATGGCCCCGGCCGGCACCTCGACCGTGAGGCCCGCTACCCGCAGCGCCTCCACCACCCTATCGCGCCGGCGGCGATAGTGCGCGTTGCGCGCCTCCGTCCACGTCTGATCGCCCGTGAGCGCAGCCGCCGCCGCATCCTGAATCCCTTTGAACATGCCCGAACTGATGTTGCTGTTGAGGTTGCCGAGCGCGGCGACGACGGCTGCGTTGCCGGCCACAACACCGGTGCGCCAGCCGCCCATGTTGTACGTCTTCGACAACGAGTGAAACTCAATCGCCACCTCCTTCGCGCCCGGCACCTGCAACACGCTCGGCGCACGGTAGCCGTCGTAGGTGATCTCGGTGTACGGCGCATCGTGGGCCACGATGAATTGATAGCGCCGCGCCAGTGCAACCGCCTCGGTAAAGAATTCGAGCGGGGCGGTAGCGCCGGTGGGGTTGTTGGGATAGTTGAGCCACATCACCCGCGCCGCGCGCAACGCGTCTTCGGGGATGGCGGCCAGGTCGGGCAGATAGCTGTTGCGCGCGAGCAGCGGCAGGGTCACGACCCGTGCGCCCACAAACCGCGCACCCATCGTGTACGGCGCATATCCGGGGTCGGGCACCAGCACCACCTCCCCGGCCTCCACCCAGGCGAGGTGCAGATTGAACACGCCCTCTTTCGAGCCGATGAGGCCAAGCACTTCCGTGTCCGCATCCAGCTCAACGCCGAAACGGCGGCCATACCAATCGGCCCAGGCCGCGCGGTATTCGGGGTTGCCGCTATACGACTGGTAGCCGTGGTGGGTGGGGCTCTCCGCCGAGCGTTGGAGCGCGGCAATGATGTGCGGTGCGGGCGGCAGGTCAGGCGAGCCGGCATCCAGCCGGATCACATCCACCCCCCGCCCGCGCAGCTCGGCCAGGCGTTGATTGAGGCCGTGATAGAAGTACGGCGGCAGTTGCTCCAGCCGCTGCGCCGGAGCGGTCAGGGGTCGTTTAGTCATGGGGTTCACCTTCGAGTGGATGCGCGGCATGATAACGTGCGCGCGGGCGGAGTGCAAACGGGCAGCGGATTGGGGGTGCATTTCTACATTTTGGCGGGGCCGCATCCTGAGCGGAGGCCAGCCGCTTTTGCGGGCCGCAGTCGAAGGAGCGGCCAATAATCTGGAATGCACCCGCGGATTGGAGCAGCGTGCGGATAGCCTCGACTCTCTTTCGCCCCCGGTCCACGAGTGTGACACACCTCAATGCCTACGCGCAGGCGGCAGAGAATGGTTGGCTCCCGCTGGCACAAAACTTGCTATTCCCCACTTGAACGGATTTCTAACGGCAAGGATACTGGGAGCCGACCATGCTCAATCACTCTGTTTTCCAAGACCAGCGCGCCACCACCACCGCGCACCTGGCGCAGACGATGACCTTCATCCAAATGTCCACCACGGAACTGGAGACGGCGCTGCTCAAGGAACTTAACCAAAATCCCGCCCTCGAACTGGTGGAGGAACTGCGCTGCCCGCAGTGCGGCAAGCGCCTGGCCCGGCTGCCCTGCTCCACCTGCGCCGCCCCGCGCACGGATGATCTGCCCGTTGTTTACCTCTCACCCCGGCAACCGATGGGCGACCAATCGCGGGCCGACGGCGGCGAGGGCCACGACGAGATGGAGGTCCGCCATCGCGAGAAATTGGATGAATACATCCTGCGGCAGATCGCGCCGGCGCTGGAGGTGGCGGAACGCCCGGTCGCCGCGTACCTGCTGGCACAACTCGATGACGACGGTTTGCTCACCGAACCCATCGTCGAGATGGCGCAATACCTCCGCGTTGCGCCAGGCCTGATCGAGCGTGTGCTTAGACTCATCCAGCGCGCCGACCCGCCCGGCGTGGGCGCTCAGTCGCCGCAACAATCGCTCCTCATCCAACTTGAATCGCTGGCCGAGATCACCCCCGAGGCCGTCATCAGCCTCGGCCGGGCCCTCATCGCCGACCACTTCGAGGCGCTGGCCCGGCGCGATTATGCCCGCATCGCTCGCGCGTTGCGGACCTCGCTGGCGCGCGTCACGCAGACCGCGACCTTCATCCAGCGCAACCTCACCCCCTACCCCGGCCGCGCGTACTGGGGCGACGGCAAGCAGCCGTTCGGCGATGAGGTCACTTACAAAGACCCCGACATCACTATCTCGCAACTCCGCAACCAGACGAGCGGCTCGCTGATGGTGGAGATCACCGCCCCGCTCTTCGGCTGGCTGCGGGTCAATCCCGAACTCAAGGCCGCGCTGGCGCAGTGCACCGATGAGGGTGAGCGCGAGAAGTGGGCGCAGGCCGTCGAGCGCGCCGGCCTCATCGCCAAATGTTTGCAGCAGCGCAATCACACGTTGCGGCGGTTGATGGAGATGATCGCCACTGAGCAGCGCGGGTTCATCCTGGGTGGGGATGGCGACCTGCGGCCCTTCACCCGCTCGCGCGTCGCCAAGTCGCTGGGCGTGCACGAGTCCACCATCTCACGCGCGGTGGCCGGCAAGTCGGTGGCGCTGCCGAACGGCCGCATCGTGCCGCTCTCCAAGTTCTTCGATCGGAGTCTCTCGGTGCGCGACCGCGTGCGCAACATCATCGAAGCCGAGAGCCGCCCGCTGACCGATGACGAGATCGCCGAGCGGCTGGCCAGCGACGGCCTGCAGGTCGCCCGGCGCACCGTGGCCAAGTACCGCAACATGCTCGGCATCCTGCCGGCGCATTTGCGCACGGTCACCCGAGCCGCCGGCCGCTCGAAGGGCCGGCGGGCGTTGCCGCTGCCCGTTGCTCAGGCTCCGCTGGCCGTGCTGCAATGACCTATGACCGCCACACGCCTCGGTAGCTCCACCCTCTCGCTGCGCAACTTTTTCGGCAGCCCGCGCCCGCCGGTCAACCGGTTCCAGCATGTGCTCGAACAGGTGTCGGGCGCGGCGTTTGTGATGAACCCGCGCACCGGCCAATTCATCGCCGTGAACTCGCGCGCCACCGGGCTGACCGGCCGCACCCGTGACGAATTGCTCAACCGCGCGCTGGCCGAGGTCATCGCCGAGCCGGAGGCGCTCACGCTCTTCCACAACATCGAGGTCGGGAATCAACGCCAGTTGTTCGATGTCGCCCTGCGCACCCTCGGCGGCCAGATCGTCAGGACCGATATCCGCCTTTCGGCCTTCGAGGAAGCGGGTGAGGTGATCGCGGTGGCGGTGGCCGTCCCGGCCGAGGAACGGCTGGCCGCTGAAGCCGAACGCGCGCGCAACGCGCACATCCTGCAACACCTGCACCTGCTGCTCGACCTCTTCGACGCCCCGACCGACCACACCCTGCAACACGCCGTCCATCGGCTGGCCGAGATGTTTCTGGCCGACAGCGTCGCGCTCTATCGCCACGCCGCCGACATCCAGGGCCTGGCGCTGGAGTGCGTCCACGGCCCGCGCGAGGCCTTTGCCGAGGCGCTGACCGCGGTCGAGGCCGCCCAGTTCAACCTGCCGTATGCCTGGTCGACGACGACGCGCGCCGAGACACAATTTGCCGAAAGCTATCGCGCGGCCGGTTGGGCGTACGTCGTCGGCCAGCCCATCGGCCACTCGCCGGCGATGGGGGCGCTGGTGCTGGCGTACAACACCGGCAACGCGCCGGCCGCCAACGTGCCCACCTACCTCGAAGTGGTCTCGCGGCAGATGATGGCCCTTATCCGCCAGATCGGACGCCAGTCGCATTTGGTGGCCGCGAACCGGTTGGCCTTTCACCTCACCAATCAGCTCTCCGCCATCAACGCGCAAATTGACGAGGCCGTCATCACCCTCAACGCCGACGGCGTGGTGGATGATTTGAACACCGCCGCCGCGCAACTGCTCGGCTATCGCGCCGAAGAGGTGATCGGCAAATCGTTCGAGGCGCTGCACGCCTTCGACGACGCACTGCTGCCGCAACTGCACGCCGCGCTGGCCGCGCGCGACTCGGAGCAACTGGAGCAGGAGGGGCAGATGCATCGCCGTAACGGCGAGAACTTCCCGGTGCTGACCCGGCTGCGCCCGCTGCCCGGCCCCAACTTCGGTTGCGTCATCGTGCTGCGCGATGTGTCCCACGAACACGCCGAACGCATCCGGCGCGAGCACCTCGACCATCTGGCCTACGTCGGCGAATCGTCGCATGCCTTCGCCCACGAGGTGCGCGCGCCGCTCAACAACATCTCGGTCGGCGTGCAATTCCTCGCCGCCCGCATCGGGCCGGAGGATGCGCTGCACCCGCAGCTCGCCAAGATTCGGGCCGAGGCCAACCGGCTCTCGGAACTGATGAACAGCATGTTGGGGTGGGCCAAGCCCATCGACCCCAGGCTGGCCCCGATTGATCTGCATGGGTTGCTGCACCGGCTGCTCCAGCGCTGGAGCGCGAAGATGCAGCAACGCAATATCATCCGCAATCTCGTCGTCGAGGCCGATTGTCCGCCGGTGCTGGCCGACGCCATCTTGCTCGAACGCGTTTTTGTGAACCTGATCGAGAACGCGCTGCAGGCGATGGCGGCGGGCGGGAATTTGACCGTGACGCTGCACACGGCGAGCCGCGGCGCGCAGGGCCACGGCGCGTCCGCCCGCGTGGTGGAGGTCCGTATCGCCGACACCGGCCCCGGCATCCCCGAAGACATCCGCAGGCGCATCTTCGAGCCGTACTTCACCACCAAAGCCGACGGCACCGGCCTCGGCCTGCCGATCTGCAAGCGCATCGTCACCGTCCATCACGGGGCGATTAGTTGTGAAAGCTTCCCCGGCACGGGAACGATTTTCACCGTGACTCTGCCGGCACATTGCGAGAAGGAGAACGCATCGTGAACGCATCCATCCTGGTCGTGGACGACGACGAGACGACGCAATCATTCCTCACGCCGCTGCTGCGCGATAACGGCTACGACGTGCGCAGCGCGCTCAACCTCAAAGCGGCCAACGAGGCCATCAATCGCGGCGAGGCCGACATCGTCGTGCTCGACGTGCAACTGCCCGACGGCTACGGCCCCAGCCTGCTCGAACGCATCCAGGCCGAGAACCTGCGCATCCCGGTCGTCATGCTCACCGGTTACGGCGATATCGAGACGGCGGTGGACACGATGAAGCTGGGCGCGACCGACTTCATCACCAAGCCGGTAGATTTGGCCAAGCTGCGCCCGGCGGTGGATAAGGCCGCCGAGCAGGTGGCGCTGTTCCGCGAGCTGGCCCACCTGCGCAATTCGCGCTTGCCGCAGGATGCGTGGGTATTCGGCGAGACGGCGGCCATGAAAAAGCTGATGGAGGACATGGGCCGCGTCGCACCCTCGAACGCGACGGTGTTGCTCACCGGTGAAAGCGGAACCGGCAAGGAGGTGATGGCCGGTCTGCTGCACAAGATGAGCAAACGCGCCGCCAGGCCCTACATCCCCGTCAACTGCGCCAACTTCAGCGACACGCTGCTCGAATCCGAACTGTTCGGCCACGAGGCCGGCTCATTCACCGGCGCGACGAAGAAGAAGGATGGCCTGATCGCCACGGCGGACACCGGCACCCTCTTCCTCGACGAGATCTCGACGATGAAGTTCGAGTTGCAGGCCAAGATGTTGCGCGTGCTCGAGGAGCGCACTATCCGCCGGTTGGGCGGCATCACCGAGACGAAGGTGGATGTTCGTATCCTCGCCGCGACCAATCGCGATTTAACCGAGATGGTGGAGCGGGGCGAGTTCCGCGCTGACCTTTACCACCGGCTCAACGTCGTCGAGTTCCGTTTGCCGCCGCTGCGCGACCGCATCGAGGACATTCCGGCGCTGGTGGGCTTCTTCGTGCAGAAGTACAACCGCGAGATGGGCCGCAACGTGCAGGGCGCCAGCCCGGCGGCGCTGGAGGCGCTCAAGGCGTACCGTTGGCCGGGCAACATTCGCCAACTGCGTAACGCCGTCGAACGCGCCATGCTCTTTGCCGACGGAGATTTGCTGGAGATAGGCCACTTTGCGCTGAACTTGTCCTAAGATGGTAAAGCGTTGCAGCATGTATTCCTCACACATGCTGCAACGCCTCATCACCATCCACGCAGTACCCCAGTCTATTGGCGGCGGGCGCTATTGACAAACAGGAACGCCAATGCTCCAACGATTGGGATGAGAATTACTACCGTCCACACTCCACGTTCAACTTCCGACTTGGATTCGTCAAGGCGTAATTTGTACAGCGCCCAGAGAGTAGTCACAAGCCAGAGCAGTGCTAACAACAACGGCACAAGGATCTGGCGTATATCGAGTGTCACCATTACTGGCACCACCACCCCCCACTATTGATAGTCAAATGGAGAGAAACCGATACTGAACCACCCGGAAATCCCGAATATGGCTCGTTTTTCAGTACACCATCGGTTTGGGCATAGGCTGTACCGCCTCGAGATACATACACCCCAAAGCCCGGGTTCGCGTATGGGCCAGAGAGAGTTTGCCACTGGAATGGCCAATAGGAGTATGTTCCGTTCCGGTCGCCCCAGTTCATTGTTACCGGCGTCTGGCCATTATAAGTGTGGAAAGTGACATTCACATTCTGAACGAGCTTAGCTACCTCGAAGCCCAACAGATTGTAGAACGGAACACCGCAAGTAAGCGTAGCATTTGTGCCGGCTAATGTCCCGTACCCTTCTGTGGCCATAGAAGATACCAAGCCTCGGCTCGGAGTCGTCATGTCCACTACTTTGAAATAGCAGAGTGCCTCAGGGTTGCCTGAGTCACAGGACTGCAAACGATACACAGCGCCTCGGACACCTGAGCGTCTTGCTGCCAAAGCATCCGCGACGACGATAGCCGAGGCCATCTCTTGTGTTGTCAAGCGATCACGTTTGCTATCGGATGTAATCGGAGCCGCATTGGCGAGCCCAGCCTGCGTCACCAGCAGTATGAGCGTCAACATGAGCGACATAGTTCTGATCATTGTCCTGTTCATTCTATCCTCCAAGTTTCACTGCCTATGCCATCAATGGCGGAGAAACGCATTCTCGCGATGACGAACTGGTTAGCGCAGTATAAGGTATCACTTGAGGAAGGTGATCATCGTCACGGCTGATCTTGGCCAAAGAAATCTGAGATCACGCGTTATGTTGGAACCCGGACCGCTCTACCTCTCATAAATAGTGACGACCTGCTTGGGATCGGCCACTTTGCCCTCGACTCACGCTGATGCCTCTCTCGCAAAGCACGCACAGATCGCCAGGTGTTGTGCGTCTGCACGCTTTGCATTCTTGGCGTGCTTTGCGAGAGAAAGGGTGCTGGCACTGAACGTGCATTACGTTTCATAGCTCGCTACGGAGACGACACTATGGAACTCGCGCAAGCCACCGACATCTACGCCTATCACCTCGGCTCGCTCATCGGCAACCTGCATAGCCTCGAGGTGCTGCTGCGCCTGGCCATCGCCGACCCGCGCGCACCGGCCACCTCCATCGGCGAAGTAGTGGACGCCAACTCCATCCGCCAGCCCGTTCGGCTGCGGGCCCTCATCCAGCAATACAACTCAAAGGTGGCGCAGACTCATCCGCGTCACGGGCTGCCGAACGCCGACGAGGTCGTGCGGCTGAGTCAGAAGCTCGCGCAGAGCGTGGTGCACGCGGCCTCGGCCAAAGCGCCGCTGCAATTGATCGAGTACGCCCCCCACCCCGGCGCCGGCGATACCGCCATCGTCGAGCGCGCGTATGAGATGACGCCGGAGTGGATGGAGTGCCAGCGCGGCATCGTGTGGCGCGCGATCCAGTCGGTGACGGGCTACCTGCGCGAGCGGGGGACCAAGCCTTTGAGAAAGTGACGGATGACAGGGCATATGGGTGCTCCCTCAATGGCGAGACGTTCGCCTGTGCGGGATGCCATTCACTGTGGGGCAAACGGGCAGCGAATTCGGGGAGCGGATGAGCGGAGGCGTCCAGCCTCATCCGCTCCCCCACTATCCCAATCCGTTGACAGGCGGCGGAGGTCATTTGGGACTCGTCCCCCGTCCCTGCCCGGCGCCCCCCCCAACATTCCTCCAACCCTCGGCACGTAACTTGCACGGTACCCCTCCAGACCTGAACTCAATCGGAGGCCGGCCATGCTCGAAACTCTCACCACCGACAACCTGCGCGTCATCATGGGGATGACGTTCTTCGTCACCGGGCTGATCGCCATCGGCGCCGGGATGCTGATGCTCATCGTCGGGCCGTATCGCAAAGAGGCCAAGATCATCGCCGCGCAGTCGGCCCGCATCAGCCAGAAGGCGCTGACCGACAACATCAGCGCAGTCGTGGCTTCCGCCACCACGCTGGTGCAGGCCGTCAACGACCTTATCCGCACCTCGTCCGGCAACGCCATCGTCCTCATCATCGTCGGCGCGCTGTTCGAAGCAGCCGCCTACCGTCTCCTCATCATCGGAGCGTGACTGTCCCGGTGTCGAGTGTCGGGTGCCCTCGGTATTGGCAGACGACACTCGACCCTTTGACACCTGACGCTTTTTCGTCATGACCCTTACCGAGAAACTGATCACCTCTCTGCCCGATTCTTTGTGGAGCGAAACCGTGCGCCGGTTGAAGCTGGCGCCCGAACTGTGGCAGCTCGCCGAAAGTGATGACGCGACGCTCAAGGCCTTCGTCGCGGCGGCGGCCAAAGGGGATGTGAGTACCGAAAGCAAAGCGCCGCGGCCCGCGACCCTGGCGCTGGCCGCCTTCGCCGCTCACCATGGCGAGTGTGACGGCAACCCCGAACTGTGGCTGCTGGCGGAGGGGACCGACCTGGTCGGCGGCGCGTATGCGAAGCTGGCGGCGGGCGAGACGCTGCACCCAATTGAGGACGCGCTGCCCGCCGCGCTGGCGGTGCGCGCGCGCGGCCAGGCCACGACCGAGTGGGCGACCGCGGCTCAGGATGCGGCGCGCAATCCCGATGGTTGGCGCCTGGTGACTCAGTACCTCGTCGGCCTGCTGCCCGAGCCGGGCGAGTTGGTGACGGCCCTGATGGAACACTCCACCGCGACCGCCGCGCTGGCCGCGCTGGGGCTGGCGGCCAACTTCGAGGCCGAGGCCGTGGAAGCAACGCTTATCCATGCCGGCCTCGACCTGCCCGCCGCGCATTGGCGCGCGGCGCTGGAGGCGTTCAAGGCCGCCGGCGAAATCGAAGTTGCCCAACGTTTGGCGCGCCACGCGGCCAATGCAATCGCCAGCCGCGACACAACATCGTTGGCCGCCATCATCGAACACGCGGCCCTGATCGTCACCAGCGATTCGTTCGACGCCGCGCATCAACCGCTGGTGGCGGCGTGGCAGGCCGTGCGCCAGGCCCGGAGCGCCGTCGCCCAACAACTCGGCGCGGTGGCGATGCGAGCCGAGCAACATCACGTCGCGCTGGCGGCCTATCAGGACGGGCTGATTGACGACGCGCACAACGCGGCGTTGATCGTGGGGATGGCGCGGGCGATGCTCAAGCTTCACGCGCCCGAGGAGGCGTTGGCCGCGCTCGAGAATGTGCGCGCCGAGCTGCCGGTCGCGAAGCTGCTGGCCGCGCAGGCCCATTTCGCGCGGCGCGATGGCGGCGCAGCGCAGGCGCAACTGGCCGGAGTCGATCTGAATTCATTCCCGGATGAGGGCTCGCTGCTCGACGCCGCCGAGCTGTTCCGCGCGCTCGGCGACAACGTCAACGCCGTCGCCGCGATGACGCGCGCCGCGCACGTCGCCGGCCACAACGCCGCCCACGCGCTGACCGCCGCCCACTGGCTGGCCGAGGCGAACGATTGGCCCGCCGCTCACGCGCTGGCCGCCGAGGCCGTCGCCCGCGCGCCGCACGACGCCGCCATCCGCGAGATGATGGGCCAGACGCTGCTCGAACTCCATCGCCCCGCCGAGGCCGTGCCGCACTTCCAGGCCGCCATCGCTTACGAGCCCACGCGGCTCACCGCCGCCCTCGGGCTGGCCAGGGCCGCCTTCGGCGCGCGCCAGACCCAACTCGCGCGCGAGGCCGCGCTCGATGTGCTCAATCGCAATCCCGAACCGGCCCTCGAGGGCGAGGCGCACATCGTCATGGGCGAGGTGCTCTCGGCGACGAACGATGAGGACGGGGCGTTCGAGCACTTCTCGAAAGCGAGCACGTTGATGCCGGCCGCGCCCGGGCCGTGGCGGGCGATGGCCCGCCACCACCGCGCCCGCGCCGAGGCCGACCGCGCCATCGCGTCACTCGAAGCCGGCCGGCAGGCGTTGAAGATCGCCGCGTCGAGCGACATCGCGCCGCTGCTCAACGATCTGGCCGATGTGTACATCGAGGCCGACCGGCGCGAGGATGCCATCGCCGCGCTGCGTGAGGCGACGACGATTGACGGCGGATCGCCCGAGGCGCACCGCCAACTGGGAGTGTTGCTGCGCGGCGCGAAGCAACTCAACGAGGCCATCGGCGCGCTGCGGCGCAGCCTGCGACTGCGGCCCGGTGACGGGCGCGCGCTGTACGAACTGGCGCTGTCGCTGGAGGAGAGCGGCCAGTACGGCGAAGCATGGGCGGCCTTCCAACAGGCCGTGCTCGCGCGACCCGAGGCGGCCGCGCCGTATTTCGACCTCGGACGCTTCACGCTCGAACACCTGGCGCGCGGCGAGAAGGATGCGTTGCCGCAGGCCGCCGTCGCTGCATTGCGCGAGGCCGTCGAACGCGAGCCGGAGAACGCCGAGGCCCACGCGCTGCTCGCGAAGGCGCTCTCACTTTCCGGCGAGCCGAACCTCGCCCTCATCAGCTATCAGCGCGCGCTGCACCTCCAGCCCACCCGCACCGATTGGTCGCTCGGCCTCGGGCAGGTGTGTCTGCAACTCAACCGCGCCGACATCGCCGTGGCCGCCCTGCAGCAGGCCCTGCAGCACGCGCCCAATGACCCGGCTGTGCACTTCGCCTTCACCGAGGCGTACACGCGCAACCAGTTGTGGCCGGATGCGGCGCGCGCCGCCGAGGCCGCGCTCAAACTCGACCCGGACAACGTGAAGCTGTACGCGATGCTGGCGCAGGCCAATGGCAACCTCGGCCAACTGGGTCGCGCCGCGCAGACGTGGGAGAAGGCCATCCGCCTCGACCCGCGCGACACCGAGTTGAAGTTGTATTACGCGCGCGCCCTGCTCGCCCTCGACCGCATCGAGGAGGCCCGCAGCGTGCTCGGTCACGCGCTGGCCATCGCGCCCGACTCGGCCGAGGTGCACATCGCCGCCGGCAAGGCCTTCATGGAACTCGGCGAGGACGAGATCGCTTACGAGACGCTCACGCAGGCGGCGCAACTCGCGCCGCGCGCACCGGAGGCGCACGCCGCCTTTGGCGAGGCGGCGCTGCGGACGAAGCGCTACGACGCCGCGCACGCCGCCTTCATCCGCGCCAGCGAGCTTGACCCGACCCGCGCCGACTATCTGCGCGAGGCCGGCGAGGCACTCTGGCGGATGGACCGGCTGGCCGCCGCCGTGGCGCTGTGGCAGCGCGCGGTGATGGTGAACCCGAGCGACAAGGTCACGCTGGCGCAGTTGGGGATGGCGTTGCTGCGGATGGGGCAGTACAGCGACTCGCTCGCGGCACTGGAGAAGGCCGCCGAGCAGAATCCGGAGGACGCCGCCACCGCTCGCGAGGCGGCGCGGGCCGCGCTCGAACTGGGCGAACTCGAAAAGGCCGAGCTGTATCTCGACCGCGCCATCGCCCATACGCCCGGCGACCCCGAAGCGCGCTATCTGCTCGGGCGGGTATGCGAGACGCAGGGCGACGCCGACAAAGCGCTTGGGCTGTATCGCCAGGCCGCGCGGCTCAACCCCGGCGAAGGCCGCTACATCGCCGCCTCGGCTGAAGTGCTGGCGAAGCTCGGCAACGTGAGCGATGCGACCGCGCTGATGCGCTCCGCTGTCACCGTCAGCCCCGAGGCCGCCGAGGTGCAACAGCGCGCCGGGCACATCTTCCTCGATGCCCAGCAGCCCGAGGCCGCGGCGCAGGCGTTCACTCGCTGGGCGGAACTGCGGCCCCGTGAGGCCGCCGCCCATCTGGCCCTCGCTCAGGCGCTGACGCTGGTGTCCGAGCGGCGCGAGGCCGAAGCGCGCGCCGGCGTGAAAGTCATCGGTGAGACGGAGCTGCATTCGCGGCTGACGACGGCGTTGCAACAGGCCGCCGCGCTCGGGGCCGACCCGCACGCCATCCGCTACTGGCTCGGGCGCGCGAAAGCGGTGTTCGGCCAGCCGAAGGACGCGCAGCAACTGCTCGAGTCGGTGACGGAGCGACCGGCCGCGCCGGTGGCCGATTACTTCCGCGCGCTGGGCAAGGCCTTGCGCAAGGCCGGTGAGGCGGAGAAGTCGCGCGAGGCGTTGCAGGCCGCGCTCGAGAACGATACTCAACCGGAGATGACGTACATGGAAATGGGACTGACGCTCGCGGCCGCCAACGACCAGCGCGGCGCGGCGGTCGCGCTCAAACGCGCGGTGGCCGCCAACCCGCAATCCGCCGTCGGCCACTTTCACCTGGCCGAAGCCCTGCACGCCCTCGGCGACGCGAACGATGCGGCCCTCGTGTTGCAGCGCGCCATCGCCCTCAAGCCCGATGTGGCCGCGTGGCACTATCGCCTCGCCAAATGGCAGTGTGACGGCGCCTCGGCGCTGGCGCATTATCAAAAGGCCGCCCAGCTCGAGCCGGCCAGCGCCGAGTACAACGCCGAACTGGCCCGCGCGTTGATGAACGATGGTGATGCCGGCACGGCGGTGCAGTTCTTTGGCCGGGCCACCGCCGTGAAGGGCAACGACGATGGGCTGTGGACCGAACGCGGGCAGGCGCACTTCGTCCTCGGCGAGTTGGCCGAGGCCGCCGATGCGTTCGCGCAGGCGATCGAGCTGGCGCCGGAGAACGTGACCGCGCTGCTGGGTGCGGCGCGGGTGAGCGCGGCGACGGGCAATTTGCAGGCCGCCCTCAGCCAGGCCGAAACGGCCGCCCGCTTCGCGCCCGAGGATGCCAGGGCCCTGATCACGCTGGCCGACGTGCAGGCCGCGCGCGGTGACAACGTCGCCGCCGAGAAAGGGTATCAGGCCGCAGCGGCCAAATCCGCCGACCCGGCCCCGGCGCTGCTCGCGCTCGGCAGGTTGCATATGGCGCAGGGCAACGCCGCACACGCCATCGAGGTCCTCAGCCGCGCGCTCGAGGCCCATCCCGAGGCCGATGAAATCCTCGCGACGCTGGGCGAGGCCCGGCAACTGAACAACGACTACACCGGCGCGGTGAAGGCGTATCGCGAGGCCGCGCGCATCGCGCCGCGCAACGCCGCGCACCTGTTGCGGCTGGGCAAGGCCTGCCGGGTGCAGGGCCAGCTCGACCAGGCCATCGCGCATCTGATGCAGGCGAAGGAACTGGCGCCGAGCAGCGACGACGTGGCGCGCGAGATCGGTTTGGTGTTCGAGGGCCGCAAGCAATATGACCGCGCGCTGGAGATGTACGAGCTGGCGATCAGGCACGCGCCGCGCAACGCCATCAACCACACCCGCGCCGGCATCGCGCTCAAGCAACTGAAGGATTACGTTGGCTCGGTGCGCGCGCTCGAAAAAGCCGTGGCCCTCGACCCGAACAACCTCGAGGCCACGCGGCAACTCGCGGCGGTGACGGCGCTCACCATCATCCACGGGCAGCCGGTGCAGATGT
>CAZSNP010000013.1:12291-68541 GCA_964608265.1 uncultured Anaerolineales bacterium | reverse complement strand
CAACTCGCGGCGGTGACGGCGCTCACCATCATCCACGGGCAGCCGGTGCAGATGTGACAGTCGCCAATGGTTGAGGCGCGAAGCAGCGGACGAGGCGGGACGCTCCTGAGCGTCCCGCCTGCTATAATCGCCGTGAGTGAGCGGAGGCCGTATGTTGAAACTCAAGGAACGCTACATCGTGGATGAACGCGGCGACCGGGTGGCTGTAATGCTCGACATCAGCGACTACCGCAAGTTGCTGGCGCTGGCAGGTCAGACCGAAAGTGCGATAGTGGATGTGGATGAGGCGATGAGCCTGGCCGGGATTGGCGAGTCGCATCAGCCGTTGATCGAGAGCAAAGCCGTCAGCGAACACCCAGACCTTTATCTCTACAGTTCGCCCAGGAAACTTCGGCCACACAAAGCGACCTCGCGGAATGGGCGCAAACGCAAATCATGACGCAGGCTTTGCTCGACACCAGTGCGGTGTATGCGCTTGTTGACCGGCGCGACAAATGGCCTGCCGCCGCCACTGCTCATGCCCGCACCTGGCTCAGCGAGGGCAGCCACTGGCTGCTGTCGAATTTCATCTTTGACGAGGCAGTGACGCTGATCAAGGCCCGAATAGACGCTCGCACTGCAATACAGGCCGGGCTGCGACTGCGAACGGCTGCCGCCTACGAATGGCTGCCGTTGACGGCTGATGATGAGGAACGAGCCTGGGCGATTTTCCGGCAGTACGCCGACAAAGATTGGTCGTTCACGGACTGCATTGTGTTTGCTTTGTCAATCCGACTAAAAGTCCCAGTGTTCACTTTCGACATTCACTTCAAGCAAATGCCGGGCGTGGAACAAGTGCCGTAAGCCTGCCGCCCCCGCCCATTTCCCCTGACTGCAACGGAGGCCACTCACATGGCCTCCGTTGTGTTTGGCCTCGTTCTACCTCATCAGGCTCTCGGGATTGACACAGCCTCTCCCCTTCTCCCAATGCGAGAAGGGCCGGGGGGTGAGGGAAGCTCCTGGCACACCTCTTGCATATCCCTGCGTGACGGATAGACACACGCGAAGGGACAGGCATGCAACGCACCCACCTCCTGCAACTGCTCGAAGCCGCGCTGGCCGCGGATGTCACCGAGTACGCGGCGCGCATCATCACCCGCACGCTGGCCGACTGGCCGGGCGACCTCGAACTGGGCTTCATGCTGGCGCGCACGCAGGCCGCCACCGGCGACAAAGCCGCCGCCCGGCGCACGCTGCGCGCCCTCCTCGCCGCCGACCCCGAACACGCCCGCGCCCAGCGTCTGCTCGGCGCGTTGACGGGCTTCAGCGATCCCCAGGCCGAGATCGCCGCCTTTGCCTGCGCGCACGTCATGGATGGAGCCGGCATGCCCGCGCCGCTGCGCCTGCCCGATTGGGCGACACTGGCCCGACCCGCGTACATCGCCGTGCAAACCGGCGATTGGGAAACGGCGCGCCGCGAGTCGACGGCCGCGCTCGGCGCAAACCCCGACTCCCCGCTCACCGCCCTCGTTCACCTCAGCGCGCTGTGGGGCGCGGGTCAACTCGACCTGGCCCGCCCGCTGGCGGAAGGGCTGGCTCAGCGCTGGCCCGAGGTCATCGCCTTCAAGCTCTGTCTGGCCGAGTGCCTGTTCGCCACCGGTGAAAACGCGCGCGCCATCGAACTGCTGCACGACGCGGCGGCGCAAGACATCACCGGGCAGGTGGCCGCGCGGCACTGGGGCGAGAAAAATCCGTATCGCGCGCTGTGGCAAAGCGCGGACGACATCAGGCTCGAACTGCCCGGCCCGCTGCCGGCGCGGCTGATCGAGACGCTCGGGCTGAACCGGCTGAACGGCGCAACAGCCGGCAAACAGTCAACGGCCGATAGCGGACCATTTTCCGACGACGAGATTGCGGCGATCCAGAAGGAACTCGAACTGCTGGCCGAGCAACTCGGCGTCAAGCCGGCGGCCAGGGCCGCCGCTCACCCGGAGACCCGCGACGCCTATGTTTTGCTTTCCAGTCGCGGCGCGCTCACGGGCAAGTATGGCGCCGAGGGTTTCGCCGTGGTGGATAACGCCATCCACGCGCTGGCCGAGGCGCAAGCGCGGATGCCGGCGCACATCGTGTACGTGGATGACGCCGACTCGCTCCGCCCATACGGCCTCGAGCCGGCGGAGGCCGGCAACGCGTGGGCGATCAAACACCTCATCGCGCAACTCGTCGAGAAGTTGAAGGACAGCGGCGAGGCGCTGGGGGCGCTCGTCCTCATCGGCGGCCCGGACATCATCCCCTTCCATCACCTCCCCAACCCGACCGAGGATCCCGACGCCGACATCCCGTCCGACAATCCGTACGCCAGCAGCGACGACAACTACTTCGTGCCCGAGTGGCCGGTGGGCCGCATCCCCTCCGCGGCGGGCGATGACCCCGCGCCGCTGGTGCGCGCGCTCAAGCTCGCGGCCAGGCAGCACCTCCGCCACAAAGGAACGGCCCAGCGCAAATGGCTCGGCGGCTGGCTCGGGCGTTTGTGGCAATTCCTGTTGCGCCGGCCCGCCGCGCGCCAGGCCGATAGCTTCGGCTACAGCGCCAACATCTGGCGCCAAACCTCGGCGGCGGTCTTCGAGGTGATCGGCAGCCGGCGCAATCTGCAAACGTGCCCGCCGGTGGATGCGGAACAACTTCCCAGCAAAGGCCTCGCCCCGGCCAGGCTCTCGTATTTCAATCTGCATGGGGTGGAGGATGGGCCGGAGTGGTACGGCCAGCGCCACTACGACGACCCGCTCAGCCTGCCGGAGTACCCGGTGGCGCTGCGGCCCGCCGATGTGCAGAATCACGGGCGCGCGCCCGTCATCGTCTTCAGCGAGGCGTGCTATGGGGCCAACGTTTTCAACAAACACGTGGATGAGGCGTTGTGTCTGCGCTTCCTCGACTCGGGGACGCGGGCCATGGTCGGCTCGACGAAGATCGCCTACGGCTCGGTCACCGAACCCCTCATCGCCGCCGATTTGCTCGGCAGGTATTTCTGGCAGAACGTGCACGCCGGGCTGCCGGTCGGCGAGTCGCTGCGGCTGGCGAAGCTGCACATGGCCAACGAGATGAACTCGCGCCAGGGCTTCCTCGACGGCGAGGATCAAAAGACGTTGATCAGTTTCGTGTTATACGGCGATCCGTTGGCGACGATGGCGGCGGACAACGGCGCGGCCAGGGAGGCCAAGCGGCGCGCGCTGCGCTTCACGGCCAGCGCCGGCGACCTGCGCACCGTCGCGACCACGCCGGTGGAAGCCGCGTTGACCAACGAAGCGGTCGCGCAGATCAAAAGCCTGGTCGCGCAGTATCTGCCCGGCATGGGCGACGCGGAGGTGCTGGCCGCCCGCGCCCGCACGCTGCCGGCGGGCGCCAACGCCAAACGCGCGGGCAGGCGCAACACCATCGTCACACTGGGTAAGACCATTCACGCGCAAAGCCGCAAGCACCCGCACTTTGCCCGGGTGACGTTTGACGAGGCGGGGCGGATTTTCAAGTTATCGGTATCGAGATAGGCTCGACCAGGTGAGAGGGCGACCGGGTGACGCGTTGTCACCCGGTCACCCGGTCACCTGGTCAGTCCCGAAGAAGACCATGACCACCATCGGCTTCCATTACTTCCCTGACGACACGCACTACCGCGCGGTGGATGCGCAGGCCTGGCTGCCGGAGTTGAAGGCGCTGGGCGCTCAATCGCTCACCGTCATCGGCTCGCTGACGCGCGCCGTGCCCGAGCCCTTCATCGCCGCGCTCAAGCAAGCCGGCATCGAGCCGATCATCCACCTGCCGGCCACGCCCATCCGCCCGCAGAAGATGGACGAGTTGCAGGCGCTGTTCGCGATGTATGCCCGCTGGGGCGTGAAACACGTCTGCGTCTTCGGCGAGCCGAACGCCCGCGCCTCGTGGGCGCAGGCCGATTGGGCCAGGACCGCTCTGGTCGATCGCTTCCTCGACCTGGCGCTGCCGGTGTGGCAGGCGCAGCGTGAGGCCGGGCTTGAGCCGGTCTTCCCTGCGCTCAAAGCCGGCGGCGAGTATTGGGACACGGCCTTCCTCGAAGCTGCCCTGGCCGGGCTGGCCAAACGCAATCAAATGGAACTCGCCCAGCGCATGACCTTCGCCGTCAACCTGTGGACGTTTGGCAACGCCGTCGAGTGGGGACGCGGCGGGCTGCGCGCGTGGCCGGCGGCGCGCCCGTACGCCGCGGCCTACTCACCGCCCGCGCCCGCGGTGCAGGATCAACGCGGATTTCATCTATTCGATTGGTACAACGAGATCATCGAGGCGCGGCTCGGCGCGCGGCGGCCGCTGCTGTGCCTGGCCGGCGGGCCACGGGCCGGCGAGATGGATGCCGACAGGTTCGCGGCGCAGACGCAGGAGATCGTAACCCTGATCGCCGAGAACAAGCTGCCGGAGAACCTGCTCAACGTCAACCTGTGGCTGCTGGCCGCCGAACCGACCAGCCCGTACGCCAACGAGGCCTGGTATCGGGCAGATGGCTCGACGCTGATTACGGTGGCCGCGCTCAAGCAATACGCCGCGCGGATGCGGCCAACGGGCCGGCCCGCGACGGGCGGGAAAGGGCTGCCGAAAAACGGCAAGCCGCTGCGCCACTATCTGCTGCTGCCGACGTTCGAGTGGGGCATCTCCGAATGGCACTGGAGCCACGCGCTCGAGTATGTGCGCGCCCACACCCCGGTGTGCGGCTTCTCAGTGGAGGAAGCCGCCAGCGCCCAGCGGGTGACGATCTTCGGCAACGAGCAGGGCGTGAGTGCGGAGGTGGAAGCCAGGCTGCGTAGCGCGGGCTGCGACGTCGAGCGGGTGATCGTGGCAAACTGACCCGGCGTCGGCCCAGGCCCGGCCTGGCACGGCTCTTGCAAACCTCAAAGTCAGAAGTGACCCAAAGGAGAACCGTGAGATGAGCACCCCCCACCAACCCGTGATCAAAATCTTCGGCCTCGGCGGCGGCGGCTCGAACGCCGTCAACCGCATGATTGAGCTGGGCCTCGAAGGTGTGGACTTCATCGCCGCCAACACCGATGCCCAGGCGCTCAAGCAGAGCCTGGCCGCGACCAGATTGCAACTCGGCCCGGGGAGCACGCGCGGCCTCGGCGCGGGCGGCCGGCCCGAGATCGGTGAGACCGCCGCCGCTGAAAGCCGCAAGGATATCCAGGCCGCGCTGCAGGGCGCCGACCTCGTCTTCCTCACCGCCGGCATGGGCGGCGGCACCGGCACGGGCGCCATCGCCATCGCCGCCGAGGTCGCCCGCGGCATGGGGATTTTGACCGTCGGCATCGTCACCACGCCGTTCACCTTCGAGGCCTCGCGCCGCCGCAACAATGCGGAGTGGGGCCTGGCGCGGCTGCGCCCGCAGGTGGATATGCTCATCACCGTGCCCAATGACAAATTGCTGCCGCTGCTCGGGCGCAGCACCACCTTTGAGATGTCGCTGCGCGTCGCCGATGAGGTGCTGCGCCAGGGCGTGCAGGGCCTGACCGAACTCATCAGCAAGCCGGGCCTCATCAATGTGGATTTCGCCAACGTCCGCAGCATCATCACCGGCGCGGGCACGGGCATGATGGCCATCGGCCAGGGGCGCGGCGAACACAAGGCCGAGGAGGCCGTGCAGCAGGCGCTCAAGATGCCGTTGATTGACAGCCCGCACCTCGAAGCGGCGCGCGGCATCCTCGTGCACTTCACCGGCGGTGACGACCTCGGCCTGTTTGAAGTGAGCCGCGCCGCCGAGCAGTTGCGCGCGGTCGCGCCGAACGCCGAGATCGTGTTCGGCACAACGATTGACGAGACGATGGCGGGCCGCACGCAGGTGATCCTGATCGTCACCGGCTACGATGCGCCGCCGCTGCCCGAGTTGCCGGTCGCGCCCGCCTCGAAGACGACGACCAACGTCGTGCAGACGCAATCACTCCTCGGCGATGAGGCCATCCCCGTCGCGGCGGCGGTGCTCGCCCCGACCAGCCGCGGGCAGGCCGCGCACGGCAACCTGGCCGAGGCATTGTTCCGGCCCGCCTTCAGCAGCGCGCCATCGGCGGTGGCCGTCGCCGACGCCATCGCCGAACCGCACACCATCATCGCCAGCGAGCCGAAGGCCGCCAACCCCAACGACCTCGACATCCCGGCCTTTCTGCGCCGCCGTCGCAGCCTGCGCGATTTCAAAGTCACATAGGGCGCCGGCGAAGCGCCGTGCGCTTTGCCTGGCACGGATGATGCAGTGAATGACGGCAGACACACACAGGAGCAATGACGATGGCGCTTTCCAGCAATCAGATCGAAAGCATCGCCCGGCAGGTGTATGGGCAGTTTCCGGATGTCAAGGGCGCGCGGCCGTCGGTGCAGGGGCAGTCACCCAAAACGCCGAATGGCTGCGCCCAGTTTGTGCTGACGTTCAAAGGCAGCGCACCGGCCAGCGGCGGCCGCACGATCCAGCGCATCGTGCGCGTGGTGGCCGATGAGCGCGGCAAGGTCGTCAGGATGAGCACGTCACGGTAATCGTCGAGGAGTCATCGCCATGGTACACACCCCCGGTTTTCCTCCGCCCACCCTTCAGCGCCGGCTCACCCTGGCCTGGGAGTCGCTGCAACTCAGTGCACTGCGGCGCTTCATCGCCGCCGGCCATGAGCTGGCGCGGTTCCTCGGCTGGCTGCAACCCGTCAAAGGCTGGCTATGGCTGCTGCCGGCCGCCTTTGTCATCGGTCTCGTGAGCGGTGTGCTGAGCCGGATGTAAAGAAAAGTCGCACGCGTCAGCGTGTGCCTCTCGTTCTCCCCGGTGCAGACCCCGGCGCTTCGAGGCGCCGGGGTCATTTTATGGGGATTGGCCGCGCCTGGTGAGCGAGCCGAATGTGACCGGACAGGTCTGCGGTGGCGGCCCAATAGCGCACGCGTTCGCAGCGGCGCGTAAAAAGCCCGTAATTAAGTTGAGCTTTATAGACTCCGCCCGTTGCCGATGCTACAGTGACGCTGGGTGGATCACCGGCTCATGCGTTCGCGAATCGTGTTCCTGGTCGTTTCGATCTTTGTCTGTCTGCTTTCGGGCTGGCTGATGGGCGCGGCCCTGCCTCGCTCCAGCCGAACGATGGAGCCGCCGACCGCAGCGCCCTCGCCGACGCCGCAAAGCGACACGGCCCAGGCGCAGGTCAACATCCTCCTGCTCGTCATCGAAAACCGCAACACGCCCTCGGCCCGGCTCGACGGCGTTTGGGTGATGACCCTGACACCCGATGTCCCCAACTACTACCTCATCGGCTTCCCGACGAACACGCCGGTGCGAGATGAACTGCGGCTGAATGATTATTACGCAGCGGGCTCGAGCCTCGCCGACGCCGGCCACTTTGTGGAGGGCGCGCTCGAACTCCTCACCGAGGGCGGCCTCAAGACCCAGTATCGGGTGGTGATCGATCGTGCGACGCTGGCCGAACTGGTGGATGGGATCGGCGGCGTGACGCGCAACGGGCAGGTGACCGGCGGCGAGGCGCTCATCGCCGAGTATGCCTCGCTGCCCGGAGACGAGGTGGCCGCCCAACTGGAATTCCAGCGCGCAACGTTGCAGGCCCTCACCGAGGCCATCGTCAGCCAGGCGTGGAACGACGCCCGCCTGCAAACGCTCTTCGTCGAGCACCGCTGGGCCAGCGCCGACGCCGAAGTCTTGCTCGCGATGGCGCTGCAGGCCGTGCGTCTTGGCGCCCCGCAATTCCACATCACCACCTATCAACCGCCCGCCGCGCCATAGCCTCTATGATTGAGTCATCGCGGACAGCGAGAGACTCATAGACCCCGCAGCGCGTGCGCAAGATGTATGCCGAGCCGCTCTCGGGCTACAGCGCCGAACGCTATGCCCTTATCAACGGCGCGCTGTCCGATGGCGAATCGCGTCGCACCCGAGTGCTTGCGACCAGCGGCCCAATCCTTTTGAATGGCCCCCTTCATCCAGTTCGTCGCCGAGCAGCAAGCCGGCCTGACGGCGAGCGAGTTCCGGCCCATTGACCACATCGCACACATCAGCCCGCGCCCGGTCGTCCTCATTCAAGGCGCGGACGACAAAACTGTGCCCGCCGACTCGGCGCAGCGTTTGTACGCGGCGGCCCGCGACCCGAAGGAACTGTGGATCGAGCCGGGCGTCGGGCACGTGGCCATGTTCGACACGCATCGCGACGAATACACGCAGCGCGTCATCGGCTTCTTCACCCGGCACCTCGCCTCGCGACCGTAGGCGGATTCCGGTGGCGCGGGGTGCATTCCAGATTATTGGCCGCTCCTTCGACTGCGGCCCGCAAAAACTGCGGGCCTCCGCTCAGGATGCGGCCCGGCCAAAATATAGAAATGCACCCTGGCGCGTCTCCGCAGTTGCGCCCTTTGCCATTTCCGGGTTGAATCGTGCCAGTTCGGAGTGTCCGCTTTGGCGCTGAAGCGCCTACTACGAGCCATCATGGAGTGTCACATGGCCAAAGAGTTCTGGCGTTACGATCACCTCACCTGGCCGGAGATGCGAGCGGCGATTGCGCGCCAGCCGCAGCCCGTCGTCGCCATCCCCATCGGCGCGGTGGAGGATCACGGCCCGCACATGTCGCTCAGCACCGACAACGACATCCTCGAAGGCGTGCTGGCCGAGTGCGGGCGGCGCGCCGGGGGCGACCTGCTCGTGCTGCCCACCATCCCCTTCGGCCTCGACGAGCATCACATGGATTTCCCCGGCGTGATTGCGATCGACATTCAAACGACGCTGGCCTACCTAGCGCAGACGGCGATCTCGGTGGCGCGGCACGGCTTCACCCACATCTTCATCGTCAACGGGCACGGCTCGAACGCCAGCCTCTGCGATCTGGCCGCGCGCGAGTGCGTGCTGAAGACGGGCATGATCTGCGCGGCGACGACGGTGAACGCCGCCGTCAATCCGGCGCTGGTCGCCGACGTGCTCGACAAAGAGCGCAAGGGCGGCTGGGGGTCGGTCGCGCACGCCTGTGAGTACGAGACGGCGATGATGCTCCATTTGCACCCGGAGCGGGTGCAAATGGCGTTGGCCTATCGCGATATCGGTCAGCTCAAGCTCAAGTATTTCAATTGGGATCATCCCGAGCCGTCGGCGTACGCATGGCAGGATTGGTGGAGCAGGTTCTCGAAGGAGGGCATCGCCGGGGATGCGGCCGCCGCCACGCCGGAGTTGGGCCGGCGCCTTTTCGATCTCACCGTCGAGCGCTTCATCGAGATGGCCCGCGAGTTCCGTACCATACCCATAAGGCCGAGGGTGGATCATCATTGACGCGTCAACATGGACAAGCACCAGCGCCTCCGCGCCGCCCTCGGCGGCGAACCCGTAGACCGCCCGCCCGTCGCGCTGTGGCGGCACTTCCCCGTAGACGACCAGCGCCCCGACGATCTGGCCGCCGCCACGCTCGAGTGGCAGGCGCAGCACGACTGGGATTTCGTCAAAGTCACGCCGGCCAGTTCGTTCTGTCTGCGCGATTGGGGCTTCGCCGATGAATGGCGCGGCAACCCGGAGGGCACGCGCGAGAAGACAACGCGCGTCATTCACGCGCCGGACGACTGGCTGAAGCTCGAGCCGCTCGACCCCGAGGCCGGAGCGCTCGGCGCGCAGCTCGAAGCGTTGCGCTTGATCCGTGACGGATTACGCGGCACGACGCCTTTCATCCAAACCATCTTCAGCCCGCTCAGCCAGGCCCGCAATCTCGTCGGGCCGGAGCTTCTGCCCGTTCACCTGCGCCAGCACCCCGAGCCGCTCCGGCGCGCGCTCGAAGTCATCACCGAGACGACGGTGCGCTTCATCGAAGCAGCCAAGCGCACCGGCCTGGATGGCCTGTTCTACGCGATGCAGTTCGCCAGCACGCGCATCTTCTCGCGCGCCGAGTACGCCGAGTTCGGCGAGCCGTACGACCGGCGCATCCTCGGGGCCGCGCAGGGGCTGTGGCTCAACATCGCGCACCTGCACGGCGACGACGTGCTGTTCGATCTTGTCGCGCGCTATCCCGTGCAGGTCATCAACTGGCACGATCAGGAGACGCCGCCGACTCTGAGGGAAGGGCAGCGGCGCTTCGCGGGCGCGGTCTGCGGCGGGCTGCGCCAGTGGGAAACGATGGCGCACGGGACGCCGGAGCAGGTGCGCGCCGAGGCCCGCGCCGCCCGCGCGCAGACGGGCGACCGGCGCTTCATCCTCGGCACCGGCTGCGTCGTGCCCATCATCGCGCCGCGCGCCAACCTGCGGGCCGTACGCGCGAGCTCTGCGTAACTCGCGGAGAAGAGGAATGCCATGTTCATCCCCGTCGGCGATGCGAAAATCTACACCATTGCCTTTGGCCCGGCGCATGGCCCCGTCATCGTCGGCATCGGCGGATGGATCGGGAGTTGGGAGCTGTGGGCCGAGCCGTTTGCAACGCTGAGTGAATCGTGGCGGACTATTGCCTATGATCATCGCGGCGCGGGCGCGACGCTCGCACCGGTGGAATCGATCAGCTTCGAAACGCTGGTAAGTGATGTCTTCGCCGTACTCGATGCGTATCGCGTCGAGCGGTGCGTGCTGGCGGCGGAATCCGCCGGGGCGCTCACCGCGCTGGGGGCCGCACTCAGGAATCCGGCGCGAATCGCGGGGTTGGTGATCGTGGATGGGCTGTACTATCGCGAGACCCCGCCGGAGAGCGACGCCTTCCTGCGCGGTATGCAAACCGCTTACACCGCCACGCTCGATTGGTTCGTCGAGGCCTGTGTGCCCGAGCCGGATTGCGAGCACATCAAACGCTGGGGACGGCAGATCCTCGACCGCGCTGCGCCGGAGGCGGCCATCGCCCTGCACCTGGCGGCCAGCGGCGTTGACCTGCGCAGCGAGTTGCACACCATCACCCAGCCCACCCTCATCCTGCACGGCGAGGCGGATCGGATACTGCCGGTGGAAGCCTCGCAGCGGCTGGCGCAGAGGCTGCCGAACGCCACGCTCATCACCCTGCCCGGCGCCGGCCACGTGCCGACGATGACGCGCCCGCTCGAGGTCGCGCGCGCGATCTCACAGTTCTTTGACGCCCATAACGGATAAGCGGCCAGCAATGATGAACATGCTGGCCCTGAAACTCAATTTGACGCCCGCGTTCATCGGAGTCGCCACCCCGGCCGGGCGACGGTAAGGGCCAGCGGTCAACGGGGTGTTTATCAATCCGTGTCATCCGCGAAATCCGTGGTTGTTTTTGAATCACTTGTATGACACCTATCAGTGCCTCTCATCGCCTCAGTGATCACTCGTACCGCAGCGCCTGCACCACCTCGAGCCGCGCGGCTTGTCGGGCCGGGATGATGGCCGCTAACGCGCCGAAGAGCAGGCCGGCCGCCGTCGCCAGGATCAACCCATTGCCCGAGAAACTGTAATCCATGGGGAAACCCAACGCGCCGAAAGCGTTGATCGCCATGTAGCCGAGGTAGACGCCGGAGAGCAGGCCAAACGCCGTGCCAATCGCGGCGAGAATCAGCGCCTCGGCCAGAACGATGGTGCGGATCTGGTTACGGGTCGCGCCCACCGCGCGCAGCATCCCGATCTCGCGCGTGCGCTCGATGACGCCGATGGCCAGCGTGTTCACCATCGCGATCAGCGAAGGGATGGCGAGGAACAGCACCAGCACGAACATCCCCAGAAACACCGAGTCAAAGAGTTTGATGTTCTCATCAATGTACTCCTGCCCGACGATCAACCGGAACTGGGGATACGGCTTGAGCACTTCGCGCAGACCCGCTTCGACTTGCGCCGGGTCGGCCGCCGGCGCGCGGTTGACGCGCAGGAACACATCCTCCGTGCGGCCAAAGTCGGCGGCGATGTTGGCGTGCGAGATGTACACGGTGGTGGTCTTGGCGTTGAGGTAGTCGCTCGCCACCGCCACGATCTCATAGGTCGCTTCGCCGCTGGGCGTGAGCAATTGAACTTCATCGCCCACGTTGAGCCGGGCGGTGGATTTCAGCACGCCGTTGATGATGGCGCTGCGCCCACCCTCCAGCGCGGCATACGCGGCGTCCCTCTCGCCCTCTATGAATTCCAGATCACTGGTAGCCTGATACGACACCGGCTCGATGCCGAGCACGCCCACAGCCACGCCGTTCACTTCGCTCGCCGCGAAACGCTGCGTGCTGACCACGGCCACGCCGTCCACCGCGCGCAGCTCATCGGCCAGGTCGGGCGACGCGCCCACGTTCAACCCCCACACCGCAATTGTCGGCGGCATGAGCAGATAGTCGCTGTTCAGCGTGTTCTGCAACATGTTGATGAAGGTGCCCGATACGCTGGCGAGGATGCTCGAGGCCATCACCACGATCGCCAGCGCGATCATGGTGGTGGAGGCGGTCACCGCGGCGCGCGTGGGCTGGCGCGCCAAATTGCCCTCCGCCAGCTGCGCCGTGCCGGCCCGCGCAAAGACCAGCGCCAGCAGCAGGCCGAACAGGCGCGCAATCGGCTGCACCAGCGCCGGCCCAATCAACACCAAACCCACGACGACCAGCAGCGCCCCAAGCGAGATCAGGCCGGTGTTGCCTGAGACGATGGCGATGATGGCGAGGGCGACGCAGGCCACGCCAACCCAAAAGCTGATCGTGGCCAGCGGCTTGAAGATCGCCTCGCCCACCGAAGGCCGCAGCGCCTCGAGCGGCGTGACGCGGCTGGCCGCGCGGGCGGGCAACAATCCCGCCAGAAGCGTGATGCCCACCCCCATCACAATCGAAACCACCACCAGCCCCACCGTCACCACCGGCGCGCCGACGTTGATGTTGAGGAATTGCCGCCCAACGGTGCCGAGGGCGCTGGCTGCGACCCAGCCCAGCCCGTAGCCCAACAGCAAACCGAGCGTCGTGCCGATCACTCCCTGCACCAGGCCTTCGGTCAAAATCAACGTCAGGATGGTTTTCTGATTGGCGCCGATGGCCCGCAACATGCCGATGTCGCGCCTGCGCTCGGCCACAATCGTGCGGAAGGTGTTGAAGATGATGAAGCCGCCCATCAGCAACCCCAGCGTGCCGAGGAAGTTCATGATGGCCTGCGCCGTCTTGATGTTGGTGAGGATTTCCGCGCCGGCCTGAATGACGCCGATGGTGTAGTGGTTGCCCAGCGCGGCCGTGAGCGCATCTTCGATCTGCGCGCGGCGCGCGGCCTCGGCGGTGTCGAAGTTGGCGTCAATGATGTTGATCCTGCCGGGCATGTTCAAGAGTTGCTGCGCGTATGCCAGCGGCACGAGCACGGCCTCGTTGCCCGGCGTGCGCCGGTGCGGCAGCAGCCCGACGATGGTCAACCGGGCCACGCCGGTGGGCGTGGGCAGTTCCAGCCTATCGCCCAGGCCAGCGGCAATGTCTTCGGCGAGCGAGCGTGAAATGACGGCCACGCCCTCATCCTCAGCGGTGATGAAGCGCCCTTGGTCCACGGTGTAGAAACCCATCGCGCGCAGCGTGTCGGGGTCGCCGCCCACCAGCGAAACGGAGGCCACCCGGTCGGGTGTCGCGGGGTCGCGGTCGAAATAGTCCGGGGGCAGGTTGAGCGGGCGCTCCAGCCTGGCCGAGACGGCGCTCACGCCCGCGACCCCGGCCACTGTGTCCGCCACACTCAACGGGAATGCTTCACCGGTTTTGCTGGTGATAGTTGCGTCGGACTGTTCGGCGAGGGCCATGGCATTGGCCTGAAAGGCATTGATGAAGGCGGGCAGCAGCGTGTTCATGCCGAAGATGACGAGCACGCCGAAGACGATGGCCAGCGTCGTCAGCGCCGTGCGCAGCGGGCGGCCAAAGAGATAACGGGTAGCGAGGGTGAGGTTGAACATGCAACTCCTCCAAAACACTGATCACTCAATGCGTTTGCAACGCCGCGACTTTCTCGCGCAACGCATCCGAATCGTCGGCGCGGTCGTCGGCGTTCAGGCGGGTCTCATCCACCACGCTGCCATCTTTCAAGAAGATGATGCGGTCGGCGTAAGCGGCGATGCGCGGGTCGTGCGTGACCATCACCACCGCGCGGCCCCATTCCTCCGAGGCCTGGCGCAGCAGCCCGGCGATCTCATCCGCCGCGCGCGAGTCGAGGTTGCCGGTCGGTTCGTCGGCGAGGATGAGGGCCGGCTCGGCGGCCAGCGCGCGGGCCATTGCCACCCGCTGTTGCTGCCCACCCGACAGTTGATCGGGCCGGTGATGCAGCCGGTTGCCGAGGCCGATTTTCGTCAGCCACTCGCGCGCCTTTGATTGCGCGGCGGAGGGCGCGGCGCCGTCGAGCGTGAGCGGCAGCGCGGCGTTCTCGGCGGCGCTGAGCACCGGGATGAGATTGAAGAATTGAAAGACAAAACCGATCTGGCGGCGACGCAGTTCGGTGAGCCGCGCGTCGTTGAGCGTCGAAAGATCAGCGCCGTCAATCAGCACCCGGCCCGAAGTGGCGCGATCCAGCCCGCCGAGCAAATGCAGCAGCGTGGATTTTCCGCAGCCGCTCGGCCCCATCACCGCCACGAACTCGCCGGCGTCCACCGCCACGCTCACGCGGTCGAGCGCAGTGACGGCGGTTTCGCCCGTGCCATAAATCTTGGTCAGGTTTTCGGTGCGAATGAGGGACATGTTATTCCTCCGAAACTTTCTTCGGTCGCCCGCGCGGTTTGGCTTCCGGCTCGGGCAACGGCTGTCTTTTCACTTCATCCAGACGCCCTTCAAGCATATCGAGCCAGCGCACATCGGCCTCGAGGTGCATGATGGCTTTATCGAACAACAGAATGCGCGCCAGCTCGCGCTTCGGGTCGCACCGGTTGCGGCGCGTGGTGACGGCGTGCAGGTCTTGATACAACTTCACACGCTGGGTCTGGATCAATTTGCGCGGGCTGGCTTCGCCGGTGAGCAGCGCCAGCATCAGCTTGAGAAAGAACTCGTCGCGGTTGTGCTCGCGCTCCACACCGGAAGCGAACCAGGCAATCAACTCGGCGCGGCCAGCGCGGGTGATGGCGTAGTTGTATTTCTCCGGCCCGCCCACCTGCTCCGCACCCTCGTAGGCCACCAGCCCGGATTCTTCCAGCCGGGCCAGTGTGGTGTAAATCTGGGCCGGTTTCACATCCCAGTTCTGCTCGCCGCCGACCAGCGCCTCGAACGCGGCGTGTAACTCGTAACCGTGCCGAGGCCGATGTGCCAGCAGCCCCAGTAACGCAAATCGAACCGACATCCGCTATTTACTCCACAGGTTAATAGTTTGCGGCCAAAGGATAAACCCGGTGAGTGAATCCGTCAACCGACATCCGGCTGACATCGTCACGGGCGCACGACTATAATCGCGCGCATGCCCAATCACCCCCTCACCGACCGCGCCGACGCCGAACACCTTGATGCCGCCGATGAGCTCGCACACTTTCGGGCTGAGTTCGTGGTGGATGATCCGAATTTGATTTATATGGATGGGAATTCGCTCGGGCGATTGCCGAAGCGCACGGCGGCCCGGCTACGGGAGGTGGCCGACCGTGAGTGGGGGCAGCGGCTTATCCGCGGCTGGGGGGAAGGGTGGTTCACGGCCCCGCAGCGCATCGGCGGCCGGATCGCGCAACTCGTCGGTGCGCGGGCCGAGGAAGTGCTGGTGACCGACTCGACTTCGGTCAACTTCTACAAACTCGTGCACGCGGCCCTGCAGGCCAACCCCGCTCGGCGCGTCATCGTCACCGACGACCTCAACTTTCCTTCGGATGTTTATCTCTTGCAGGGCATCGCGCAGGCGCTGGGCTGCGAATTGCGCCTTGTTCATTCCAGAGATGGGCTGACCGTCTCGCCGGAGGAAATCGCCCAGGCCGTGGATGCGGATACCGCGCTGCTCACGCTCTCGCACGTGGAGTTCAAGAGCGGCCAACTACACGACATGCGCGCGGTCACCGACATCGCCCATCGCGCCGGGGCGTGGGCCTTGTGGGATTTGAGCCACTCGGCCGGGGCGGTGCCGGTGGCGCTCAACGCCTGCAACGTGGAGCTGGCCGTCGGTTGCACGTACAAGTACCTCAACGGTGGGCCGGGCGCACCGGCCTTTCTGTACGTGCGCGCCGATTTGCAGGAGAGACTGAGCAGCCCGATCTGGGGCTGGTTCGGGCAGCGCGACCAATTTGAGATGGAGCTGCACTACCGGCCCGCACCGGGCCTGACGCGCTTCCTCGCCGGCACGCCGACGATGCTCTCGCTGGCGGCGGTGGAGCCGGGCGTGGAGTTGCTGTTGGAGGCGGGGATGGAACGGCTGCGCGCGAAATCGGTGCGGCAGACCGAATACCTGATCGCGCTATGGGAGGCGCTGCTGCAACCGTTGGGCGTCAGTCTCAACTCGCCTCGCGACTCGGCGCGCCGCGGCTCGCACGTCTCGCTCGGCCACCCGGAGGGGCTACGGATTGATCGCGCCCTCATCGAAGCGATGAACGTCGTCCCCGACTTTCGTTTCCCCGACAACATCCGTTTCGGCCTGGCGCCGATCTACACCACGTTCGTCGAAATCTACGAAGCCGTCATGCGGATGCGGCGCGTGATCGAGGCAAGGCTGTACGAGAAATATTCGGCCGCGACGCCGGAGGTGACGTGAGTCATACCGCCATCCATTTAGTACTCTGTTAGCGATGGTATCATTTGGACAAGTCAATCTTCTCGGTCGTCGTCAGTTCGAACAGACAGAATCCGGTCTTCGAGAATCAATCTTTTAGGATCTGGTTTTCCGCTAGCACCAAGTTTTCCATCCGGACGCCGATACTGATGTACTATGGCCACAAGTTCGTTAGTAGGTGTGAAATAATACGCAATCTGACTCCAAGTACATTTAGGCTCACCACGCGGTGGACGCTTCGGATGGCTGCGGCGCCTAATTTGCACAATCAGCTCACCGCGACCAACCTTTTCAAAGAGTTGACGTTCATTGAATTCGCGCCGTATAATCTCGTTGCTGACCCACTCTACGGGTTTCGGCCCAACCGGTAAAGGCATATGCTCTCACAAGACTTGCGCGACATGGTTAGCCGGTACGTGGAAGACGAAGTCAGTATGACAGACTTGGAAAACTGGGTAGTGTCTCATCTTGAGTCCCTTGTTCCAGGTCCTGACACAGACGACGCGGATGTTGTTTCCGCCATAGAACTGGCTCTTGCGGAATGGTCGGACGGCCTTCGCACGGAGGAAAGTGCCAAACTATACCTCCGCGATGTTTTGCAGTGCCATCCTACATCTATTACGAATTTTCCCTCTCATAGTTCATCAACAGCAATAAGCGGCTCCAGCCAAACCATGGTAGCAGGTCCATTTCAGAGTGTCACTTCCTCCGCTATCCAGGTTTTGGACCCTGTATAAAGACGCGGTCATATTTGATTCGAATTGGCAGTTCTGTAACCTTCACATCGTCGATGTAGACCTTGAACCAGTAAACACCTTCTAGCTTAAACTCGAACCCAAGCCCAACGACCAGATTAACCCCCTTCTCTGCACCCTCGAAATGCACTGTGAAATACATTGAATCTTCGGTTGCCCCATCTGGCAAATGAGGGATAATTTTCACCTCGGATCTCCCTAGTGCCATTCCCGATTTCAGCATAACCACCAGATTCATCATCTGTACAAAGGATGGCATAACTTCCGGTGGATTTGGGCCACGCGCTGATCGAGTTACTGTATCGATGACTCGGATCAAGGATATAGTGCCGGACTTATCCTCAATAACGCTTTCACAAAAACACGCCGCTTGTATAAACGGCCCATTTGCAAAGGGGATTGCCGCAGATTCAGTTGGTTCAGCATCCATGAGAAGCTCGCTTTCAAATGCCCTGGCCCGGGGCGCGAGGGTTCGAATTCCGCCTGCTCCCGAGCCAAATGCTAACGGCGCGCCCGAGAAAGCACGCCGTTAGCGATTAGGTGCGCCCGATTGGATTTGAACCAACACAGCCTTTCGGCCACCAGGCCCTCAACCTGGCGCGTCTGCCAATTCCGCCACGGGCGCATCAGTGGGGGGAGGGCGCATTGCGAAGCGCGATAGAATTATAGCCAGCCAAATCGGGCTGTCAATGATTCGTCCCTGGTGCGCCATTAAGCTCCCGCTCTTTCCACTCCACACTGTCTTCTTCCCCGGCATGACATTGCCGCTTCACATCTTCGAGCCGCGTTATCGGGAGATGATCAACCTGTGCGTCACCGATCGCCTGCCGTTCGGGGTGGTGCTCATCAACTCCGGGCCGGAGGTCGGTGGCCTGGCCCGGCCGCATCCAGTTGGGACATACGGCACCATCTCGCGCGTCGAGCGTCTGCCCGATGGCCGGATGAACATCGAGGTGGTTGGTCAGGAGCGTTTTCGCATTCGCGAATTGCACCACGACCAGAGTTACCTCACCGGCACGGTCGAGAAGTATGCCCTGGCCGCGCATGACGAGAGCCACGCTCAACAGTGTGTGCAGCAACTCCGGCCCTGGATCGATCGTTACCTCAAGCTGCTTGGCCAGGTGGCCGACATCTCCTTCGATAAACAGGAGATGCCGGCCAACCCGGTGGCCTTGGCGTATTTCTCGGCTATCGTCGTGCAGGTGCCGATGGTGGAGAAACAGGCCCTGCTCGACTGCCCCACCGCCGAGGAGATGCTCGACCGCGAACGCGCGCTGTACCGGCGTGAAATCAGCCTCATCCGCGCCATGCTCTCCAGCCCGCAGGCCGACCACAATGCCGATTTCTCCCCGAACTAAATTGGGCGCGAACGGCGCGTTGACTGGACACTCCATTTCTTTTCAAGTATTATCTGCGCCGCGTTGCCCAAGGCGCGACCCCCATTTGCGAGAACTCTCAGCCTGGGACCTCTCAGGCCAAAGTGTGATAAAACCCAAGTTCTTGGGCCGGAGGCCACTTCGCATGTCGGATTTTGTCAGAGACTTAGCCCTCTCACTCCAAAAACAGATTGACGCCTTTCAACCCAAGGTCGAGGCCCAGGATGTGGGCCGGGTGACCGAAGCCGGGGACGGCATCGCCAAGGCCTCCGGGTTGAGCGCGGTGCGCGCTCAGGAATTGGTGCAGTTCGACAACGGCGTGATGGGCGTGGCGTTCAACCTGGAGCAGGAGTCCGTCGGCATCATCGCGCTGGGCGATTATGGCGGGATCGAGGAGGGGATGCTGGTGCGTGGCACCGGCCGCATCGCCTCGGTGCCGGTCGGCGACGCGCTCGTCGGGCGGGTCGTCAACGCACTCGGCGAACCGATTGACGGCAAAGGCCCGATCAACACGGGCAAGTTCCGCCCGCTCGAACGCATCGCCCCCGGTGTGGTCGAACGCAAAGACGTCAAGCGCCCGGTGCAGACCGGCCTCAAGCCGATTGACGCCATGATCCCGATTGGCCGCGGCCAGCGCGAACTCATCATCGGCGACCGGCAAACGGGCAAGACCGCTATCGCCCTCGACACCATCATCAACCAGAAGGGCAAGAACCTCTTCTGCATTTACGTCGCCATCGGCCAGAAGAAGGCGCAGATCGCCCGTGTGCTCGGCACGCTCGAGAAGTACGGCGCGATGGAGTTCACGACCATCGTGGTGGCCTCGGCCGACGACCCGGCGGCCATGCAGTACATCGCCCCGTACGCCGGCTGTGCCATCGGCGAAGAGTTCATGGAGACCGGGCGCGATGCGCTCGTGGTGTACGATGACCTCTCGAAGCATGCCTGGGCGTACCGGCAGGTGTCGCTGTTGCTCCGCCGCCCGCCGGGGCGCGAGGCGTATCCGGGCGATGTGTTTTATCTGCACTCGCGCCTGCTCGAACGCGCGGCGCAACTCTCCGATGAGCGCGGCGGCGGCTCACTGACCGCGCTGCCCATCATCGAGACACTGCTCGGCGACGTATCGGCGTATATTCCCACCAACGTCATCTCTATCACCGACGGCCAGATCTATCTCGAGAGTGATCTGTTCTACGCCGGCATCCGCCCGGCGGTGAACGTCGGCATCTCGGTGTCGCGGGTGGGCGGCGATGCGCAGACCAAGGCGATGAAGCAGGTGGCCGGCCAGCTCAAAGGCGATATGTCCGCCTTCCGCGAACTGGCCGCCTTCGCTACCTTTGGCTCCGACCTCGACAAGGCCACCCAACGCCAGCTCGATCGCGGGTATCGCCTGACCGAAATCCTCAAACAGCCGCAGTACGAACCGGTCTCGCTCGAGAATCAGGTGATGGTGATGTACGCGGGCACGCGCGGTTTCACCGATAGCGTTCCGGTGGACAAGATGCGGGCGTGGGAGTCGGCCTTTGTGCGTTTCATGGAAACGTCGCACCCCGACCTCGGCAAGGACATCGAGGCCAGGAAGACCATCGCGCCCGAGACGGAGGCCAGGTTGAAGGAAGCGATCCAGGAGTTCATGGCCGGCTGGCAGGAATAAGCAGGCAGAAGGCGAAAAGCAGAATGCAGTTGTCTGCCTTCTGCCATGTGCCTTTAGCTTTCTGAAAACATGCCCTCTCTCAGGAACATGCGGCTCCAGATCCGGAGCGTCAAGAACATCGCCCAGGTGACCAAGGCACTCGAGGCCGTGAGCGCCTCGAAGGTGCGCAAGGCGCAACTGGCGGTGATGGCCACCCGCCAATACGCGGCCAAGGCGCTGCAAATCCTGCAGCACATCAGCCAACAGCCCGGCAACGTCGCCTCCTACCATCCCCTGCTGCAACCCCGCGCGACGATCAACAACATCACCCTCGTGCTGTACACCAGTGATCGGGGGCTGTGCGGGGCGTATAACACGAATGCCCTGCGCGCGGCGCTCGGGTACGCCCGGTCGCAGGCGGCCGCGGTGCGTTATGTGGCCGTGGGGCGCAAGGGCCGCGATCTGTTGTTGCGCCGCCGGCAGGACGTCGTCGGTGAGTTCGTCAGTCTTCCGGGCAACCCGAGCTACAACGATAGCGCCGCCATCGGGCGGTTAATCGTCGATGACTTCCTGGGCGGGCGCACCGACCGCGTGTACCTGGCCTATACCGATTTTGTGAACATGCTGCGGCAGGAACCGCGTGTGGTGCAGGTGTTGCCGCTGCGCGCCGAAGCCAGCGAGACCGCCGAGGCCGGCGAAGGCGCGGCTACCCGGAGTATGGCAGCCGCCTACACCTACGAGCCGGGCCGCGAGCAATTGCTCGATATCATCATCCCGCGCTTCATCCAGTTACAGGTCTACCAGGCCCTGCTCGAAGCGCAGGCCAGCGAGCACGCTGCCCGCATGACGGCCATGCGCAACGCGACCGACAACGCCAAAGACCTGATCAGTTCGTTGCAATTAGACTACAACAAAGCGCGCCAGTTGGCGATCACGAGCGATATGCTCGACATCGCCGGCGGCGCGGAAGCATTGGCAAAAGCAGAGTAAACCAGTGATCGGTAAACAGTGAACGGTATGGGCTGTTCGCTGCCAACCGTTCGCTGACCCCTGGAGACGACATGGCAACTTCAACCGGCAAGATCGTTCAAATCCTCGGCGGCGTGGTGGATTGCGAATTTCCCGAGGATGAACTGCCCGAGCTGTTCGATGCGCTCGAAGTGGCGCGCCCCGACGAAGAGCCGCTGATCCTCGAAGTGCAGAGGCACCTCGGCAACAACTGGGTGCGCTGCGTGGCGATGGACGCCACCGACGGTCTGCAACGCGGCATGACCGCTGTCGGCACGGGCGCGTCGATCCAGGTGCCGGTCGGCCAGGCCACGCTGGGCCGCATCTTCAACGTCATCGGCCGCCCGATTGATCAGGCCGGCCCGGTGACGACCGAGGCCCGCCGCCCCATCCACACCCCGGCGCCCGCCTTCGAAAATCAGGTGACCCGCGTGGAGGTGTTCGAGACCGGCATCAAGGTCATCGACCTCATCGCCCCCTTCACCAAAGGCGGCAAGACCGGCATCTTCGGCGGCGCAGGTGTGGGCAAGACCGTCGTCATCACCGAGTTGATCTCGTCGGTGGCCCGGGTGCACAAAGGCAATTCGGTCTTCGTCGGCGTGGGCGAGCGCACCCGGGAGGGCACGGCGCTGCGGCGCGAGATGGAAGAGTCGGGCGTGATGAAGGACACGGTGATGGTCTTCGGGCAGATGAACGAACCGGCCGGCGTGCGGCTGCGCGTGGCGCTCACCGGCCTGACGATGGCCGAGTACTTCCGCGATGAGGGCAAGGACGTGCTGGTCTTCATTGATAACATCTTCCGCTACGTGATGAGCGGCTCGGAAGTCTCGGCGCTGCTGGGCCGCCTGCCGAGCGCGGTGGGCTATCAGCCGACGCTGGCCACCGAGATGGGCGAATTGCAGGAGCGCATCACCTCCACCAAGAACGGTTCGATCACGTCGATGCAGGCGGTGTACGTCCCGGCGGACGATTACTCCGACCCCGCGCCGGTGGCGGTGTTCACCCACCTCGACGCCACGCTGGCCCTCGAGCGCGAGATCGCCGCCAAGGGCCTCTTCCCGGCGGTCGACCCGCTCGCCAGCACCAGTCGCATCCTCGACCCGAACATCGTCGGCGAGGAGCACTACAACACGGCGCGCGAGGTGCAGCGCGTGTTGCAACGTTACAAGAATCTGCAAAACATCATCGCCATCCTGGGCGTGGATGAATTGAGCGAGGACGACAAGGTGCTGGTGGCGCGCGCGCGCAAGATCGAGAAGTTCTTCAGCCAGCCATTTGTCACGGCGGAGCAGTTCACCGGCATCAAGGGCGAGTATGTCAAACTCAAGGACACGGTGGCCTCGTTCCGCGCCATCCTCAACGGCGAGGTGGACGACCTGCCCGAGGAAGCCTTCCGCTACGTCGGCACCATTGACGACGCGCGGGCCAAGGCGGCGAAGTTAGCCGAGGGATAGCAGGAGTGTCAATTGCTTAGGTGCCAGGGTGTCCATCCAGGTGGAGGACACGCGACACATGACGCGTGACACGTAACACCGGCCATGCCGATCCGTTGCGAGATCGTTTCTCAAGACCGTAAAGTATTCGAGGGTGAGGTGGACATCGTCGTCGCGCCGGGGGCCGAGGGCGAGATGGGCATCCTGCCGCACCACGCCCCGACCCTGACCGCACTCAAGACCGGCGTGCTCAAAATCCGCCGCGACGGGCGCGAGGATTTCTTCGCCATCTCGGGCGGTTTCATGGAAGTGTTGCCCGATCACGTCATCGTGCTGGCCGATGCGGCCGAGCGTTCCGATGAAATTGACCTGGCCCGCGCCGAGGAAGCCCGCCGCAAGGCCGAGGAGTCGCTCAAGAACGCCCCGCGCGAGTCCAAATCTTATCTCGAGGCCGAGATGGCGCTGCGCCGTTCCACCCTGCGCCTCAAAATCGCCCAGCGGCGGCGCGGCCCGGGCGCCATGGGCAGCGGCCAAGACCTGCGCTAGCCTCCTTTCGAATGGCCCTCTTCTCCAAAGAACTCGGCATTGACCTCGGCACCGTCAACGTGCTGGTGTGTGAGGGCGGGCAGATCGTGCTGCACGAGCCGAGCGTCGTCGCCCTGGTCAGCGCGGAAGACAAGGTGGTGGAATGGGGCCAGGCAGCCCGGGATATGTATGGCCGCGCCCCGGACACCATCGAGGTCTCGCGCCCGTTGCGCGACGGGGTGATCGCCGATTACGAAGTCACCAAATTGCTGCTGGCCGAGGTCATCAAGCGTGTCTGCGGCCCGTTCCGTCTGTTTCGCCCGCGCGTCGTCATCAGTGTGCCGTATGGCGTGACGAGCGTGGAGGGCCGCGCGGTGCAGGAGGCCACGCTCGAAGCCGGCGCGGCGGAGGCCTTTCTGCTGCCCGAGCCGCTGGCCGCGGCCTACGGCGCCGACCTCGCAGTCGCCACACCCACCGGCAACCTCGTCATGACCATCGGCGGCGGCTCGACGCAGGCCGCCGTGGTCTCGATGAACAGCATGGTCTCGGCCAACTCGGCCCGCATCGGCGGCCTCCGCCTCGATGAGGCCATCGCCGTGTATGTGCGTAAGAAGTACGGCCTCGTCATCGGCGACACCACGGCGGAAGACATCAAACTCAAGATCGGTTCAGCGATCCCGGTCGACGCCGACGTGGAAGAGAGCCTGGAGTTTCAGGGCCGCGATCAGGTCAACGGACTGCCGCGCACCGTGACGCTGACGACCAACGAGGTCGCCGAGGCGCTGGTCGAGCCGCTGGGCACCATCACCGGCGTGGTCAAAGGCGTGCTCGAGCGCACCCCGCCCGAACTGGCCTCGGACATCATCGAACGCGGCATGTTGGTGTGCGGCGGCAGTGCGTTGCTGCGCGGCATCGACAAATTGCTGACCAGGGAAACGGGCATTGCCGCGTACGTCGCCGAGAACCCGATGGCCTGCGTCGCGCTCGGCACGGGCCGCGCGTTCAAATACCTCGACACCCTCAAGCGTATCCTCCCTCGCATCTAACAGCCGGCCGGCGCAGATCACAGCCTCCGCGTTCAATTGCATCCCAGGGCTCAGCCCGGTCTCATCTGCGGCCTGACTCCGGGTGATATAATCTCGCCCGGTTTCGAGCCTGCGTACCTATTTCTCATGTTTTCTCGAAGAAATCTGATCATTTTGGGCATCATTGGGCTGGCGCTGGCGGCGGGCGGAGTCTATTTCTGGCAGCAGCAGCGCGCGGTGGAAGAGGCGGCGGCCAGCCAGTTGCGGACCGAGGTCATCGCGCGTGGCACCATCGTCTCCACCGTCAGCGCCACCGGGCCACTGGCCGCGGAGTCGCAGGTCAACTTATTCTTCGGCGCGACCCAGCCTGTGCCCGTAGCCGAGGTCAACGTCGCGCTGGGCGAGGCGGTGAAGAGGGGCGCGGTGCTGGCGCGGCTCGACACCACCGATTTGGAACTGGCCGTGAAGCAGGCCGAGCAGGGCGTGCGCTCGGCGGAGCTGGCGCTGGCGCAATTGACCGCGCCGCCCCGCCCCGAGGACCTGGCCGTCGCCGAGGCCACGCTCAAGCTCGCGCAGGCGCAGGTCTATCAGGCCAGCGGCGTCAGCAGCAAAGAACAAATCGAAATCGCGCGGCTCAACCTTGTGGTGGCACAGACCACGCTCGCGGCGATCAACGACCAGGTCGACTCGCTCATCGAGCAGGGCAAGTTCGCCGAGAAGCAGCGGCTGGAGGCGCAGCAGGAGCAGGCGCGCGACAACGTGCAGATCGCCCAGTTGCGCTACGACCAGGCCAAAACGCCGCGCAGTTCGGGCGGCAGCGCACTGGCCGGATTGGAACAGGCCAGGGTCAACCTCGAACGGCTCAAGCGCGGGCCGGCAGCGGCCGATGTCGAGATCGCCCAATTGCAGGTGGCTCAGGCAAGGTCGGCGCTCGAGCAGGCGCGCAACAATCTCAACGATGCCGTGCTCGTCGCGCCGTTCGACGGCGTGATCGCGGGCGTCAACATCCGCGCCGGCGAGGTGGCCGCCGGGCAATTGCCCGCCGTCGTGCTGGTGGCCGGCTTGCCTTTTCACATTGATGTCTCGGTGGATGAGGTGGACATCGCCCGCGTCGCCATCGGGCAGTCGGTCACCATCACCGTGGACGCGTTGCCCAACGAGGTGTTCTCCGGCGCGGTGGATCGCATCGCGCCGCAATCCACCGTCAGCGCCGGCGTCGTCAGTTATCCCGTGCGCGTCGTCGTGCGTTCGGATGAGGCGCGGCTGCGCGCGGGAATGACCTCTACCGCCGAGATCGTGGTGCAGACCGTGCGCGATGTCGTGCTCGTCCCCAACTGGGCCATCCGCCGCGACGCGGGCAAAGCATTCGCCGGCGTGTTGCGCAATGGTCAGGTCGAGGAAGTCGAAGTGAAGCTCGGCCTGCGCAACGAGAACTTCAGCGAGGTCGTGCAGGGTCTGGCGGCCGGGGACACCGTGGCCACCAGCACCGCGCGACCTCAGTTCAGTCTGTTCGGCGGGGGCAACTGACATGCGCTCCGTCATGACCTTCATCCGCGCGCGCTGGGGCTGGCTGGCACTGGGGCTGGCGGCGATTGCCGCCGTCATCGGCTGGTATGTCTATCAACAGAATCAGGCCGCACTGGCGCAGGCCGAGGAATCGGCCTCGCTGCGCAGTGAGCGGTTACAGCGCGGCTCGCTCATCGCCACCGTCAGCGCCACCGGCTCGCTGCAACCCAATCGCACCGCCAACCTCACGTTTCTGATCCCGGGCACCGTGCGAGACGTGCCGGTGAAGAGCGGCGATGAGGTGAAGGCCGGGCAGGTGCTGGCGCGGTTGGATACGGCGGACTTGGAACTGGCGGTGACGCAGGCGGAAGATGCGTTGCGGATCGCCGAGTTGCGGCGCGACAAATTGCTGGCCGGCCCATCGGAGGATGACATCGCCCTGGCCAGGGCCAACGTGCGTTCGGCCAACGCCGCCGCCGGCGACCTGGCGCGCGGGGCCGGACCGCAGGAAGCCGAGATCGCCAGGCTCAACTACGACAAGGCGGCCGAGAATTTCCGCCAGCTCAACGAGCAGTACAACAACCTGGTGCAGCTCGCCAGCGACAACCCGCGTTTCGCGCCGCCGCAAGACACGCTCGATCAACTCAAAGCCAATCAGGAAACCGCCTACTATCAGGCCGAGATCGCGCGGCTGCAATTCGAACAAGCGCAGCGCGGCGGCGACCCCGGCTCGCTCTCGGCCGCGTACGCCCGCATCAATCAAGCCAAAGCGCAACTCGAACAGTTGCTGGCGCCGCTCAGCGAGGTACAGGTACAACAGGCGGAACTGAGTGTGACGCAGGCGCAACTCACTCTCGAACAGGCGCGGTTGCGCCTCAGCCGCGCCGAGCTGCGCGCGCCGTTCGACGGCGTGATCGCAATCGTCAACGCCAGGGCCGGTGAGCCGTCGGCCGGGGTGGCCTTTGTCCTGCTCGACACGAGCACGTTCCTGCTCGACGTTACCGTCAACGAAGTGGATGTAGCCCAGCTCGCCGTGCAGCAGCCGGTGAACGTGGCGGTGGATGCGCTGCCCGACGCGCCGCTGACGGGCGTGGTGCAGCGCATCGCGCCGACGAGCACCGTGGTCGGCGGGGCCGTCAACTACCTCGTCCGCATCGCCCTCGACCGCTCCGAGGCCGCGCTGCGTTCGGGCATGAGCGCGACGGTCGAGGTCACAACCGCCGAGGTGACCGATGCGGTGCTCGCGCCGAACTGGGCCATCCGCCGCGACCGGCAGACCGGGCAGGCCTACCTGAGCGTGAAGAACGGCGAGGCCTTGAAAGAGGTGCCGATCGAGACCGGTCTGCGCGGCGAGAGTTACACCGAGGTGAAGAGCGGCGCGAACCCCGGCGACGAAGCCGCCGTCAGCACTCGCCGCGACACGCCATTCGGGGGGAGCCAGTAGCGGCAAGTGACCGGTTGCAGGTTGAATGACCCACTTGTAACCTGCAACCCGTAACCGCAACGCCCATGGTCTTCTCCGAGACGTTACGCATCGCCCTGCGCGCGCTGGCCGCCAATAAGTTGCGGAGTATCCTCACGATGCTCGGCATCATTATCGGCGTGGCGGCGGTGATCGCGCTCATGTCCATCGGGCGCGGGGTGGAGCTATTCGTCACCGACACCTTTCAGGGCATCGGCTCGAATTTGCTCTTCGTCTTCCCTGGCGGGCCGGAGCGGCAGGGTTTGCAGCGCACCGGCCGCAACCGTGAGAAGCCGGTGACCAGCGACGACGTCGCCTTCCTCAGCAACGCGGCCAACTTCCCCGAGATCGAGGCCGTCGCCGCCGATCTGCAAAACTTCACCTCGGTCGAGTACGGCCGCGAGAACACCTTTGTGCAGGTCGCCGGCGTCAACCAGAGCTATGGCGAGGTGCGCGGCTTCAAGCTGCAGGATGGCGAGTGGTTCTCCGAGACCGATCAGCGCGCGGCGGCGCGGGTGGCCATCATCGGGCAGACCATCGTCACGCGGCTTTTTCCGAATGGCGAAGACCCTCTGGGCCAGACGCTGCGCATCAACAACCTGCCCTTCAAAATCATCGGCACGCTGGTGAAGAAGGGCGGCTTCCTCGGCGGGGATCAGGACAACATCGTCCTCGTGCCGCTGACCACCGCGCAGCAACGCGTGTACAACGCGCGCACCGCCGACGGCAAGCTGGCGGTCTCGGCCATCTATCTGCAAATCCGCGAGGCCGATTCGCTCGACGCGGCCGCGCAACGCATCACCGGCCAGTTGCGCTCGTACCGCAACATCGCCTTTCGCGACGAGGACGATTTCACCGTGGTGACGCAGGAGGACTTGATCTCGTCGTTCGGGCAGATCACCGGCGCGCTGACGCTCTTCCTCGGATTGATCGCCGGCATCTCGCTCCTCGTCGGCGGCATCGGCATCATGAACATCATGCTGGTCTCGGTCACCGAGCGCACCAGGGAGATCGGCCTGCGCAAAGCCATCGGCGCGAAACGCCGCGACGTGCTCAGCCAATTTCTCGTCGAGGCGGTGACGCTCTCGCTGTTCGGCGGCTTGCTCGGCATCGCCATCGGCGCGAGCGCGGCGATCGCGATTACGCTCGTGCAGCCCGATCTGCCGGTGGCGGTGACGTGGGACAGCATCGTGCTGGCCACCGGTGTGTCGGTCGCCATCGGCCTGTTCTTCGGCCTATATCCCGCCGCGCGCGCCGCCCGGCTGAATCCGATTGACGCGCTGAGGTATGAGTGAGGCAGACGTGAAACGTGAGGCGTGCTGGTCTCGACGACCATCACGTTTCACGTTTCACGCATCACGCCATTGCTGACTGAAAACATCCGACTCGGTTTGCGCTCCCTCGCCGCCAACAAACTGCGCGCGGCGTTGACGATGCTGGGCATCACCATCGGCGTCGCCGCGGTGATCACGCTGGTGTCAGTCGGCGCGGCCGTGTCGCGCTACGTGGCCGATCAGTTCTCGGCGCTGGGCACGAACGTGTTGTACATCTTCCCCGGCCAGTTTCAGCGCGGCGGGCCGCCGGCGCGCACCGCCAACACATACCTCACCGACCGCGATGTGCAGGCGCTGTCCGACCCGGCTCGCGTGCCGGATGCCGGCTTCGTCGTGCCCGTCATCCGGCGCGGGGTCAAGGCGTCGTTCGGCGGGCAGCAGGTGGAGGTGGGGCTGCGGGCCACCACAGCCACGTACTTCGAGGCGCGCGAGTACAAAGCTTTCGCCGGGCGGTTCTTCACCACGCAGGAACTGGAGGAGCAGGCGCGCGTGGTCGTGCTCGGGCAGACGACGCTCAACCGGCTGTTCGCGCCGGATGTCGAGCCGATCGGCGCGACGCTGCGGATCAACGGGCAGCCCTTTCGCGTCATCGGCGTCTACGAGAAGCGCGGGGCCACGCCCTTCGGCGACGAGGACGATGCGGTGTTCGCGCCGTACACCACCGCGACGCGCGCCCTGTTCACCAATCGCACCCCAAAGGGCGATATCGCCCTGACGCTGCTGCTCGTGCAATACGGCGACGCCGACCGCAAAGACGCGCTGATCACGCAGATCACCGACGCGCTGCGCGAGACGCGCAACATCCCCTATCGCGGCGAGGACGACTTCACCATCCTCTCGGGTCAGGATCTGATCTCGGCCTTTCAATCCATCACCGCCGTGCTTACGCTCTTCCTCGGCGCTATCGCCAGCATCTCGCTCCTCGTCGGCGGCATCGGCATCATGAACATCATGCTGGTGTCGGTCACCGAGCGCACCAGGGAGATCGGCCTGCGCAAGGCGGTGGGCGCGAAGCGGCGGCACGTGCTGACTCAGTTTTTGTTGGAAGCGGTGATTTTGTCGCTGATGGGTGGGATGATCGGCGTCGCGCTCGGCGCGGTTGGCATCGTCATCATCGCGCGCTTTGTGCCCGACCTGGCCCCTTCGGTGACGGTGGACAGCGTCGCCCTGTCAACGACGTTTTCGATTGCGGTCGGGCTGTTCTTCGGCATTTACCCCGCCATCCGCGCCAGCGGCCTCAGCCCGATTGAGGCGCTGCGCTACGAGTGACTGGACGGCCGGTCAATCACCCGGTGCTTTCGGCCTCCACAGCGGGTTACGGCAATTCCCATCCATCAGCCGGGCCGGCTGGTTGAGCCGCAGGCCGGTGGGGGCGTTCAGCGTAAACACCCCCGACCCATTGAAGAGCAACACCCGGCCATCCGGCCCCCACGAAAAATCACGCCACCGGCCGACGAGGGTGTGGCTGGGCCGCAGCGTGGCCGCATCGTACAGGATCAGGTTGTGTTGCTCCTGTTCCGACAACAACACCGCGAGCACTCGGCCATCCGGCGAGAAAGCGAAGCGCTCGATGGCACCGCTTTCCACCCCGATCAATTGCAGGCCCTCACCGTTCGGGGCGATGACGCCGAGCGCCACTCGTTCGGCGTCATCGGTGCCGAGGATGAAGGCCAGCCGGTCACCGGCCGGCGACCACACCACCTGGGGTGATTCGCTGCCCGAGGCGGGTTGCCAGTCGAAAGTCAAAATCGTGCGCGTCTCCTGAGTCTTGACGTCATCCCACACCATGAGTTGCAGCGGTGTCGCCGCTTCCGCGCTCGGGCTGAAGTAGGCCAGCCGGCTGTCGGGCGACCAGGCCGGCATGTAGGCGGTGCGCGGCCCAAGCGAGTCGCCGCCCTCGGCGGGCATGACCGAGAACCGCGTCAGCCCAGCCTCACTTGCGTCCGGTTGCTCGGCCACGACCGCCCATTGGCGATCGGGCGCAAGACTCGGGCCGGCTTGAAAAGGCAGAAAGCCCATACTCCACCTCCCGCGCGCACCAGTGCGTGCCGGCGCAATGCTGCCCGGCTCAAACAACCTCCACTCGACTCCCGCGAAATCAAATGCAGAGTCCGACGGCCAGGCCAACCGGTGATACGCCAGCGCGCCGCCGGCAGTGAAGCCAACCGGCACCGACAGCGCCTCGCCCGACACATCCGGCGTCCAACGCGTCTCGCCCGTCTCCAAATCCAAACTAAAGCTCAGGAAGAAGGTGCCCAGCGCGAGGCGGCGACCGTCGGGCGACCAATCGGCCGCCCACAACCCAGGGCCCTCCGCCGGGCTGGGCAGCAGGCGCTGCACCCGGCCCGAGCCGTACGCGTACAGGCCGGTGTCGCAGGTGAGGATGAGTTCCGGGCGAAATGTGGGCTGAAGTCGCCACGCCCCGCCGTCCGCCGGATCGAGCACCCGTTGCATCCGGCGCAATATTTCTTCCGGCTTCATTCCGCGCTTGCCCAGCTCGCCGAGGAGCTTGAACATCGCGACGAACGTGTCGCCTCGTTCGCGCGCGGTGCGAAAGATGTCGTCCTCGATTTCCTGAGGTTGGCCCCGCAGCAATTCGTCCAGCAGCGCCAGCACACTGCGCAGTGTACGCCCCGACTCAACACCGCCTGCTGGAAGGCTGAGGGACTCAATGGACAGCCGCTTGCCATCGCCTGGGATGGCGAGTATTTCAGGCGACTCGAGTCTCCAGCGCGCAGCCTGCCGGATGAGCAACGCATAGAACATCAGGTTATCAGGCGGCGTCTCGGCGGCCGGCGAGATCACCTGAGTCAATTGCATCAAGGTCTGTAGTGCGATGGTGCGACGGTAGAGTTGCAGGCTTTCGTCGTCGGCAGGATAACCGGCGACGTGCGGCGGCGGCAACGCGAGCGCATCGCGGCTCGGAGACGCGCCACCCGTGCTGAGGATGTGCAGCAGCAGCGGATCGTCCGCCGCGCCGCCTGCGTATGCCGTGTTGTCGGCGCGCCGGGCCGTCGCGGGCCGGGTAAAGTCGAGGCTGACGCGCGTGTCCTCGGCGCAGGCCCACGCTTCGCAGGCCGTGGTCAGCACTTCGTCGAGATACGGGCCGAGTGTCTCCATTATGAAGTCGGCGTCGGGGCCGAGGTAGCGCAGGTCGAGATGCGGGCTGCTGCGTTTGTGCAATGACTCAGGCGAGGGGTCGGTAAGGGCGCCGGCAAACGACCAGAGATCATCCCGACGTTCAAAGCGTAATGGTACGACGAATTTCACTCTCGCCCCGTCGGGGGCAACGAATGTGTATGTGGCGTTGACCCGCATGGCCCCATCGTCGAGCGGGGTGAGCGATTGCAGTTGCGGGGCATCGGCGGGAAGTTCTGCCGGGCGGAGGAAGTTGAGCGGCAAGTGAGCCGGGGTTTGCGCGCCGCTGATGACCAGCCCATGTCGAATTTGCTCCTGCGTCTGCCCATCGCGCCATTGCACATAGCCCCACACCGCAGCGATGACGGCGATCGTGGGCAGGACGACATACTGCCAGGTCAACCGGCGCGGCAGGTGCCACAGTTCACGGGGCTTCGTGCTTTGCGGCGCAGGTTCGGGTCTGGGTGGCCCGAGTTTCTCGGCCTCGACCTCGAAGCCGTTTTCGCTGACAACCCACTCGAACCCGTGATCGGTGTCTTTGGCAGCCATAGGCGAATGTGATTATAGAGGCGCTTCGGGAAGCGTGGCTTCGTTTCTCACGCAATGCTTATACCCCACCGAAGTTACCGGCGTTGCACGGTGAGGTTACGTGTTGGTAACGCCCCAACCCCCGGCCCCCTCTTCCGCGCGCGTGGGAGAGGCAGTCGTTTGGCTTATGGGGCGCGGGGCCGCAACGGTATAATCGTTCGCATGGTCTTCGATCAAGCAACGATACTCGTCCGCTCGGGCGATGGCGGCGATGGGGCGGTGCACTTTCGCAAAGAGAAATTCATCCCGCGCGGCGGGCCGGATGGCGGCGACGGCGGGCGCGGCGGCGATGTCATCCTGCAAGTGGACGCGAAGCTCAACACGCTGATGTCGTTTGTTCACAAGCGCAAATACATCGCCGACAACGGCGGCAGGGGGATGCGGAGCGACATGCGCGGCAAGAGCGCCCCGCCCCTCATCGTGCGCGTGCCGCCGGGCACCGTCATCCGCCATGCCGAGACCGGCGAGTTGATGGGCGATCTCACCGAGCCTGAGCAAACCCTGGTGGTCGCGCGCGGCGGGCGCGGCGGGCGCGGCAATGCCCGCTTCGCCTCGTCGCGCAACCAGGCCCCGCGCCTCGGCGAGCGCGGCGCGCCGGGCGAAGAGCTCGAACTGCATCTCGAACTCAAGCTCATCGCCGACGTCGGCATCGTCGGCGTGCCGAACGCGGGCAAATCCACCCTGCTCGCCTCGGTGACGGCGGCCAAACCCAGGATCGCCCCCTACCCCTTCACCACGCTGCAACCCAACCTCGGCGTCGCACAACTTGATTCGAGTGGCGAGCGAACGCTGGTGCTGGCCGATATCCCCGGGCTGATCGAGGGCGCGCATCGCGGGGTCGGCCTCGGCTTCGATTTTCTGCGGCATGTGCAACGCACCCGTGTCCTCATCCATCTGCTCGACGGGATGAGCGATGACCCGCTGGCCGATTTCTCGCAGATCAACACCGAGCTGGCGCTGTTCGACGAAGACTTGAGTCGCAAACCGCAGATCGTGGCGCTCAACAAGATGGATTTGCCGGAGGTGCAGGCCAAGTGGCCGAGGGTGAAGCGCGCGCTGGAGCAGAAAGGCCACGAGCCGCTGGCGATTTCGGCGGCGGCGCAGAGCAACGTGCGCGACTTGCTCGAACGCGCCGCGCAAAAGCTGGTCGAGGCTCCGGCCGCGCCGGTGTTCGATGACTTGCCGGTGTATCGCCCGGCCCTCGACGCCAACGAGATCACCATCACCCGCGAGCCGGATGCGGCCTTCCGCGTCCGAGGCAAAAAGATCGAGCGCGCTGCGCGCATGACGTATTGGGAATACGATCAGGCCGTCATCCGTTTTCAGCGCATCCTCGAAGTGCTCGGCGTCAGGCGCGCGCTCGAAGACGCCGGCGTGCACGAAGGCGACACCGTCCGCATCGGCGAATACGAATTGGAATGGAGCGACTGACGTATCTCCCGATTGGGGAAATGTGATTGCTGCCTAAGCGCCGGCAGTCCATTTAGCCATCAGCCCTTAACCATCAGCCATGCGGATCGGTCTCTTCGGCGGCACGTTCGACCCGCCCCACAACGGGCACCTGCGGCTGGCGCACGCCGCCCGCGAACAGTTGCGGCTCGACCGGGTGCTGTGGGCGCCGGCCGGCGATCCGCCCCACAAGCGGCAGCAACCCCTCTCCCCCATCGAAGACCGCGTGGCGCTCGTGCAGGCCGCCATCGCAGGTGAACCGGCCTTTCAGCTTTCGCGCGTCGACGTCGATCGGCCCGGCCCGCACTTCAGCGCCGAGGCCGTCCGCCTGCTTGCGCAACAATTCCCCGGCGACGAGCTGGTCTTCCTCATGGGCGGTGACTCATTGAGCGATTTGCCGACGTGGGGGCAGCCGGAAGTGCTGCTGGCGCATTGCAGCCTTGGGGTGCTGCGCCGCCCCGGCGCGGTGTTTGATCTGGAAACACTCGAGCGCGCCCTGCCCGGCGTTGCGGCCAGGATCGAATTTGTAGATGTCCCGCCGCTCGACATCGCCTCGCAGGAGATTCGCCCCCGCGTGAAGGCGGGGCGGTCACTGGCCGGCCTGCTGCCCGAGGCCGTGACCCGCGTAATCGCCGCGCGCGGGCTGTATCGCAACGGCGCCGAACGAGTCGCCACCGCGCGTGGCCGGGTTCCCGATAGCTACCGCGAGGTGTTGTATTGGCGGCTGTTCGAGAATCGCACGCAGTGGCTGTGGATAAATTTGCTCGGGCTGCCGATGGGCCTGCTGGGGGCGGGGGTGTTGGGTGGGCTGGCCGGGGCTTTGGGCCGCGATCCCTGGCTGGCCTTTGGCAGCCCGGCCGGTACGATCGCGCTGGCCGTCGCCGGCGTGATCACGCTCAGCCTGCATGAACTCGCGCATGGGCTGGCGATGCAGGGCCTCGGCGCGCGGCCGCGCTACGGGGTGAAGTGGGAGGCGGGGGCGCTGTTCGCCACCGCGCCGGGCTACGCCTTCACGCGCGCGCAGTATCTCCTCATCGTCTTCGCGCCGCTGGTCAGTTTGACCGTTGTGGCGGCCCTCGGACTGGCGCTGCTGTCGGGCGTTGCGGCCTCGATCTTCGCGCTGTGCGGGATATTGAATTTCGTCGGCGCGTGCGGCGACGCCTACATCGGCTGGCTCGTCAGCCGCTACCCGCCCCAGGCCTTCGTCATTGACGAGGCCGACGGGATGCGGGTTTTTCTGCCGATACAAACTGGTTGACGGGCCTCACCGGCCCGTCAACTCTTCACGCTACTTCCTGGTCTTCTTCTTGGCCGCTTTCCTGGCCGGGGCCTTCTTCTTCGGCGCGGCTTTCTTCCTGGGGGCTGCCTTCCTGGCCGGGGCCTTCTTCTTCGGCGCGGCTTTCTTCCTGGGGGCCGCCTTCCTGGCCGGGGCCTTCTTCTTCGGCGCGGCCATCGGCGCTGGCGCCGGGGCCGGCTCAGGCATCGGTTCGGGGGTGGTCGGGGCTGGCATGTCAGACATTGAGGTCCTCCTCAGAGTGAGATGATGTCCTTCCATTTGCTTAATAGCATATTCCTTCGCGTGTGCAAATGATTCCGGCTCATCGCCGGAAACTTTAAGACTCAGTGCTGCGCTGGGAGGCGAGGAGGATGCCCAACAGGATGAGGCCGCCGCCCATCAGTTTGAGCGGCGTCGGCGTTTCCTGGAACAACAGCCAGGCCAGCACGATCGAACCGACCGGTTCGCCGAGAACGGTGACGGCGACGAAGGTGGTGGGCAGATACTTGAGCGCCCAGTTGAGGGAGGAGTGGCCGAGGAGCTGAGGGATAAGGGCCAGCAGCGCAATCCACGGCAGGGCGGCGGTGGGGAGGCCGAGCAGCGGCTGCCCGGCGAGCACCGCCCCGATAATGAGCATCGCCGCCGCCGCGCCGTACGTCAGGCCGATGTAGGCCGTCAGCGACATGTTGGCCCGCGCCCTGCGCCCGATGACGAGGTAGAGCGCCATCGCCGCCCCGCCCGCCAGCGCCAGCCCGTCGCCAAAGATGCCCTCGCTTCGGGTGGCGTCGCTCACCGGGAGGCAACCGGCCCCCAAGCACGCATCGCTCGCCGCCACCAACCCGCTCCCCAGCACCGCAATCCCCACCCCCAGCCAGGCCGCCCGCGTCAGCCGTTCCCGCAGAAAGATGCCGGCCAGCACCGCCACGAACAGCGGCGCGGTGGAGACTAAGACGACGGAGTTGGCGACGGTGGTGTAGGCCAGCGAGGTGATCCACGTGCCGAAGTGCAGGCCGAGGCACAGGCCCGAGACGGCGACCGCCGCCCACTCGCGCGCCGCCAGCCGCTGCAGCTCGGCCCGGTGCCGGGCGAGGACGGCGGGCAGCACGGTGAGCGAGGCGAGGGTGAGCCGGTACGCGGCGATGGAAAGCGATGGCGCGCCGGCCGCCTGCGCGTAGCGGATGAGGATGGACGCCGCCGACACGGCCAGCAGGCCCAGGCCGAGGACGAGGTAGGGATGGACGCGCGGGGCGACGGCGCTATCGCTCGCCATCAAGTTTCTGAAAACGCTTGCGCCCCTGCCCCAGCTCCACGCTGCGTTGATAGGCCGCCCACACGGCCCGCGAAATGGCCGTGCGGAAACCGGCCTTCTCGAGGAAGTACAGCGCCTCGGCCGTCGTGCCGCCGGGTGACGTCACCTGATTCCGCATCCGGGCCAGATGGCTGGGCGAGTGCTGATAGAAATCGACCGAGCCTTTGACCGTTTGCGTGACGAGTTGCTCGGCCACGCGCCGGCTGAAGCCGAGGTGCACGCCGGCATCCACCAGCGCCTCCATGAACATGAAGACATAGGCCGGGCCGGTGCCCGAGAGCGCCGTCGCCATGTCCATCTGGTCTTCGTTGTCCGCTTCGACCTCGTCGCCGAGCGCCGTCAGCAACGCGCGGGCCTGCGCGCGGTGCTCATCCGAAACGCCCGGGGCCGCGATCCACACCGTAATCCCCTGCCCGATCTGCGCCGGGGTGTTGGGCATCGAGCGCACGACGTGCAGGTGCGCCAGGCCGCCGGTGATGGTCTCGATGCGGGCGCCGGCGATGATGCTGAGGATGAGGGCGTTGGGCGCGATCCTGCCGCGCAGCGCGGGCATGATGTGCGGCAGCACCTGCGGCTTGACCGAGAGCACGACCACATCCGCGCCGTGGACGGCCTGGGCATTGTCGGTCGTCACGCGCACGGCGTATTTGTCGTGCAGGGCGCGGCCCCGCTCCTCGCGCGGGCCGGCGGCCGTGAGGTGATCGGCCCGCGCCATCTCCCTGGCCAGCAAGCCCGAGATCATGGCCTCGGCCATGGCGCCGGAACCGATAAAGGCGATACGACTGTCGTTGAGCATATGGATTGAGTTTATGGCCTGGCAGGTTGGTGATTGTCAAGCGCTCAATAGAGTTGTGGATTTTTGAACGGCACCAGCGCCAGCACCACTGCATGCTCGTAGTACTCGGCGCGATCAATCACATCGCTCGTCAGCAGGCCGACAGCGCCGTTGCCCTGTTTCGAGTTGCTGCGCCCGAACACGCGATCATCCGCCTCACCCAGCTCGACGCCCTGCCGAACCAGCGCCGCCACCGCCTCCGGCAGAAAGAAAACGCCGGTACGCGCCTTGCCCGTTTGAGCGGCCGAGCGCACCACGACCCAGGCGAAGGCCGTCAGTTCTTCGCCCATCGTTTCGCAACCGCCCTCAATGCCAACCCAATAATCAGCCTTTGGCGCGACGGCGCGAGCAGCCTCCACCCGAGCCAGCGCGCCCTGCAACGTCTCCGCATCCGTCATCGGCTGATGGCTGACGCCCGACGGGACGGACAGCCCCTCGGCGGCGAAGGAGTCGTCGCGAAACATCCGCCGGAAGCCGTTGAGGGCGGATTGAACTTTGACCGGATTGGTCGAGGCCACGGCAATGAGCGGCATCGTCTTTCACGCAAAGTAGGCCAGCGCCAGCCGGATGCGGTCCTGCACATCTTTGGCCTCGGCGTCTTTGGGGATGGATTGCACGGCGGATTGCGCCTCGACCACGCTGTAGCCAAGCGCCGTCAGCGCAGCGATCACTTCCGTGTCCACATCGCTGGCCGCCGTCACCGCCGCCAGGCCCAGCTCCGTGCCGAGTTTGTCCTTCAGCGTGAAGACGATTTTCTCGGCCGTCTTCTTCCCCACCCCGCGCACGCGATTGAAGATCTCCGGCTGCTCGTTGACGATGGCGCGCCGCAGCACATCCACCGAAAGCGAGGACAGCACCGACAACGCCAGCTTCGGGCCGATGCCCTGCACAGCGAGCAACAGGCCAAACAACGAGCGTTGCTCCTCGGTCGCAAAGCCGAAGAGGGTGAATGAGTCTTCGCGCACGATCAACTCGGTGTGCAGAAAGATCAAGTGCCCGGGCGCTTGCCCATCGAGCACCGAGGTCGGCACAAAGACTTTGTAACCCACCCCGCCGACCTCGACCACACACGAATCGGGCGGGGAAAGCTGGAGCACGGTACCGCGCAGCGAAGCGATCATTGAGTGTTGGCTGAGCGACGCGAAGATCACTCAGTCGAGAAGGGCTTTCAACTTCATCGAATGCAGATGACAAATCGCTACGGCCAGCGCATCGGCGGCGTCGTCGGGTCTGGGCACCTCGGGCAGGTTGAGGATGGCCCGCACCATCTGCTGCATCTGCGGCTTGTCGGCGCCGCCGTAGCCGGCCACCGCCTGCTTCACCTCCTTGGGCGTGTACTCGCCGACCCGCACCCCCGCCTCGGCCAGCGCCAGCAGCGCCACGCCGCGCGCCTGGCCGACCGTCATGGCCGTGCTGACGTTACGCTGAAAAAACAACTTCTCCACCGCCGCGCTTTCCGGGCGATGGAGAGCGATCAGCCCCTTGAGTTCGCGGGACAGCGTGAGCAGCCGCTCGGGCATCGGCGCGCCGGCGGGCGTGAGCACCACGCCGTAGGCTACCAGCGCCGGCCCGGCCTCCGCCTCCCGCACAAAGCCATAGCCGGTGGTGGCGGTGCCGGGGTCGATGCCGAGGACAAGCATTCTTTCGTAAATCGCAGGGTGCAGTGCGCACCAACCACGACCGACGCAATTCGCTTCAGGCCATCAGCGCCAGCGCGGCATCGCTGAACTCGACGTTGGTGAAGACGTGCTGGACGTCGTCCAATTCCTCGAGCTGCTCGATGGTCTTCATCACCGACACGGTCGAGTCGGGATCCAACTCCATCTTTTGATTCGGCTCCATGCGCAGTTCCGACTCGGACGGCCGGATGCCGGCCTTTTCGAGCGCGTGCACGACGGCGCCAAACTTATCCGGGGCGGCATACACCTCGATGACGTCCTCGCCTGCCAGCACATCGTCGGCGCCCGCGTCGGCGGCGACCTCAAACACTTTGTCGGGGTCATTGCCTTCGGCCGGCACGGCGATGTACGCTTTGCGCGTGAACTGCCACGACACGCTGCCGGCCTCGGCCATGTTGCCGTTGCCGCGCGTGATCACCCGGCGCAATTCCCCGACCGCGCGGTTGCGGTTATCGGTGACGACCTGAATCAGAATGCCGGAGCCGTGCGGGCCGTAGGCTTCATACATGATCGTCTCGAACGCGGCGGCTTCTTTGTCCGCCCCGGTGGCGCGTGAGATGGCGCGCTCGATGTTCTCTTTAGGCATGGCGCTGGCCTTGGCCTTGTCCACCGCCAGGCGCAATTTGAAATTGGCCTCGGGGTTGCCGCCGCCTTCGCGCGCCGCCGTCATGATCTCGCGGGTGAGTTTGGTAAAGGTCGCGCCGCGCTTGGCATCGGCCGCGCCCTTTTGCCGTTTGATCGTCTTCCATTTCGAATGGCCCGACATGGCTACTTCTCCTGCTTTTCTCGATGAAATGAGAGCGCGGCGATTATACCATCGCGAACTATAATGGCGGCGATGGAGGCGGCTGACCTGCAACACAACTTGCGCGAGGGGATCGAGGCCATGCGGGCGGGCGACCGCCAGCGCGGGCGCGCCCTGCTGCTGCGCGTGGTGGAGGCCGACCCGAGGGTGGAGCCGGCCTGGCTATGGCTGGCCGCCGCCGTGGACGAGCCCGCCGACAGAATCATCGCGCTTGAAAACGCGCTCACGCTCAACCCGCACAACGTCGCCGCCCGGGCACAGTTGGCCGCGTTGCGCGGCGAGGCCGTTGTCGAGGCGCCCCCTGCGGTTCCCCCCACCCCATCTCAACCGGCCCGGCCGCCCGCAACCATCGTCACCGCCGTTGATCCCGATGATGACCCGTTGCAATGCCCGTACTGCGGCCAACTCACCGACCAGGCTGACGAGCGCTGCCGGCACTGTCGCAAGTCGTTGCTCAAGGACGGCCGTTGGCAGGGCGGCGGCTATTTGTATTTTCTGTACCTCATCCTGGGCCTGGCGACGCAGGCCGCCATCGCCGAGGCCGCCATGCCGCTGATGGTGAACACGCTCGGCGCAGAGTCGGGCGTGGAGGTTCTGCTGCGGTTGCTCAACCTCGGCGATGGCCTGGTCAGCGTGCCGTGGCTCGCGCTGGCGGCCCGCGCGTTGATCGCCATCGCGCTCTTCGTCCTCTTCATCGGCGACTGGAAGATCGCGTTCACGCTGGCCGCGCTGCTGCTGCCGGTGGATGTGGCTGTGAACGCGGCGGCGTGGTCGTACGGCCTCATCCCGCAGACCGTTGCGGTCGTCAATCTGGCGCTGTCGGTGGGACTGTGGCTCATCGCCGTTTCTTCGCTCGTCAGCCAGAGCCTGGCGCGCGAACGCCTCTACACCCGGGCGGATGGGACGATCCCCGATGCGCCCGGGCTGCATCGCCGCGCGCTCGAACACGCCCGCGACAAACGCTGGGCACTGGCCGCCGCGCACCTCAAACGCGCCATCGCCCGCGCGCCGAAGCACGCGCCCCTGTACCGTGATCTGGCCTTGATGCAGGTGCAATTGGGCCGCTACCCGCAGGCGCGCCGGGCGCTCGAGTCGGGCCTGGCCCTGTTGCCGGGGGATGGGGCGATGTTGAAGTTGAAGACGGAGGTGGAAAGTAGAAAGTAGAAAGTGGCCGGTAGCTTCTACTTCTTCACGAACGGAAGGTAGACGGGCCACACGCCCGGCGAGCACAATTGCAGCGCGTCCACATTGAAGTTGACGACGGGCGGCTGCACGTTCTGCGCGGCGCGGGTGGTGGCCGAAACGGTGAACACGGCGGGCTGGCCGTTGGCCAGCGCCGAGAGATTCAGACGCACGGGGCGGTAGACTGGATACGCAGGACGGTCGAGCGCGGTGGCGGTGAAGACGGGCGTGTTGCCGAGCGCAATCCGCAACACATCCGAGGCGTCGGTGCCCGCATCGGCGCGGCTGATCCAAAAAGAAAACGCCAGGCTGGCCGACTGGCCCGCCGGCAGGGCGACGGTCTGCGAGATCGTCTGCATCACCGATTGAATCGGCACCGTGTCGGTGATGCCGCCGCCGAACCATGCCCACCACTTCCCGTTCAGCGGCCCGGCCGGAGCCTGCGCCGGGGCCACATCGCACGCACCGTTATCACAAAACGCAATCGGCGCCGGGGCGCGCAGCGGCGGCTGCAGGTCGGGATAGGCCTCGTCCCACGGACTCATCAGCGCCTCGAAATCACCATCGCCCAGCAGATTGTTACAGGGGGGGCTTTGTGGCCGCGCAGCGGTGGTGGGCGCGGCGGCTGCGCGCAGCGGCGGCTGGCCGGCGCCCAGGCCGAGGAGCGTTACCAACAGCGCCGCCCGAAGCCGCGCCATCCACTTCGATTTTGAAACCCGGGGGCACATCGCGCCCATGATAGGCCAGCCGCGCACGCCGGCCCATCCCCACTTTGGGCTATCCGGTGACCGTCATCCGGCGGCCTCACCGCGTCGCAAACAACCTGTCCACCGCGTCGGCGAGTTCAGCGAGGTTGCTCACCTGATGGGTAGTCGCGCACAGCGACGCATATTGCAGCATGTCGCTGTCGTCGCTGCCCCACTGCCAGCGCGGCTCGGGGTTAAGCCACACCAGGCGGCGCGCGCGGCGACGCAATTGCTCGAACAGGTCGAGCCGGGGGTTGCGGAAGTTGTTGCGCGCATCGCCGAGGAAGATGACGGTCGTGCGGCGGTCCACCGCGTCGAGATACGAGTCGCAAAAGTTCTGCAGGCCGAAGCCGAGGTCGGTGGCGTAGTAGCCCGGCGGGATGCGATGCAGCACGAGCGGGATGGCCTCATCCGGGCGATGCTCGATGAATTCGTCGCTGACTTCTTCGAGGTGGTCGTTGAAGGCGAACGAGCGCGCCTTGCCCACCTGATCCTGCATCTCGTACATCAATCGCAGCATGAACTCAGCCACCGGCCGCATCGAGGTGCTGATGTCGCAGATCAGGGCGAAGCGCGGCTTGAGGTGGCGCTTCTTGAAATGCAAGTCGAACGGGATGCCGCTGGTGCGCAGGTTGGCGCGCAGCGTGGATTTGACGTCGAGGAGTTTGCCGTCGCCCTTCTTCTGCCGGAGCGCCGCGCGCGAGCGGAGTTTCGCCGCCAGCCGCGTCACCAGGCGCCGCAGCTCGCGCGCCTCGTTCTCGGAGAGGTCGTTGAACGGGCGCTGCATCAAATCCTGTTCGTCGAACTTCACCGGCGGGTTCTCCATCATCTGGCGGGCGATGCTCTGCCCGGCAAACTGCGCGGCCTGTTCGCGCAGCGCCTGCGCGTTGTCCTGCAGCAATTGCCGAATCGCTGCCTGGCCTTCCGCCGTCATCCCCAACTGAGCGAGCTGCGCGAGCAGGCGCTCGATTTCCCCGGCCAGTTGTTCCAGGCCCATCTGGCGCAACATCTCGCGCGTCAACCGCGGCAGCTGATCGGGGCGGCGCATGCGGTTGCCGCCGGCCTGCCGCGCCCACTGCTCCATTTGCTCGCGGCTCGGCCCCTGCCCGTGCGCCAGCATCTGCAGCAAACGGCTGAGGTGGCCGGCCAGCGCCCGCATGGCGGCTTCGAGCATGCGGCGCTGTTCCTCCGTCAAAACCTGCTCTGGCGGGATGAGGGGCGGCCCACCCGAGCCGAAGTACATCGGAAAGAGTTGCTCGAAAATGGGCGCGTCTTTGTGTTCCTTGATCAACGTAGCCCGCAGTGCGCTCTTGAACGCCGTGCGTTGCAGCACCCCCATATGCTCGGTGGCCCGCAGCGCATCCTGGCTCTCCGCCAGCGAGATGCGGACACCGGCGCTGCGCAGCCCGGCGATGAATTGAACAATGCGCTCGTCCATTGCAGTATGCAGAGGGCGCCCGGCAGACGGCAGCTACGACTGACCTGCTTTCTGCCAACTGCCTTTTGCCTTGCGGTCAATCATCCTGTGACCAGCGCGTTCCCCGCAGCCGGCGTTGCATCCCGGCCATCGAGTCAGGGGCCGGCCGCTCACGCGCGCCGTCGTCGCGCGCCATGCCGCGCCGCGCGCGTTGCAGATCGGATTCGTGCTTTAGAAGAATCGAGAGGGTCGTATCGAGCGTGTGCGGGTCGAGCGATTTGGCATTCAGCACCACCAGCGCGCGGGCCCAGTCCAGCGTCTCGCTGACCGACGGCGATTTCTTCAGATCGAGGCCGCGCAGCCGTTGCACCAGCTCGACCGCCTGCCGCGCGAGTTGCGGCGCGAGGTCGGGAACCTTCAGCCGCACCACGCGCAGCTCGGCCTCGAGGGTCGGGTAATCGATGTGCAGATACACACACCGGCGCTTGAGCGCCTCCGACAATTCGCGCGTGTTGTTCGACGTCAGCAGCACCAGCGGCTGGTGCTTGGCTTCGATCGTGCCCAGCTCCGGCACCGATACCTGAAAATCCGAGAGCACCTCGAGCAGAAACGCCTCGAACTCGGCGTCGGCCCGGTCGATCTCATCGATCAGCAGCGTCACCGGAGCGTCGCTCATCACCGCCTGCAGCAGCGGGCGCGGCAGCAGAAAGCGCTGCGAAAAAAAGACGTTGTCCTCGCCCGCCAGCCGGTCGGCGGCCTGCGTCAACGTGCCCGCGCCCGCGAGCAACTCGCTGAGCTTGTCGCGCAGCAGTTGCGTGTACAACATCTGCTTCGAGTATTCCCATTCGTACAGCGCCTTGGTTTCGTCGAGGCCTTCGTAGCATTGCAGGCGGATGAGGGGACGACGCGTGGCAGTCGCCCAGGCCTTGGCCAGTTCGGTCTTGCCCACGCCGGCCGGACCTTCGGCGAGCACCGGCTTGCCAAGTTTCTCGGCCAGGAAGATGACGGTGGAGATTTCATCGGAGGCGATGTATTGCTGTTGACCGAGCGCCTCCGTCACATCGGCAGTGGTGTTGAACATGGCGTTCTCCTTGCGGAAACTATACCATGCGGCTTTTGCCGCCCTGCCCTGCCTGTATTGGGAGTTGATGAGAAAGCCTAACGGGTGACCGAGGCGGTGCGACGCAGCGGGAAGGTCACGGTAGCCACGGCGCCCTGATTTTGAGACGCGTTGGCCAGATGCAAGGTGCCGCCCATCATGTGAGTCAATCGCTGAGCGACGTACAGACCGAGGCCGCTGCCGCCGAAGCGGCGCGTCGTGCTGCCGTCGGCCTGGGCAAACGGCTCGAACAACCGCGCCAGGTCTATCTGCCCCAAGCCAACCCCGGTGTCGCGCACCACAACTTCCGCCACGCTGTCAACCGAGCGCAACGTCATCGTCACCTCGCCCTGCTCGGTGAACTTGACGGCGTTGTCGAGCAGGCTGAGCAACACCTGCCGCACGCGCTCACGATCCGCCCAGATGATGGCGTCCGGGTCCACCAGTTCGAGCCTCAGGTCCAGGTGTTTGCACTCGGCCTTGGGCCGGATCAGGCCCTCGACCTCGCGCAGCAACCAACCCAACTCGACCGCCTCGGCATTCAACGCGATCCGATCCGCCTCCAGCCCGGCGACATCCAGCAGGGTATTGATGGCGGCGAGCAATTTGTCGGAGGCGGTGTAGGCCACGGTCACCCACTGCCGTTCCTCGGCGCGCGAGTCGCAGGCGTCGCTGAGGATTAGGTTGAGCGCGCCCTGTACGGCCGTCAGCGGTGTGCGCAGTTCGTGCGAGGTGTTGGCCAGAATCTCGCCCTTGAGCCGGTTGGCGGCCTGCGCCTGCGCCGCCAGGTCGCGGGCTTGCGCGTACAGGCGCGCGTTCTCAATCGCAATCGCCGCCTGATGGACAAAGGCTTTGGCCACTTCGGCGTGGGCCGGGGTATAGAAGCCTGCCTCCCGACTGGTGAAATTCAGGAACCCGATGGGTTGTCCGCTTTGCCGAATCGGGGCGCCGAGGTAGGACCGAACCCAACGCTGCTGTGGCACATCAATCCAATCGGCAAAGGTGGTTGTGTCGGCCACGATGCACGGCTCGCCGGTCTCGGCCATTTGCCGCAGCGTCGCGGTCTCGGCCAGAGACAATCTCACACCCACCACCTCCAGTTCGGGCCGGGTTCGATGGCGGAAACGCACCACGCGCGCCGTGTTGCCTTCGACCAGCATCACATCGGTGGCCTCGTGCGGCACTACGCGGGCGACCGCCTCCAGCAATCGGTCAAGCACCTCCTGCAAATCCAACGATTGATTGAGCGCCGCCGCTGCCGCGCGCAGGGCATTGACCATGGCGTGTTGTTCGCGCAAGGCCGCTTCCGTGCGAATGCGCTCGTTGATTTGTTGTTCGAGCGCCCGCTCGCGCTGGCGTGAACGCGCCAGCGCGTCGCTCAACCGCCAGTTGAAGTAGTGGAGGAAGACCCCGATGGCGAACAGCACCAGGCTGGTTTGCAGCGCGCGCCCCCGCACCACATCCCACACCGCCGGTTCAGCCGCCAGCGGGATGAGGCCCATCGCTTCGAGTTGGGCGCTGAGGATCAACAGGCCGGTCAAGCTCACCAGCGTGACCAGCAACGTGCGGCGCGAAGCGACGATGCCGGCGATCAGGACGATGACAAAGGCGAAGAGGTAGGCCGTCGTCAGTGTATTCCGCAGGCCGTTGAGGAGCACCAGCGCGGCGAGGCCGAGGAGCAGGGTGACCAGCATCGTACGGATGGCGGCAGCGTCCCATCCGCGCCGCAACTGCCACAGAGCGAGGGCGAAGCCGCCCGCCAGCCAGGCATATGGGCCTAGCCAGGCCGGGCTGTAGGTGAACCCCAGCAGATTCAGGTTGACGATGTAGCTGCCGGCCAACACCATCAGCAGGGCGACGATGATGCCCTGCAGCGAAACTCGTCGCTCGAGCGCGTCGGCATCCAGGGCCGGGATGCGGCGCAGCCAGTCCGCGAGGCGTCTCAGCATGTCGTCTCGCCGTCCTGCTCGATGGCTCGCTTGAGGTGCGGCACCAGCGAGGCCATCCATTCCCCCTCACGCCCGCGCGCGACTTTGAACCACGCTCGCCGTTCACGCGGCCAATAGGTGATTTCGAGCGTGCCGCGCTCTGCGCCGCGCTTGTAATGCCAGTGGAGACAGCCGGGGTATTGTTTGAGGGTGGCCTTGAGCGTCAAACGCAAACCGGCGGCGACGCAGGCCCGCTCGATGGAGTGCTCGATTTGAACAGGGGACCGGTGCGAGGGCAGCGCGATTTCAAGCTCGGTCACAGCTTGCCCGCGCCGCGCTGTTCGAGGATGTACCACAGCAGATCGTCTTCGGGGTGCGGCACGCCCAGCAAGGTCAGCATCGCCACCAGCTCGCCGCGATGGTGCGTGCCGTGATTGGCGACGTGCAGCATCACCGGCCCGAGCGGCACGCTGAACGCCTGGCCGCGCGTGTTGGTATACGAGAAATCGGCGGCCAGGCGGGCCTCGTCGCATTCGCCGATGAAGCGCCGCAGGTCGGCCTCCACCCGCGCCCATTCGGCGCGCACCTCGGCCAGCGTCGGCACCGCCTCCGCCTGCAACAGCGAAGTCGGCGAATGGCCCCGCCAGCGCGCCAGCCAGATCACCTCGGCGGCCAGCATGTGCGCCAGCACGCCGTGCACACTGCCCCACGAATGCCCCAGTGGTTGATCCCATTGCTCTGCCGACAACGCCTCGCACGCCGTCAGCATGCGGGCATTCATCCAGTAGCCGTAATCGTACAGAAAGGTCAGGGTTTTTGCCGTTAGCATAGGTTGGCCCTTCACACGAAATCAAGGCCGCGGTAGGCGCGTTCGAGCAGCTCAAACGTGTGCCGCACCGGCAGCGCCCGGCCCAGCCGCTGCAAGTGGGTGCGGATCTGAATCAGACAGCCGATGTTGCCTGTGGCCACGATTTGCGCGCCGGTGCTGGCGATGTGCCGCGCCTTGCGCTCGCCGAAGGTCGCGGCCAGCGCCGGCTGCTCGAGGTTGTACGTCCCGGCCGAGCCGCAGCACATCTCAGCCTCGGGGATGTCGGCCAGGGTGAGGTTGGGGATTTGGGTGAGCAAGCGGCGCGGCGCGGCGGTGATGCCCTGCGCGTGCGCGAGGTGGCAGGCATCGTGATAGGCAACGATCAGTTGCCCGGCGGCTGCCAGCGGCGCGCCGAGGGCGGGCGGGTTTTGCGCCAAACCGAGCCCATCCAAAAACTCAGCCACGTCTTTGACACGGGCCGCGTAGGCATCGGCCTCGGCCGCCTCGGGCCGACCGGCGAAGAGCACACCGTACTCCTTCATCCCCGAGCCGCAACCGGCAGCGTTGGTAACGACGGCATCCACGTCCTTCGGGAAGGCGCGCAGGTTGAGGCGGGCCAGGCCGCGCGCGCGCTCAAGTTCGCCGGCGTGCAGACCGAGCGAGCCGCAGCAGCCCTGCCCGCGCGGGATGACGACCTCGACGCCGTTCTTCGCCAACACGCGGAGCGTAGCCCAATTGATCTCTGGGGCGAGGGCCTGCTGCACACAGCCCGCCAGCAAAGCCACACGCGCGCGCCGCGACCCTTCCGCCGGAAACACCTCAGGCAGCGGCTCGGATTGTGGCAAATCATCCGGCAACAGATCGAGCAGGGCGTTGAACTGGCGCGGCAACGCGCCCTGCACGAGTTTGCCGATCTTGCCGGTGGCCGCCGCCAGTCGGAAGCGGTCGGGGTACGGCAGCGTCTCGTGGACGAGCGTGTGCTGAATCGAATCCAGCACGCTGCGCGATCGGTGGCCGGCGGCGTGCGCGCGGTACAACGGCAGCAATTCGTCGTACCGCACGCCGGAGGGACACGCGGGCACACACGCCAGACAGCCAAGGCAGCGATCCACATACGGCAGCGTGTCGGCGACGGACACCGAGCCTTCGAGCGCCGTCTTCATCAGCATGATGCGGCCACGCGGCGAGTCCATCTCCTCGCCGAGCACGGCATACGTCGGGCAGGCCGCCAGGCAGAAGCCGCAATGGACGCAGGCTTCAATCGCCTGCGCCATCACTCCCCCCCCCGCGCCGAGTTGGTTGACTGGGATGGTGTGTTGCATTGCAGGGTAATTGGTAATTACGAATTACCAATTACCGCATAACGGGCTGTTGGGTCGAGAGATTGTTTCACCCGCCGCGCAAAGGCGTGCTCCGATCGCGGCACGCCAATGAACACCGTGTCGGTCTGCCCAAACACGACGAGGCCGGACAAGTGCTGTTCGTTGAGCGTAGCCTCGAGCCTGGTGCGCAACCCATCCGCACCGGGTGGGATGGCGAGGTAGCCAACCTGCCCGCCCGCGCCGTAGCGGCGCAGGATGATGGTCTCGCCGAGGGCGGCCTCCAGCGGGGCGATGCGGGCCGGGGTGAGGGGGACTTTCGCCAGCGTCGCGCCGCGCGGCACCCACTCGAACTCGCGCGCGTGGCGCCACAGCGCGGCATCGTCCGCGCCCTCGATCACCTCGCCGCGCCCGATCAATTGACTCAGCCGTTCGAGCCGCGCTGAGAGGGCGGTGATCAAGCCACCCAGCCGCACGTACAGCGTCGTGCTGCGCGCGTCAGGCCGAAAGTCGAGGGCTTCAATATCGAGTTGCGAGCCGTAGAGTTTTTGTAACGCCTCGAGCGCCTCGGCCAGGCGCGGGTAGTCGCAACGCAGCGTGGCGTAGGCCTCGGGCTTCGGGAAAACCTTGAAGGTCAGTTCGGCAATCACGCCGAGTTGGCCGAGGCTGCCGACGAAGAGTTTGGGGAAGTCGAAGCCCGCCGCGTTCTTCACCACCTTGCCGCCGCCGCGCACCACCTCGCCCGCACCGTTGATCCATTTCACGCCGAGGATGAAATCGCGCACACCGCCGAAGCGATAGCGCCCCGGCCCGCTGAGGCCCGAGGCGACCGTGCCGCCCAGCGTCGCGCCCGCTTCCGCGAGCGGCGGGTCGAACGGGAGGTATTGCCCGTGCTCGGAGAGCAGCGCCTGCACATCGAGGACGCGTGTGCCGGCGAGGGCGGTGAACGTGAACTCGCCCGGCTCGTATTCGAGCACGCCGCTCAGCCCGGAGAGGTCGAGCAGGGCCGCGCCCTCGGGCGGCACGCCGCGCGGCGGGGTGGAGAGCGCGGGCTTGGTGCCGCCGCCGCGCACCAGGACTTGCCGCTGGCTGATGACGGACGACTGAAGTTCAGGGATTGTGGTTGGTCGAAATGACATCGCGATTCGTGCTGTCGCTGAGTCGTTGTCCATCCATCGCCACCCGGCTGCGCTGTTCCACCATCATCAGCGGCATGGCAAAACGCAGGCCGGTTTGCTCGAAGGCGCGCAGCAGCGAGAGGTGCGCCTCCGACATCACCCGCCAGCGGTCGCCGAAGCTGACGATATGATAGACCACCAGCACCTCGTGGGCGTAGTTGTCGAAGGAGTTGAAGCGCAACAATACCTTGTCAATACCGGGATGGCGGCCAAGGGCGGATTTGACGACGCGCAACGCCTGCTCCATCTGCGCGGCGCTCAGGTCGGGCGCGAGCCTGAGCGTGCGCGTCACCCAGTGCCCCGGCTCGGCGGAGACGTTGGCGATGACGCCGTTGGTGAATTGCGAATTGGGGATGGTGACGAGATAGTTGGTGTCGAAGTCTTCGAGCTTGGTCGCGCGCAGCCCGATCTCCTTCACCACCATCTGTTTGCCGTTGAACTCGATCAGGTCGCCGATCTTGAACGGGCGCTGCAAAAAGATGGTGACGCCGCCGAAGAAGTTGGCGACCGTATCCTGCGCGGCCAGCGCGAAGGCCAACCCGCCGATGCCCAGACCGGCCAGCAACGCGCCCACATCCACGCCCGAGTTGTTCAATCCCACCAGCACGCCAAGCAGCCACACGATGATGGTCAGCCCGCTGCGCAACGTCGGCAGCAATTGATCGTCGAACGTCGTCGCCGACCTGCGCGCCATCGGCACGAGGTAGCCGACATGGAAGGTCTGGTACAACCGGACGACGAGCCACGCCACGCCGAGCGCGGCCGCCATCGAGAAGCCCTTGCCCAGCCAGTCCGCGGCGGCTTCGGGCAGCGCCAGACGCAGCAGGCTCAGCCGCACGCCGAGGAGGATGACGAGGAAGACCAGCGGCTCCTCGATGATGTCCACCATCACATCATCCACCCGTGAGCGCGTGCGGCGGGCGATGAACCTGATCCAGTTGCTGAACAGCCAGTAGACGGCGCGCCCGGCAAGCACGGAGCCGAGGACGAGCAGCAGCGCGATCAGCCAATCGGAGAGGGTGTTGCCGTAGTAGGTTTCGGTGAGGAAGGTGGGCATGGAGACGATGACGTTGATTGATTGATTGTTTGTTACTTCAGGACTTACGCAGTTCACATCTTTTGCAACCACAGATTGCGCGGATTACACAGATTTCCTCTCTCGGCTCCGTGAATTCGGTGGTTACTTCGTCGCTAACCGCGTACGCCTTTACTTGTACGATTGCCGCTCGCCCTCACCCCAGCCCTCTCCCTCCGGGAGAGGGAGCGGCGCATGACAAACCGGTGACCACTCCCCTCTCCCAGCGGGAGAGGGGTTGGGGGTGAGGGCGAAATCCGAAAGCTTCACCAAGCTACTCCCTCGAAATCACCCCCGCCCGTTCGAGCGGATGCGGGCCGCTGAGTGTGAGGGCCGGGGCTTCTCCGCCGGGGAACATCTTGCCGCGATTGGCGATTTGTAACGTATCCACCACGCAGCGCAAATCCCACATCACTCCCATATCGGTTTCGCTGAAAAGCTGGGGCATGAACTGGCGCTTCTCCATCCCCACGCCATGCTCGCCGGTGATGGAGCCACCCAGGCGGATGCACAGCGCCATGATCTCGGCGGCGACCATCTCGGCGCGCTCGAGCGCGCCCGGCTCGCGGCCATCGTAGAGGATGAGCGGGTGCAGGTTGCCGTCGCCGGCGTGGAAGACGTTGGCCACGCGGAGGCCGTGTTTGGCGCTGAGGCGGTCAATCGCGGCCAGCGCCTCGCCGAGGCGGCTGCGCGGGACGACCCCATCCTGCACGATGTAATCGGGGCTGAGGCGGCCGACGGCGCTGAACGCGCTCTTGCGGCCCTTCCAAATCGTCTGCCGCTCGGCCTCGGTCTGCGGCACGCGCACCTCGAACGCGCCCGTCTGCTCGATCAGCTTCATCAGCTCGACGAACTCCGCCTCGACCGCCTGCGCCTCACCGTCCAACTCCACGATGAGGAGCGCCGCCGCGCCGGGGGGATAGTTCGCGTGCACGGCGGCTTCGGCGGCCTGGATGCTCAACCGATCCATGATCTCCATCGCGCCGGGCAGCAGCCCGGAGGCGACGACGCGCGCGACCGCATTGCCCGCCGCCTCCATCGAATGGTAGGCCGCGAGCACGGTGCGATACAGCTCCGGCTTCGGCAACAACCGCAGCGTGATCTCAAGCGCGACGCCGAACAGCCCCTCCGATCCGACAAACAGCCCGTGCCAATCCGGCCCAACGTTTTCGAGCGACTCGCCGCCGAGTTGCACCACCTCGCCGTCGGGCAGCACGACTTTGAGGCCGAGCACATGGTTGCTCGTCATGCCGTACTTGAGGCAGTGCGCGCCGCCGGAGTTGAAGGCCACGTTGCCGCCGAGGGTGCAGACGGGTTGCGACGAGGGATCGGGTGCGTAATAAAGCCCGTGCGGCGCGGCGGCCTTCGAGACGTTGAGGTTGATCACGCCGGGCTGCACGACCGCAAGGCGTTCTTTTGGATCGAGGCGCAAGATCCGATTGAGCCGGTTGAGGCCGATGACGACGCCGTCCTTCACCGGCAGCGAGCCGCCGGAGAGCGACGTGCCGCTGCCGCGCGCGACGAACGGCGCGCCATGCGCGTGGCAGGCCTTAACGGTAGCGATCACGTCTTCGGAAGTTTCGGGGAGGACGACGGCGCGCGGGCGCGAGTGGTAGGCGGTGAGCGCGTCGGATTCGTACGGCGCGAGTTGGGCCGGCGCCGTGAGCAGTCGGTCAGCGGGGAAGAGTCGGGCAAGCTCCGCGAGCAGCGGGTGGGCGCTCATCTGTTGTTGTCTCCGAGGCGGCTACTCGAATTAAACCACACTCGGCGCCGAAACCGGATGCTATAATCGCAATCGAAAGGAGATAGCAATGGTTGCTCGAGTTCACGCCACGTACACGAATGGAGTCCTTAAGCCAAAGGTCGCGCTGGATTTACCCGAAGGCGCTGAGGTGGAGTTGCAGATTCGCTCAGCTTCGGCGACCGCCACAACGACCATTCGCTTTGGAGACTTGGCCGGAATCTGGAGCCACTTATTGGATAGTGACGTATCCAACATGGAAAAAGCCATTTATCAGCTTCGACGCCAATCGGATGCGAAGCTCAATCAGCTAGCCCATCAAGTGCGGGAGCGTGGCGACGACCAAAATGACTGACTACCTGGCGGACACGCACAGCCTGATCTGGCATTTCGCCCGGCCCCAACAGCTTGGGCCACAAGCCAGAACCGCGTTCGCCGCAGTTAATTCCGGCGCAGCGCGACTGTACGTCCCGGTGATCGTGCTGGCCGAACTCATTTTCGCAGTTGAAGGCGGACGTGTTTCGAGCGACATCGAGACAATGGTAACGCAGCTGTCGGCAATTCCAAACGTCGAAATTGTCCCGCTGACCTCAGCGCGGGTTCTTGAACTGACCAACCTGACCGGCATCCCCGAAATGCACGACCGCATAATCGTGGCCGAGGCCATCGCTCTCGGCGCAAGCCTCGTCACGCGCGATCAGGCCATCACAGCTTCGGGCCTCGTGCCGGTGGTGTGGTAACCCTCACCCATCGTCGTCCTCTTCCCCGCCCAGGATGCGCGCGGCGCGGCGGCCGATGGGGTCATCGTCCTTGCTCACCAGCACCTCGCGCGTCTTGCCGCCGGCCTGCTCGCGGCCCACAATGCCCATCTGCTTGAGTTCATCCATCAATCGCGCGGCGCGCGGGTAGCCGATGCGCATCTTGCGTTGCAGCAGCGAGGCGCTGGCCGTGCCATACTTCTTCACAATCTCGATGGCCTGTTCAATCTGCCGGTCCTTGTCTTCGATGGCGGCCTCGCGCGCCAGCATCTCATCCCACGGGGCCTGCGCCGGCGCGACGGCCGGCCCGGCCGCCTCGGCCTCGTCGTCGGAGTCGGCCCCGACGACGGGTTGAAGGTCTTCCGCGTACTCATCGGCCTGCTCGCGCCACCAATCCACCACGCGCTCGATCTCCTGGTCGCTGGCAAAGCACCCTTGCAGGCGCGCGGGCGCAGCCATCTCCGGCGATTGAAAGAGCATATCGCCGCGGCCCAGCAACGACTCCGCGCCGACGCCGTCGAGGATGACGCGCGAGTCCACGCTCGAGGCCACGGCGAAGGCGATGCGCGCCGGGAAGTTGGCCTTGATCAATCCGGTCACCACATCCACCGACGGGCGCTGCGTGGCCACGACGAGGTGGATGCCGGTGGCCCGCGCCATCTGCGCCAGACGCACCACCATCTTCTCGGTTTCGTCGGGGGCCTGCATCATCAGGTCGGCCAATTCATCAACGATGACGACGATGCGCGGCAGACGCTCGGCATCTTTCTTCCTGCCCAGTTTGAGGTTGTAGGTATCGAGGTTGCGCGCCTCGGCGGTCTCGAACAATTTGTACCGGCGATCCATCTCGCGCACCGTCCAGCGCAGCACGCCGAGGATGCGCGTCAGCTCAGTCTCGACCTTGCCGTACAGATGCGGCAGGCCGTTGAACCGCACCAGTTCCACCATCTTCGGGTCAACCATCACCATGCGCAAATCGTCGGGCGTGTTGTTGCAGATCAGGCAGGTGATGAGGGAGATGATGCACACGCTCTTGCCCGAGCCGGTGGTGCCGGCGATGAGGAGGTGCGGCATCGCGCCCAGGTCGGCGGCCACCGCGCCCCCGGAGACATCGCGCCCGAGGGCGATGGCCAGCGGTTTGTTGATGCGCTGATACGCGTCGGACTCCATCACCGGACGCACGCCGACGACGCTGGTGCGTTTGTGCGGCACCTCGATGCCGACGTAGCTCTGGCCGGGCACCGGCGCTTCGATGCGGATGCTCGGCGCGGAGAGCACCAGGGCGATATCTTTCTGCAGCGAAGCGATCTGCGCCACGCGCACCTTCCACTGCCGGCTCATCCCATCCGGGCCGGGCTTTTCGAGGAAGCCCGGTTCAACCTGGTACTGCGTCACGCTCGGGCCCACGCGTGCCCCGAGCACGTTCACCGGCACGCCGAACTCCGCCAGCGTGCGGCTGATGAGGGTCGCCGTCTCGTCAATATCCTTTTGCGCGGGCCGGCGCAGGTCGGTGTCGTCGAGCATGTCGAGGCCCGGCAAGCGGCGGTCGCGCTTCTTCCTGGATTTGATCTCATCGTCCACCGTCTCGACGGGGATGTGCAACCGCTCGCGCGCGCTGATCCTTGGTCTGGCCCTCGGCGCGAGCAGCGGCGCATCCGGTTCGGCGCGCAGCCTGTGCGCCAGCGCGCGGGCCTGGCGCGCTTTCTTGTCGTCGTAGGGTAAGGGCAACTGGCGGCCCGCCCCGCCCGCCTCCGCCTCGCTTTCAAAACCCTGCGCGGCCAGCCACTGGCCCAGGCGCTCGAAGCGATCGGCGGTCACATCCAGCGCCAACGGCAGCGCGAAGAGGAAGAGCAGCCCGATGACAAAGGCATCGGCGGGCGGCGGGACGAGGCTGCTGAAGACATAGCCAATGCCCCAGCCGATGACGCCGCCGCCCTGCCCCTCCAGCGCGAAGGCAACCTTGCCGCCGTGTTGCAGGTTCAACAACCCGAGCAGCAAAAAGATGGCGAGCTCGGCAGCGATGACGCGGCCCCACTTGAGCGGTGGCAGCCGCCCCAGGTTGCGCAACAGGATCAACCCGCCGACCCAGCCGGCGGACAGCGCCAGCACGAACGCCCCCCAGCCGAACCACATGCGCAGGAAGGCGGCCCAGACCACGAGCACCGCGCCGGAGGAAAGGCCGGTGAGGCCCAGCAGGCTGAGGGCCGCCAGCGCGATCAGCAGGACGGCGGCGAGGTCATCGCCGTATTTGCCCAAACGCCCGAGTGCGTGCACGACGGTGACGAACGGGGAGGCCGCGTCGGGCGCCGACGGGCGCGGGGCTTTTTCCTGCGCGTATTGGCGCGCGGGTTTGGATGCGGAAGCAGCAGCGGATCTTTTGGCCACTCAGGACACCTGCGATACCGATGTGATAACCTGACCCTATCTTACAGCGGCTGCGATATAGCGCAACCGGCCGATTAAACGACACAGGCCGGAGCGGCGCTGCGTCCGGCCTGTGAGGCATAGCTCTTGCTTTACGCTGGTAATTGTTCCAGCGTCCCGCGCCGCAGGCTGAGGCTGAGGCGGCGCGCCGTCCCATCAATGCTGATGATTTTCGCCCGCACCAGCTCGCCCTCGTTCACGACGTTGCGCGGGTGGAAGAACTGGCCCTCGGCCAATTCGGAGACGTGGATCAGGCCTTCGAGGCCGTCTTCGAGCGCGATGAAGGCGCCGAAGTTGACGACGTTCGTGATCCTGCCTTCGATAATCTGGCCGACAGCGTAACGCGTCTCCACCGACGCCCACGGATCGGGGCGCAGGCGTTTGAGGCTGAGCGCCACGCGGGCGTGCTCGCGATCCACCGACATGACCAGCACGTTCACGGATTGATTGACCGCCAGCACATCGCGCGGATGCGCGACGCGGTTCCACGATACCTCCGAGACGTGGATCAGGCCCTCGATCCCTCCCAGATCCACAAACACGCCGAAATCGCACACGTTGGTGACCACGCCGTCGACGTGCTCGCCGGGCTGCAGGCGTTGCAGCAGGGTTTGGCGCGAGCCGGGGCCGGAGCGGGCGGCGCGCTCGGAAAAGACGATGCGGCCTTTGGTTTGGTCGAGTTCGATGACTTTGAGGGAGAGGTGTTGCCCCACGCGTTCGGCCAGCGCCGACTTGCGTTCCAGTTCGAGCGCGTCGTTCGGAAAACCCACCAGGTGCGAGGCGGGCACGAAGCCGCGCAACGACTTCCAGCCGACGAGCAACCCGCCGCGATTGTAGCCGGTGACCTCCAGCTCGATGGTGCCGTC
>CAZSNP010000013.1:0-12191 GCA_964608265.1 uncultured Anaerolineales bacterium | reverse complement strand
GCGCATCAGCTTGGGCTGGGCTGACCGCTGTGGGCTTCACGCTCCTTTTGCAAAATCGTCGCGGCGACTTTCTCCAGCGCCACCCGCTGCTTGCGATACAGATCGGCCTCGCTGACGGCCAGCCGCTGGGCGACATCGCGCACCCGCTCGCCCTGCAGGAACTTCATCTCGAGGATGTTGTACAGCAACCATTCGGTCGTGGTTTTGCGCTGGCCCTCGGGCCGCATGGTCTCGATGGACTCTTGCAGGATGGCGCGCAGGGCGTTGACGGCGTTGCCGTCGTGCTGGTCAATGGCATCCTGCACCACGCGCAAACGCAACAACGGGCTCTCGGTGAGTTTCGGCCCGCCCCAGTAATGGCTGAGGGCATCCTTGATCATCTGCGGCAGGTCGGTGGCGTCTAGGCCTGGCGCTGTCGCTGTGAGCGTGCGCGTGCCGGAGGAGTACGCGGCCGAGGCGCGCAGGCGTTGCACCGTTTCGATCTCGGGCAGCAGTTGATCGAGCGCGTGAAAGACGTCGCGCTGCAGGCGGCGGTCTTCGAGGGCGGCGCCCGCGCGCGCGCACAGTTGGCCGAACACCCGCACTTGCTCGGGCGTCAGCGCGTTGACGTCGCCGTTCGTCGCCATCTGCACGCCGAGCAGCCCGACAGTCGACTCGTGCGACGCGGCGCGCAGGGGCACCACCCAGTAATCGCCCCAGGCGAACAAGCCGCCGGGGAAAAGTCCGAGCTGGCCGTTGAGCGCGGGCAACTCGACCGAGGCCGAGCGCAGGGCGGCCAGCGGCGGCAGTTCACCCCGCGCGCGCAACTCGGCTGAGTTGCCGACAGCCACCTCATCGTCGATCTTCCCCTGGGCATCGAAAGCCACCAGAAACGCCGACCCGCTGCGCAGCACGTCACACAACGCCGCCAGCACCGATTCGAAGAATTGCTGTAGGTCGCGCGTCGTCAGCAGCCGCTCTTCCAACGTTTGCAGCCGGCGAATCTCAAGCCGGTCGGCGCCGTAGAACAGCGCCCGCTCGATGGGCAGGCGCACGATGGTGATGACGAATTGCAGCAGGATGAGGGCGGCGATGACGACCAGCGGCAACAGGCGCGCGTTGTAAAACGGCAACTCGGGGCCGTAGCGCCCGACGAGCAGATACACGGCCAGCACAAACGACGCCACCAGCGGCCCGCGCAGCACCCATTGAAAGAAGCGCGCCTTTACGATGCGGTCCGGCTGGGCCACGCCGAAGTAGGCCACGGCATACGCCATCACCAGCAGCAAAATCACTACGGTGAAGTTGGCGAGGATTACCAGTAGCCAGAATAACAACGGCGGCAGGGGGACGGCCTGCCCGGACAGCGCGAGGAAAGGAAAGGTGCCGATGGCCGGGGCCGCCGCCGAGGCCATGAGGTACAGCATGCGCCGCCGGGTCGTGGAGGTCTGGCAGCGCCGATACGCGCGCACGAAATTCCAGCCGGCCCAACCCAGGCTGCCCACGCCGTACAACATGAAGACCGCAAACAGCCAGCCGGCGCGGAGGTGCGGGGCGGTGATGTCGCGCACCGGCCCGCTGACGAGGATGTCGCTATACACGGCCGCCGCCAGAAAGGCCAGCGCCGTGAGGTAGAGGATGCGGATGGCAGCCCGCCGCCGGCCCCGCGACGGTTGGCCGGTGGTGGCCAGCAGCGCATCGGAAAAGTGGAGGTAGGCGGCCGGGATGAAGGCGATGCCCAGCCATTGCAGGCGCAACACCGTCTCGGCGTAGGTCGCCGTGAGCAGGGTGCTGACGAGCACATCACAGAAGAAGACGATGGTGATGAAACCCAACAGCGCCGCGAAGGCGCGCGCCACCCGGTCGCGCAGGTTGAAGGTCAGCGCGTACAGCAACAGCGAGAACGCGGTGATGACGATGCCCGAGGCAAGGATTTGGCTGAGAACCGACAGGCCATTAACGAGGGCAGACATTCGTGGAGCGACGCGCCGGAGGCCGCGGGCAGCCTGGGCCGGCGCGCGAAACCGTTACTTCAGATGAGCCCCAAAGAAAACCGCTACGTCCTGGTTGGGGTAATACCGGTCATTGTAGCCGCAGTAGACGAACCCGTGCTTCTGGGCAAAACAGATCGCCGGGTGATTCTTCGACTGGGTTTCGAGCACCACCCGTTGCAGGTTGTTGGAACGCGCCCATTGAAGCGCCGCCGCCAGCAGCACCGTGCCGACCCCGGTGCGCCGGAAGCGCCGCTCGACGCCGAAGTCCGCGATCCAGCCGGTGCCGGGCGTGGCGGCCAGGGTGAGATTGAGGTATCCCTTGAGGTGACCCTCCTCCTCGGCCACGAGAAAACACACCCGCTGGGTCCAGGCTTCGGCCAGCCGCGCAGCGTCGAAGGGCGGCGCGGTGCGCATCGAACGGGGCAGACGCGCGTTGCGAAAGGTCACGAACACGGCGTCCTCTTCCTGGCGATTCTCCATCTGCCAGACGTAGTCGGTGCTGTAGCTGTGGTCGAGCGCGGCGATGACCGACACATCAACGCTGGTGGCGGGGCGGATTTGAACCTGAGGCATGGCGTGATTGTACTCGCTGGCGAGAACCGGGCAAAGCGCTCACGGTGCGACCGGCAGGGTGATTGCAATGTTCATTGACAAGTCCGAACAGAGGCATTCCTCGCTGTCACCCTGGTGCGACCGGCGTCGTGGGCGCGGGGCCTAACGTCACAACGATCACGCACGGCACGCTGATCTGTCCCAGATTATCCACCACCGACAGCCGAAAGGCATACTCGCCCGGTTGATATGGCTCGGTGCTGAAGCTGCCAAGCCGGCCGTTGACGATGGGGTCGCGGCCCACCGCCAGCGTCACCCAGGCCCCGCTGGTCGCCGCGTTGCTGATCTCGATACGGTAGAAAGCGAAATTGGGTGTGTTCGCCGTCCCGCGCACCTCGTAAGCGGCGCTGGCGATGCGCTCGCCTCTCCCCGGCGCCGTGAGGGTGAGGCTCGGGTTGTCGCATCCGCTCGAGTCGACGACCAGCGGGCCGGTGGACTGGATTGGGGTGGCGGTGGGGAAAGGAGTCGGCGTGGCCGGCGTCTGCTCGGCCGGCGGCAGCAGCGGCGCGCCTGCGGTCGGCGTCCCATAACGCAACGTCACGAACAGCCCGATGCCGAAGCCGAGCGCGAGGAGGGCCACAGCCAGGGCGACGTTCTGGCGCCGCTGTGAGTGCGACCGCTCGAGGCCGAACTGAGCTCGGTCGGTCTGTTGATAACGGATCCAGAACAGGATGAGGCCGAGGCCGGCCACAACGCCGACGCCGGCATAGATCCACATCTCATATCGGGCGAGCCTAGTCAGCAACTCAGACATACAAAAAAAGAGGAAGGCCAGGCGCATTGCCCACCTTCCTCGACACCGAATCAGCGCCCCGTGTCACATCTGGCGCAACACGCCGCGGATCAAAGCCATCAATTTCGGCACGATGACGTGCCCGGCCGCGAGCACTTCAGCGTGGGTCGTCATCGTGCTGCCGTCGAGGTTGGCTTTGTTGCTGATGCCGGAGAACGCCAGCACCCGCAGCCCGCCGTGCCGCGCCGCAATCACCTCCGGCACGGTGGACATACCGACCGCATCCGCGCCCGCTGTGCGCAGGAAGCGCAGGTCGGCGGGCGACTCAAACGACGGCCCGGCCAAACCCGCGTACACGCCCTGATGCAACGTGAGGCCGGCGGCCTGCGCCACGGCCAGCGCCCGCGCGCGGTAGTCGCGATCGAACGGGAGGCTCATGTCGGGGAAGCGCGGGCCGAGGCTCTCGTCGTTCGGGCCGCGCAGCGGCGACAGGCCGGCCATGCCGAGGAAGTTCAATTGATCGACGATCAACATCACATCACCCGGGGTGAAGTTGGGGTTGATGGCCCCGGCGGCATTGGTGATGATGACGGTGTGAAACCCCATCACCTGCATCACCCGAATCGGCAACGTCACGCGCTGCAACGTGTGACCCTCGTAATAGTGCGCCCGGCCCTGCTGCACCAGCACGCTCTGGCCCTCGAGCTGGCCGATGACGAGCCGACCGACATGGCCCTGCACGGTGGAGTGCGGCCAATGCGGGATGTCGGCGCTGGGGATGATGTCGGCGTTCTCGACCGCGTCGGCCAGGCCGCCCAACCCGGAACCGAGCACGAGGCCGATCCGGGGCGTGTGGCGCGTCCGGCCCCGGATGTACGCAGCCGCCTGTTCGTAATGGGCGCGGGTAAGAAATTCTTCCATTTGAAGCTAGGCCTCAGTCGCGGGGGTGGGCGAGTCGCGCGGCGGTTCGACCAATTCGGTGGATTGGCGATAGACCTGGGTGGTGGAGAGGTTGGCGTGGCCGAGCAGTTCCTGCACGCGCCGCAAATTCTCGCCGCTGCCCACGAGATGCTTGGCGAAGGAGTGGCGCAGCGTGTGCGGCGTAACCTCAGCGCTGATACCCGCCGCCTGCGCCGCCTCTTTGATAATCAGCCATACCCCCTGGCGCGTCAGCTTCCGGCCGCGATGGTTGAGGAAGAGCATATCGGGGGAGTCGGTTGACTTGAGGGACTCGCGCGCTGATTGAACGTACTCGGTCACTGCGGCCCGCGCTGCCCCGAGCGGGATGCGGCGCGACTTCTCGCCCTTGCCGCGACAGATCACCTCCCCGGCCTCCCAATCCACATCACTCAGCCGAAGGTTGACGACCTCGGTCACGCGCATGCCGGTGGCGCTAAGCACCTCCAGCAGCGCGCTGTCGCGCATGGCCTTCGGCCCGGCCGATTGACGGGGCGCGCCGAGCAGTCGCTCCATCTCCTCGCGGCTCAGAGTCTTGGGCATGCTTTTTTTGATGCGCGGTGAGCTGAGGCGGCTGGCCGGGTTTTCGGGGATGAGGCCCTGCGCGGCCAAAAAGCTGAAGTACGACTTCACGGCCGCGATCTTGCGTGCCACCGTGGAGGGTGCGTAACCGCCCGCCCGTTGTTGAAGGCTTGCAACATAAGCCTCGACCAAATCATTGTTGACGTCGGACACCTCGGCGGCGGCCCCTTTGTGCTCGCGTACAAAGTTCGCGAATTGCGTCAGGTCGTTCCGGTAAGCGGCTGTGGTATTCTCAGAGTATTGTTTTTCGCTCGACAGAACACTCAGAAATTCGTTGAGATGCTTTTCCATTGATCGAACCTCGCTGACAAGAGTATAGCATCTTTTCATAACCAGCCAATTTCGCAGGCTTATGACACTCACCCCGGTCGAATCATTTTGGTTACACTGGCACACACGGCGGCCCGGCCCGGCGGCCCGGCTGGCGCAAGCGGTGTTGCTGGCCGCAGCCGGCAAGGAGCCGGGCAATATCGCCTTCACGCTCAAACTCAAACGGGCGACGGTTGATCGCACGCTGGCGGGCTTCGAGCAGCAGCGGCTGGGGATGCTGCCGCGCCCGGCCCTGTTGCTCAACGAGTTGCTCGACGCCGCCCGCGTGGATATGGCTCACGCGCGGCAGGTGGCCGACCTCGCGCTGCAACTCTTCGAGGCCACGCGCACCGTCCACCAGCTCGCGCCGCGACTGCGCGCGCTCGTCGAGGCGATGGCGCTGCTGCACAACGTCGGCGTCGAGGTGGATGAGCCACAGCACCACACCGCCGGGCGCGACGTATTGATGGCGATGAAGCTGGCGGGATACAGCGACGACGCCGGGCGAATGATCGCCTGCGCGATCCGGTTTCATCGCAAACGCGTGCGGCCGGGAAAGGAGCCGCTTTTCGTTGCGCTTTCGCCCGCGCAACGGGCACAGACCCTCGCTCTCAGCGCCCTGGTCCGCATCGCCGATGGGCTGGATTACTCGCAGTCGCAATCCACCCGGCTCGAGGCCGTCGCCGTCGGGCCGCGCGTGATCGGCTTTCGCGTCTCCGGCCCGCACGCCGGAAGCGATGCAGCGCGCGCCATCGAGAAAGCCGATCTGTGGGCCGAGGTCTTCGGCCAGGCCTGGCGCCTCGCCCCGGAGGTTCGGTCGCTGGCGCAGGCCCCGCTCGGCGCTCGCTCGCCGATGTCGGTGGTCATTCAGCGGGCGCTCGCCGATCAACTTATACGCTGGCAGGCGGCGGGGCCGGGGGCGCGGGCGGGTGACGTCGCCGCCATCAAAGCCCTGCGCGCCGCGGCTCGCCGCGCCCGGGCCGCTCTCGAACTGTTCCAGCCGCACTTCCGAAAGGCAATCTACGCAACCCTGCGGCCGCAATTCAAGCGGGCCGAGGCCATGCTGGGGCGCGTGCGCGATTGGGATGTGCTGTTGGATGGGGCCGAGGCCGAGTTGGCCGAGGCCGATTTCATCGCCCACTGGCGCGCGGAGCGAACCCGCGCCCTGGCGGAGGCCGAGGCGTGGCTCGATAGCGCCGAGGCCGCAACGATGCTGGCCGCCTGGGAGGCCGCCCTCGCCGCCGACTCGTTCCGTCCAAAGCGCGACACCCCGCTCGCCGCCAACGCCGAGTCGGTCGTGCAGGCGCGGCTCGCCGTCGTGACTGAACTCGCCGCGTCGCTGAGCACGGCTGATCTCGAAACCTATCACCGGCTGCGGCGCGTCGGCGTGAAGCGGTTGCGCTTCGCCCTGGAGTTCCTCGCGCCGGCCCTGGGCGCCGGGGCCGAGGCGCTGATCAAGGACATCGTGAAGGCGCAGGACCGGCTGGGTTATCTCAACGATGCCTGCGTGGCGCGCGACCGCGTGGTGCACTGGCTCAGCGAGCACCCGGAGGACGAGGTGGCGCGGCAGTATGCGTTGACGTGCGATGTGGCGATTGCCACCCACGTGCGAGGCTTCCCGAGGGATTGGGCCGCGGTCGCGCCGGAGGTGATGGCCGCCAAAGTGCGGGCGCTGTTGAGCCGCTTCGGGGAGAGGCCGGCGCCACGGGATTGAGCAAGACCTGGCTTGACGCCGGCGCACGGTGATGCTAGCAGCCTGTCGGAGAGACATTGCCTTGCTGAGAAAAGCCCCACTTGGGCTCATTCTCGCGGTGAAAATGCAAGGCCGTGCCCCACTTATTGGCGAAAGACGGCTTGGAATTGGGGCGGTTCTTTTCACTCCGACAGGCTGCTAGCCTCGCCTCATTCAGGAGACGCTCTTAATTGGTTTCAAGGAGGTATGTGTCACCCCGAGCGAAGCGAGGGGTCTCTACCCAAGCCTGGCGCGATTTGCGGCCAGCCAGAGATGCCTCGTCGCTCCGCTCCTCGGCATGACATTCAACCTCCTTGATATATATTAAGAGCGTCAGGAGAAACACTCATGTGCGTCTTTTGCGCTGCAATCCCCACCGCGCTGGCGGTCGGCGCGGCCACTCACGGCAAGCGCCGTGAGGCGGAGCGCCGGGCTGAGGCCGAGGGCCGGCCCGCCCCACCCCGGCGGGTTCCCATTGCGAAGGCCACGACTGCCCTTGTCGTCGCGCTTGTTGTTGCGTCGGCGGTGTATCACACCCAGCAGCCCGCCTGATCCGTTGGAGCCCTCATGCCCGCCAAAGCCAAAACCGACCTGAGTGTCGTTCACGCTCGACTCAAGGCCATCATGGGGAAGTATGCCCGCGGCTCGCTGCAGCCCAGGCGCGACACGGCCACGGAATTCGAACTGGCCGGCCCTCCGACCGAGGCCAGCCAGGGCAAGGAGGTGTGGTTCGGCGCGGTGCAGATCAAGAAGAACTACGTCTCTTTTCACCTCATGCCGGTGTATGCCTTCCCGGAACTGCTGGCCGGCATCTCGCCCGAGCTCAAGAAGCGGATGCAGGGCAAGTCGTGTTTCAATTTCACCGCCCCGGACGAAAACTTGTTCAAAGAGCTGGCCGGCCTGACCGACAAAGGGCACAAGGCCTTCAGGAAAGCCAGGCTTGTGACGTGAGCACGCAGCGCTCAAATGAGGGCGAGCCGGAGGAAACTCCGGCTCGCTTTGTTTCGCGCAATGCCCGGCCATTGCTCAACGGCTGAATCCACCGTATAATCCCGTGCATCCTTCTGTGGAGTTAACCTTTTCATGACGTCGAAAGACCAGAATATGGGGGATCAAGCCGATCACCCGATGAACTCGTGGCTCGATACCGAGACCGGGTTAAGCATGCCGCAACGCGGCGACATACGGGATGGCATCATTGCCCGCATCACCCCGAGCGAAATCCTCGTCGATGTCGGCGCCAAGTCCGAGGGCGTGATCACGGGTCGCGAGCTGGAGGCCGTTGATCAGCCAACCCGCAAATCGTTCGTGGTCGGTCAATCCATCCCGGTGTTCGTTGTCGATCCCGAGGATCGCAGCGGCAATATCGTCCTCTCCTACGTGCGGGCGCGCGAGGAAAAGGATTGGATGCAGGCCGAAGACCTGCTCAAATCCCAGGAGGTGTACGCCGGGCAGGTGGCCGGGTACAACAAGGGCGGGTTGATCGTGAAGATCGGTCATGTGCGCGGTTTCATCCCCGCCTCGCAGGTGAGCAACGAACGCCGCCGCCGCTCCGAAGGCATCGAGGCCCCCGAGCAAAAATGGGGCAAGATGATCGGCGAGACGGCGCACGTCAAGGTCATCGAGGTCGACCGCAACCGCAACCGGCTCATCCTCTCCGAGCGGGCGGCCAGCAAAGAGACGCGTGAGCTTCAGAAGGAAAAGCTGCTGGCCGAGATCCAGCCCGGGCATGTGCGCAAAGGTCACGTCATCAGCCTGGCCGACTTCGGCGCGTTCGTCGACATCGGCGGCGCGGATGGCCTGGTGCACCTGAGCGAGATCTCATGGAAGCGCGTGCAGCACCCGAGCGAGGTGCTCAAGATCGGGCAGGAGGTCGAAGTCGAGGTCCTCAACGTCGATCGCGAGCGCAAGCGCATCGGGTTGAGCATCAAACGCCGCGAGGCCGACCCGTGGTCGCTGATGCCGCAGAAGTATCAGCCGGGCCAACTGGTGCAGGGCATCATCACCAAGCTCACCAAGTTCGGCGCCTTCGCCCGCATCGAGGGCGAGGACGATGTCGAGGGCCTGATCCATGTCAGCGAACTGGCCGAGGGGCACACCGATCACCCGAAGAACGTGGTGTCGGAGGGTCAGCAGGTGACGTTGCGTGTGTTGAAGATCGACGCCGACAAACGCCGCATCGGTTTGAGTCTAAAGCGGGCCTCGTCCGCTGAGTACGCTGACACCGATTGGGAGAAGCTGGCCCAGACCATGCCCGACCTCGATGAGGTCGCCATGAGCGGCGGCGACGAGGGCTGAGCGCGCCGCCGCCTCCACCCATGGCATACCTGACATGAAGGGCGCATGAAAATTGCGCCCTTATCTTTTAATCGCTTACTTACGTCCTCCCCCAAAGAGACTGTAACCTCGCCCGTGAATGTTTGATAGAATACTGGCACAAATCTGGCACTGGGAACGTCAGGTAGTTGCCGACCGGAGAGGAGCCACTGTGTCACAGAATCTGCAGCGTTTTACGCAACGGGCCCGGCGCGTGCTCAGCCTCGCGCAAGAGGAGGCCGAGCGGATGAAGCACAGCTACATCGGCACCGAACACATCCTGCTCGGGCTGATGAAGGAGGAAGGTGGCGTCGCTGGGCGGGTGCTGCGTGAACTGGGCCTCGAGACCCGCCGCGTGCAGGAAATGGTCGAACGGTTGACCGGCGCGAATAAGACCACCGGCATTGCCAAGCTCGACCTCTCGCCGGGCACCCGCCGGGTGCTCGAACTGGCGGTGGATGAGGCCAAACGCCTCGGCCACCATTACATCAGCACCGAGCACCTCCTGCTCGGTTTGGTGCGGCAAAATGAGGGCGTGGCGGTTGACGTGTTGAAGAAGCTCGGCATCTCCGCTGAGCAAATCCGGCGGCAAACGCGCCGCGTGCTGCAGGAGAACCCATCGCAACAACCGCAGAAGGAACGGCAACCCGCCGGCGCGCCGGGCGAAGGCAAGAAGAAGGAAAAGGCCAAAACCCCGCTGGTGGATCAACTGGCAACCGACCTCACCAACCTGGCCGAAGAAGGCAAGCTCGACCCCGTCATCGGGCGCGAGATGGAGATCGAGCGCGTTATCCAGATCCTCGCCCGCCGCACGAAGAACAATCCGGCGCTGATCGGCGAACCGGGCGTGGGCAAGACCGCCATCGTCGAGGGCCTGGCTCAGCGCATCATCGCCGGGGACACGCCCGAACCGCTGCTGGGCAAACGCGTGTTACAGCTCGATGTCGGCTCGCTCGTCGCCGGCACCATGTATCGCGGCCAGTTCGAGGAACGCCTGAAGCGCGTCATCGACGAACTCAAGCAGGCCGAAGCCATTTTGTTCATTGATGAAGTCCATATGCTCGTCGGGGCCGGCGCGGCCGGTTCGTCGGTGGATGCGGCCAACATCCTCAAGCCGGCGCTGGCCCGGGGCGAGTTGCAGGTCATCGGCGCGACCACGCTGGATGAGTACCGCCAGCACATCGAGAGCGACGCCGCCCTCGAACGCCGCTTCCAACCGGTGCATGTGGACGAACCGAGCATTGACGAGACGATTGAAATCCTGCGCGGCGTGAAGGGCGCGTACGAGGAGCATCACAAGCTCATCATCACCGAAGAGGCCCTCGACGCCGCCGCCCACCTTTCGGCCCGCTACGTGCCCGACCGCTTCCTGCCCGACAAGGCCATCGATCTGATCGATGAATCGTCGTCGCGGGTGCGGATGTACAAAAGCCCCGAGGCGCGCAAGTTCAAGGCCGCCATCGGTGAGCTACGCGCGGTCCGCTCCGATCATCAACTCGCGGTCGAGGAAGACCGGATGGAGGACGCGCAGGAGCTGGTCAATCGCCAGGCCGAGCTCGAAGCCCAGATCGAGCAGATGCGCGCCGGGTGGGATCGCACCAGCAGCCCGCAGGTCACCGCCCACGACATCGCCGAAGTGGTGAGCATGTGGACGGGCGTGCCGGTGACGCAGATGACCGAGGCCGAGACCGCCCGGCTGTTGAAGATGGAAGAGGCGCTGCACGATAGCATCATCGGGCAGAACGAAGCCATCGACGCCATCGCCAAAGCGGTGCGCCGCGCGCGCGCCGGCCTGAAGGACCCCAAGCGCCCCATCGGCAGTTTCATGTTCCTCGGCCCGACCGGCGTGGGCAAGACCGAGTTGACCAAGGCCCTGGCCAAGTTCATGTTCGGCAGCGAGGAGGCGCTGGTGCAACTCGACATGTCCGAGTTCATGGAGCGCCACACCGTGAGCCGCCTGGTGGGCGCGCCGCCCGGCTACGTGGGCTACGAGGATGCGGGACAGTTGACTGAGGCCCTGCGCCGCCGCCCGTACTCCATCGTCGTCTTCGACGAGGTGGAGAAGGCGCACCCCGAAGCGCACAACATGCTGCTGCAGATCATGGAAGAGGGCCACCTCAGCGACGCCAAGGGTAAGAAGGTCAACTTCCAGAACGCCATCATCATCATGACCTCCAACATCGGCGCGGATTTGATCAAGCGCCAAACCTCGCTCGGCTTCAAAGTCAAGCGCGAGGAAGATGTGAGCGAGCAGATGGCTTACGATGAGATGCGCAAGAAACTGGCCGAGGCCCTCAAGCGCGCTTTCCGCCCCGAGTTCATCAACCGGCTCGACGGCACCATCATCTTCCGCGCCCTCACCCGCGACGAGATCAAGCAGATCGTGGCGCTCGAAGTGGCCAAGGTGCAGGAGCGGATGAAGGAGCACGAGTTGAAGATGGACCTGACGCCGGAGGCCGCCGACAAGCTGGCCGAGTTGGGCTACGATCCCGATATGGGTGCGCGCCCGCTGCGCCGCGTCATCCAGAACAAGGTCGAGGATGTGCTCTCGGATAGCTGGCTGGCGGGCAAGTTCCAGCGCGGCGACATCGTGCGCGTGGCGGTGGTCGAGGACGAGATCGTGTTGGAGAACGGCGGGCAACAACCTGTGCCGGAAGTATCGGTGGAAGCATTGCCCGAGCCGGCGGCGTAGCTCGCATCACACTTTGAGCAGACAAAAACACCGAGCGATAATGCCGCTCGGTGTTTTTATTTGAGATACGACCACACGCCCGCGTCCCCGCTGGTGAAGGCGCTGTCCGTCACCGGCCCGATGACCGTGCTGCCGTTCACTTCCACGCTGATGGATGAGCCGTTTGCCCGCAGGGCCAGCGTGTACCACGTGCCCAGGCTGAAGCCGCCGAGGGTGGATGAGCCGAGTAGCGTGAAGTTATCCACCCGCCACAGATTGACGGTGCCGTTGCTCTCGATCTCGGCC
>CAZSNP010000012.1:58572-88157 GCA_964608265.1 uncultured Anaerolineales bacterium | reverse complement strand
CCTCTGTGATAATCTTTGACCGATGTCGAATGAGATCATTCTGCACGAACCGCGCACGGCCCGTTGGCTGCACTTCCGCGAGCCGCGCGCGGTGATCGAGGCCCGCACGCTGCCCGAGGTGATGCCGGCGCTCCGGCGCCTCGAGGCGGCGGCGCGCGCCGGCGCATGGGCAGCGGGCTTCATCGCTTACGAAGCCGCGCCCGCCTTTGACCCCGCCCTCACCACCCACGCCCCGGGCGATTTCCCGCTGATGTGGTTTGGGCTTTTCGATTCGCCCGACCTAACCCCCCGGCCCGCTGCCCCTCAAGGGAAGGGGGAGTGGGCCACTCCCCTTCTCGCTCCGCAAAGGGGGGAGAAGGGGCCGGGGGATGAGGGGGGTTTCGCGCTCGGCGAGTGGGCGCCGACGGTGACCGAAGCTGAATACGCGCAAGCCGTTGGCTGCATCAAAGACTACATTGCGCGCGGGCTGACGTATCAAGTCAACTACACCTTCCGTCTGCGCGCCCCGTTCAGCGGCGAGCCGCGGGCGCTGTTCGCGCGACTGGCGGGGGCGGCGCGCGCGCCGTACGCAGCCTTTGTGGAGGCGGGCCGCTTCGCACTGTGTTCGGCCTCGCCTGAGTTGTTCTTCACCCGCGAGGGCAACATCCTCACCTCCAGGCCGATGAAGGGCACGGCGGCGCGCGGGCGCACGTTGATCGAAGACGAAGCCCGCGCCGAGTGGTTGCGCGGCTCGGAGAAGAACCGGGCCGAGAATGTGATGATCGTGGACATGATCCGCAATGACATCGGGCGCGTGGCCGAGGTGGGCAGCATGCGCGTGCCCTCGCTCTTCGAGGTCGAGCGTTACCCGACCGTGTGGCAGATGACGTCCACCGTCACCGGCGCGACGCGCCGCAGCCTCACCGAGACGCTGGCCGCGCTCTTCCCGTGCGCATCCATCACCGGCGCGCCCAAGCGCAGCACCATGCGCCTCATCCGCGAACTCGAAGCCACACCACGCCGCGCCTACACCGGCGCGATTGGATACCTCTCGCCCGACGGCGGGGCGCAATTCAACGTCGCCATCCGCACGGTGGTGGTGGATCGCGAGCGTGGGGAGGCCGAGTACGGCGTGGGCAGCGGCATCGTGTGGGAGAGCGACGCCGCCGACGAGTGGGCCGAGTGCGCGATCAAAGCGCGCGTGCTGCGCGAAGCGCGGCCCGATTTTGCGCTGCTCGAATCGTTGCGCTGGGAACCGGGTAGTGGTTACTGGCTGTTGGATCGGCACATGCAGCGGCTGCGCGACTCGGCGAAGTATTTTCAATTTGGGTTAAATGTGGCAGAAGTGCGCGACCGGCTGCACGCGTTCGCGTCCACGCTGCCCGCCGTCGCGCACAAAGTGCGGCTGACCGTGCGGCGCGAGGGTGACCTGCGCTGTGAGGCCACGCCCCTGCCGGAGAACGCCGCCGCCCCGGTCGGGCTCGCCCTCGCGCCCACGCCCGTGCAATCTGCCGATGTCTTCCTCTTCCACAAAACCACGCAGCGCGCGGTGTACGCCGCCGCCCGGGCCGCGCATCCCAGCGCCGGCGATGTGGTGTTGTGGAACGAGCGCGGCGAGGTCACCGAGACCTGCACCGCCAACCTCGCCGTGCGGGTGGCTGGGGCATGGTTGACCCCGCCGGTGAGCTGCGGGTTGCTCGCGGGCACGTATCGCGCCGAACTGCTCGCGCTGGGCAAACTAACGGAGCGCACAATCACACTGGAGGAGTTGCGGCTCGCCGAGGGGTTGGCAATCCTCAACTCGGTGCGCGGCTGGCGAAGAGCGATATTGCTGGCGTGAGTCGCGCGCCCGGGCGTGAAAACTCATTCGTAAACCGGCACGTCGCGCACGGTCAGGTGCATGGCGTTCCGGGCTGGCGAACCACGACGGCACCGGCGCCACCGCCAGCCAGATGAGGAAACCGGGCAGTGAGAGCACCGGCTGCCAGTTGACCTGAAAGATTTGCCCGACGAGCAGGGCCAGCCCGGCGCTGATGGTCGCCCATAAGATTCTCGAAATGGAATGAGCGTAAAACGTACCCGGTGTGAAGTTGCGCGGCTCACGGCTCCGGCCAGGCGGTTTCGATCGCGCGGCAACAGGCAACCAGGGCGGTGGCGGCCTTCGGCGCGCGTGCCACCTTGACCAGCGGGCCGGTGAGGGTGAGCTTGCGGGTGACGATAGCCTGGATGGGATCGAGCCGGCCTTCGATGACGCTGCGCCACACCTCGAGCGGGCCGGCCAGCGTGAACTCGGGCGGGTGCGCCAACGGCTCGCTGACCCGGCGCGCCGCGCGACACTCGCCGTGCCACAGATCCATATACAGTTGAATTGGGGCATTTGGGCCAGTCGTCGCCACGAAACAAATATCCCCCTCCCATTCGCGCGCGGCTTCGCGATACGCCTCACTTCGGTTCAACTCATCCATCAGCGCGACGATCCACTCGTCACTTGGAAATGCGATCGGCATGTTGGCTCCGGCAGGATTGATGACGTTGGAGGATGTGACGCCAGAAGTTTACCGCAAGCCCGGATGAACCTCTGCCATCGAACGCAAGTATTACGCACGGCGGGGTTGGGACCACCGGCCTCGAGCCGTGCAGGGCCTTGCCCTTCTACACTCCGACAATCCATGTCTGCGTCATCGCCGCGCGCCGACCCGCCCGAGTCGGCGTGGACGCCGGATGCCGTCATCCGGACGAAACTGCAAAGCCCGCCCCTCCGCGCCGACACGCTGTCGCGACCGGCGCTGATGGCGCGCCTCGATGGCGTGCTCACACGCCCGCTGGCGTTGCTCTCCGCGCCAATCGGCTATGGGAAGACCACGCTGGCCGCCGAGTGGGCGGCGCAGTGTGGCCGGCCTACAGCCTGGGTGACGCTCGAGGGGCGCGACAATCACCTCGGCCGTTTCGGCCTTAATGTCGTCGCCGCCCTATCCACGCTGGAAGTGCCCTACGACGACGGCCTGGTGCGCGCCATTCACACCTCGCCCCCGCCGGCCATTGATACGCTCGTGGCACGACTGGTGGATTTACTCACCGCCCTGCCCGACGAAGTGGTGATTGTGCTCGACGACTACCACACGCTCACCCATCCGCTGCTGCATTCCGCGGTGGCGATGTTGATCCAGCACCTGCCCGCGCATACGCACCTGGTGACGCTCACCCGCGCCGATCCGCCGCTGCCGCTGGCGCAGTGGCGCGCGCGCGATCAACTCATCGAGCTGCGCGCCGCGGATCTGGCCTTCACCCCACACGAGAGCGCGGAGTTTCTGCGACGCACGTTGCCGGTGGAGGTTTCGTCCGCGACCACCGGCACCCTCATCGCCCGCACCGAGGGGTGGCCGGCCGGTCTGCATCTGGCCGCGCTCGCGCTCCGCGCTCAACCGGGGTCCAGCACCGCCGAGTCCTTCAACGGCAGTCATCGCTTCGTTGCCGATTACCTGTCCGCGCAAGTGCTGCACCAACAGCCGGAGCCGGTGCAGCGCTTCCTGCTCGAGACCGCCATCGTCGAGCGGATGACGGCGGCGCTGTGTGACGAATTAACGCGCGATTGGCGGGCCGGCCCGTCGCAGGCGGTGCTCGATCAGCTTGAAAGCGCCAACCTTTTCCTCGTGCCGCTGGATGACGGGCGGCAGTGGTTTCGCTATCAGATTCTGTTTGCGGAGTTTTTGCGCGCGCGGCTGCGGGCGGCTCAGCCGGAACGTGTGGCGGAGCTGCACCGGCGCGCAGCGGCCTGGTATGAGCAGCACGGCTTTGTGGCCGAGGCCGGGCAGGCCATGCGGCCCGCGGACGCCGAACGCCCATCGCCAAAGTCGAAGCCCCCTAATCTGATTGAGCCGCTGAGCGAACGCGAACGCGACGTGCTGCGGCTGATCGCGCAGGGGATGACGAACCAGCAGATCGCCGCCGCGCTCGTCGTCGCGCCAAGCACGGTGCAGACGCACGTCAAGCATTTATACAGCAAGCTGCATGTGCACAGCCGCACACAAGCGGTGGCCCGCGCCCGCGAAACAGGGTTGATAGAATAGCCCAGCCGCGAATACTCGCGCCATCCGCTACATCCCTTACAGAATCCGCTGCCAAAATCCCCTCCCCATTGGCCGCGACTACTTCTCGCGCCTGAGCTACGCCGGGCGCATCTCGCTCACGGTGGCGATTCTGGCGGTGGCGATCTCCACCACCTTCGGCGTGATGGTGGGAGCCTGTGCCGGATACTACGGCGGCTGGGTGGATAGCGTGCTGATGCGGGCGGTGGAGTTTCTGGCGACCGTGCCCGCCTTGCCGCTGCTGCTCATCATCTCGGCGATGCTGATCCGCAACGAGGAGGCCTTGCCCATCCCGCGTATCATCCCCGATGTGCTCGGGCAGGTGATGTTGCTCAGCCCGCGCGATGCGCGCCAGGCGGTGCTCATCATCATCGTGCTCGCCGGGCTGGGCTGGCTCAACGACGCGCGGCTGATGCGCAGCACCATCCTCTCGCTCCGCGAGCAGACCTTCATCGAGGCCGCGCGCTCGCTCGGCGCCTCGGATGTCCTTATTATCTTCCGCCACATGCTGCCGAACGCCATGGCGCCGATCATCGTCAGCGCCTCGCTCAACCTCTCGGGCTTCATCGTGGCCGAGGCCGCGCTGTCGTTCCTCGGTTTTGGGATTCAGGACCCGATCCCGACCTGGGGCAACATGCTGGCGGCGACGCAGCAGTTCATGAACGACCGCCCCTGGCTCCCCCTCGTCCCCGGCCTGCCGATCGTGCTGACGTCATTGGCCTTCAACTACATCGGCGACGGCCTGCGCGACGCGCTCGACCCGAGGTTGAAGATGTAATCCCCAGCACCAATGCTCTGGAAAGCAAACGACCTGCGGATCGGGAGTACCGCAGGTCGTTTCGTAATAAACATGGTGCGCATTACCTGATCGGCAATTTTCTGACTCGATAGCGCCGTTCAGTCACGCTCACCATAGCGCCGGTCGTCAGCTCGTCAGCGGCGCGCAAAAGAAGCGCTCGCAAATGTATGTTCACGTTATCGGGCCGCATGTCGCCCAATCGAAACGAGACGACGCTGGGCAGCACCTCACGGCTGGCTGCCAGCAGATCTCCAAAACCAAGATCTGCCGTTAGTACGATCCGGCCCTCATCCCGAGCTTTGACGAGGATGTCGGCATCCTCCATCCGGCGCAGGCCTTGTTCGTGCAAGTGGCTGGCATCGTGGCCCAACTCGCGCAGGAATTGAACTGTGATCGGCGAGATGCCCATATCGGCCAAAAACTTCACGCTGCGTTCGGCTCCAGCACAAAACTGTGTTCGTCACTCAGCCAGGCCGCATAGTGCAGCGCCTGCCGAATGTCTCCTTCTTCCAGATAGGGATAGGCGGCGAGTATCTCCGGCCACGCCATGCCGTTGGCGATGAGGTTGAGCACAAGTGAAACCGTGACTCGCGTATCGCGAACGCACGCGCGCCCGCCCATGATATCCGGATTCAGGGTGATGCGATCAAATGGCGTCATCGCAAGGCTCCTGGCTCGAATTTTAGCACGGCGACGGCCTGCGCGACGCGCTCGACCCGAGGTTGAAGATGTAATTACAGGGTGGGGGATTAGGGGTTAGGGTGCTGCACACTCGCATTGTATTCCCGTGATAGTGTCACCCTGAGCGCACCCGCCGAGTCGCCGTCATTCGCGAGCCTTATCGCGCGAAGGGTCTCGACGATTTACATTGGGGCCCTTCGCGCGAAACAACTCGGGCAAGACCGGGTTGCGCAGTCGCGCTCAGAGCCCGCCCTGAGCCTGCCGAAGGGGTGACATGAACGGGGCAGCACTCATCAAAAATATCCCTCAATCCCATACCCGAACTGCTTGGCCTGCTCGGTCAGGCGCAGGAAATTACTGAGCCGTTTCTTGAACTCGTCCGGCCGGCGGCGCGCGCCGTCAATGTAGGCGATGCGGATGCGCTGGTACGGCTCGGAGTACGTCTGGAAATTCGCCCAGGCTTTCTTGTTGGCTTTGAGTGCGCGCAGGATGTCGCGCGGGAACTCGAACGCCTCCAGCGCCCCGCGGTCGAGCGTGGCGAGCACATCTTTGCTCACCTTGCCGCGCGCGATCAATCGGCGCAGCCGCTCTTTGTTGGTCTGCGAGTATTGGCTCCTGGGCTTGCGCGGTGAGAAGTGCTGCACGACCCGCTCTGCGTCGAGGGTTTTCACCGTGCTGTCAATCCAGCCGAAGCACAGCGCTTCCTCGACCGCGTCGTTGTAGGCGATGCGCCCCACGCCCGTCGCCTGGCGGTGATAGATCAGCCAGATTTCCTTCTCAGTCTTGTGGTGCTTCTTCAACCACGCGCGCCAGGCTGTGCGGTTCGGGGCATGGAAGGTTTGGGTGATTTGCATGGATGAGTCGTTGTGGCCGAAAGTTCGCCCTCACCCGCGATGCCATCGTCGCTGTGCGCCGCTGGCATCGCCGCCCTCTCCCTCCGGGAGAATGAGACGCGCCGCATTTCCGAGCCCACTCCCCTCTCCCAGCGGGAGAGGGGCCGGGGGTGAGGGCGAGCCGCGCCGGGCCTGGCGATTGCGGGCGTGGAGGGCTTCAGTGATTTGCGCGGATGATGCTGTGTGCCAGGAGTTCGCCCTCACCCGCGATGCCATCGTCGCTGTGCGCCGCTGGCATCGCCGCCCTCTCCCTCCGGGAGAGGGGATGTTTTTCCTCTGGGCGAGTCATCCCAAATCCCCCTATGACGCAACAATACTTGCCCTCCCGCTGCCCTCAATCAGCGGGAGGGTTTCGTTTCGTTCACGCTACCGAGTCACCAATGGCAGATACAACTTGTTGCCGGTACTCGTCGCGCCGGGGGCGGTGCTCACCGGGCCGTGCAGCGTGGCGACCCCGCGCGTGTCGAGGTCGGCCAGCCAGTAGAACCACGTGCCCGTGCTCGGCACGGTGTCGGCGAAGGAGTACGTCGCGCCGCTCGGGCTGCCGGCGTTGACGAAGCCCACGCCCTGCGAACGCGTGAAGTCGTCCACCGGCGCGCGGTACACGTAGAAGCCGAAGTTATCCACCTCAGCCGCCGTCGCCCAGCCGAGCGTCACCGTCGCCCCCTCCACCCGCTCCACACGGAAGTACAGCAGCTCCACCGCCGTCGGCTGGTTGATGATTCCGGCGGCGATGGTGAGGTTGGTCTGCCCCACACCCAGCACGATGGCGGCCGTGCAGCCCGTCGTCACGCTTACATCGCTGTCGCCGTTGTCGTTGCCGCCCACATCCTGCCCCGTAAAGCTGTAGCCCGGCGGCAGGGTGACCTCGATGCCGTAGTTGCCGGCGGGCAAACCGGGGAAGAGGAAGAAGCCTGTGCCGTTGGTCGTCTGCGTGCTCAACACCACATCGTCGCCCGTGCACGGCTGGCCGTCGGGGCCGGGGTCGCGCAGGCGCACGGTGACCGCGGGCACGCCGTTCTCGTTCGGGTCCTGCACGCCGTCGCGGTCGTCGTCGAGCCACACGTACTGGCCGAGCGCGCCGGGCGGATAGAGGCCCGCATCCCACGTCAGGTCGTTCTCGCCCGCCGTGAGCGCGGTGACGACGGTGCGGCCCGTCGTGCGATTGGCGTCGCTATCCGTTGCGTCATCCGCGCCCTGATCCTGCCCGGTGACGATGAGGCCGGCCGGCGGCGTGAATTGCACGAAGTAGTCGCCGGGTCGCAGATTGGCAAAGAGATAGTTGCCACTGCCATTCGTGGTCGTGCTGGCGAGCAGCGCGCCGCTCGCGTTGAACAGCTGCACGGTGACGTTGGCGATGCCGGTCTCGCCGCCATCCTGCACGCCGTTGGCATTCGAGTCCAGCCACACCCGGTCGCCGAGCGAGGCCAGTGGGATGACACCGGCATCCACCGTGAGGTTACTTGTGCCCGAGGGCAGTGTGATCAGCGGCGAGCGGCCCGTGGCCGGATTGGCGTCGCTGTCGGTCGCGTCATCCCCGCCCTGATCGTTGCCGGTAAAGGTGTTGCCGGGCGGCAGCACGAACTCAACTTGATACGCGCCCGGAGGCAGGCTCGCCCCGCCGGGCAACGTGGTGAAGAGATAGTTGCCGTCGCCGGCCGTCACCGTGGTGCTGAGGACGTTGCCGCCGCCGTCGAGCAGCCGCACGGTGACGCCGTTCAGCCCGACCTCGCCGCCCTCCTGTACGCCGTTGCCATTCGTATCCACCCACACGCGGTCGCCGATGCTCACCGGGCGGAAGAGCCCCGCATCCCACGTCAGATCAATCTCGCCCGCGCTGAGAGTGGTGTTGATTGTGCGGCCGGTCGCCGGGTCGGGGTCGCTATCGGCCGCATCATCCGCGCCGGCATCGCGCGTCGTCACGACGTAGCCGGCGGGCGGCACGAACTGCACAGCGTAGTCGGCGGGGGCGAGGCCGGTGAAGAGATACAGCCCACCCGCGTCGGTAGTGGTGGTGGAGATGACATTGCCGAGGTTGTCGAGCAAATTCACGGTGACGTTCGGCACCGGCGGCTCGCCGGGGTCTTGCACGCCGTCGCGGTCAACGTCCTCCCACACGTAGTTGCCGATGGTCGCGGGCGGCACGATCAGGCCCGCATCCCAGGTCGGGTCGGTCTCGCCCGGCGTGAGCGTGGTGACGATGGTGCGGCCAGTCACGGTATCCGCGTCGCTGTCGAGGGCGTCGTCCCCGCCGAGGTCGGGTGTGGTGAACTGATGATTCACCGGCAACACAAACTCGATGAAGTAGTCGCCCGGCGTGAGATTGGTGAAACCATAGAAGCCGCTCGGGTCGGTCGTCGTCGTGCTCAGCACGGTCCCGACACCGTTGTAGAGCCGCACGGTCACCCCGGCCACGCCCGGCTCGCCCGGAGTCTGCACGCCGTCATTGTTGAGGTCGAGCCACACACGGTCGCCGAGGGCGGCAAGCTGGAACACGCCGAAGTCGACGGTGAGGTTGGTGTTCGGGTCGGCATCGCCGTCGCTGGTCGGCTCGGTGTTGGATGAGAGCGTAACCGCTGCCGAAGCCACAACCGTCGTCACCGTCGTGCCGTTGTCGTCGTCGTTCACATCGTCATCCGGGTCGGGCGCGGGTTCGCTGGCATTGCCGGTGCTGGTGGTGAACCCGCTCAGCACGCCGCCGAAGTTGCCGGCCGGGAGCACGACGAGGTAGTTGTCGGGCCGCAGGCCGCAGAAGAGATAGTTGCCGCCCCCGTTCGTCGTCGTCGTCCCGAGCAGCACATCCACACCGGCGTCGTAACTCCCGTTGCCGTTCGTATCGCGATACAGTTCGACGGTCACGCCTGCGATTCCGGTCTCACCGGCATCAACCCGCCCGTTGTTGTTCGCGTCGCGCCATACCAGGTTGCCGAGGCACAGCAGCGGGACGAGGCCGGCATCCCATGTCGGGTCGGTCTCGCCGGCGATGAGGTTGGTGGTGATGGTTCGGCCCGTGGTCGGGTTGGCGTCGCTGTCGGTCGTGTCGTTGCCACCGGCATCCTGCACGGTGAAGGTGTAGCCGGTGGTCGGCGCGAAGCCCACGCTGTAGTCGCCGGGGATGAGGTTGGTGAAGCCGTACACCCCCGTCGCGTTCGTCGTCGTCGTGCCGATGGGCGTACCGCTGCTGTTGAAGAGCGTCACCGTGACGTTCGGCACCCCGGCCTCGCCGCCATCCTGCACCCCGTTGCCGTTGGTATCAATCCACACCCGGTCACCGAGCGCCGCGGGCTGGAAGAGGCCGAAGTCAATCGTGGGATTGTTCGTCGTCGCAGTGGCATTCGTCACCGACGGCTCAGTGCCGGGCAGCAGCGTGAGCGTCGCAGTTCGGATTGAGCCACCCACGCCTGTGCCGTCGTCGCGGCTGTCGAGGTCGTCGTCGGGATCGGGCGCAGATTCGCATGGGCCGGTCGGGCTGCCGTTCGTGCCGGTGCTGGTGACGTAGCCGGCGGGCGGCACGACCTCGACGAGGTAGTTGCCGGGCGTCAGTCCGGTGAAGGCATAGTTGCCGGTGGCATTCGTCGTCGTGGTCGCGATGGCCGCGCCATCCGGCGCACCATCGCCATTGTCGTCGCGATAGAGATTGACCGTGACGGCGCTGATGCCGGTTTCACCGGCATTCAGCGCACAGTCGTTGTTCCCATCAATCCACACGATGTTGCCGACCGAGAGTTGATAGAAGCCGAAGTCCACGGTGAGGTTGGAGTTGTTATCCGGCGTGGTCGGGTCGTTGTTCGGATCCTCGCCGGCCGGCTCGGTCGTGGCAGCGAGCGTCAACGCGCCGCTCACCGCGCACTGGCCGGTGACGCGTGAGCCGTCGTCGCGGTTGTCGAGGTCGTTGTCGGGGTCGGGGGCCGGTTCATTCGGGCCGGCCGCCGCGCCGGCGCCGGTGCTGGTGTTGTAGCCAAAGAGCGGCCCGCCGCTATCGCACTGGCTTTGTGGGATGGCGACGAAGTACCCGCCCGCGACGAGGTTCGTGAAGAGATACAGGCCGTTGGCATCGGTGTTGCGGAAGCCGGCGTTGGTATCGCCCGCCCCCGGCTCGAAGACCCCGTCGCCGTCATCCTGCCACAACTCCACGCGCACGTTCAGCACGCCCGGTTCGGTCGCGTCGCGCACACCGTCGTTGTCGGTGTCGTACCACACCTGGTTGCCGAGCGAGAGCGGGATGATGGGCGCGGCCTGCGTCACACCGAAGTCAACCGTGAGGTTGCTGCTGTTGTCCGGCGTGCCGGGGTCGTTGTTCGGGTTCTCCGCAGTGGGTTCGCTGCCCGGGGCGAGTGTGACCAGCGTCGAGCAAATCATGCCGCCGCTGCCCAGCGTGCCGACCACCGAGCCGTTGTCGTCGCCATCGTCGGCGTCGGCGTCGGGATCGGGCGCGGGTTCGCCTCCGCCGCCGGTGCTGCTGGTGAAGCCGACCAGTGCGCCGCCGGTGTTGAAGTTGCTGCCTGCGAGGCAGACTTCGTAGTTGCCGGGCGCGAGGTTGTTGAAGAGGTACAGCCCGTTGGTGATCGTCGCCGTGCTGGTGATGGGGGTGGTGGCCTCGTTGCCGTCGAGCACGCCGTTGCGATTGGCATCGAAGAACAACTGCGTCGTGATGCCGGGCAGCCCCGGCTCCGCGCCGTTGATCGTGCCGCTGTTATCCGAATCGTTCCACACCTGATTGCCGATGGACACCGCCGTGACAAAGCCGAAGTCGAGGGTGTGATCGTTCACCCCCGCCCCGCCCGTGGTCACATCAATCACTGCGTTGCCGCCGATGCGGGCCGCGTCGCTGTCGCGGCTATCGCCGTTGGGCGTGGTGTCGCCGTCGCGCACGGCCAGGGTTTGATTGGCCAGCGCGCCCTGGGTCAAATCGATCCGAATTTGATATGCCGTGTTCGGCAGCAAATCGCGATCGGGGTTGCCGTCAGTGCCATCGTTGAAGTAATACTCGCCGGTGGTCAGGTCGGTCGTGGTGGCTGCCACCTGAACATCATCGCCGGTGCCGAAGTTGCCGTCCGGCCCGGCGGTGAATAGGCCCACGATCAACCCGCCGAGGGCCGCCTCACCCGGATCCTGCACACCATCGGAGTCGGTGTCAGTCCACACGCGGTTGCCCAGTTCGATCGGCGCGGCGTCGCACAACGCAATCAAGTCGCCCAGGCCGTTGGCCTTGCCGAAAAACACGGGGTCGCCCTCGCTGCCATTGAAAACCCGGTAAGCTTTCGTCAGATCTCCCGTGATATTGTTTAGCCAGCGCGTGCCGCCATCAAAAACAGCGTTGTTGCCCACACTCCGCGGAATGGGGTCGAACATGGTGGCGACAACATCGGGGAAGCCAGGCAACTGCGTGACACTGCCCAACGATACCTCATCGTGATAGTTGCCACCATTCGCCGGCGTCGAAAAATCGTCGGTGAAATAGAACTCACCGCCGCCCAGGCCCTGCCCGGTGCCTTGCGGGGCATTGCCATTTCCGCCGCAGCGGCCATTGTCTTCCAGCGTCCAGACGCCCCCGGCCACGCAGGCGCGCAAGGTTTCGCCGGCGGTCACACCAAAGTACAGGTTGGCCGGGTTGCCCGGGTCGCTGGGCGCAGCATTACCCATCTGATCGCCAAAGCGATCGCGAAACGCCAGCACCATATCTCCATTGGCATCAAACGCGATGCTCGTCAGCATGGGTTGGGGATAAACCGGAAAGGCGCCGTTCGGGTCGCCGAAGTTGGCGGGCAGGGTCGTCAAGCTCGTCGCCCAGGGATTCCAGGCCGCTACCTGCCCGGTCGGGCCGCTATTTCCCAGGCCGCGCGTATACGTCATCGGGATCTGCACCACCGGAGCGGCGCTGAAGGCGAGCGAGGTCGTAGCCGTGTACACGTAAGCCTGCAGGTTGGCCAGGGCCTGATTCGATTCAGCCGAACACACCATGCCGATGAAGACCTGGCCGTTGTGATATTCCACTGCGAATGGGCGCACATCGCCCGCCGGGCAGGCGCCCGAAGGCACCGGCGGATTGAGCGGCACCGTCGCGCTCACAATCACCGCGCCCGTCGTCGCATTGAGGGCGTACAGCGCGCGCTCCTCGAGGTTCATCACAAACAATCGCGACTCATCGTCGGAGAGGTCCAGCCCGCCGAGCGAGGTCTTGCCGATGGCGTTCCAGCTCAGGTTCCCGTTGTCGGTCTGATAGTCCGCCGTGTTGTGCGTATTGGAGATGGCATTCGGCACGGAGAACGTGGCGGCCACCGTGTTGCTGATGGGGTTGATGACGTACACCGCGCCCGGCCCGCCCGGCCCGAAGCCGCTGTGCTTCTTCATATACGCGCCCGCATACAGGCGTTGCGTCGCGCGCGCGTATGCCAGGCCCCACGTCACACCAACCTGGTTGGCCGCGATCGTCGTGGCGTGGGTCGTTGGTTGATCGTAGTCGGCCTCGACCGTGGGGCTGTTGCTTCCGGCGGAATACGGGAAGCTGATGATAGTGGCGCTGAGGGCGTTGGTACCGGTCAACTGGTCGCCAAACACATAACAGTTCGAGACGAGCAACGGGTTATCCTGGCAGTAATCGCCGGGCCGGTTGAGGCCGAGATCGATGTTGGCCGAGTTGCCATCAGGCACAAACCGCACCGTGGTGCCGTTGTTCGCACCGCGCGGTCCCGGTTGGTAACCCGCCGGCAGATTGGTGAATTCGATGCGGTACGGCCCAGTGCCCGAGGCCGAGAGTGAGTAAGTGCCGTCGGCCAGCGACGCCGTCGAGCCGACCGCCAGCCCGGCCGAATCGTACGCCGTCACCACGACGCCCCCGACTCCACGATCCACCGCGACCGGTGCGGTGCCGCTGCCGTTGTTCGGAATGGTAGCAGCCGTATCGCGGGCGCCATTGGCATTGAAGTCCTGAAAGACCGTGCCCGTAATGGTGCCCGCCGCCTGGGTGGTCGTTTGCGATCCGCTCAGTGGCAGCCCGAGAGCGACCAGCACTTGCGCGAGTATCAGCAAGATGCGGCCAAGCGAGGCTGGGGGCGTGGGACGATGAGTTGGCATGAAGGCTCCCGCGGTACGAATCAACTATGCGATTGAAGGTGCAAGAGAATATGGAAAGCTCCAGCCAATGATAGGCGGTTTTATGCGGATCATCAACCCGGGAGGATTTGGGAAAACGGGCTACAGAAAAGTATGTAGCCCGGCGCGCGGCCCGCCGATCCTGCCCGCCGGAACGCCGTTTTCAAGATGAAATAACCTGAGGCGCAACACGAAAGGCCCGGCAGGCGAGCGCCGGGCCTTCGAGCAGGGTGGGTTTAGAACAGCCCTTTCACCTTCCCACTCTTCAAATCCAGATCAATATCGAAGAACGACGGGCGTGTGCTCAGACCCGGCATCGTCCGCATCGTGCCGACCAGCGGATAGAGGAAGCCCGCCCCGACGCTGGCGCGGATGTCGCGGATGGGGATGCGGAAGCCGGTCGGCGCGCCCTTGAGTTCGGCGTTGGCGGTGAAGCTCAGGTGCGTCTTGGCCATGCAGATCGGCAGCCGTTCGAAGCCGAGTTGCGTGAACAGCTCGATCTTGCGCTCGGCCTCCGGCTCGAAGTCCACCCCGTCCGCCCCGTAATACCGGGCGATAGCCGCGATCTTCTCTTTGATCGTGGACTCGAGCGGATAGAGGAACTTGAATTTTTTCGGTTTGGACGCCGCCCGCACCACCGCTTCGGCAAGTTTCCGGGTGCCCAGCCCGCCGTGCGCCCAGTGCGTGCACTTCACCGCATCCTCCGCCCCGGCCTTCACCGCTTCCTCGCGGATGAGGTTGATCTCGGCCTCGGTGTCGGTGGCGAAATTGTTCACCGCCACGACCACCGGCACGCCGAATTTTTTCGCGTTGCCGATGTGGCGCAACAGATTCGGCAGCCCGGCGCGCAGCAATTCAAGGTTCTCGTCGGTGTACGCCTTATCGAGCGGCTTGCCCGGCGTCACCTTCGGCCCGCCGCCGTGCATCTTGAGCGCCCGCACCGTCGCCACCATCACCACGCAATCCGGCTTGAGGCCCGAGTAGCGGCATTTGATGTCCATGAACTTTTCCATGCCGATATCCGCCCCGAAGCCCGACTCGGTGACGACGTAGCCATCCTTGCCGACGAGCTTGAGCGCGATTTGATCGGCGAGGATGGAGGATTGCCCGTGGGCGATGTTGGCAAACGGCCCGGCATGCACGAAGGCCGCGGTGCCCTCCAGCGTCTGCATCAGGTTGGGCATGATCGCGTCCTTCATCAGCACCGTGATCGCGCCCGCCACCCCGAGGTCGTCCGCCGTCAGCGGCTCGCCGCTCTTGCTGGTCGCGAACACCATCCGCCCGAAGCGTTCGCGCATGTCTTCGAGCGACGTCGTCAACGCCAGGATGGCCATGATCTCGCTGGCCACGGTGATGTCGTAGCCCGTGGTGCGCGTGAAGCCCTTCTCCTCCGGCCCCTGCCCGATGGTGATCTGGCGCAGCATGCGATCGTTGATATCCACCACGCGGTTCCACTGTAACGTATTCGGGTCAATATCCAGCCGGAACAGTTTGCGTGCCTGCTCGGGCGTGAGCGAGTCGGGGTCCCTGGCCGTGAAGCCCAGCTTCTTCATCCGCCGCAGGTGGCACTCGGCGAAATGGCGCTGGCCTTTCTTATCCCGGGGGCAAAAGGCATTCCTGAGTTTCTCGTCGTCCGGCTGCTCGTGCTCATGGAACATGCGCGCGTCAATCGCCGCCGCCATGAGGTTGTGGGCGGCGGTGATGGCGTGGATGTCGCCGGTGAGGTGGAGGTTGAACTCCTCCATCGGGATGATCTGCGAGTAGCCGCCGCCCGCCGCGCCGCCCTTGATGCCGAAGGTCGGCCCCTGCGAGGGTTGGCGGATGCAGGTGAACACGCGTTTGCCCAGATGCGCGCCGAGCGCCTGCGAGAGGCCGACGGTCGTCGTGGTTTTGCCCTCACCCAGCGGCGTGGGGGTGATGGCGGTGACGTCAATGTACTTGCCGTTGGGTTTCTTCGCCAGCCGGTCGAGCACTTCCAGCCGGACCTTGGCCTTGTAATCGCCGAACAGCACCAGTTCGCTCGGCCTCAGTCCGGCCTCGGCAGCGACCTGCGTGATGTGCTTGAGTTTCGCCGCCTGCGCGATCTCGATATCGCTCGGCACCGCGGCCAGCAACTTCAGCTTCGTCGGCTTGAACCCATTGGCCGAGGGCCTGGGCGCGGCCTTCTTCTTCACAGCGATTTTCACTTTGGCTTTGGTCATTTTTTTCGTGGGCATGGGTGCTCCAAAAGCTTTGCCCCAGAGACACGCAGAACTCACTGGGTCTCCGTGTCTCTGGGGCGAATGGTTTCTCAGTTGGACGAGCCTTTGCGCGCGGCGCGCCTGGCATCGCGGGCGGCGCGCTCGGCGGAGACATCGCGGGCATCCGGGCTGGCGTTGCCCGCCGGGGTCGCGGCGGCGGGGGGCGCGGCCTTCGCTTCCGGCTGCGGCATCGAGCGCACGAACTTCAGCCATTCCGCGCAGTTCTCGTCGTGGCCCATCATCACATCCGCCGCCATGATCGCTTGCTTGATCTCATGCTCGATGGGATTGGTGATCGCGCACGTCATCCCGGCCGCAATCGCCATCGCCAGAAAGACGCCGTTGAGCGACGGGCGGCCCGGCAGCCCGAAGCTGATGTTGCTCGCGCCACAACATGTGTTGACGCCCAACTCCTCGCGGCAGCGGCGAACAATGGCGAACAGCGATTGCCCCGCCGACCGCATCGCGCCGATGGGCATCGCCAGCGGATCAATCAGCACATCCTCGCGCGGGATGCCGTAACTCTCGGCGCGCTCGACAATGCGTTTGGCGACGGCGAATCGAACCGCCGGGTCCTCGCTGATGCCGGTCTCATCGTTGGAGATGCCGATGACGGCGCACTTGTATTTTGCCACGAGCGGCAGCACGACCTCGAGCCGCTCCTCCTCGCCGGTGACGGAGTTGAGCAGCGGCTTGCCCTGGTACGCCGCCAGCCCCGACTCGAGCGCCCTGACGATGGACGAGTCGATGCACAGCGGCACCTCGGTCACCGACTGCACAATGCGGATGGCCTCGGCGAGGATTCCCGGCTCATCGGCCAGCGGGATGCCGGCGTTGACATCGAGCATGTGCGCGCCGGCCTGCACTTGCGCCACGGCGTCTTTGCGCACCCGGTCGTAGTTGCCGGCGGCCATCTCGGCGGCCAGCAGCTTGCGCCCGGTGGGGTTGATGCGCTCGCCGATGATGACAAAGGGGTGGCCGGGGCCGATGCGAACGGTTTGGGTGGGAGAGGTGAGGATGGTTTCCATGAAAAAGTGTCAAGTGTCGGGTCGAAAACAATGTCGTGTGCGCCGTGCCACAGGCAGAGGCGGCCCGGTTCGGGCAGATGCTCGTGCCCGCCAATGATAGTCAGAAAGTGATTGCCCGCGAGTTGCCCGACCTTGCTGGCGAATGCCGTACGGGCACAGAATCTCCGCCTCGCTTAGGCCGCCGGGAACAATATCTCGCCGCGCGCTGGGACGCTAGTGAGGTCTTCATACCCCACCTCCAGCGGAAAGTCATCGAGCGGTATCCAGCACGCCTCCCCGCTCCACCGGGCGTGGATCAGCTCTAGCGGAACGGCAGCAGCCGCACGAAGGCCGCACACATCTGCGGCGCGGCGCCGGTCTCCATGCGCGCGGTGAAGACGAACGGGCCGGCGGTGATTTGCAGCATCGCCCGGTCAGACGGCAACACCCACCCCTTCCGCGCTCGCCACGGGCCGGCGCGGCAGCAACCCAGCCTCCTCGATGATTTCCGCCACGAGTTCCTCTTGCCGGTACGCCATCACATGCACGCCGCTCACGCCCGCAATCTCGCGCACCTGCTGGATGATCTCGATGCACAACCGCTTGCCCTCGAGCACCTGCTTCTGCGCGCCTTTCAGCCGGCTTACGACCTCGTCGGGGATGTGGACGCCGGGCACATTGCTCCGCATCCAATCTGCGATCCTGGCCGAGCGCAGCGGGCCAACGCCGACGAGGATGAAGAGCTTCTCGTGCAGACCGAGGTCGCGCACGCGCCGCATAAACTCTGCCAGCCGCGGCACGTCGAAGCAGTATTGGGTTTGGATGAACTCCGCGCCCGCCTCCCACTTCTTCTTCAGCCGCAACGGGCGGAAATCGTACGGCGGCACAAAGGGGTTCTCCGCCGCGCCGACGAAGACGCGCGGGGGCACATCGAGCTTGCGGCCGCTGAGGAACTGGCCATGATCGCGCATGATGCGGACCGTGCGCAGCAGCGTCATCGAATCGAGATCGAACACTGGCTTGGCCTCGGGTTGGTCGCCCGCCTGCACCCCGTCGCCGGTGAGGCAGAGCACGTTCTTCACGCCCATCGCCGCCGCGCCGAGCAGGTCGCCCTGCATGGCGATGCGATTGCGGTCGCGGCACGACATCTGATAGACCGGTTCGTACCCGGCGCGGGTGAGCAGCGCGCAGATGCCGACGCTGGACATGTGGCAATTCGCGCCCGAGGCGTCGGTTGCGTTGATGGCATCGCAGACGGTGGAGAGCACCAGCGCGCGGTCGTACACCGCCTGCGGGTCGGCGCTGTCGGGCGGGTTTAGCTCCGCCGTCACGGCGAAGCGGCCCGACTTGAGGACGCGCTCGAGGCGCGACCCGGATTTGAGTTCGCCGGATTGAACGAATGACACGGATTCCGAAAAACCAGCTGGCATCCTGAGCGAGGCTTCGCGGCCGCCAAGCACGTCGAAGGATGCGGCTCTACGACGAGAGTGCAGTTCTGTTGACTAGAGCACATCCTTCGACTTCGGCCCGCCAACTACAGACGGGCCTCCGCTCGGGGTGCGCGTTGGTCTGCTGTGACCTGCCATCCACGATTAAGTGGTCAATTGTATTTCGTTCGCACCGACCCAGCCGGCGGGATTCTTTTGCGCCACTCCGGTGAAGTCGTTGATCCACGCCGAGGTGCCCTGCAGGCTGCGGTTCACCGGCGGCAGCACGTTGAGCATTTCATCGCCGTACGCGCCCATCGCGCGTGAGCGCTCCCAGGCCTGCACCCACACGCACCGCATCGCGGGCTTGATCTCGCAATGCCCGTCCGCGCGCACCCCGCCGCACGGGCCGTTGCGCAGATTCTTCGGGCAGGTCATCGGGCAGGTCATGCCGGTGGAATGCAACACGCACTGCCCGCACATCTGGCAATTGAAGATCGCGCCCTTGGCGACGATCTCGCCCTGCACGAACACCTTCTCCACCGCCCCGCCCGGCCTGAGCCAGCGCGCAAACGGCGTCAGCAATTTATGCGTGGCATCGTACGCGGTCTCCAGCAGGCGAGGATAATCTTGAAGAAAGCGCATGGATCACCAATAACTGGTGACGGATGATGAGTTATTGGGTAGTGGTTATTTCTTTACCGCCGTTTTGCGCCAACGTCTCGAGGCGCTCATCGGAGTATGCGGCTTCGAGTTCGGCGATGACGGCCTCGGCCACGGCCTGCGGCTCGCCCGCGCGCTCGATGGCCTCGCCGGTGCGCCACTCGCCGAGGTAGTCGTCGGTGTTGAACATGCCGGCCCGCATCGCGGCGCGATCAATGAAGACTTGAAAGCGCTCGCTCAACGGTTTGGCCGCGCGCTCGCGTCCGGCTTTCACCTTCACCTGCGCGGGGATATCGCGCCAGTAGACGATTTGGAAAGAAGAAGTCATAGTCCCAGTGAGCGGTCAACCGTCAACCGTGAGCCGTGCATGACTGTTTACCGTTCACCACTCACCGTTGGCAGTTTCCGAGCAGTTCAACCAGCCGCGTCTCCAGCGCGCCGTAGCCCACCTGGCGAATCTCCAGCGGCAGCTTGAGCGTCTCAGCTGCCCAGCGAGCGCGGGTGCGCAGGCCGTCGTCGTCCTGCTGCGCGAGGTAGACGACGCGGGTGTAGTTGCGGAAATACTCGTCGCGCAGTTCGGGATAACGGTCGAGGCCCATGCCCTCGATGACGAGATGATCGAACGACTGCACCAGGTAATCGGTGAGGAAGTAGGTGCCGGGCGACTCGCTCATGATCGAGTCAAACGCGCCATTGGCGTACATCTCGTAGCAGTGCGGACCCCGGATGCGCTCGACGCCTTCGTGCGCCAGCAGTTTATCGAGCAGGCCGCCCGTGCCGCAATCGCCGTAGACCACCACCACGCGCGCGAACCTCTCACGCGCCTCGCGGATGCGTTCGCGCACGGCCAGCGGGATCTTGCCCGGCTCGTTGTGCAGGAGCGCGGGCACGGCCAGCACTTCCACGTCCCAGCGGTATCGGTCCCGCAGAGCCAATACTTCGCGGGCCAGAGCGCCACAGGCGATGAGGGCGGTAGTCATCGGTCGTGAGTGAACGGCGAACGGTGGACGGTGGATCGTTTACGGTTCACGGCCTTTGATCCGTTCCTGCCTCGCTGCCCGCCGCGCCGCGCGGTCTGGCGAGGGTGACGCGCCGTTGGTCGCCGGTTGCGCCGCCGCCCGAGCCGAGGCGGTCTGCGCCTCGGGATGCTGCAACGCATCCGCCATCGCGTGAATGTGATCGGGCGTCGAGCCGCAGCACGCGCCGATGATGCGCGCACCGGCGCGGTACACATCGCCGGCGTAGTGAGCCATCACCTCCGGCGTGGCGCGATAGACCGCTTTGCCGCCGACCAGCTCCGGCAACCCGGCGTTCGATTTGGCGACCAGCGGCACGCTCGGGCCGGCGGCGTGCATGCGGGTGATGGCGGCCAGCAGTTCATCGGTGCCGTTGCCGCAGTTCGCGCCGACGGCGGCCGCCCCGCGCTCCGTCAGCGTCTCGAGCGCCTGCTCGGGCGTCACGCCCATCATGGTGCGGCCATGCGTGTCGAACGACATGGTGGTGATGATGGGGATATCGGCGGAGATGCGCCGCGTGCCCTCCATCGCCGCCTGCACTTCCTCGAGCGCCGACATCGTCTCGATCCAAATCACATCCACCCCGCCGCCGATGAGGGCGCGGGCCTGTTCGGCGAAGCCATCCACCGCGTCGGCGTATTCGAGCGTGCCGAGCGGGGCGAGGATTTCACCGCTCGGGCCGATATCGCCGGCGATGAGGACGTGCCTGCCCGAGGCCTCGATCTCGGCGCGGAGCAGGATGGCGGCGGTGCGGTTGAGGTCGGCGACGCGGGCCTGCAAGTTGTGCATCGCCAGCCGGAAGCGCGTGCCGCCGAAGGTGTTGGTGAGGATGATCTGCGCGCCGGCCTCGATGTAGCGGCGTTGAATCCCCCGGATCACTTCCGGGTGGATGACGTTCCATGTCTCGGGCGGGTCGCCAAATTGCAGGCCGGCCGCGAACAGTTGCGTGCCCATCGCGCCATCGGCCATGATGGGTCCGGACGTGCTTTGAAGGAGTTGGTGGAATTTGTTCATAGCTGCCTGCTCGCTACTTTCTACTTTCTATCGGGATAGAAATTAGAAAGCAGCAAATGCTCACGCCGCCGCCCGCGCGCGGTGAATGGCGATGAGCTTCTTCGCCGTCTCGACCGCCACCGCCGCGTCGCGGCAATACGCGTCGGCTTCGATCTCCTCGGCGAAGGCGGCGTTGAGCGGCGCACCCCCGACGAGAATAATCACTTTGTCGCGCAGGCCCTCTTCCTTGAACTTCCTGATCACGACATCCATGTACGGCATGGTCGTGGTGAGCAGCGCGCTCATGCCGAGGATATTGGGCTGATGTTCCTTGTAGGCCGCGAGGAACTTATCGGCGTCACAGTTGATGCCGAGGTTGATGACCTTGAAGCCTGCGCCCTCCATCATCATCGCCACGAGATTCTTGCCGATGTCGTGGATGTCGCCCTTGACTGTGCCGATGATCATCGTGCCGATTTGCTCCGCGCCGGTGTTGGCCAGCAGCGGGCGGAGGATCTCCATGCCGGCCTTCATCGCTTTGGCCGCCATCAACACCTCGGGCACAAACAAAATGCCGTCGCGGAAATCCACCCCGACGATATCCATCCCGCCGACGAGGGCCTTGGTCATCACATCGTACGGCGTCCACTCGCGGCGCAACAACTCGTTCACGCCGTCAACCACGCCATCCACGATGCCGTCATACAGGTCGTCCTGAATGTTCTGCACCAGTTCGTCGCTGGGGATGTTTTGAATGTCGCTCATGCTATCTCCGTTGGTAGTAGGCGCTTCAGCGCCCCGCTAAAGCGGGTACTACGAACCTGTGCTCACGTTGCCTGTGGCGTCAGATTCTGTCTTCGTCGCTGGCTGCGGCGCACCGCCGCGCCGTTGCTCTCCGGCGTCGCCGGCAACAATCCAGCGAGGTGCGGGAAGGCGTCGGTGGCGTGCGGGATCGCAATCGCGCCGACGAATTCGCTCTGAAAATTGGCGGCCACCGCCGTTTGCACATGGTGATTGTCGCGGGCGATGCGGGCCGCCTCGGCGCGGGCCGCGCGGTTGAGCAGCGCGATGCGCGCCCCATCGCCGGCGGCGTTGCCGACGGCGTGCACCTTGCCCAAATCGCAATCGGGGATCAGGCCGAGGATCATCGCGTGCTTGGGATCAATGTAACTGCCGAACGCGCCCGCCAGCACGATGCGATCCACGGCGGTCACGCCGCGCGCTTGCATCAGCAGCTTCACGCCCGCATACAGCGCCGCTTTGCCCAGTTGAATCGCGCGCACATCGGCTTGCGTCACCACGATCGGTTTGCCAATGGATGTTTGCTCGGCGTCGGCCAGCACGTACTCGCCCGTACGCCCGTTGAAGCGCACGCGCGCCGAACGTTCCGGCGCGCCCTCGGCGAAGCGGCCGTCGCGGCCAATGATGCCGGCGAGGTACAGCTCCGCAATCGCTTCGATGATGCCGCTGCCGCAGATGCCGGTGGCACGGAGGCCCTCACCCCCGGCCCTTCTCCCGCCGGGAGAGGGGAGATTATCAATCCACTCCTCCATCCCGATGAGTTTGAAGCGCGGCTCCCACGTCAACGGATCAATCCGCACGCGCTCGATGGCGCCGGGGGCGGCGCGCTGCCCGTGGATGATCTGCGCGCCTTCGAAGGCCGGGCCGGTGGGGCTGGAGCAGCACAGCACTTGCTCGCGGTTGCCGAGGACGATCTCGGCGTTGGTGCCCACATCCACGATCAGCATTAGGTCGTCTTGATTGTGCGGGGCCTCGGCCAGTTGCACGGCGACGTTGTCCGCGCCGACATGTCCGGCGATGCAGGGCAGCACGTGGACGCGCGCACTCGGATTCAATTTCAGGCCAAGGTCGCGTGCTTTCATATCCACCGCTGCGCTCACCGCCAGCGCGAACGGCGAACCGCCCAACTCCACCGGGCTGAGGCCGAGGAGCAAATGATGCATCACCGGGTTGCCGACGAGCACCACATCCACAATATCGGCGGTGGCAATCTCAGCCAATTGCGCCGCTTTGCGCGCCAACTCGTTGAGCGCGGCGATGACGGCGCGGTGCATCTTCTCGACCCCGTCCGGGTGCATCATCACGTAACTCACCCGGCTCATCAAATCCTCGCCGAAGCGCACCTGCGGGTTCATGGTCGATTCGGTCGCGGCGACCTTGCCGGTGCGCAGGTCGCACAGGTGCGAGACGATGGTCGTCGAGCCGATATCGACGGCGAGGCCGAACGCGCCCTCGGCATAGCCGGGCTGCACGCGCAACACTTCCGTGTCGTTCCACACCGTGAGCGTGAGGGCGTGCTTGCCCTTCGCCAGCGCCGGTTGCAAATCAGGCAGCGCCAGCGAGTCAATGGTCACATCACGCAACTGCCATTGCTCGGCGAGCGCGGCCTGCACTCGTTCCCAATCGCCGCCGTGACTCTCGAGCGTGGCTTGTGCAACTTCCACATACACCTGCCGCACAGCGGGCTGCACGTCAATGGCGCGGTCGGTCGCCGCCTTGGCGATGATCTGTTTGCGGGCCTGGCTCTCCTCCGGCACGTGGATGAGCACGTCGCCGGTGACCTCACAGGCACAGGCCAGCCGGCGTCCCGGCGCGAGTTCGTGCTCGGCGATGTACTTGGCCTCGCGGCCATCCATCGCCGTGAGGTGATCAACGGATGACGTCAGGCCGTGTTTGGGAAAGTGCCCGGCTTCCACGGAAATCTGGCACTTGCCGCAGGTTTGCCGCCCGGCGCAAATCGACTCCAGCTCGACGCCGAGGCGGCGCGAGGCTTCCAAAAGATTGGTGCCCTTCGGCACGGTTCCGCGCCGGCCGGAGGGCATCAGGGCAATCGTCACAAGTTCGGACTCAGACATAGTGGCGGGTATACCAACGCTGGGCGTGATTATAAATGAGACATACCTACTGGCCTATATTCGGGGGGTTGAGGTTTGTGGCCAGCCGTTGTGCCTTTGGCACAACGAAATCCGTCAACGGACGGTAAGCGGGCGAGCGAACCAAAACGGATAGGCCTGTCCGCACCCATCAGTTCGTCCGCTTCGGTATCCGCGGACGGGTCGTTTACGGCCGCAGCAAATAGGCCTGCAGCGCGACGTGCAGGTTGAGGCGCTGCGTCGGGTCCTTCAAATCCATGCCGGTGATTTCTTCGATGCGGCCGATGCGGTAGAGCAGCGTGTTGCGGTGAACGGTGAGGGCGGCGGCCGCCTCGGCCAGCGCGCCGCCGTGTTCGAGGTAGGCGTCGAGCGTGCGCACCAGGTCGCCGTTGGCCTTGCGGTCGTGCTCGGCCAGCGCTTGAATGATGTGGAGATAGGGATTGGCGGCGATGACTTCGGGTGAGAGGTGATAGAGCCAGTCGAGCAGGCCCAGCCGGCCGAAGAACACCAGGCGCGGCGCGCCGGCGCTGCCGGCGCGCTTGCCCAGCCGCTCGCCGATGTCGGCGGCCTCGCGCGCTTCGTCGTAGGTGCGCCGCAGCCCACCCTCCCCGGCCACCGTGCGCCCCACCCCCACGATCAACGCCTGCGCCGGGCGGCTCACTTCCGCCATCAACTTCTCCGCCAGCGATTGCCCGGCCGCATCGTTCCTGGATTCGATCAGCACCGCCAGCCCGCGCTCGCGCGTCACCGTCAATGCCCACACGCCCTGCGCCCTGAGCCAGCGGTCGAGCCGCACGGCGAGTTGGGAGAGGGCCGCGCTCGAAGCGGGTTTGCACAGCACAAACAGGGCCTGATGCGGCTGGTCGAATTGAAAGCCGACCGAGTGGGCGCGTTCGAGCAGCAGGCTGTCGCGCTCGCCGCCCGCGCGCAGCAGTTGGGCGAAGAAGTCGCCGCGCAGAGTCTGTTGCGCCTCGCGCACGGCCTGCTCCTTGAGCAGCACCGTGGCGGCCACCGTCGCCGCGTGGTCAATCGCCAGTTCGTCGAGGCCGGTGAGCGGATGATCGCCGGCCACGATCCAGATCGAGCCATACATCTCGCCGCCGACGATGATGGGCGCGATCCAGCGCTCCATCCCCATCTCAAGTTCGGGCACGATGCCGAGGTGGATGGGGCGGCGCTCGCGCTCGAGCTGGGCGTAGATGCCGTGGCGATTGAGCAGCTCGATGTGTTCGGGCGGGGTGCGCCCGGCCTCGATGGCGCGGCGGCGGCTCTCGTCAATCGGGCCGTGCTCGGCGTGGGCGAGCACGTCGTGCGTCGCGCCCTCCAACAGCACCGAGCGTTTGAGGATGTCGGCGAGGGTGGCCGCGAGCGAGTCGAGGCCGCCGCCGTCGAGCACCAGTTGCGTCAGCCGGCGATGGATGGCGTCGGCCCGCTCGCGCGTGGAGAACTGCTCGTCGAGCAACTCGGCGTACAACCGCTCGATGAGGCTGATGAACTTGACCTCGTGCGGCACGGCGACGATGGGGAAGTTGCGCCTGTCGGCCTCGGCCACCATGACGGCCGGCACCTCGTCGAACGACCAGCCGAGGGAGAAGACCAACCCGGCCAGGCCCGCGCTCGCCAGCCCGGGGATGAAGGCGGCCTGTTCGGCGCGGTTATCTTTGATGCCGTAGCCGGAGGTGAAGAGCAGCAGCCCTTCGCCGTATTCGCTGTACTCCGCGTGAGGGATATCTACCACATGCACGCGGCGGATGACTCGATCCAGCCCGCGCTTGCCGGCGACGACTTTGGCTTTTTCAAAGATGGGGAGTCGCAGGGCCTGACGGAGGGTAAGCATTGAAACGTGATGCGTGAAGCGTGAAGTGGCGCAAGGTTACCACGTTTGGAGTGTCACGCATCACGTCAGCGCCGTGTGTCTGTGCGACCCATGCTGCCCAGCCAAAATTCATCCGGCAGCAGATCGTCGAAGTCTGGGCTTGTCCAAACCGCACCTCGATGCAGGCCGGGCGTGCGCTTTTGGGATGTGGGTACAACTGGCACGAGGCGTGCGACCGGTCTTCCGTTTCGGGTCAGCGTGATCTCAACTCCAGTTTCGACCAAAGACACAAGTTCTTGTAATTCGGCCTGAGCGTCTTTGACATCAACTATCTTCGGAGGCGTGGGGCTTCCCTCAAAAAGACTAACTTGATTTACATCATTTCCGGACAAGCGGTAAGTACTCTTGCGATCCATTGATGCTCGTATACGTCCCACCGTCCAAGATAATTGCAGCACCAATCGAACTTTGAATAGGTGCTGGTTTGTTTCCCTGAGGCCTTTGCCTGGATTCAGAGTTTGGACAGTTGATCGGCGCGCCAGTGTCACAGCGTGAGTAATAGCCCACGATACTGTCTTCGCCATTACCCCATCGTTCAAAATTGAGATGGAGATGCGCGTTTCCGCCAGAGTTGCCACTGATCCCCACCGTACCAATAAGCGTATGCGTTGTCACGCTCGCGTTGAGAGCCACGGACACAGTGTCAAGGTGGGCATATAGAGAGCGATAGCTATTGGTTCCATGGTTGACCTGCACATAGCAGCCATAGCGGGTTGTGCTCGGGCATGGCGGCGTAGCGACCCCGGTTACAGTACCGGAGGCAATGGGAAATACCGGCTGCCCACGGTCTTCACCAGCACTGGCCGGGTAATTCCAATCAGTGGCGTAGTATTGGTTGTAATAGTTGCAGTGATGATGGTTGCCATAGAACGAGCCACCACCTCCAACTACCCATCTTTGACCAATCAGAAATGGCATTTGGAGCGTGATAGTGGATTGGGGCGCTTCTGTGCCGGGGAACGTACCGGTTGGACATGCAAAGGAGCCTTGCGCTAATGGCATAACTGCTACATCCGATTGTACAAAGGCCAATTCGTTGTGAGGAATTGGAGGAAGTGCTATGGACGAGCTAACGGGCGTGACAGCCATACACGTCGCACCACCGGATGCGTTGAGCGTTTCCAGAATTTGAAGAGCATCCTGCAATGCGGACGAGTTGGCGGGGTCAAGGCCAATGGCAATTGCCTTACCCGCGCCAAGATTAAGGTAAATCGTCTGCGTGTTGAGGCCGCCCGCATCTGTTGCCCCGAACGCATAGCCCTGATATGCGCCGAGTTGATATGGCTCCAGTTGCGTCACAGTCACGGGGATGGGATTGACGGTGTTCAACGTGGCGGATGTGTATGCAACCTGTACCCATGTGTCAAACGACTGACCCTCCGAAAGCGTGACATGCGTGAGCTCAATCTTGATGTGGTTTTCTGGCAGGTTGAGTGGGAAGCCGTGATCGTACTGCACCGCGGCTCGATCAAAGTTGAAGAAGCTAGCTGCGCCAACTCTACCAGTATCACGAGGTGCTGAACCATACCAACCCGAAGGAAGTGACAAAGTGATCCGTTGCTGCGGATCTACATAGCACGCCGGACCGACAAACTCATCCTGGGGTGGAAGTGTCCCGGTCGGTGCCGGTGTACCCGGCACCGGGTAACCTGTAGGTAATGGAGATGTTGGCACTGGCGTACTTGGTCCGGGATAACTCGGCGGAGTCACAGTATCTACGACCGGGGAACCAGTGGAGTCTACTTGTGTTGCTAGTGGGCGGGCTTGGGCAAATTGAAGGAGTGCCATCATCACAACAACCAGAAGACCCAGGGTCAAGACGAAGCCCATAGATCGTGTAAGGCGACTGAGAGTGCTCATAATCTACTCCTTAAACGAAGTGTGACGGGGCGGCGCAACTTGAATGCTGATGCAGTTGTAATCTTCAATAGTGATACGACAACAGTATGCCGATGGCTGGATGGCCGTCAAGCCTCCATAAGAATATCCACCGACGAGAACTGGCTATTGATACGACCAGCTCAACGCACTCTATACACGCCAATAAAACGAAAACGCGCCACCGGCGCGTCTCTACAAATCCATTCGTGCCAATTCGTGGCTAAAGCCTCACCGCCTCCACTCCGTCCTCGGCTTGCGCTCGCGTAGCTCGGCGCGGCGGTGGGCGACGAAGGCCTCGAGTTCCTCGCGAATAGCCGGGTCAAGCGCGGGCGGCTCGTACTCGCGCAGCATCTTCTTGTACACGGCGTTGGCGCGTTTGTAGGTATCCACACTGCCCTCGGCCTCCCACTTCTCGTAGTTGTCCATATTGAAAACTTTGTGTGAATAAAACGCGGTATCGTAGTGCCGCATGGTGTGCGTCGCGCCGAGGAAGTGACCACCCGGCGGGATCTCGGCGTAGGCGTCCCACGCAAAGTCCTCGTCCGTCAGCCCGATGCCATTCACGTAGCGGGCCATCATCCCGCATAGTTCGAGGTCGAGCACAAACTTCTCGTAGCCCGCGATCAGCCCGCCCTCCAGCCAGCCGGCGGCGTGCAGGACGAAGTTGACGTTGGCCTGCACGGTCGGCCCGAACGTCGCCGCGCTCTCGTAGCCGGCCTGCGCGTCGGGGATGCGGCTGGCGGTGAAGTTGCCGCCGCTGCGATACGGCAGGCCGTAGTGCCGGGCCATCTGCGCGCCGGCGTACAGCGCCAGCGCGTTTTCGGGCGTGCCGAAGCACGGGGCGCCGCTCTTCATATCAATGTTGGCGAGGAACGAGCCGTAGATGCAGGGCGTGCCCGCGTTGAGCATCTGCGCGTAACAGATGCCGAACAATGCCTCGGCATTTTGCTGCGCGAGGGTGGCCGCCATCGTCGTCGGCGACATCGCCCCGGCGATGAGGAAGGGCGTGATGAGCAGCGCCTGCCGCGCGCGCGCATACACCTCGAGCGCGCCGAACATGCGGTCATCGAAGCGCAGCGGGCTGGAGGCGTTGATGAGCGAGAGCACCGCCGGGTTCTGTTGCAGCGCCTCTTCGCCGAAGACGATGCGGGCCATCGTCACCGTATCGCGCGCATTGTCGGCGTGGGTGACGCTGCCCATGAAAGCTTTGTCGCTCAGCGTGAGGTGCGCCATGAGCATGTCGAGGTGGCGCTCCTTCAAATCCACATCGTTCGGCTCGACCAGCGTGCCGCCCGCGTGATGGAGGTGCTCGGCCATGTAGGTGAGCCGGGCGAAATTGCGGAAGTCTTCGATGGTCGCGGGCCGCCGCCCGAAATCCAGCCCGCCGACGAAGGGCGGGCCATACACCGGCGCGAAGACGATGTTGCGCCCGCCGAGGGTCAGGCTGTTCGCGGGGTTGCGCGCAAGTTGTGTGAACGTGCCCGGGGCCAGGCGGATGAAGTGCATGAGCGTATCCTCATCCATCTTCACCAGATGCCCGCGCACCTGCACCGTGTCGCCGTTGGGATAAGTGACCTCGTGATCCACCCACTCCACCTTCGCGCCGTTTTGCTTGAAGGTCTCCGCCGCCGATGGATAGTCCACGATCAGGATGCCGGTGTCCTTCAACAACCGCATCGAAGCCGCGTGGATCATCTGAACGCCCTCTGCGGAGAGGACGGTGGTGATGGGGAGGGTGCTGCGCAGCGGCCTGACGCCGGCGGCGCGGTCGGCGTGGCCGGCGTGGCCGGGGCGGCGTGAGTCGCGGCGTTCCCGGCGGCGGGCCAGGCGATCTTCGGCGGGGGCAGCAGTGGTCATGGCAGACTCCATGCGAGATGAGTTCCGGGATGTGAAACGCGGGAGGATTATAGCCCTCGGGCAGTGCGGCGGCATTGTCAGCGGCGCTCAGTTCGCCGGGAGGGTTTTGTGATTTGGATACAACGGGTCAGCGGATTGAGGTAGCGGATAAGCGGATTTCAGTTTCGTCATCGTGGATCCCCATCCGCTCATCCGCTCTCCC
>CAZSNP010000012.1:43001-58472 GCA_964608265.1 uncultured Anaerolineales bacterium | reverse complement strand
TCATCCGCTCTCCCCATCCGCTGCCCCATCCGCTCATCCGCTCTCCCAATCCGCTCTCCCCATCCGCTCTCCCCATCCGCTCATCCGCTCTCCCAATCCGCTTTCCCCATCCGCTCATCCGCTCTCCCCATCCGCTGCCCCATCCGCTCATCCGCTCTCCCAATCCGCTTTCCCCATCCGCTGCCCAATCCGCTGCCAGATGATTTATACTTCCCGCATGCTCCCCACGACCGCTCCGACTGAAATCACCTGCCGCGATGTGTGGAAGGTCTTCGGCCCCCGGCCCGAGCATTTCCTGCAAGCCTATCTGAAGAACAACCAGCTCACCGACGGGCAACACGTCGCCGCCGTGCGCGGCGTGTCGTTCGAGGTGAGGAAGGGCGAGACCTTCGTGGTGATGGGCCTCTCGGGCAGCGGCAAATCCACGCTGGTGCGCTGCCTGTCGCGCCTCACCGAATCAACGCGCGGCGAGATCATCATCAGCGGGCGCGACGTGCTCAAGTTGAGCGAGGCCGAACTGCGCGAGGTGCGCCGGCACAAAATCAGCATGGTCTTTCAGAACTTCGGCCTCTTCCCGCATCGGCGCGTCATCGAGAACGTCGGCTACGGGCTGGAGGTGCGGGGCGTGGCGAAATCGGAGCGGCAGACGCGCGCGGCGCAGATGATCGAGCTGGTGGGGTTGAAGGGCTGGGGCAACCACTTCCCGCGCCAATTGTCGGGCGGCATGCAGCAGCGCGTCGGGCTGGCGCGCGCGCTGGCCGTTGATCCGGAGATCATCCTCTTCGACGAGCCGTTCAGCGCCCTCGACCCCCTCATCCGCCGCGAGATGCAGGATGAGTTGCTGCGGCTGCAAGCCACCCTGCACAAGACCAGCGTCTTCATCACCCACGACTTCGCCGAAGCCCTCAAGCTCGGCGACCACATCGCCATCATGCGCAACGGCGAGATCGTGCAAACCGGCACGCCCGAGGAACTCGTCCTCAACCCGATGAACGACTACGTCTCGGCCTTCACCAAGGATGCGCCGCGCGCCAGGGTCCTCACCGCCGCCACGATCATGCAGCCGTGCCCGCCCGGCTTCGATGGGGACGGGCAGCCGTCGGTGCGCAGCGACGCCAAGCTCGAGGAATGCCTGCCGCTGCTGACCGCCCACGATGGCCCGGTGTGCGTGCGCGACGCACGCGGCGCGCTGGCCGGCGTCGTCGACCGCGTCGGGATGATGCGGGCATTGATGACGGCATGACCCCAGCCACCGTTGCGCGCCGAGTTCACATCGGCAACGTCATTCGCAACGCCGTCGTCTTCAATTTCAAGAACGGAGGCGCGATGAACGCCGACTCGCTATTGGGGACCGTCACACGCCTATTTCGCCTCCTCGTCGAACGAAGGATAGACTATGTGCTCGTCGGCGGCATTGCGATGCTGCAATACATCGAAGGGCGCAACACAGAGGATATTGATCTCATCGTTGCGCTACCCGCGCTGAAGAAGCTGCCCGAAATCGAAATCGCCAGCCAGGATGCGGACTTTGCGCGCGGCCGATTCGCCGAATTGCAGATTGATCTTCTTCTGACTCGCAACTCACTGTTCGAGAAAGTGCAGCGCAAGTACAGCCAGCCGCGCAGTTTCGTCGAGCAAGACATCCCGTGCGCCACCGTCGAGGGCCTGCTGCTGCTCAAGTTATATGCGCTGCCGTCATTGTATCGGCAGGGCAACTTCGCCCGCGTCAACTTGTCTGAAGGCGACATCGCCGCGCTGCTACACGATTACCGCCCGGCGCTGGTGCCGCTGTTCGACGAATTGGCCCGCCATCTCCCTGAAAGCGATCTGCGTGCAGTTCGCGAGGTGGTCGCCGACATCGAGAGGCGCCTCGCGCGGTTTGGGAAAGGCCTGAACTGATGGCCACCCGCACCCAAACCCTCCCCCTCGCCCAACCCGCGCTGCGCCGCTGGCTGCCGCTGGCCGTCATCGCCGGCCTGGCGCTGCTCGCCGTCGTGTTGCCGCCGGAGATGCGGACCTTCCCGGCGGAGTGGAACCTCGGCCTGCGCGCGCCGATTGATGCCTGGCAGGCGGGCATCGTCGCCAACCGCGAGACGATGCCGATGTTTCAATACTTCTTCGACCCGCTCAGCGCCGTCATTGATTGGGGCCTGCGCGCCGCCGAGAACGTGCTGCTCGGCGCGCCGTGGGTCGGGGTGCTGGCGGTCCTCGGCCTGCTCGGGTACACCCTCTCCGGCCCGAGGCTGGCCGTGATGTGCGTCGTCAGCTTCTCGCTCATGGGATTGTTCGGGCTGTGGGATCAGAGCCTGCGCACGCTGGCGCTGATGCTGGTGGCCGTGGCGCTCTCGGTGCTCATCGGCCTGCCGCTCGGCGTCCTCTCCGCATACAGCGACCACTTCGACCGCGTGCTGCGCCCGATCCTCGACGCCATGCAGACTATGCCGACGTTCGTCTACCTCATCCCGGTGGTGCTGTTCTTCGGCATCGCCCGCGTGCCCGCCGTCGTCGCCACCCTCATCTACGCCGTCCCGCCGATGATCCGGCTGACCAACCTCGGCGTGCGGCAGGTCTCGCCGGCCGCCATCGAAGCCGCGCGCGCCTTCGGCAGCACGCCGCGCCAAATCCTGTTCAAAGTGCAACTGCCGCTCGCGCTGCCCGCCATCCTCACCGGAGTCAACCAAACGATCATGATGGCGCTGAGCATGGTCGTCATCGCCGCCCTCATCGGCGCGGGCGGGCTGGGCCGCGAGGTGCTCGTGTCGTTGCAGCGGCTCGAGGTCGGCAAGGCGCTCGAAGCCGGGCTGGCGATCGTGCTGCTGGCCATCGTCCTCGACCGGCTGAGTGAAGCGCTCGGGCAGATTGATCTATCGGACGGGGCGCCGCGCCGCCGCGTCGTGCCGAAGTGGGTGCCGGCGGCGTGGGAGGCGCGGATCGTGCGCGCGTGGGCGGCCGTTTCCCGATTGATCACCGCGCCCGTGCGGCGAGTGTCCGTCTCCCTCGATTGGCCGTGGCTCGAACGCTACGCTGCCCCGGTCACCGCCCTGCTCATCATCGCGCTGCTGCTCGGCCTCGACCTCATCGTCCGCTTCGGCTCCTTCCCCGCCGACTGGCGCTGGCAGTTGCGCGCGCCGACTGATGCGCTGGTGAGGTGGATGCGCGACAACCTGTTTGAAATACCCCTGGGCGGTTTCGCCATCGGCACCGGGCCGATCAGCGATTTCGTGACGATCTACATGCTCAACCCGGTGCGCGATTTGTTCACGGCGATACTGCCCTGGCCGGTGACGGTGCTGGGCGTGGCGGCCCTCGCGCTGTGGGCCGGCGGATGGCGCTTGTCGCTGTTCGCCGCGCTCGGCATGATCGCCCTCGGCCTGCTGGGGATGTGGGACTTCGGCATGGACACGCTCAGCCAGATCCTGGCGACGATGGCCTTCACGGTGCTGATCGCGGTGCCGGTCGGAATCTGGTCGTCGCAGAACGAGACGGTGCGCAACCTGCTCCGCCCGGTGCTCGACTTTTTGCAAACCATCCCCTCGTTTGTCTTCCTCGTGCCGGTGATTATGCTCTTCAACATCGGGCGCGTGCCCGGCATCATCGCCGCCGTGCTGTACGCGATCGCGCCGGGCATCAAGCTCACCGACCTCGGCATTCGCGGCGTGGCCGGCGAGGCGGTCGAGGCGGCGCGCGCCTTCGGCTCCACCCGCGCGCAGATGCTGGCCAAGGTGCAGGTGCCGATGGCGCTGCCCTCGATTTTGCTGGGCGTCAATCAAATGATCATGATGGTGCTGGCGATGGTCGTCATCAGCGGCATGGTCGGCGGCGCGGGGCTGGGCCTCGAAGCGGTGAACGGTTTGGCCCGCAACGAAACCGGGCGCGGCCTGGAAGCGGGGCTGGCCATCGTGCTGCTGGCCGTCATCATGGATCGCATCACGCAGGCGTGGGTGAACCGGCAGTAGCGAGTGGGAAGCCGGCCCCGGTGACGCCGCCTCTGACCAACGTTGCCCGGGGCTTGACCTATGCGGGATGAGCATAGGCGTGAGCGCGGGCAGAACGCGAGTCCGGCTCGGCGGCGGGCAGCGGCTGCGGCGCCGGCGTTTTCCAATCGGGCGCCGGCGCGCCGCTGCGGATCTGCTCGTAAACGCCGACGACGGCCTCGACGTTGGCGTTGACTGATTGCGCCTGCGCGAAGGCCAGCGGCTCACGCGCGGCCCGGGCGCGGTAGTCGGCCAGATAATCAACATGTTCGAGCAACGCCCGCTCCCACGCCGCCGGCGTGTTCTTCACCAATGTGCCCAGGGGTCGCAGGTCGGCGTAGGCCGGGCCGTCGCTCGCAATCCACGGGATGCCGAGGGCCATGTACTCGAGCGGCTTGATCCAACTGCGGCGTTCGTCGTACGGGCCGTGCAGCGGCGCCAGGCCGATATCAAATTGCGCCAGGTGCTGCGGCCAGTGCGCGTACGGAACCCAGGCATGTTGCTCCTTCTGCGCCGCCGGGATGGGGAGCTGCTCGAACAGCCGGCGGTCGTTGCCGTGAAGGATCACCCGCACGTGTGGGCGGGCGCGGCACACCTTCTTCAACGCGTGCAGCACGCCGCTGCCGTGAAAACTCTGCACGTGCGAAAGGCTCCCGCCCCACCCGATCCACACCCCGTCGTGCGGCTGGCGTGCGGCGGCGCTGTATTTGTCGAGGTCGATGTAGTTCGGGAGCAGATAGGTCGGGGTGAGGTTTTGCCAATCGGCGCACAGCCGGCGGCTGGGGGTGGTCGCGGCGTGCGCGAGGCGCAGCCCCCATTTGAACTGGGTCAACGGGTGCGGGTCCATCCGCGCGGAACGGCCATCGGGCTGGCGCAACTGGCCCTGCCCCCAAAACGCAAAGGCCGCGTTGGTCGAAGGCATCCGGTCGTAGGCGTCGTCGAAATCGGCGACGACGGTCTTGTCGCGCGCCTTCCAGTGCAGCATGGCCGTCAACACCGGGCCAAAGAAGTTGCGCTGCACCACGATCACCTCAGCCTCGGCGCACAGCGCTTCGGCGTTGGGGGTGCGTTGGGCAAACTCGTTGAGGCTGAGCATCGAGCCGGTATGCCGACCGCTGGCGCTGAGGGCGCGCGCCGGCACCGCGCAGCGCCACTCGCTGCAATTCCACTCCTCCGGCCCATCGGCGAACACGTAGACGATCTTCATCGGGCCAAAGCCTCCAACTGGCGCGCAAACGGCGAGGGCGTCGTCACCGGCCACGCCTCCCTCGCAGGGGCAGGCGATGCGGGCCGACCGACGGCTTCGATTAATTCCACCCAGGCCATGCTCAGCCGCGTCATCTCGCGCTCCTCGGCGCGCTGCCGCCCCACCAGCGCGAGCGTCGCGCGCACCTCGGGCGAAGTGACCAGCTTGCGCAGTTGCAGATACCACTCATCGCGTTCGGCGGCGATGAGGCCGCCCACGCCCCAGGCCAGATGCGCCGGGATGGGCGAGGCCACCCACGGCACGCGGCGCGCCCCGGCCTGCATCAAACGCTCATCCGCCTGCGCGCGGTTGAAGTCGGTATCGCGCAGCGGCACGAGCAACACATCGAGCTGTCCGAGCAGATAAGGGAACTCATCGGCGCTGACCAGCGGGATGAACTGGCGCCGTTCCTCGGGCAGCGCGTTGAAGAGATGCTGCGCGCGGTGATCGCCGATGGTGACGAGGCGCGTGTGCGGGAACTCGCGCAGAATGCGGATGACGGCGCGGCGCACTTCGGCCAGCTCATCCACCTCGCCGGCAGCGGCTGCCCACCCGAGGTTGAGCGTCTCGCGCGCGGGAACGGGCGCCTCCCACAACGGGTTGCGCCGGCTCCACCCCGGCGGGATGAGCACCGCGTTCTCCAGCGAGGCCGCCAGCGCCCGGCTGGGCACGACGACCCGCTCGGCCAAATGGAGCGCAGCGTAGTAGGCGTGCTCGCGTTCGGCGTCCGCCGGGGCCAGGTGCTGCGGCGCGGCCTCGGCATAGGCGATGAGTTTGGCCCCGGCGAGTTTGCACGCCCGGAGTTGGGTGAGCAGCGGGCCATCGGCATGCGCGAGCCGAAAGATGACGACCTCGGCCGGGCTGCCGGGTGGCACGTGATCGGCGATTTGCACGCTGAAGCCCAGCGACTGCAACGCCTCCGCCGGCAGTTCGAGCGCGCGCGCCTCGGTCGAGTCGACGACGAGAAGGCGCGGGCGTGCTGCCGTGGGCGCGGCCCCCAGCACGCGCTGCTCCGGCGAGCTCTCCGCGCCGGTGTCCGGTTCGGCCAGCATCTGCAACTGGATGTTCTCGAAGAGGGCCTGTAAACCCTCGGCTAGGTCGGCGCGGCCGTCGGCGCGCGCCTGGCGGATGTTGAGTTCGAGCAACGCCGGCATGAGCGTGTCAATCTCATTGAGGCGCTGGGCGATCATCTCGGCCGGGCTGGGGCTGTGCAGGATGGCGTGCAACAGCGAGGCGGCGCGGGTCAGCTCCGCCTCGGTCACGGGGGTGGGCCGGCCGGTGAGGCGTTGCAGCAGGGCGGCGACGGCGGCGGGTTCGGTGGGCACCGGCTCGTCAGCCTGCGGCTGCAACCGTCCGCGTTCGGCTCGCGCCAGCGCCAGCCGTCGCTGCAGCTCGACGCTCTTTTCGCCGAGCGCCCGCGCCTGCGTGTACAGATAGTAGGCGGCGGTGAAATCTTCAGCCGCGAGGTAGCAGTCGCCGAGCAACCGATGCGCCTCGGCATCGTTCGGCGCGTGGCGCAGAGTCGAGGCCAGGGCCTGCATCGCCTCTTCCAGCCGGTTCTCGGCGAGCAGGTGGCGGGCTTTGCGTTTGAGTGAATCGGCGAGCGCCAGCATGCCGGTTGATGACTCCCTCATGACTGTAGCATCCGGCCTTTACGCGCGCAGTAAATCGAGGGTGAAGGCGGCGTAAAGCACGGGTAAAGAGAAGCCACGCCGGCACGCGAATGAAGGCGTCGTGTGCCGGCGTGGTATTGGAGCGACTCGGTCACGCGGTGGCCTGAACGGAGATTTTGTCGGCGATGAACGCGGCCAGCGTATCGAGGCCGCCGGCCAGTTCCTCGTCGCCGTCGGCGCGGGTGGCCTGAGCGTTGCGGCGAACCAAGTCCACCAATTCGCTCGTGAGCAAGCCATCGCGCGCGGCGCTCTCGAGGGCGGCCGGCAGGTTTTCCGAATCGAGCAGCCATTGAAACGTATCGGCCGCCGAGATCGGGCCGGGCGGGTTGGGCCCGGCCTCCGCGCCGGCGATGCCCAGCAGGCGCTGAGCGACCTCGGCCAGCCCGCTGTTGAGGCGCAGCGCGCGCTCATAGCACGCGCGTGCCTGGGCGACATGGCCGCCGGTGATGTGGCAATCGCCGAGGGCGGTGAGGAGGCTGGTGTTGTTGGGCTCCTCGACGAGCAACGTTTGCAGCAACGCCACGGCCTCAGGCCAGCGCTCCTGCCCGCGCCACAACTGCGCCAGCCAGTAGCGGGCCTCGCTATCATCGGGGCTGAGTTCAACGGCCCGGCGCAGGCTGGCCTCCGCCTCGGCCCGGCGTCCCAGCGCCAGCAGCGCGCAGCCGATGCGGCGGTGCAGGTTGCCGTTATCCGGTTGCGCTTTCACCGCCCGGTTGAACTCGGCCAAGGCCTCGTTCGCGTAGCGGTTGGCCAGCATCACGTCGCCCGCCAGCGTCAGCGCTTCAACCGAGGCGTTGCCCTGTCGCAGCCGGGGCGCGAGCGTATCGATCACCGCCTGAGGCTGGCCGCGATAGCCGTGATCCAACGCGCGCGCCAACTCACGCCGCGCGGGCGCCGTGCCCGGCCGCCGGCGCAGTTTGCCAACCGCCCGATAGGCTTCGAGCGTCTGAGTGGTGATGGAGTCCCACGAGCAACGGGCGATGATCGAGGCCCGCAGCGCTTCCCGGCGGTCCGCCTCGGCGGCGTGCCGTTGGTGCGCCTGCAGCACCGCCGCCCGCACCGACTCGACATCGGCCGGGTCGCAGTAATACGCGCCCTCGCCGAAGTACTCCGGCTCGGCGGCGCGGTTGCCCATGACGACGCTGCAACCGGCCAGCGCCGCTTCGAGGCTGGCGAGGCCCGCGCACTCCCACCAGCTTGGGAGCGCATGCACGCGCGCCGCGGCCCGCGCCGAGGCGAGCATCTCATCGTCCAGCCGCCCGGTGAAGAGCGTGTTCGGCGGCGCGTACCCCCGGCACAGAGCCGCATATTCCGCATGCACCTGCGCCCCGGCCACGACCACCGGCAGATCGGTGTCGCGCAGGGCGGCCAGCAACATCAATTGATTCTTGCGCGGCTCCACGCGGCCGGTGACGAGCACAAAGTCGCACAGGCCGAAGCGTTCCACAAACAGATGCGGCGAGGCCGGGGCGGGCGCCTCCGCGCCGGTCGGGATGACAAAGGCGAGGGGGCAATTCGAGTATCGCTGGGTCAGGGCAGCCCGTTCGCGTTCGCTGACGGGGATGACGGCATCCACGAAGCCAAGCACAGCGCGCTGCAGCGTCTCGTATTCCACATGAACGCGATTGTGCCCTCGGCGGGTGAAGCGGCCCGCCGGCAGTTCGCCGCTGGCGATGCCGGCCAGCGCGGCCCGCAACTCGTCGTCGCTCTCCACCACCGACAGCGCCTCCGACACCACGCGCTCGCCCCACAGGCTCTCACTCACCTCCCAATAGAATGGCGTGAGCACGATGGGCGCGAGCGTCGCCGCCCGCAACGCCGCCACTTGCTGCAGGGTGATGTGCGGGAGCAGCAGGTTGAAAACGTTGATGAGGTCGAATCCCTCCGGGTCGGGCGTGAGCGTGCAGGCGACCTCCACCGTGTGGCCGTGCGCCTCGAGGCCGGCCTTGAGGCGGAGCATGTGAGTGGTGTCGCCGCCCGGCGTGGTGAGCGCATCCGGCCGGTTGACGAACAACACGCGCAGCGGCCTCGCCCCCCGGCCCTCTCGCCCAACGCGAACTGCACGCCGCGAGAGAGGGGGGGCAGCCTCGCCGAAGCTCCTCTCACTGGAGCGCGCCTTTCCGCTCCGCTGAGGGCTCGGGCGCGAAGCGGGGGTGAGGGCCGGCGCGGACTCAGTCAGCGCCCGCAGCCGCGCCAGCATTGCGCCGGCCGGGCGCTCAACGTTGAACTCGCGCGCGATGAAGTCTCGCGCGACCCGGCCCCTGGCCCGCGCCGTCGCCGGATCACTAGCCACGGCCCACATCACCTGTGCCAGCGCCTCGGTCGAAGGTTCGCCCCAGCGGTGGCCCCTGAAGAAGAAGGTCGCGCCCGCATCGTTCCAGCCGGGTTCGGCTACCTCCACTTCCTCCACTGGCAGCAGGTAGGTGTGCTCGGGCCGCATGAATTCGAGGTTGCCGCCCCAGTTCGGGCCGATGACGGCGCGTTCCATCGCCATCGCTTCCATGAACGGGATGCCCCAGCCCTCGCCGCGACTCGGCAGAACGAAAGCGTCACACGCTTCATACAGCGCGGGCAGTTGCGCGGCGGGCACATGCTGATCGAGCAGCAGGATGTGCGGGCTGGTCGCCCATGTGCGCCCTTGCGAGCGCAGGTGCGCCTCGATGCGGGCGCGGATGCTTATTTGGCTCTCACCGCCGCGATAGGTGCGGATGACGAGCGACACATCATCACCCGGCTTGAACGCGCGCAGATAGGCGTTGAGCAGAATGTCCCAGCCTTTGCGATACGTCCAATCGAAGACCGAGAGGAAGGCGAAGCCGCGCTTCCCGGGGATGGGCCACGGCGGTTGTGTGCCCGGCTTGTAAAACTCCGGATCGAGGCCGGAGGGTGTGACAAAGATTCGCTCCGCCGCCACACCCGAGTTGATGAAGGTGCGCCGGTTGAAGTCGCTCGGCACCCAGACCTCATCCATCGCATTGAGCGGCCCGACCCACGCTTCGGGGAGGCGGTCGGTCTCGAACATCGTGAAGCCGACGTAGGCGCGATGGCCGGGGTTGTGCGCGCGTTGCAGCGCGTACAGATCGGCCCCGCTCTGCGGCACCACCGGCTGCGCGAACGACACATACACGCCCGGCTGCGGCGCGTTGCGGATGAGGCGCTGCCAATAGGCGCGTTCCTCGGGCGTGATCTGTTGGATGAACGTCGCCTCGCTGATCGTCGGCGTGACCTGCACCGCCACCCCCGCCGCGTCGAGGGCCTTCAGCGAGGTGCGCGCCATCCAGCAGTAACCGCTGAAGCCGAGGAGGGGGGCATCCCATTTCGTGCTCAGCCCCTCACCCCCCCGTCCGCCCCTGCCAGTAGGGGAGGCCGGCGAGTTGAACCGCGATGACTCCGCCTCTCCCCCTGCGAGAGTGGGCCGGGGGGTGAGGGCGTGCAGCGCCTGCCTCAGATTCTCCAACCCGCCGGCCAGCGGCACGTCCCCGTCGCTGCGAGCCTGTTCGAGGTTGATGGCGAGCAGGGCAAAGAATACGGGCGTGAGTTCCTCGGCCTGCGCCTCGGCGTGCGCGAGGAGGTCGGAAGCGGCCAGCAGCGCGCCGAAGAAGTTGGCCGCGCGCTCCAGCTCGGCGTACGGCAGCGGCCCGCCGCGCTTCAGCATCGCGCCGATGCGCTCACGAACGGCGAGTTCGCGCGTATCGTCGGCGGCGGCGGGCGGCGCTGTCACCGGGCGCCGGCCCCTGGGCCGCACGATGCAACCACTCGCATCCACATAGCCCAGCGCCCGCCACTTGCGCGTGAGGTAACGCTGATTCTCGGGCGAGCCGCCGAGCGCCACCACGTCGGGCTGCGCGACGCCGGATTTGTGCTCGTGATGGGTGAGCGGCGGCTGCGGCAGGGCGCACACCTCCCACCCCAGTTGCAGCGCGCGCACACAATAGTCGTCGTCCTCGTGCCAAAACCGCCCGAGGCCTTCATCGAACAGGCCGGCGGAGCGCGCGGTGCTGCCCCGAATCCAAAAACAAAAACCGCTCACCACATCCACCGGCGCGGGGCCGTGGGTGGGCGCGGGCAGCAACTCGCGCGCCTCGCCCTTGACGACGAAGGCATGGCCATTGGCCCCGGCCACGCCGACCTCGGGCTGTGAATCGAACAACGCCACGAACGGCGCATACCAGCCGGCGTGCACCTCGACATCATTGTCCAAAAACACCACCAGCCCATCCTCAGGCAAGTGCGGGAGGATGGTCTTGAGCAGCCGGTTGCGCCCGCCGGGCACGCCCCGGTTCGTGTCGCTCAACTCGATGTGGAGGTGCGGCGCGGAAAGAGTGCGCAGCCACCCGGGCGTGGCATCGGTCGAGGCGTTGTCGAGGATGAAGATATGATGCGGCACGTCGGTGTGCGCGGCCAGGCTGGCGAGGCAGCGCTGCGTGTACTCGAGGGCGTTGTGGGTGAGCAGCGCGATGTACAAACGCGCCGGCGCGAGGGCGGGCCGCTGCCCGATCCTTTGCAGCCCCGCGCGATACGCCGCCTCGATCTGCGCCGCCACCACCTCGCTCGACAGCGACGCCACCACGGTGCGGCGCGCCGCAGCGCCCATTCGCTGCCGAAGGGCCGGGTCGGCGAGGAGCTTCAGCATCGCCTCGGCCAGCGCCTCCGAGTCGCCCGGCGGCACGATCAAGGCATCGTCGCCGTCGCGCACGTATTCGGCGTTGCCCTGCCCGCTCGTCAGCACGGTGGGCCGCCCGCAGGCCAGCGCTTCGAGCGTGGTGTGCGAGACGTTTTCGTACAGCGAGGGATTGACGCACAGGTCGGCGGCGGCGTATTCGGCGGGCAGCGCCTCGCGTGGCACCGGGCCGGGGATTTGCAGCGCCGCATCCGGCAGGCCGAGTGAGCGGGCCAACCGGCGCAGGAACTCCGAGGCCGGCTCGCCGTTCCAATCCGCATCCCGCCCCACCATCCGGAAGCGCGCCTCAGGGAACTGCTCATGCACCCGCGCAGCCGCGCGCACGAATTGCTCCGCGCCTTTGAGCGGCGAGTACCGGTTCACACACAGGATGAGGGGCTCTGACGCATGCGACGCTTGCGCCGGAGGGGTGAAGCGCGCAGCCTCCACCGCGTTGGGGATGATGGCAGCGGCGTTCGCCTCCACCACCCAACGCTCGGCCAAACGGCGCGCGCCGAGGCGCGACGGCGCGGTGACGAGATCGGCGCGTTCGAGCGCCCACCGCTCCAGCTCGTCAATCTGCAGCTCAGCCGGTGTGCCGGCGGCATATTCGAAGTCGCGGATCACCCAGCTCGGCGTCTGTGTCCGCACCACGAAAAGTTGATCGCGCCGGGGCGGATACGCCCAGCCCTCGGCCGCCCATTCCTGAAATTCCACCACCTCGAAGTGCTCGACCGCGTCGAGCGCCGCCAGCTTCGCGGCCACGGCCCGGCTGTACACGCGCACCGAGGCCGGGTCTTTGGCGTTCGGCCCGGCGAGATGGATTTGATGGACGTGCACGCCCTCGTCGTCCCACGCCGGTGGCTGGCCGGGATGCGCACAGGTGACGACGTGCACGCGATGGCCACGCGCCGCCAGGCCGCGCGCCACGGTCACCACATACGCGCCGATGCCCTCGGTCGGCTGGCCGGGCGCGGGCCAGTGTTGCGAGCCGAAAGCCACGGAGAGCGCCCGTTCATCGCGCTCACCCGAGTGGCCCGTACGGGCAGCCGGGAGCCGCGACGCGCCCGGCTCGCTCCGCCGCAGAATCATCAATTGATCATCCGCGTAGCCGGTGTCGAAATGAAAGCGGGCGACCTCTTCCGATACAAAGCCGCGCTGGTGGATGAAGCTCTCGAACAGCGCGCGCGAATAGTGATTGTTGTGCCAGGTGCCGTCGAATTGGATCTGATCGGCCGGCGCGTCGGTGAGCGGGATGAAGAAGATGACGAAGACCTCGCCCCGGCAAACGCGCAGGATTTCGCTCAGCAGCCCGTGATAGTGGGTTTGATGTTCGAGCACGTGCCGCAGATAAACGACATCGAAGAAGCCATCGGCGAACGGCAGCCGGTAGCCGTCAATGAGGTGCGGCTTCATCCGGGCGTAATGCTGCTCGGCGTGTTGGACAAATTTGTGGGTGACGTCAGCGCCGTAGTAGTCGAGGCCGGGCGCGTCGAGCAGTCCGTCACGTTCCAGCCCGCGATAATCGATGCCGGCCCCGAAACCGATTTCGAGCAACCGGAGCGGGCTGTGGCGCTCAAGCCGTTGGCGCAGATAGTCGCGCCACACTCGGCGGCCCGGGGTATCCATATCCTGATGCGCGCCCCACAAGTCATCGGCGGCCAGAAAGTCCTCGACCTTGCGGTCGGCCATCAATTTATCCCAGTTGAAGTGATAGTTCATAAAGCCTCACACCTCCTGTCATCCCCCCATCGCCGCACGGGGTTTTGGCCGTTTAGCGCCCCTCGCGCTGCGCCGGGGGAAGGATGGGGCTGAATGAATCAGCCGAGCACGGCTTGCCAGCGCTGCGCGATGAGCGCGGCCTCGCGCGTCTCGGCCCTGGCCCGGCCCATATTGCCGAGGTCGGTGCACAGCAGCACATCGCTCGCCAGCCGCGACAGGGCCGTGTACCACTCGCCCGGCTTCTCGGCCAGCAACCCACCCGCCCCCCACTCGCAATACGCGGCGCGCGGTGAGGCGACCCACGGGATGCGCCGCACCCCGGCCTCGACCAGCTTGATATCTGACTTGGCCTGATTGAAGGCGTTGTCGCGCAGCGGCGCGAGCAGCACATCGAAGTGGGCGAGGAGATAGGGATAGTCGTCGAACGGCACCAGCGGCAAAAAGAGCCGCCGCTCCTCGGGCATTTGCGCGAACATCTCCCACACGCCCGGATCGCCGCCGATGACGAGTTGGGCGCGGGGGAAATCGCGCATGAAGCGCAACACGTCGAATTTGATCAGGGCCAGATCGGCTCGATGCGTCGGCGTGCCCGCCCAGCCGACGTTGAAGGTAGCGCGGCGCGGTGCGGGCTTCTCCCACAGGGTGTTCGCCCGACTCCAGCCGTTCGGTATCACCTCGACCCGTTTGGCGAAACGGCGACAGCGCTCGGCGAGCGCCGGCGTGGCCGTCACCAGCACATCCGCCAGAGCGAGGGCATCTTCGAGCGCCCGCAACCGTTCGGTGTTGCCGGGGCCGACGTGGTCGTAACCGGGATGATCATCGGGCAATTGGTGAAAGTCGTCGTCCAGATCAACAATCAGGCGTTTGCCCGCCCGTTTGACCCGCGCCACCCCCTCCATCAACGCGCGGTTCAGTTGCGGGCGCGCGAACACAAAGGTCTCGCAATCGCGCAGGTCGGCGTCGGCCACGACGGTATCCACCTTCACCCGCCAACCCAGCCGCGCCAACCCCTCCGCCGGCACACCCAGCCGCACACCATCGGAGACCTCGTTCGGCCCGTAGAAGGCAATGGTGCGGATGGCGGCCTCGGGTTGCGCGTTTCTCGATTTCAGCGCGGCGAGTTTGTGAACGTGCTCGGGCCGGGCGAGGCGGGCGGCGGGGTTGAGGCGCGCGAGCGCGGCGCGGGCCTCGGTGTGGCGCGGTTCGAGGGCCAGCACCCGCGTGTAAAGCTGCCGGGCCGACTCGGCCTTGCCCCCCTGCGCGTAACATTCGGCCAGCATCATCAACGCTTCGCTGTCGTCGGGGCGCGACTGGACCAGCGCCGCCAGCACCGACACGCCCTCCACGGCGCGGCCATTCCGCAGGCACAGCAGCGCGAGGTTCTTCCACGCCGGGGCGTGTGCCTCATCGGCAACGAGCGCCTGGCGGAGCGCCGCCTCGGCCTCGGCCATCTTGCCGGCGAGCAGGTACGCCACGCCGAGGTTGTTGTGGGCTTCAGGCGAGTCGGGCGCGGCCAGGGCGGCCTGCTCGAAGTAGGGCAAGGCCTCGGCCAGGCGGTTGAGTTGCAACAGCGAGGTGCCCAGCCCGGTGAGGGTGCCCGCGTGCTGAGGATCGAGGCGGGCGGCCTGCGAGAGCGCGTCGAAGGTGCGCTCCCATTCGCCGAGGCGGGCAAAGCTGTCGGCGTCGGCGAGCAAGTTGTCGAAGACCGGGTGAGCCATGCGCCCACTGTACGCCGGGGGCGAGGGGGCGTCAGTAAATTGAAACTAAAGGCCGGATAAAGTGAGGGTAAAGGAGCTTCAGATTCGCGACCGCTGGCCGAGGGGCTCAGCGCCGCCTTCCGCGTTTGGCGCGCGATTTTCCGCCGGCCAGCTTCTGCGCCAGCGTTTTCAATTCCTTCGCCGCCCAAACGGGGTCCATGTCGATCAGGTCACCGAAGTAGTCATCGTCCTCTTCGTCTTCGTCGTCCTCCGCTGAGGCGCGAGAGATGACGAAGGCCGGCGCTCGTTCTGCCAGCGCGATCCATTCGCGCAACTCGTCACGTTCGGCCGGAGTGGCGTGTTTGAGCAGCGCGTCACGCGTCAGGGTGTAAAGTTCACTGCCGCCGGCGTGCAAATCCCACACCATCGCATCGAACACCAGGCGCAGGGCGACGCGCCGGTTCTCGGGATCAGCCGGCATCGCCCGCCAGCACTCAAT
>CAZSNP010000012.1:20298-42901 GCA_964608265.1 uncultured Anaerolineales bacterium | reverse complement strand
GCAGGGCGACGCGCCGGTTCTCGGGATCAGCCGGCATCGCCCGCCAGCACTCAATCGTCAACTCGGCGCTGGAATAGATCAGAGTGAAGATGCGGTCGTCATCGAACACCTCCGGTTCGAGGAGCATAAGTTCGGTGAGCAGCGGCTGTAAATGGGCCAGCGCAGCACCCCAGCGGCGCTCGGCCACCTGTTCCCGGGCGCTGCGCACCACACCTTCCAGCGCGCGCCGCGCCGGGCCGGCGTCAACGTCGTCGTCATTGAGTTGGGCGACGATCGTGCGAATCCGCTCTTCGACTTCTTCTGGCGCGGTCGCGGCGGCGTGGGCCGTCATCCAGTGCAACTCGATCACGTCTTCGAGTTCGGGCGCTTCATCGAGCAGGGCCGACACCAACGCCAGCAAATCGCCTTTGGTCAATTGTTGCAGCCGCTCCTCGAGCGACGGACCTTTGCCCCGCCGGCTGGGCTGGCTCTGCGCGGCGTACAACAGCGCCGCGACGTGTTTGCAGTCCCCGTCCATCGGGCACGAGCACTCGCTGTTGAGGGAGTTGCCGCGAAAGGTGACGGTCACCCGATAGGGCGCAGCCTCGCTGCCCTGCACACGCCCGGTGAGCGTCTCACCCCTCCAACGTAGATTGAGCACATGGCCGTTCTTGAAATAGCTCTTGCCGCGCTGGGCATAGGTTTCGCCCAGCCAACGCTTGATGGTCGCGTCCGTGATTCTGGGGATGGTCATGCTCGTCGCTCCGGTGGTGTCGTGCTCGGCGACGCCCGGGGCCTACCACCGTCGTGGCAGGGTGAGCTTGATCAATTTGCGGGGGATGTTTTTGTAGGTGCGCGTCAACGCCTCGGTGAAGAGCCGGTTGTCTTCGAGCCGCTCCCAAAAAACCGATTGCGGCAAATGGATGCCGAGGCCCTCGCCGGGTGTGACCTCATGTGGCAGCGGCAAGTCCGGGAGTGGCGCCGCCGCCCAGAAATCAGCCGGGGCCACGGGCAGGTTGGCCGCCGCGGCCTCCACTTCGGCCTGGCGCCGCAGCAACTCGTCCTCGATGCAGCGGCGAATGGCCTCGACGCCGCCCAACCCGCGCAGCACCGGCAGATAGGCCGGGTACACCGTCAACGCACGACACAAAAAGCGCGCGCCGAGTTCCATGCCCTCCCTGGTTCTGGAACTGAATTGAAGCGTGCACACCGCCCAATCGGGCAGCAGGCCAAGCTCATCGAGTTGGGCCGGCGGCCAGGCGGCGCCCTGGGCGAGGGTGCGCAACGTAGCCGGCTGGCTCAACCAGCGCAACGCCTCGTCGCGCTGCGACCCGGCCAGCGGGGGGAAGTGCGCGTCCAAAAGGTAACGGCCCTTGCGATTGCCGTAGCGCATCTTCAAAATGCCGGCTTCGAGTTGCAGGCTCTCCACTCGCTCGCTGTAGTCGTAATCCCAATAGTAGTTGTACCGATCAGGTTGTTCCTGCCGTTGCAGGGCAGCGCGCAGCGGCTCGGGCATGCCGAACCGCTGGACGATATGCCGATACGTCTGCGTGCTGGCCGGGCCGTGGAGAAAGGTCAGCGGGGTGGATTCATACGCCGACAAAACCACGCGGCCCAACCCCAACGCCAGCACGTGCGGCGAGGTGCGCAATTGGCCGCCCAACTCCGGCTCGTACAGCTCATATTGGGCCAGCAGAGTCTCAAGTGTATCGAGGGTGCTCATCAGCGCGGTGTCGCGTGCCGGGCGGCGAGTGTCCTGCGTGCGGATAGACACTCGAACCCCGACACCCGGCACTTCAATCGTCGACCGCTTCCTTCCTCAGCAGCAGCAAATCGCGCAACTCATCGGTGCTCAACTCCGTCAGCCAGTTCTCGCCGCTGTCCACGATCTGGTCGGCCAGCGCCAGCTTGCGGGTGATGAGTTCGTCGATGCGTTCTTCGAGCGTGCCCCGGCAAATCAGTTTGTGCACCTGCACTGCCTGCGTCTGCCCGATGCGGAAGGCGCGGTCGGTGGCCTGATTTTCCACCGCCGGGTTCCACCAGCGGTCGTAGTGAAAGACCCGGTTGGCGCGGGTGAGGTTGATGCCCGCCCCGCCCGCTTTGAGCGAGAGCACAAACAGCCTCGGCCCGCCGTTCTGAAACTGCTCGATCATCTCGGCGCGCTTGTGCGCCGGTGTGCCGCCGAAAAGATACAACGTCTCGCCGAAGGCCTCGTTCAAGTGCTCGCGCAGCAGTTCGCCCATCTCGGCGTATTGGGTGAAGATGAGGACGCGGTCATCTTCGGCCAGCGCCTGCTCGAGCATTTCGGTCAGCCGGTTGAGCTTACCCGAGCGATGCCGCAGCGCGCTCTTGTCGCCGAGCAGATGGCGCGGGTGATTGCAGACCTGCTTGAGTTTGGTGAGCGTGGCCAGGATGATGCCGCGCCGGCGGATGCCATCGGCGGCGGCGATCTGCCGCAGCGCCTCCTGCGTCACGGAGCGATACAGCGCGGCCTGCTCCTTCGTCAGCCCGCAGAACTCCCTCATCTCGTTCTTCTCGGGCAAATCCTGAATGATGGTCTTGTCGGTCTTGAGGCGGCGCAGGATGAAGGGGCCGGTGAGTGCGCGCAGCCGGGCGGCGGTCGCCTCGTCCTGCCAGCGTTCGATGGCGCCGGCGAAGGTGCGTTGAAACGATTCCGCCGAGCCGAGGTAACCGGGATTGAGGAAGTGCATGATGCTCCACAGATCCTGCAACCGATTTTCGAGCGGCGTGCCGGTGAGGGCGACTCGATAATCGGCATTGAGTTTGCGCGCGATCTGCGCCTGCTTGGTCACCGGGTTCTTGATGTTGTGGGCCTCGTCGAGCACCACCCCGCCCCACGGCACTTTTTCAATGAAGTCACGGTCGCGCGGCAGCAGCGCGTAGCTGGTGAGGATGAGGTGATAGTCGGCGATGCCGTTGATAAAGGCCTCGCCCTTCAGCCGGGCCGGGCCGTGATGGGCATAGCACTTGAGTTGCGGCGCAAAGTTGCCGGCCTCGCGCACCCAGTTATTGACGACCGTCGTCGGGCAGACGAGCAACACGGGTCGCGTCAGCCTGGCCTCATCGAGGTCCTTGATGAGCAGGGCCAGGAGCTGGATCGTCTTCCCCAGGCCCATGTCGTCGGCGAGGCAGGCGCCAAATCCGTATTGGCGCAGAAAGTGGAGCCACGACAAACCGTTAACCTGATATGGCCGCAACTGCCCGACGAAGCCCGCCGGTTGCGCCAGCTTCTCCAGCGCCGTGTGGCCGCTGAGTTGAGCGATGAGACCATCGAGCCAGCCGTCGACCTGCACCGACTCGACATCGAGGCCGTCGTAATCGTTGGGGTTGGCCAGCGCGAGCGACAACGCCTCCCCGAGGGCCAGCTTGCCGTGATTCTTCTGATGGCGCTGGACGAGCTTGAGTGCGGCCTGCACCTCCCCGGTATCGAATTGCATCCACTCGCCGCGCACCTGCACCAGCGCCGTCTTGCTCCGGGCCAGCTCGTTCAATTCGTCGAGCGTGAGCGCCTTGTCGCCGACGGCGATCTTCCAATCGAAATCCACCAGCGCGTTCATGCCCAGCAGCCCCGACCCTTCGCGCTGGCCGAGCGACAGTTGCAACTTCAATCGGCGCTGGCGTTCCTTCCACCACGTCGGCACCAGCACGCCGAAGCCACGCGCATTCAACAGCTCGGCGTACTTTTCCAGAAACTCCACCGCCTCGGCCACATCCAGCGACAGGTGTTCCGGCTCTTCGGCCTCGCCCCGACGCGCCAGCGGGGGATAGAGGCTGGCGGCCTGCGCCAGACCGGCGCGCAGCAGGGCCGGCATTTCGGGTCGAGGCGGCTGGGCCCACACTTCCGCCGCTGCCCACAGAGTCGGCGACGCTTCGGCTGGCGCGGGCGCGGTGGTTTGCGCCTCGCCCGCCGTGGCCTCTATCGCCCCGGCCGGTTCGAGCGGTGACGCCGGTGAGGCCGGTTGCTCCGGAGGGTTTTCAGAGGCGGCCTCGACCGGCGCGCTCCGCGATTGCAGATGAAACGTCAGCCGCCACTCGGCGCCCTCGGCGGCCTCGGATGATTGAGGCGGCTCCAATCGAAAGGCCACGCGATAGTCGCTCGACACATAGGCGTAAGCGCCTAACGACCACGCGCGCACCGCCTCGCCCAGCACGGCCTGCGATGGATCGCGCCGCAGGGTGCTGAGGTTGTGCCGCGACCGGGGCCATAAGTCCAACCACCAGAAATCCTGCGGCGTGGGCGGCGTCGGTTTGGGCTGCCATTTCCTCGGATCGTAGAATGGGCTTTGGCCGGGCGTATAGTTCTGCCCCACATACTCGTGGACGGTCGCGCCGAGGTAATCGTGGACAAGCGCCAGCGGATCGGGCAGAGGTCGGGCGAGGGCGCGCGCCGACGGCGGCATAGCCTGCGCGAGGGCGACGACGGCCTCGGCCAAACCCGCTTCGGCCAGCATCACCCGCCACCGTCCGCTGCCGGCGTCATCCGCTGCCGGCAGATATTGGCCCCGCATCAGCACCATCGCCGCCAACTGCGCCGCCCGCTTCCAGAAGGATACGCTCGGGCCTAACTGCATCCACTGGCTGGTCTCCGACAGCGACAGCAGGAATGTCAGCGCCATCGGCGGCGGGAGCAGCAACGCTTCGACCCGCCACGGGCGGAGTGTGGGTGCTTTGATCCTGCGACGTGAGCGTCGCCCGGTGAGGGCAGGCGTGTTGTGATCGGCAACGCTCCGCAATGGCCGGCGGTCGTCGGAAGGCAACAGCAGGGCGAGCTGGCGCGCGGTTTCGATCAGCCGTCCCAGCGGCACATCACGCGACACCTGCCACAGGTTGTGCACAATCGCGGCGACGCTCATCGCCTGCGGATGGTCGAAGGCGGCCTTGCTGCGACGCATGCCCTCGCTCTCGGCCCACACGGCCAGCGCGTTGTGCGGGTTGTGAGTGTCGGCGGGAAGCCACAGGGCGTGGAGAATCGGCTTCATTTCGGGCAGAGCATTGTAACACGCACCCTGCCCCCCAGCGGGGTGAAGTACAATTCGCGCGAGCGCGCCTCTCCACCTCCATGCTCCCACTTTCACTCACCGGCTCGGCCCTCACCATCGAAGATGTCGTCACCGTTGCGCGGCAGGGCAGGCCGGTAGCGCCCTACGCGCCGGAGGCGATCGCTCGCATGCAGGCCAGCCGTGAGTGGATCGCGCGGGCCGTCGAGCACGGCGGCAAAACGATTTACGGCGTCAACACCGGCTTTGGCTCGCTGGCCCGCACCCGCATCGCGCCGGAGCAGACGCGCCAACTGTCGCGCAACCTCATCCTGCAATGCCTCGTCGGCGTGGGCGAGCCGCTGCCCAGCGAGATCGTGCGGGCGATGATGCTGATCCGCGCCAACGTCTTTGCGCGCGGACACAGCGGGCTGCGGCCTGAGGTGGCGAGTTTATTTATCGAGATGCTCAATCGCGGCGTGACGCCGTGGGTGCCGGGCAAAGGCTCGCTCGGCGCGAGCGGTGACCTGGCCCCGCTCGCCCACATCGCCGTGGTGCTGACGCGGGATGCAGCGGCGGAGGGCGGATACAGCGGGCAGGCGTACTTCGCGGGCGAGCTGATGAGCGGCGCGGAAGCGATGCGGCGCGCGGGGTTACAGCGAGTCGTTCCCGAGGCGAAGGAGGGGTTGTCGCTGACCAACGGCACGACCTTCATGGTCGCCGCCGGCGCGCTCGGCGGGCACGATGCGGGTTCGCTCCTCGAACACGCCGAGGTGGCGGCGGCGCTTTCGATCGAAGCGTTGTGCGGATTGAGCGAGGCCTTCCATCCGGCGCTGCACGAGGCGAACGGGCAGCCGGGGCAGATCGCGAGTGCGGCCCGCCTGCGCGCGTTGCTGCACGGTAGCCGCCTCGTGGATTCGGATCCGGCGCGCGTGCAGGATGCGTACTCGCTGCGCTGCACCCCGCAGGTCATCGGCCCGGCGCGCGACGCGGTAGCTTTTCTGCGCGAGCGCTTCACCGCCGCGCTCAACTCGTCCTCGGACAATCCCCTCATCTTCACCCACGCAGAGGAACCTTACAAAATATCAGGCGGCAACTTTCACGGCCAGGGCCCGAGCCTGTGGCTGGATTTCCTCGGCATCGCGCTGGCCGGGGTGGCGAACCTCGCCGAGCGGCGCATCTTTCGACTGGTGACGCCGGAGTTGAGCAACGGCCTGCCGCCGATGCTGGTGCAGCACGCCGGGCTGGAAAGCGGGCTGATGATGCCGCAGTACACCGCCGCCGCGCTCGTCTCCGACAACAAAACGTTGAGCCATCCCGACAGCGTCGACTCGATCCCGTCGAGCGCCAATCAGGAAGATCATGTGAGCATGGGGGCGAACGCCGCGCGCCACGCGCTCGAAGTGATTGCGAACGTCCGGCATGTCATCGCCATCGAATTGCTCACCGCCGCGCAGGCGATTGATCTGCGCCGCGACGGCCCGGCCCGTCTCGGCGCGGGCACGCGCGCCGCGTACGAGGTGATTCGCAGGCACGTCCGCTTCGTCGAGCACGACCGCGAGCTGACGCACGACATCGAGCGGCTGGCGGCGGTGGTGCGCCAGGGAGAAGTGCTGAACGCCGTGGCGAAGACCTTGTAGCGAGCCGGGTCCGCCCTGGCCCCCAACCCCTCTCCCGCTGGGAGAGGGGAGTAATCTCAGTAATGCACCGGCGTGCTCCCTCTCCCGGAGGGAGAGGGCTGGGGTGAGGGCGAGCCACAATTACCAAATCACCCAATGCTCCTCCTCACCCACCTCACCGAAGCCCTAACCTGCGTGCCGGCTGCGAACAATCCCGTGGGCCGTATCGCGAACGCCGCCATCGCTATCGAGGGGGAACGCATCGTCGCCGTCGGACCCGAGACAGTGGTGCGGGCGCAGTTCGCGGCGCACAGCCCGCAGCTTGTGGATTGCGCCGGCCACCTCGCCGCACCGGGATTCGTGGATAGCCACACGCACGTCGTCTTCGGCGGGTCGCGCGTGCGTGAATACGCGGCCAGGATGACGCGCACGGCTGCCGAGGTGAAGGCGCTGGGCCTCCCGACCGGCATCCTCGCGACCGTGAGCATGACGCGCGCGGCGTCGGTGGATGAGTTGACCGAGGGCGCGGCGGCACGCTTGCGGCGGATGCTCGCGCACGGCATCACCACCGTGGAGAGCAAGAGCGGCTACGGGCTGACGGTGGCCGATGAACTGAAAATGCTCGCCGTGAATCGGCGGCTGGCCGAGGTCGTGCCGCTCGACCTCGTCAGCACGTTCCTCGGCGCGCACGACTTTCCGCCCGAGGTCGAGCGTGAACGATACGTCGAACTCATCATCCACGAGATGCTGCCGCGTGTGGCCGAGGGGCGGCTGGCCGAGTTCTGCGATGTGTTCTGCGATGAGGGCTACTACACCGTCGAGCAATCGCGGCGCATCCTCGAGGCGGGCCGCGCGCACGGGCTGAAGCTCAAGGCGCATGTGGATCAATACTCGGCGCTGGGCGGCTCGGAGTTGTGCGCGGAGTTGGGGGTGGTCTCAGCCGATCACCTCAACTTCACCGAACGCCCGACGATGCGGCGCCTCGCGCAGGCCGGCGTGGTGGGCGTGCTCATGCCCATCATTGACTTCGCCGTGAAACATCCGCGCCCCTTCGACGCGCGCGCGATGCTGGATGAGGGCATGACCCTCGCCCTCGCCACCGACATCTGCCCCGGTGGTTGGGTTGAATCAATGTTCCTCGTGATGCAGTTCGCCTGCCGCCAGCACCGCCTCTCGCCGGAGGAGGCGCTGCTCGCCGCGACCGCCGGCGGCGCGCGGGCCTGCGCCCTCACCGATCGCGGCACGCTCGCCCCCGGCCAACTCGCCGACCTCCAACTGTGGGACGTGCCGAGTTTCGAGGAGGTGATCTATCGGATTGGGTACAATCCGGTCAGCGTCGTTTACAAGCGGGGAAAGGCAGTGAGCAGTGGCCGGTCAACAGTGAACAGTCAGCAGTGAACGCTGAACAGTTGACCGTTCACTGTTGGCCGTTGACTTTTCAACCTCAGAGGAGCCTCCATGCGTCGCACCATCCGCGCGCCACGCGGCACGACACTGACTTGCAAAGGCTGGCTGCAGGAAGCCGCCTTCCGCATGATCCAAAACAACCTCGACCCCGACGTGGCCGAACGCCCCGATGATCTGGTCGTGTACGGCGGGCGCGGGCGCGCGGCGCGGGACTGGGGGAGCTTCGCTGCAATCCTCCAATCCCTGATCACCCTCGAAAACGACGAGACGCTACTCGTGCAATCGGGCAAGCCGGTGGTCGTGTTCAAATCGCACCCCGACGCGCCGCGCGTCCTCATCGCCAACTCCAACCTCGTGCCGCACTGGGCGACGCAGCAGCACTTCGATGATCTCGAGGCCAAAGGGCTGATGATGTACGGGCAGATGACGGCCGGCTCGTGGATTTACATCGGCACGCAGGGGATATTGCAGGGCACGTACGAGACGCTCGGCTCGCTGGCACGGCTGAAGGGCTGGGGATCGCTGAGAGGCAAGTTCGTGCTGACCGCCGGGCTGGGCGGCATGGGCGGCGCGCAGCCGCTCTCGGTGACGATGAACGAAGGTGTCGCCCTCGTCGTCGAGGTAGACCCGTGGCGCGCGCAGCGACGGCTCGAGACGGGTTACATTGATGTCGTCGTGGATACGCTCGAAGAAGCGATGACGCTGGTCGAAGAGTCAAAGGCCAAAGGCGAGGCCAGGTCCATCGGGCTGATCGGAAACGCGGCGGATGTCTTCCCCGAACTCGTGCTGCGCGGCGTCACGCCCGACGTGGTCACCGATCAAACCTCCGCCCACGATTATCTCTTCTACGTCCCGCACGGGCTGACGCTCGAACAGGCCAACGCGCTGCGGGCCAGCGATCCGCAGGAATACGCGCGGCGCAGCGCGGCCTCGATGGCGCGGCACGTGCAGGCCATGCTCGACTTCCAGAAGCGCGGGGCGGAGGTCTTCGACTACGGCAACAACCTGCGCCAGCGCGCCTTCGACTTCGGCGTCAAGGATGCCTTCAACTATCCCGGCTTCGTGCCCGCGTACATCCGGCCATTGTTTTGTGAAGGGAAAGGCCCCTTTCGCTGGGTCGCGCTCAGCGGCGACCCAGCGGATATCTATCGCACCGATGAGGCCGTGGCCGCGCTCTTCCCCGAGGACGCGCACCTGCAACGCTGGCTGAAGATGGCGAGGGAGCGGATTCAATTTCAGGGCTTGCCGGCGCGCATCTGTTGGCTCGGTTACGGCGAGCGGGTGAGGGCGGGCTTGCGCTTCAACGAGATGGTGGCGCGCGGCGAGGTGAGTGCGCCCATCGTCATCGGGCGCGACCATCTGGACGCCGGCTCGGTGGCCTCGCCCAACCGCGAGACCGAGGCGATGCGCGACGGCACCGACGCGGTCAGCGACTGGCCCATCCTGAATGCGCTCATCAACGCGGTCGGCGGCGCGACGTGGGTGAGCTTCCATCACGGCGGCGGAGTCGGCATCGGCTACTCGCAGCACGCCGGGCAAGTGATCGTGGCCGACGGCACCCCGGAGGCCGCGCGCCGCCTCGAGCGCGTGCTCACCACCGACCCCGGCATGGGCGTCGTCCGCCACGCCGACGCCGGCTACCCCGAGGCCATCGCCGCGGCGAAGCGGCACGGCATAAAAATGCCGATGCTGAGGCCTTGAGCCACGGTGAGCACAGCGCCCACAGAGATTCATTTTTCTCTCAATCTATCCCCTGCTCTATGCGATTAGACTGTCCCCATGAAATTCGCCCGCTGGCTATTCGCTCTCGCCATAGTCTTCAGTCATCCGTCGTCGCCCACATTCGCCCAATCCAAACCCTTCGGCCTGCCGTTCGATACGCCGCCCGGCCCGAACACGTGGCTCGTCGGGCAGATGTACGGCAACACGACCGGCGCGTATCGCACGCGGCGAATCTGGTACGGCGCCGGGCAAGGCCTGCACTTCGGCATTGATTTCTCCGCGCGCTGCGGCACGCCCGTGGTGGCGATTGGGGATGGCGTGGTCACGAAGGCAGATGCCGGCGAGCACGGCGCCGGGCCGCACAATCTGATGATTGATCACCCGAATGGCTATGCCTCGTTCTATGGTCATCTGCTTGAACGCGCGCCGGTGGATGTGGGCCAGGCGGTGACGCGCGGGCAGCCGATCGGCTTCACCGGCGACCCCGACCTCACCTGCACCTCGCGCCCGCACCTGCATCTCGAAATCCGCGCTGGATACAACTACCGCACCGCGTACAATCCCGTGCCGCTCATCGAGGCCGATTGGGATGCCCTCATGCTCAGCGGCCCATTCGGGCGCGGCTACGAGCGCGACCTCGACAACCCGCGCCGCTGGCAATTCCCCGACGACCAGCCCGATGTGCGCTTTGGGGGCGACATCGTCAACGACTACGCGCGCCCGTGGCCGCCGGACTGGCTCATCCGTTGAAGGCACACTTCACAATGCGCAATTCTCAACGGTGGTTGCGCCCCGCGCCCTATGCCCTGTGCCTTGTTCTTTTTGCTTGCGCCGCAGACCCGGCCCTCACGCAGCTGAGCACCGCGGCCCCCACCCCGACCTCCGGGCCGACGGCGATTGCGCCAACGCCCTTCCCCTCCCTCACCCCGCCGCCGCTCAACAATCGCACCCCCGAGCCGACGCCGACGCCGGCGCCCGCCTTGAGCCAGCTCACCTTCGATGGCTGTTGTGTCCAGCCGTTTTTTTCTCCCGATGGCTCACAGGTGTGGTTCATCGACAAGCCGAGCGATACGCAGCCGAGCGGGATCTGGGGGGTGAGTGCGACCGGCGGCGAGCCGCAGTTCATCACCGAGAAAGTCGGCGTGTTCTCGAGTGACGGCGCGTTGCGGGCATATCCCGAAGCTGGCCAGACCTTTGTGGAGCGAGTGGCGACGGGCGAGCGTTGGCCGGTCCCGGCGGCGGGCCGCGCGGTGGCAATCTCGCCGGACGGCGCGCAGATCGCGTGGCAGACGGCCTCTTCCACCGAGAACTTCGATCGCCGCCTCGTCGAGGTGTGGGTGGCGAAGGTGGATGGCAGCGAGGCGCGCGTTGCGGCCCGCGTCCTCGGCGGGGCGCTGGGCGGCTGGTTCCCCGATAGCGCGCGGCTGCTCATCAGCGGGCGAGACAGCGCGGAGACCGAACCGTACCTGGCCGCGCTCAACCTCGCCGACGGCGCGCGGGCCGTCATCGCGACCGGCCTCAACATTCGCGGCGCGGTGATCTCACCCAACGGCAGCTGGCTCGCGTATACGATTTCGTTTTCAGGGGATGCGGCCCGCGACGGGTTGTGGGTCGTTCGCAGCGACGGCGCGGCGGCGCGCCGCCTGTCGCACTTCGGCGCCTACCGCTGGCGCAGCGACGACCGGCTGCTCATCGTCCCGCTGGAGGCGACCTCGGGGAGTCATCGGCTGATCGAGGTCGCGGCTTCCGACGGCAGCAGCCGCCCGCTCACCGACCCGCGCGCGCTGGCGTTCCGCATCGCCGCCGGCGACTGGGCGCTCTCCTCCGATGGGAACCGATTGGTCTTCGTCAACGCCGCTGATCGCAACCTGTGGCTGATAGAATTGCCGCCAATCATTCCCTGACCGCCTTTCACCCGCCGAAGAGAAGTCACCCAAGGTTACTATGACCCAACTCAAATTTCCGGACGGCTTTGTGTGGGGCAGCGCCACCTCGTCGTATCAGATCGAGGGCGCGTGGGATGAAGACGGCAGGGGCGAATCAATTTGGGATCGCTTCGTCCACACGCCGGGCAAGGTCATTGACGGTTCGAATGGCGACCTCGCCTGCGACCACTATCATCGCTGGCGCGACGATATTGCGTTGATGCAGCAGCTCAACCTGCAGGCATACCGTTTCTCAGTGGCCTGGCCCCGCATCCTGCCGACCGGTCGCGGCGCGGTGAATCAGAAAGGGGTGGATTTCTATAGCCGACTGGTGGACGGGTTGCTCGCGGCCGGCATCCGTCCCTTCATCACCCTCTACCATTGGGACCTGCCGCAAGCGTTACAGGATGAGGGCGGCTGGCCTGCGCGCTCCACTGCCGAAGCCTTTGTCGAATACGCCGACGTCGTCAGTCGCGCGCTCGGCGACCGGGTGAAGCACTGGATCACGCACAACGAACCGTGGTGCGCGGCCCTGCTCAGCCACCAAATCGGCGAGCACGCCCCGGGCTGGAGTGATTGGCCGGCCGCGCTGCGCGCTGCTCATCACCTCCTCTTGTCGCACGGCGGGGCGGTGCCCGTCCTCCGCCGCAACAGTCCCGGCGCGCAGGTCGGCATCACGTTGAACTTCAGCCCGGCGGAGCCGGCTTCGGCCAGCGCCCTCGACTACCACGCCGCCCGGTCTCACGATGGCTACTTCAACCGCTGGTTCCTCGATCCGTTGTATGGCCGGCGCTATCCCGCCGACAAATGGGCTGATTACGAAACGGCCGGCTGGCTCACCGATTTCGTGCAACCGGGCGATCTGGACACCATCGCCACGCAGACCGATTTCCTCGGCGTGAACTATTACAACCGCGCTATCCTGCGGAGCGCGGCGCCCGGCAACGCGCCGCAGACGAACTTCCTCGCGCCCGAAGCTGAGTGGACCGAGATGGGCTGGGAGATTCACCCGCCGAGTCTGTATCGGTTGCTCATGCGGTTGCACCTCGAATATCAAGTGCCGCAACTGTACATCACCGAGAATGGCTGTAGCTTCTCGGATGGGCCGGACGCCTCGGGCCGCATCCGCGACGAGCGCCGGTTGAACTTCCTCCGCGACCACCTCGCCGCGTGCCATCGCGCCCTCACGGCCGGTGTGCCGCTGCGAGGCTATTTCGTGTGGTCGCTGCTGGACAACTTCGAGTGGGCCAGGGGATATACTCAGCGCTTCGGCATCGTTTACACCGACTACGCCACCCAGCAACGGCTGCCCAAGGATAGTGCGTTGTGGTATCGGGATGTCATTGCGGCAAACAGCGTGCCGGCGGCGAACAGCCTGCCGGCGGCGAACAGCGTGCCGGTGTAGCCGACAGCGCCGAACCCGGCGCGTTTCACGATATACTGCGCGTGTGATGGACTTCCCCGCGTCGCTCCGCGCCGAACTGGCCGCGCGCACGAGCTGCACCCGCGCCGAGTGGGAAGCGCGGCCGGCCGCCGTGCTGGTGCCGCTGTACCACACGGACGGTGAGTGGCATGTGCTGCTCACGCAGCGCACCAACTCGGTGGCGAGTCACAAGGGGCAGGTCGCCTTCCCGGGCGGGCGCGCCGACCCCGCAGATGCCAGCCTCACCGACACCGCCCTGCGCGAAACCGAAGAGGAGATCGGTCTGCCGCGTGACCGCGTCACGGTGCTCGGCCGGCTGGATGAGTTGTTGACGGTGACGCAATATCGCGTCACCCCCATCGTCGGCCTCATCCCGTGGCCGTACCCCTTCACCCCCTCGCCGCACGAAATCAGTTCGATCTTCGGCGTGCCGCTGCGCTGGCTGGCCGACCCGCACAATCGCCTCCTCGCCGAGCGCGCCCCACCCTTCGGCGGCCCACCCATCCCGGTCTATCACTTCTACTTTGGTGAGTACGATGTGTGGGGCGCGACCGCCCGCATGCTGTTGAACCTGCTGGAAGTGGTCGGGCCGCTGCTCACGAAGCCGTCATCCATCGAGTAACCGAACGGCGCCGCTCACAGAATCCATAAATCAGCCCCTCCCTTTCGGGGATAAAATGAGGCGTGATGAAGGCCACGGCTATCGAGAGCGACCTGTTCGAGTGGACGGTGACCGATGCCCCGTTCGCTGAACCCACACCCGGCCAATGGATCGACGCCGCGCGCGATACGCTGCCGGCTGCGTCCACGCTACCCTCCGCTACCGGCGCCGTCCTCCAAATCATCACCTTCTTTCGCTCGGTCAGTGGAATCCTCATCGGCGCAGTGGGCGTCGTGCTCGTGACCGTCTGGCTCACCGAGGGGTGGGGGCAGTGGCTGACGGAGCAAACCCTGCGCGGCACGGTGCTGCGCGAAGAACAGGCGGCGTTGGCCGGGGATGCGGTGACGCTGCTGGCCCTGACCAACACCGCCGACCGCGCCTGGCTGGATCAGCGCCTCGAGCGGGCGGCCAATGGTTTGTTCGCTCCCTCCCCACTCCGAGGGTTGCGGCCCGTCGCCGAGGCGGGCCGGGTGCAGACCGTGACGCGCCGCGCCGCCGATTTCTATCAGGTCGATGTTGCGCGAGCGTACACGAATGCCGACGGGAACACCTACACCTTCACGCTGCCGCAGTTCTATCAACGGGCCGACGGTGTTTGGCAACGCACCCTCGCGCCGGAGAGCTACTGGGGCGCGCACACACGCCTGATCGGCCGCTTTGTCGAAATCAATCACTACGCGACCGATCGCGACTTCGCGGTGGAGTTGTTGCCGTACCTCGATGAGGTGCTCGCCCGCTTTTGCGCGGATTGGGGCTGCGCCGACCAACCGCCGATCAGCGTTGACCTGGCGAACCGCTACTACCAGTGGCCGGATGTGCCCGCCCTCCGGCCCGCCGATCCACTGCTCTTCACCGTGTTGCCCCCGCACGTCACGCGCTATCCCGACTATGCCTTATTGGTGCCGTCGCCGCACGAGGTCGGCTACCCGGCCGAGCCGACCGGACGCGATCTGTGGCGGCGCGCCGTCGGGGTGCAGATGCTGTTCGCGGCGATGGATCGTTTGGCCTTCCGCGATGGGCGGCGCGACGCGGTCGGCAACGCTTATTTCTACGCCCTGGTCGTGCGTGAGTCGGTGCGGCTCGGCCTCGACCCGGTGAGCGTGCTGCGCGGGCCGGCCCTGCCCATCCCCGAGCGGCTGACGACGCAGCGCTACTGGGATTTTCGCGGCGGGGTGTGGCGACGGCCCGACGTCATCCGCAACGCGCTGGTGATGTTGAATGAGTGGTTGGCCGAAGCCCCGCCCGAGACCGACCGGGCGCTGCTGCGGGCGATGCCGGCGGCCCGCTCCCCCGAAGAGTGGTTAGCGGCGGGCGCCGGCCTATCGCCGGAAGCGGCCGCGGCGCAGGTGAGCGACGCGCTCGCGCGGATCGTCGCGGCGCCGTGAGCGGCCTCAGATATAATCGCGCAACCAGCCTCACCCCCTGACCCGCTCTCCCGCTCCTTCGTCGCCGGAGAGGGGGGAACCTACTCAGAGAGGATCTTCACTGTCCCATGGCAAAGAAAGGCCGTGTCTTTTCGGGCGCGCGTCCCACCGGGCGGCAACACCTCGGCAACTACCTCGGCGCGATAAGAAACTATGTGGCGCTGCAAGACGATTACGAGTGCGTGTACTGCATCGTGGATTTGCACGCGCTGACGACGATGGACGACCGCGAAGACTTGCGCCAGAACACCGCCGACATGGCGCTGGACTGGCTGGCCGCCGGCATCCGCCCGCAGGAAACGATCATGTTCGTGCAGAGCCATGTGCCCGAGGTCACCGAACTGCACACCATCCTCAGCATGTTCACCCCGCTGGGCAAGCTCACCGACCTGCCGACGTTCAAAGAGAAAGTCGCGCAGCAGCCGCACAACGTCAACTACGGCCTCGTCGGCTATCCGGTGCTGATGTCGGCGGATATCACGCTGTACAAAGCGGATACGGTTCCGGTCGGGGCGGATCAGGCCTCGCACATCGAGTTCACGCGCGAGGTGGTGCGCACCTTCAACCACCGCACGGGCCGCGCGGTGCTGGTCGAGCCGCAGATGAAGAACACCGAGTATCCGAAAGTGCTCGGCACCGACGGCGCGCAGAAGATGGGCAAGAGCCTAAACAACCATATCGAAATCGCGGCCACGCCCGAGGAGACCGAGAAGCGCGTGCTGACGATGGTCACCGACCCGCAGCGCGCGCGGCGCACCGACCCCGGTCGCCCGGAAGTGTGCAACGTCTTCACGCTGCACAAGACTTTCTCGCCCGCCGAGCTGCCCATGATCGACTCACAATGCCGCAACGCGGGCATCGGGTGCGTGGATTGCAAGCGTATTCTGGCGAAGAACCTCAACGCTCACTTCGCCCCGTTCCGCGAGCGCCGCGCCGAGTTGGCCCGCGACCCGCAGCACGTGTGGGAGACGCTGGCGGATGGGGCAGAGCGCGCCCGATCCCTCGCCAGGCAAACGATGGCGGAGGTTAAGGAAGCGGTGGGGTTGGCGTGACATGCGCGCCATCCTCCAACGTGTGAAGCGCGGCAGCGTCACCGTCAACGGCCAGCGCGTAGCCGAGATCGGGCCGGGGCTGGTGGTGCTCGTCGGCGTTGGCCACGCGGATACGGTTGCGCAGGCCGATTGGATGGCCGAGAAGGTCGCCAACCTGCGCATCTTTGAAGATGCCGAGGGGAAGATGAACCGCTCGGTGCTGGAGACGGGGGGCAGCGTGCTCGTGGTCTCGCAATTCACACTATACGCCAACGCCGAGAAGGGGCGCCGCCCGTCGTTCATCGAGGCCGCCGCGCCCGAGCACGCCGAGCCGCTCGTGGCCCACTTCGCCGACAGGCTCAAGTCACTGGGCGTGCCCGTGCAAACCGGCGTCTTCCGCGCGGAGATGCTGGTGGAGATTCACAACGACGGGCCGGTGACGATTGTTTTGGAAAAGTAGAAAGTGGACAGTAGGCAGTCTCAAAGCTGCCAGGCATGAATGAGGCCAGGCTCACGCCAGAGTACGGCATCGAGTTGAACGGCGACCGCCCCGGCGGACAGCATCTCCTGAACATTCTCAATCGAATACACACCGCCGGCGGCGATCAGCGGCAGGCCGAGGTTGAGGGCGGCAACCGCGCGCACGGCTTCGAGCGCCGGCGTGAATTGCGCCGGGCCGTACACGCGGCCGGTGATTGAGCGCACCTCTGATGCGACGGCCAGGCGCGGGGGTGCGCCTACGACGAGACCATCGGCGCCCGCGCCGACAGCGGCCTGCGCGAGTTCGGTTGCGCGCAGCAGCGGCAGGCGCACGAGCAACGGCTGACCGCCGCGGGCCGCGCGGATCAGGGCTTCCATCTCACCCGCCGCCACATCGTCGCGTAATCCCAACTCCACCCCGCTCACCGAGTCGTCGCGTTCGAGCCAGTCGCGGCCCCGGCGCACATCGTCGAGGGTGGTGGCGGCGAAATGGGCGATGACCGGGACGCCGAGCCGCAACCAATCGCGCCGATAGCGGCGCAACGCCGCGCGCAGGCCGGGGTTGGGCAGGCCGGTGTGAATCAGCAGCCCGTCGTGGATGGCAAGGGCGTTGGGCGGGGCGGCGGGCGTGCGCGCGTGCAGCGTCAGCGGATTGGTGACAAAAGCGCCCAATTGCGAAAAATCCAGCAGGCCGCGATACTCGTTCGCGAAGCCGAGCACGCCGGCAGCGTTCATCACCGGGGCGCGCAATACCAACCCGCGCTTGTGGTTCCGGGCCAGTTCGATCATTCGTTGGTCGTAAGCGCCGTTTGTAGCAAGCGCCGCTTGTAGTAAGCGCCGTTTGTAGTAGTAAGCGCCGTTTGTAGTAAGCGCTTCAGCGCTGCTTCAGCGCTGAAGTGTTTACGACGAGCCGCCCAGCAGCGAAGTCCTGCGCCTCACCAATTGGAGCGCCAGCCCCCACGGGTCACGCAGAAAGACGAGCATATCGCCGGCGGCATTGGTCACCGGCTCATCAACTTTTGTACAGCCAGCGGCCAGCAAACGCGCATGCTCGGCAACGAGGTCGTCCACGACGAAGGCGATGTGGTGCCGCACCGGCGACAGCGCGGCGTGGTCGGGCACGGCGTCAGCGGGGTTGTGATAGAACTCGAGCATCGGTTGACCCGGCCCCGAAGCAAGGAAGTGGGCGTGCAGCGGCGGGCCGTAGTCGCGGATGAGGGTGAGCCGCAGATGCTCGGCGTACCAGCGCGCGACCGCGACCGGGTCGGCGACGTTGAAGGCGAGGTGTTCGAGGCGCAAGTTGTCTCCTCCAATCCGGGCTACGCAGGGCGTATGGCGTAGTCCGTGAGCCAGCGTGCAAAGTCATCAGCTCCCTCCCTGGGCCAGTGCCGGCGAAATGACTCCTCGGGCAGCAGCACGTCGCGCACGGTGAGCGGGACGACCGAAGGTCGCACGCCCGCCTGCTGCGAGCGGCGGCGGACGAAGAGCGCGTTCTGCGTGGCGTGGGCGCGGGCCGCCGCCTCCTTGCGATCCAGCACCGCGCTGACATCAACAATCAAGTCGGCGGCGTCGTCGGCGTTGCTCAGACGCGGATAGGGATGAGCGGGATACGCGGCGGCGAAGCTCCACCACGCGGGCACACCCTCATGGCGTTCCTCGACCAGCGCGGCGAGGGCGACTTTCGCCATCGTGTGCAGCAACTGGTGCGCCGGGTGGCCATACTCCCCGTTCGAGCCGTGCGTCAGCAGCACTTGCGGCCTGAACTGTTTGAGGCAGTTGACGATCTGACCCGACAGAATCACCGGGTCGTGCTGCGGCGCGAAGAGGGTTTCGTTCGGCCCGACGGTCGGATCCACATAGCCGAGAAAGGTCAGGCTCTTTCCGCCCAGGGCCCGTACCGCCGCCACCATCTCCGCCTCGCGCACTTCACCGAGTTGCTCACGGGTGGCCAGCGGCGGCTCGCCCACCTCCCCTCCCTCACCGCGCGTCAAACAGACGATGTGCACCGCCACGCCGCGTGCGGCCAGCAACGCCAGCGTCCCGCCGCACAAAATGGTCTCATCATCGGGGTGAGCGACCAAACACAGGATTGCGGATTGTTGATTTTGGATTTTGGATGGGGTCATATCAGCGCAATCAGAAATCAACAATCATCAATCTCAAATCGCAACGATTGGGCCGTCCACACATGCCAGGCGTTTGCCGTGCGCAGTCGCGACCCAGCACGCCTGGCAGGCGCCCACGCCGCACGGCATGAGCGGGACGCAAAAGGCCTGGACGAACCCGGCCGGGCGCAGCGGACGCAGATCACGCAACCGCGCCGCCGTCGCGCCGGGCTCGGGCACATCGAGCAGGGCGATCTCGGCCCACTCGGCCACCTCCGCGCTGAGGGCACCGATGCTGAGGGCACCGATGTGGAACTCGACCTCCGCCGGGAGCAACGTCGCCGCCCAATCGGGAACCGCCTCGCGCCACGCCCACACCACCGAGGCGTTTTGGGCGAGCGCCGCGCGCATGACTGCCAACACACGGGCAGGATTTTCGGCCACGATCAGCAGCCGCGACGCGCCGGTGGGCAAGGCCCACCCCGCGCCACACGGGCCGAGGAGGTCTAGCACAGCCCCCGGCTCGAGGGCCGCCCACGGATGCGACTCATCGACGACAAACTCGGTCGGCGAGGCCGGGAAGAGCGGCTCGCGCAGCAAGGCGGCCTTATCGAGGGACGCCAGACAGAATTGGCCGGGCCGCACCGCCGGCAGCGGCCCGCCTCGCGGCTCGCACCTGACGCGCACCTGTCCGCCGATTGTCGCGATTTCAGTGATTTTGATTCTCAGTGGAGACATGCGGCGGTGATATTATAGTCACAAGTCTGAACCCCCTGCCTCCCCCGGCACCGCGCCCACGGCTCCGAATGTGTTCAGATCTCTGGCGTGGCGCCGGGGGACAGATAGGGGTATTACAAGGAGAGAGCAATGGGCATTCAAGAGATAATCGGTGGGCTGGCGACGCTGGCCTGGTTGGGGACGATCGGCGCGCTGGGCTGGGTGGTGTTCAGCGCGGCGCGCGGGCGACGGGTGGGCGGCGGCGGGCTGATTGTGGCCGGCATCGCAGGCGTGGCTGCGTTGCTCACCACGGCCGCAGCCGGCGTCGTCTTTATCGAGCCGAACCAGCGGGGTGTGGTGATCTCGGCCTTGCAAGCCAGGGGCTATCGCGATGAGGTCCTGCAACCCGGATTGCGCTGGATCATCCCCTTTGCCGAGCGCGTCGTGCAATATCCCATCTCGCGTGCCACCTACACGATGAGTTCAGTGGATTCGGAGGGCGCAGTGTCGGGTGACGACTCCATTCAGGCGCGGACGAAAGACGGGCAGATTGTGTTTGTGGACGCCTCCGTGATCTATTCGGTCAATCCGGCGGAGGTAATCAACCTCCACATCACCTGGCAGGATCGGTACGAAGACGGGGTCGTCCGACCACAAGCGCGCGGCGTCATACGCGACGCAGTCTCTCAATACGGAATCGAGGAGATCGTCAGCAGCAAGCGGGCCGAGCTTGAGCAACTCATCACGCAAGATATGGAGCGGGGGTTGGCAAACAACAACTTGTTACTTGTCGACTTCGTGCTGCGCAACATCCGCTTCAGTGACGAGTACGCGGCGGCGGTCGAGCAAAAGCAGATCGCCGAGCAGCAGGCCCAGCAGGCGCGATTCGTGGTTGAGTCCAAGCGGCAAGAGGCCGAACAGGCGCGCCAGGTCGCTCAGGGCCAGGCGGATGCAAAAGTGATCGCGGCCAAAGGCGACGCTGAGTCGCGCATCATTCAGGCGCAGGCGGAGGCCGAGGCGCTGCGCCAAATCGCCGCCGCCATTCAGAACAACCCCGACCTGCTGACGTATCAGTACATCCAGAAGATTGCGCCGGGCGTGCAGACGATTTACCTGCCGTCGGGCCAGCAGTTCATTTTGCCGCTGCCGCAGACAAGCACCGGCGCGACGGTCGTACCGACACAGCCAGTTTCGCCGACGATCCCGTAGGGACGAAGTGAAGTTGTGACGCGGCGACGGCCTGCGCCGGTATCCCGGCGCTCCGTCACCGCGTCACCTGGTCGTCTCCACCCACATTCGTTGCCCGTCGCTCGACACCGTTACCGCGCCGCGCTGGTCGGCGCGAAGCACGGTGCGGCCCGCAAACGCCTCGACCTCAGCCGCCTCGGCCAGGATGGCGACCCTCGGGTCGAGGCCAGCCACCGTCGCTTCATCCACACCCACACCCGGCGCGACCAGCACGACCGTCGCCGGGGGCAGCGTCGTCGCCTCAACCTCGGCGGTGAGGAGGACGAACGAGAAAGCGCCCTGCTCCACCCGCAGCAGGCCCTCGGCCAGCACCTGCACCTGCGCGCCGTCGCCCAAATCGAATCGTGTGCCCGCTGCGAGCGGCACGATGGGAACGGACTGTTGCGCCAGCGCGTCGCGCGCGGTGCGCAACGCGGCGCTGCGTCCCTCCGACTCGGTGATGGCTGCCCGGGCAACTCGATAACGGTTGACTACATCGGGCAAGCCGCCGGCCCGCGAATCGCGCGGCGCGGTGACGATGAGTAGCGCGAGGTCGTGGGCATACGGCGGCCACTCGGCCGCGAGGCCGCGCAGCAGCGCCCCGCCGCTCGGCCCGCCGTCAATCAGCACTTGCGCGCCCGAGGGCGTGGTGACGGCCACGGCCCCGGAATCGAGCGCCGTCACGCGCAGGCGGCCCGGCACCGGCAGTGAGAAGAAGTTGACCCACGCAAAGAACGCCGCCAATCCCAGCACGGCCGCGCCGCCAAGCGGAACCCCCTCCGCGACGAAGCGTACCCATAGCGCGGGCCGCTGCTCCGGCGGGCGTTGCATCATCCACGTCACGCCCATGAGCATCCCGTACACGATCACAATCACCGCCGGCGCAACCTCCACCGGCACCGAGGCGCCGGGCGCCCGCGCGAAAAGTCGGACGATGGCGAGCGTGTAGGCCGTGAAGGGATAGGTCAGCCACGCGGCGAGCTGCCCGAGCGGAGGCCAGAGCAGACCGAGCACGAGGGCGACGAGGCCGAGCACCATCACCGCCGGCTGCGCGGGCAGGATGAAGGCGTTGGCGAGCAGCGAGATGAGCGAGAGTTGCCCAAAGGTGTAGGCGATGAGGGGGAGCGTGGTGATTTGCGCGGCGAAGGTGAGGAGGAAGGTATCGGCGGAGAGGCGGGTCGCGCGCTCGGCCTGTTCGGGCGGCAAGCGTGTTTCGAGCGCGCGGCGCAGCGCGGCCTGCAATGGCTCGGCATACAGGATGAGGCCGAGGGTCGCGGCCGCGCTCAACTGAAAACCCACGTCCCACAGCGTCAGCGGATTCCACGCCGTCATCAACAGCGCCGCAACAGCGAGGGTGTTGAGGCCCACCGCGCGTCGCCCGAGCCGCAGCGCGATCAGGCCGAGGCCCCCCATGATGGCCGCGCGCACCACCGACGCGCTCGCGCCGACCAGCAGTGTGTACGCGGCGATGACGATCATCGTCAGGGCCGCGCCGCGATTAGGGCCGAGCCAGCGGCTGAACAGCGCCATGAACACCGCGACGAGAATCGAGACATTGAATCCCGAGATGGCCACCACGTGCGAGGTGCCGGTGATGCGAAAGGCGTCTTTCACTTCTGCGGGTATGCCGGATTCGACGCCGAGGAGGATGCCGCTGAGCAGCGCGCCGTGCGGCTCGGGGAAAAGTTGTGCGAGCGTGGCGAGGGCGCGCGCCTTGAAATCGAAGATGAGTTGAAAGAGCGGCTGGCCCTGTCGTTCGGCGAGAAACTGCACCTGCGCGTTGCGGATTTGAGAATGGATGCCCGAGCGGGCGAGGTAGTCGCGGTACGAGAAGTCGGCGAACTCGGGCGGCGTTTCGAGGTTGCCGGTCACAGTCACGCGGTCGC
>CAZSNP010000012.1:14769-20198 GCA_964608265.1 uncultured Anaerolineales bacterium | reverse complement strand
AAGTCGGCGAACTCGGGCGGCGTTTCGAGGTTGCCGGTCACAGTCACGCGGTCGCCGTAACGCCACTCGGCTTGTCCATTCTCAGTGAGGCGCGAGTCGGAGAAGCGCGGGGCATAGACCAGCACCAGCCCGCTCACCGGCAGCGGCGCTGTGCCGTCGGACAGCGTGAGGGTTTCGACGCGCACACGCAGGTTGGTGCGCGCCCGGGCTTCCGCGTCGGCGTCGCGCACCTCCGGCTCATCCCACACGATGCCTTCGACGGTCACCGAACCGGTGTCGTTGTAATACGCGAGCGCTGTGGCATCGAACGTGGGTTGCGCGAGTTGATACCGCGCTGCGCCGAGGGCCAGGGCGATGAGGCCGAGCAGCGGCAAGCGCCAGCGAACCCGCCCGCGCCACACGCTCAACAGCGCCAGCCCGCCGCCAGCCAGGGCCAGCCAGGACGCAAACGGCTGGCCGAGCAGGGATGCAGTCACGATCCCGGCCAGCCAGCCGATGACGACGAGGGTGAGCGCCGGCATTCCCGTCAGCGCTTGCGGTTCCTGGGCTGGCGGCGTTTGGCGCGCGGCTTGGGCGGCGGCGATTTGGGCCGCGCTGCTTTGGGCAGCGCCGTCTTCGTCTTGGCCGCCGCCTGCGTGGTCGTGGCGGGCGCCTCTACCCAGTGTTGCCCCAGCCACTCGGTCGCCGAGTCAAGTTTGAAGCGCTCGGCCACCCGTTGCAGGACCGGAACCTTACTCACATCGTCGAGGGCGACCGCTTCTTCAATATCGGGGTTGACGCGTTTGTAGCGCGCGCCGAGCACCTGCTTGCATTGATAGTGCGCGACGCCGACGTTGGCGGCGATGAAGAACGAGGCCAGCGGTTTGGCCCACTGCGTCCAGCCCCACCTTACATCCTTGCCGCCCAGGTCGAGGTACATCCGCGTCTGCCCGCAGCCAAGCGAGAGCACGACGATGTCGTTGAGCGGCACGCCCTGCCGCAGCGCCTGCGCCACCGCGCACATCGCCGGATTGTTGGCCGCCACCCCGCCGTCAATATAGCCCTGATAGGTGGGGAAGAAGGTCGGCGCGGCGCTGGTGCGCAGCGCCACGTCCACCGCCAGCTCCTTCCCATCCGAATCGTCGCCGGGGAAGTTGTGGAAGAACTTGGGCTTCCACGCGCGCGGCATATCGGGCATGTCCTTCTCGCTGTCGAGGTCGAAGCTCGACACGAGCACCGGTCGCAGATGATCGAGCGTGCGTTTGCCAAGCCGCTCGGCCAACAGACGCTTGAGGTTGGTGTTGTCGTACTGCGCGCCGATGGCGTTGCCGAGGTCGAGGACGTTATCGAAGACGCTATCCTGAAAGACCTCTTTGCCTCGGACGCTGTACAACTCGGCCAGCGTCTTCGGCGTCAGCCCGGCGGCCAGCCCGAGGGCGATGATGCCGCCGGTGGAGGTGCCGGCAAACAGATTGACGCCGCGCAACAAACCGGGCGCGGCGGCCTCCATCCGGTCGAGCAGGATACACGGCACCAGCCCGCCGATCCCCCCGCCGTCAATCGAAAGGATGCGATACATCGTTGCCTCCGTCAGTCTCTCATCCAAAAGTCGCGCAACCACTTCACCGTTTCGACCTGCGCGCGGGCATCCGTCAGCGGAGCGCTATCCGCGAACTGCACCAGCGCCGGGATGGCTTTGACATCGTCGAGGCCGATATCACACAACTCGGGACGGCCCGGCTGACACAGCACCGGGTTGAGGCGGTGGAAGCGCGTCTGCATCACTTGCCGGCATTGAAACTCGGCCACATCCTCCACCCCGCCGACGAGTGCATCGGTCAGCTTGACCTTGCGCAGGAACCACTGCGCGATGCCCCAGCTTTTGTCCTGCGCTTCGAGCCGGGTCGGATCGACCCCGGTGCCGAGCGACAGCAGCACGACATCATCGAGGCGCTGCCCGCCGGTGGGCGCGTGCAACGCTTGCGCCAGCGCGCACATGCTCGGGTTGTTCGCCACCACACCGCCATCCACAAACCCCTGATAGATCGGGAAGAAGGTCGGGGCTGCCGTCGTGCGCAGGGCCACGTCCAACAAGGTCTGCTCGCGGTCGGGCGGGCCGCTGCGCGGCGTCTCTTCGAAGTTGTGGAAAAACTTGGGCTTCCATGTCCGCGGTCTGTCGGGCAAATCACCATCCAGGTCAAAGGTCGTGATGAGGACGCGCGGCCGCAGGTCTTTGAGCTTGAGGTCGCCGAACTCGTTGTAGAGCGCATTCCGCAGGTCGTCGTTGCCGTACAGCGCCGCGAAGAAGCGTTTGATCGTGCGGAAGAGGCCGAGGCTGTACGGGAAATCGCGGGGGAAGATGTTGGGGGCGTTGTCCTCGATGAGGGCGCGACAACGGGCAGGTGACAACCCCTTGGCCAGGCCCAGCGCCAGCAGCCCGCCGGCGGAGGTGCCGGCGATCAAATCGGCCCGGGCGATGAAGCCGGGGTGCGCGGCTTCAAGCCGCTCGAGCAGGCGCGCGGCAAACGCGCCGCGCACACCGCCGCCGTCGAGTGAAAGGATGCGATAGGTTGTCATGAGTGCTCCCCCGTGATTATGCGGGTGATAGCGCGGTCACGCAACACCCGGCCTCAGTTCACCGCCCCCAGCTCCGCCGCGCCGATGAGGGCCACGCGCAGTTCCCTGGCCCGCGACTGTGCGCCGGGAAGGAAGGCGCTGCGGGCGACGACATAGCCGCCGGAGGCGTCGTAGCGCCGGATGGCGCGTTCGCACACGTCGATGTCAACGGACGTCACCGGGAGGAGGCCCGGCAACCCGTACACCAGTTGCAGTGATTCGTTCCGGCACACCACCAGCAGAAAACCGGGCGACATGGGCACATAGCCAATGAGCTGGCAGCCGCGGGCGCGGAAGTGCTCCTCGACCAGAGCCTGAAAGGTATCGGCTTCTTCAATCAACAGGTTGTTTGCGTTCATGTTGGCAAGTCGGTGCGTCGTTGGTTTTCACTGGATAAACGGCGCAGGCCGTCGTTTTCTTGACAGGCCTCGCGGCGCTACGGTACAATGCCGCTCGCTGTTCGGGCCTGTAGCGCAGTTGGGAGCGCGCCTCAATCGCACTGAGGAGGTCAAGGGTTCAAATCCCTTCAGGTCCACAAGCCAGTAGGCGAAAGGCAGAAAGCTGAAAGCAGTTATCTGCCAACTGCCTTCCGCCTTCTGCCTTCTGAAACGAGGGCCCATAGCGCAGTTGGGAGCGCGTCTCAATGGCATTGAGAAGGTCGAGGGTTCAAATCCCTCTGGGTCCACAAAACGTAATGGCGGGTCTTGCCCCCGCCCGTAAATGCGACGAACGGGAGTAGTAAGCCATCCCCCAGCGAGCCGGAGACCGTGAAAGCCCGGCAGGGCGGTCGGGGACCGCGCCCAAGGCCGAACTCGCCCGGGAGCACTGTCTGCGAAAGAAGTAGCAGCAGCGGGTCCGCCCGATAACGCGGCCATGAGATGGCGGCAAAAGGCGCAGCCTTTTGCTTAAACGAAAGGTTCTGCCTTTCGTCGCAATCAGGGTGGTACCGCGGAGGCCCCTTCGTCCCTGAGTCGGATGAACGGGGCTGTTTTGTTTCTGGAGGACGGAATGAACTCACAATCCAAAGTGCGCCGTGTGTTCGATCAACTTCGCCTGCGCCTGCGCGATATGCTCGGCGTGGTGCTGGCTCAACTCGGCCCATTACTTAAACCGGGCAAATTGCAACCCGGAAACGTCCCCGTTCGAGTGCGCCGCAAGTAGCGCGTACCGCGATCAGTGCTAGCATATCGAACCGGGCGACCTATAGTCGCCCGCGTTCGTTCCAGGAGAAAATGTCATGGCTACGACCAGGACCAAATCGCCGGCGAGGAAGAAGCCGGTTGCAAAAAAGACTGTGAAGACCCCGACCAGGGCCGGCGCGAAAAAGAAGACCGCGACCCGCACGAAGCCAGCCGCCAGGCCGAAGCCCGTCGCGCGCAAATCAACCGCGCCGCGCCGCCGCGTCGCGCCGGACACCATCGCCAAACGAACGACAGCGGACGCCAACCGCTACAATCCCGCCCGCATCGAGCCGAAGTGGCAGAGGCGCTGGGCACAGGACAAACTGTATCGCGCGGTGATCGATCCGAGCAGACCGAAGTATTACGCGCTGACGATGCTGCCCTACCCGAGCGGCAACCTGCACATCGGCCACTGGTATGCCATGACGCCGAGCGACGCCCGCGCGCGCTGGCTGCGGATGCGGGGTTACAACGTCATGTTCCCCATGGGCTTCGATGCCTTCGGCCTGCCGGCTGAGAACGCCGCCATCAAAGACGGCGTGCATCCCAAAAAGCGCACGTACGCCAACATCAAGTACATGCGCCAGCAACTGCGCAGCATGGGCGCGATGTTCGACTGGGAGCGCGAGGCCGTCTCGAGCGACCCCGAATTCTACAAATGGACGGAGTGGTTCTTTCTGCAACTGTTCAAGCACGGGCTGGCGTACAAAAAGCTGTCGCCGGTGGATTGGTGCCCGAACTGCAACACCACCCTGGCCCGCGAACAGGTGTGGGGCGAAGACCGCCACTGCGAGCGCTGCGGCACGCCGGTGATCAAAAAGAATCTGGAGCAGTGGTACTTCCGCACGACCAAATACGCCGATGAGTTGCTGTCGTTCGAGGGCATGGACTGGCCCGACAATATCCGCGACATGCAGACCAATTGGATCGGGCGCAGCGAGGGCGCCAACGTCGTCTTCAAGACCGAAGGCGGCGACGAGATCGAGGTCTTCACCACCCGCCCCGACACGCTGTGGGGGGCGACCTTCATGGTGCTGGCTCCCGAGCACCCGTTGGTGGCGAAGCTGACCACCGACGAGCGCCGCGCCGAGGTCGAGGCCTACGTCGCGCGCGCCATCCGCGAAACCGACATCGAGCGCGAATCCACCGAGAAGGAGAAGACCGGCGTCTTCATCGGCGCGTACGCCATCAACCCGGCGAGCGACGAGCGCATCCCCATCTGGATTGCCGATTACGTGCTGATGACGTACGGCACCGGCGCGATCATGGCCGTGCCCTCCGGCGACCAGCGCGACTTCGAGTTCGCGCGCAAGTATGGCCTGAACATCATCCCGGTCGTTCAACCACAAGGCGAACACTTCGACGGCGCGACGATGGCGCAGGCCTACGATGGCGCGGGCGTGATGGTCAATAGTGGCCCGCTGAATGGCATGATCTCGAACGGCGAGAAGGGTCGCCAGAACCCGGCCATCGACGCGGCCATCAGCTACATCGAGTCGCGCGGCTCGGGGAAAGAAGCCATCACCTATCGGCTGCGCGACTGGCTGATCAGCCGCCAGCGCTACTGGGGCTCGCCGATCCCGATTGTGTACTGCCCGCAGCACGGCCAGGTCCCGGTGCCCGACGACCAACTGCCGGTCACCCTGCCCGAGG
>CAZSNP010000012.1:12152-14669 GCA_964608265.1 uncultured Anaerolineales bacterium | reverse complement strand
CAGCACGGCCAGGTCCCGGTGCCCGACGACCAACTGCCGGTCACCCTGCCCGAGGACGTGGAGTGGCTGCCAACCGGCCAAAGCCCGCTGAAGCTGCATCCCACGTGGAGCAAAACCACCTGCCCCATCTGCGGCCAGCCGGCGGAGCGCGACACCGACACGCTGGACACCTTCATGTGCTCGTCGTGGTATCACCTGCGCTATCTGAGCCCGCACTACGACAAAGGCCCGTTCGACCCGGCGGAATACGATTACTGGATGCCGGTGGACACGTATACCGGCGGGGCCGAGCACGCCACGATGCACCTGATCTACACGCGCTTTTTCCACAAAGCGCTGCGGGATATGGGCATCGCCGAAGGTCACGAGCCGATGAGGCAACTGCGCAACCAGGGCCAGATTCTGGGACCGGATGGACAGCGGATGAGCAAGAGCCGCGGCAACGTCATCGACCCCGACGAGCAAGTGCGGTTGTACGGCGCCGATGTGGTGCGGACCTTCATGATGTTCGGCTTTCAGTGGAGCGAGGGCGGGCCGTGGAGCGCCGAGAACATCCAGGGCGTGGTGCGCTGGGTCAACCGGTTGTGGACGATCGTGGTGGAAACCAGGGGAGCGAAGCGAAAGGAGGGCCAGGCCGATGACTTGCGCGCGTTGCGCCGAGCTACGCATCAAACCATCAGGCGGGTGAGCGATGACTTCGAACGCTTCCAGTTCAACACCATCGTCTCGGCGCTGATGGAATTGACGAATGCGCTGTACAAACATCGCGACGCGCTGGCGGGCACGGCGGCCTGGGACGAGGCCATCACCACGCTGCTGCTGCTGTCTGCGCCGGTCACCCCGCACATCACCGAGGAGTTGTGGAGCCGCATCCGCCAGCCGTACTCCATCCACACCCAGCGCTGGCCCGTGTCCGACCCGGCCATCGCCGCCGAGGACATGCTGACCATCGTGGTGCAGATCAACGGCAAAGTCCGCGACCGCATCACCGTGCCCGCCGGCACAAGCGACGAGGCCGTCAAGGCCGCCGCGCTGTCCGGCGAGGGCGCGCGGAAGCACATGGATGGCAGGCCGCCGAAGAATGTCGTGTACGTGAAAGGCCGATTGGTCAACATCGTGGTGTAGTGGGTCGTGGCGTTGACCTGGGACAGACCGCGTTGGTCGTTGAGGCCGGCGCCGTCTTTCTTGTCGCGTAAGTCCAGGGCCTCGGGTCCGCCGGGACCCCGAACATTTCCACAGGAGAGAGGACCATGATTCGAAAGCTGCTGATTGCAGGCCTGGCGCTTTCCGCAGCCCTGGCCGGCTGCGCGTCGGAGCCGCCGACGGCGGGGGAGCTGCTGGCCTTCGAGGCCGTGTGCGACAAGGCCAACGACGGCAAGCGGGTGGCGGTCGAAGGTTACCTGTTGCTGCCGGACGAGTTCACCGACAGCGAGAGCGTCGTGCTGCGACTGTATCAGGAGTTGGATCTCGACGAGGCCAGGATCGGCGTCACGGTGCGCTTCGGCTCGGAGGCCAACCAGATCGACGAGGTGCCGACTCCTACTCCGACGATGATCTCAAAATCCACCTCACCGACGGCAGCACCGTCGGCTACGACACGCGGGTGCGGGTATCGGGCAAGGTCTACTTCCCTATCGTCGCTCAGGATGATTTCACCTGCGGGCTGGAAAACCCCCTCATCGAGTTAGCCAGCGGCGGTTAGTTCGGCAACCCTCTGGCCCGCGTCGTTGAGCCACTACCGGACCGCGAGTGTGGAATCAGGCGCGCCCGCGCGCGGAAGGATCAGGTCGGATGTCCGTCATCGGAGTCTCACCCATGTGCAAAGCCCTCCGCATCAACCGCCAAAAACCGGGGCTGCCGGGCGGGGTCGAAGCCCACTTCGATCCGCGTTTCGAGGCCAGGGTGGCCGTGTGCGCGGCAAACTCATCTGCGCCCAGGTCAGGCGCGCCGGCGCAGCCCCGGGAAAGCGCCGCCGTCAATATCCAACCCGGCGGGCACAGCCTTCGCCAGCCAATATTCTGTCCGACGAAGATCGCCCCATGACCGTCACCTGTAAGGAGAGTGAGGATGCGGTTCGAAGACCTCAACTGGATGGATGTCGAGGGCTACCTCAAGAGCGACGACCGGCTGATGTTCGTGGTCGGCGCGTGCGAGCAGCATGGCTACCTCAGCCTGCTCACCGATATCAGGATTCCGCTGGCCCTCGCCGATGCGGCCTCCGCGCGGACCAACGTCCCCGTCGCGCCGCCGCTCAACTTCGGCCTCTCACCGTACTTCACGCGCTATCCTGGCACGCTCAGTTTGCGCACGCGGACCTTCATCGCCATCATCGAGGATTTGGTGCGCGGGGCGCAGGCACACGGCTTCCGCCGTTTGCTCTTCCTCAACGGGCACGGCGGCAACCACCCGGCCACCGAGGTGCTGAGCGAGTTGATGAATGAACTGCCGGGGTTGAAGGTTGATTGGTATTCGTGGTGGACGGCGGCCTCGGTGAAAGCGGTCGCGGCGGAGGCCGGG
>CAZSNP010000012.1:0-12052 GCA_964608265.1 uncultured Anaerolineales bacterium | reverse complement strand
AAGGTGGTGCTGATTACGGGGGCCTCGAGCGGGATCGGGGCGGCGACGGCGCAGGCGATGGCGGCCCGCGGCGCGTGCGTGGTCCTGCTCGCGCGCACCCGCGCGGCGCTCGACTCGGTCGCGCACTCCATCACCCAGCGCGGCGGCACGGCCCGCGTGTACGCCGCCGATGCCGCTGATCCCGCTGCAGTGGAGCTGGCCGCCCGCCGCATCACCGCCGAGATGGGCACGCCCGACATCCTCATCAACAGCGCCGGCGCGGGCCGCTGGCTCTTCACCGAGGAGACCGAGCCGGAGGAGGCCTTCTCGATGATGTCGGCCCCGTACTTCGCCGCCTTCTTCGTCACGCGCGCTTTTCTGCCGGCCATGCTGGCGCGCGGCAGCGGCCACATCGTCAACATCAACTCACCCATCGCCCGCATCCCGTGGCCGGGCGCGAGCGGGTACGCCGGGGCGCGGGGCGCGCTACAAGCCTTCACCGACGCGCTGCGGGCCGACCTCTACCGCACCGGCCTGCGCGTCACCTCCATCGTCGCCGGCGAGGTGCGTACGCCCTACTTCACACACAACCCCGGCGTGCTCGAACGCGCGCCGAAGATCGCCCGCCTCGTCATCCCCGCCCTTGAACCGGAGCAGGTCGCCCACGCCATCCTGCGCGCCATCGAACGCAACCAGCGCCAGGTCGTCGTGCCCTTGATGCTGCAATTCTTCTACGCGCTGAACACCCTCGCCCCGCGTTTGGTGGAATGGCTGGCGACGGTCAGCGGGCATCAGCACAACCGGAGGGCCGGGTGAGTCCGCATCGCCGCCCCGGCTGGTTGTTGTCGAACGGCCACCTCGTGCGCAGCAACGCCGAGGCGGCGCTGTGCGCGTATCTGCTGGAGATGAACTTCGCGCACACACACTGGTCGCTGAATTTCAATTTGCCCATCGGCACCGACCAGTTGCGGCTGTACATCCCCAGCCTGACGCTGGATGGGTTGACGGACGATGGCCGCACCCTCATCATCGAGCCGATCGATTCGGTCGCGCCCGGCAGCGGCCTGCGACGTTTGCAGGCGCTGCGGCATGTGCACGCCGCCGAATACTCCGTCATCGTCATCGCGCGCCGCCCGCTGCATGGCCGCATCCCGCGCGACGCCTACGATCACCTCTTCCCGCTCGAAGATTTCGTGCCGCTGCTCACCCATCTGCGCGGGCTGCTGTGAGCTACCTCGAGCAGTTGCGGGCGCGGGTCGGTTCGCGCAAAGTGATCGTGTGCTACGCCACCGCCCTCATCCGCGATGCGCGCGGGCAGTTGCTCTTTCAGCAGCGCGGCGACTTCGAGTGGTGGGGGTTGCCCGGCGGCGTGCTCGAACTCGGCGAGACACTGAGTGAATGTTGTGTGCGCGAGGCGCGCGAGGAGACCGGGCTGCACGTCGAGCCGACCAAGCTCGTCGGCGTGTACACCGGCCCGCAGTACGAGGTGCGCTACCCGAACGGCGATGAAGTGCAGCAGTGGACGGCGGCCTTCGAGTGCCGGGTCGTGAGCGGCGAGCCGCGGCCCGACGGATCCGAGTCGCGCGCGCAGGCCTTCTTCCCGCAGGGGGCCCTGCCCGTCACTGCCCGCTGGTACGCCGACATGGCCCGCGACTTTTTCGCCGAGCGCGACGATGCAGCGTTCGAGCCGGCGCGCGCCGATGCGCCCAATGGACGCGGGCAGTATGTGATGAAACTCCGAGCCGATTTCGGCAAAGAGTGGATGATTGCGCCGGGCGCGAGCGCCATCATCCGCAATGCTGCCGGCGAGGTATTGCTGGTGCGCCGCGCTGACAACGGCCGGTGGATGATTCCCTCGGGCTATCAGGACTTAGGAGAGTCCATTTCGGAAACAGTCGTCCGCGAGGTGCTTGAGGAAACCGGCCTGCTCGTTGAGCCGGCGCGTTTGGTGAGCGTCACGTCGGGACCAAAGCATCAGGTTATCTACACCAATGGCGACCCGGTGCAACTGTGCAGCGCGACGTTCGAGTGTCGACTCGCCGGCGGCTCCCTCACACTCGACCGCGCCGAAATTGTCGAAGCCCGATACTTCGCGCCGCAGGCTTTGCCGCAATCGCTCAACGCCGGCCCGCGTGCACGCATCGAACACGCTCTCCGCGACACGCCCCACGCGCTCTTTTCGTAGCGGCCGACCTTTGTTTCCGCCTTTTCCCAATTTCCCCTTCATCACAGGAGCCTTGCATGACCGCCCTCACCCCCATCCACACCGACAGCGCGCCAAAAGCCATCGGGCCATACTCGCAGGCCATCCGCGCCGGTGAACTGTTGTTTTGTTCGGGCCAGATCCCGCTCGACCCGGCGACGATGACGATCGTCGAGGGTGACATCGAAACCCAGACCCGGCGCGTGCTGCAAAACCTGAGCGCGGTGCTGGCCGCGGCGGGCACGTCGCTCAATCGTGTGGTGAAGACCACGGTCTTTCTGACCGACCTCGGCGAGTTCGCGCGCATGAACGCCGTCTACGCCGAGTTCTTCACCGACACGCCGCCCGCGCGCAGCACGGTGCCGGTGGCAGCCCTGCCCCGCAACGCGAAGATCGAGGTCGAGGCCATCGCATTGATTTCGGGCTAGACAAAGCCAGACCGCTCGGCTAAAATCCCGCGTCGCGCACCCAATGGAGGCGTCAGCGATAACGCCTCTGCCGAATTTATTGCAGGAGAGATTACTTTGGCCAACACCGCATCTGCCCAGAAGCGCATCCGCTCGAACGAGCGCAAGCGCGTCCGCAACAAGATCACCCGCACCCGCGCCCGCACCGCCATCAAGGCCGCCGCCGATACGCTGGCCGGCAAGGACGCAGCGGCTGCGCGCGCCGCCACGCTGGCCGCCATCAGCGAGCTTGACCGCGCCGCCGAGAAAGGCGTCATCCACAAGAACAACGCCGCGCGGCGCAAGAGCCGGCTGATGAAGAAGCTGGCGGCGCTCAACGCCACGAAATAGCACTACCTGTAGGGACGGTGTATGCACCGTCCCTACATTTTTGCCCTTGCTTCAGAACATACGTTTTGCTATAACGGTGTTGTCACCGTGCGCTTCCCTTTGCCCCCCAATTGACCCTGCCGCGCTCGGCCCAAGCTCACCACCCAACCGAAAGGCTGAACGATGCCACACCGCTGCGAATGGCCGGGGACCGATCCAATTTACATTGACTACCACGATCATGAATGGGGCGTGCCGGTGCACGATGACCGACAGCTGTTTGAATTCCTGATCCTGGAAGGCGCGCAGGCCGGGTTGAGTTGGATCACGATCCTGAAAAAGCGCGATCATTACCGCGCGGCCTTCGATGGCTTTGACCCGACCAGGGTCGCGCGTTACACCGAGCGCCGCGTCGAGAAGTTGCTGAGCAACCCCGGCATCGTCCGCAACCGGTTGAAGATCAATGCCGCCGTGAAAAATGCCCGGGCCTTTCTCGCTGTGCAGGAGGCGTTCGGCAGCTTCGACGCGTACGTTTGGCGCTTCGTCGGCGGTACGCCGAAGCAGAACAAGTGGAGGTCGCTCAGGGAAATCCCGCCGCGCACGCCCGAGTCGGATGCGCTGAGCAGGGATTTGAAGCAGCGCGGTTTCAGTTTCGTCGGCTCGACGATCATGTACGCCCACATGCAGGCCACCGGCATGGTCAACGATCACATCGTGAGTTGTTTTCGTCACGCCGAATGCGCAGCGCTGGCGCGCTGAGTTGGCGGCGTGTTCCTGACTAGAGCCGTGTGGAGTAACGATGAAGGCCCGCCTGCTGCTCTTCGTGATTGTGCTCGGCCTGTGCATCGGGCTGGCGGTCTTCATTGGGCAGCAGCTCTCCGGGCAGGGGATGGCGGCGATCTTCGGCGTGGTGCTCGGCGCGCTGGCCTCGGTGCCGACGGCGCTGTTGGCGGTGCGGGTCGCGGCCCGAGCGCTCTCCCTCGGCAAGCCGCTCAGGGCGCGGCGAGCGCCGCCCTCCCCCGCGCCGCCCATCGTCGTCGTCTCGCCGACTACGCTGATGGACAACACTTACCCGATTCCTCAACCTCCCCCCTCGAGGCCGCGCGGACGCTACATCGTCATCGGCGGCGAGGAATAATGCTACAATCCGCGCTCATCCCGGAGGATCTGTTTCTGTGTTTGAGCGCGACCTCGAGCAAGTCAGCCAACAAATCAAACAAGCGCTGAGCGATCTTGGCCTGCCCGAAGGCGGCGAGGTCAAGTGGCAAGCCACACCGTTCGCCGGTCAGTGGGGCATGGGCACGAATGCGTGCTTTCAAGCCGCCGCGGCCGAGGCCAGGAGCGGCAGGAAGGTGAATGTGCCGCAACGCGCGCAGCAGCTGGCGCAGCTCGTCGCGGAGCGAATCACGCCGCCGGCCGGGTTCGCGCGCGTCGTCGCCGACAAAGCCTACCTCAACGCCTACTTCGACACGCCGGCGTATGCAGCGCGCGTGGTGAACGAGGCCGTGAACGCCGGCCCGGAGTTCGGACGCGGCGCGGCAAAGGGCGAGCGGGTGATGGTGGAATATGCGCAACCCAACACGCACCACTCCTTCCACATCGGTCACGCCCGCAATGCCATCCTGGGTGAGGTACTGGCGCGGCTGCTCGAGTTTGCCGGCTTCCCCACCATCCGCGCCTCGTATCCAGGGGATATCGGCCTGGGGGTTATCACCGTGCTTTGGGCTTACGATAAGTTTTACAAAGGCCAGGAGCCAGCCGGCATTCACGAGCGTGGGCAATGGTTATTGAACATTTACGTCGAAGCCACAGCACTGCTCACTGAGAAAGAAAACGAGACGCCGGCAGAGAAGGCGCAGCGCGAGCGGTACGACGCCGAGCGGCGCGAGCTGTTACGCCGCTGGGACGCCGGCGATCCGTATGTTCGCGCGTTATGGCGCACGACGCGCGAGTGGAGCCTGGAGGAACTCAACGAAATCCTGACGATGCTTGACATCCACATGGATGTCTGGTTCTTCGAAAGCGACGTTGATGAACCCAGTAAAGCGATCGTTGACGAGCTCATCGCCAACGGGTTGGCCGAAGATGGCCGGCCGGAGGGCAAGGCCGTCATTGTCAAAATAGACGAGCGGCTTGGGCTGACGAAGGATAAGTACCGCGTCGCGGTGGTGTTGCGCAGCGATGGCACCTCGCTGTATTTGACCAAGGACCTCGCGCTGGCCAAAGTCAAATTCCAGCAGTACAAGGTGGATCGTTCGATTTACGTGGTGGACGTTCGGCAGAGCCTGCACTTCCAGCAAGCCTTCAAGATTCTTGAGCTGTGGGGCTTTCCGCAAGCGGCCAAGTGTTTCCACCTTTCCTATGGCTATGTGACGTTGCCGGAGGGCGCCATGTCCGCGCGGCGCGGGCGGGTGGTGTTGTTCAAAGATGTGGCCGACGAAGCCTGTCGCCGCGTGCACGCAACGATCGACGAAAAGAATCCCGGCCTGCCGGCGGCGCAGCGTGACGTGGCGGCTCGGCAGGTGGGTCTCGGGGCGCTGATCTACTCGCTGGTCTCGGTGGATAACGTCAAGGACATCGTCTTCGAGTGGGATACGGCCTTGAGCTTCGATGGCAAAACCGGCCCCTACATCCAAAACGCGTACGTGCGCGCCAACAGCATCCTGCGCAAGGTCGGCGGCGCGGCCCCGGCGGAGGGCCGCTTCGATTACGAGCTCCACCCGCTGGAGGTGGCGCTGATCGAGCACATCTCGAATTTCCCGGCTACGGTGCAGAACGCAGCGGCCGACTACAAGCCGTTGCACATGGCAAATTACGTGTACGAGTTGGCCCAGACCTTCCACAGCTTCTATCACGAAGTGCCGGTGTTGCAGACCGAGGCTGCCTCGGTGCGGGATGCGCGGCTGCGGCTGGTGGCCGCCGTGCGGCAGACGCTGGGCAACGGGCTGCGGCTGCTCAACATCCCCGCGCCGGAAGTGATGTAATCACGGAGCGACCAAGAGCTGACAACGGATTGCGCTTCGCGCGAAACGAATAAGCGGATAGCAACGGAAGTCACATTTCCGTCGCTGTCCGCTTTTCTGTTGCACAGCTGCCGGCAGGCGCTACTCGTTCAACTCCGCAATCGCCCCCGGCAGCGCCTCAGCCACCTCGCTCGCCAGCACGCTTGCGGGCGTGCCCAGCCTTTGCGCGGCGAGTTCGCCCGCGCGGCCATGCAGATACGTCGCGGCCACAGCCGCCTCGAACGTTGCCAGGCCCTGCGCCATCAACCCCGCCATCGCCCCGGCCAGCACATCGCCGGTGCCGGCGTGCGCGAGGGCCGAGGTGGCGAACGGCTGCACGACCGTGCGCCCATCCGGCGCGGCCACGACGGTGAATGCCCCCTTCAACACGACGACGTGCCCCCACTCCGCCGCGAACTTCTGGGAGATGGGGATGCGATCGGATTGGATCACAGAAGCGTCGAGGCCGGTGAGCGCGGCCATCTCACCGGGGTGCGGGGTGAGCACGCTGTTCGGCGGCAGCAATCGCGGCCAGCCCTCGAGCTGCGCGAGCAGTCGCAGGCCGTCGGCATCCATCACGATGGGCGGCGGGGTGTCTTCGACACGCACGCCGAAGCCGAGCGGCCTCCGCCCCGCCCCACCCTCCACAACACGCTGAACAAAATCGCCCGTCGTCCGCTCCACCCCAAAGCCCGGCCCCATCAGCAACACACTGACTTTTTCGAGCGATTGCGCGACTCGCTCGGCGGCTTCGCGGGCGATGACGCCATCTGCCTCGGGCAGCGCGAGCCAGGTGGCCTCGGCCAGCCGCGCAGCAAGGATGGCATGCAGCGAGCGGGGCACGGCGAGCGTGACGAGGCCCGCGCCCACGCGATATGCGCCCAGTCCGCTGAGGTACGCCGCGCCGGTGAACGGCGTCGAGCCGGCGACGATGAGCACGCGCCCGAAGGTGTACTTGTGTGCGTTGCGCGGGCGGGCGGGCAGCAGCCCGCGCACCAGTTCGGCGGTGGCGAGTTGTGTCGGCGAGGTGTGTAGGTTGGGCGGGATGCCGATGTCGGCGATGAGCAATTCGCCGCAGGCCTCCGCGCCGGGGAAGGCGCAATGCCCGCGCTTGGCGGAGTCGAAGGTCACCGTGAGATCGGCGGTGAGCGTGAGCGCATCGGTCGCGCCGGTGTCGCAATGCAGGCCGGAGGGGCAATCCACCGCGACGATGAAGGGTCTGCGGGTTCGTTCGAGCAATACAGTTTGCGTCGCGCGCAGCACCTCCGCGCCGGGGCCGGCGAGCGGCAAGCGCGCGCCCGTGCCGAAGACGGCATCCACGATGACGGTGGCGGAGTTGAGGAGGTTGTGCAGCGCCCGCCCGCGCTGGTCGTTGGCAGCGTCGGCGATGAAGACCGATTTCTCGCGCAGACGCTTCACCTTCGCGTCGGCCTCGTCGGGCGGATGGGCGGCATACACGGCCACGCGCGCGCCGGCGTTGGAGAGGTAGTGCGCGGCCACCAGCCCGTCGCCGCCGTTGTGGCCGCGCCCGCACAGCACGACGATCTTGTGTTGCTCCAAGTCATCGCCGAGGCGCGCCAGCACGGCCTCGGCCACCGCGCGTCCGGCGTTCTCCATCATCTGCCCAAAGCTCAGCCCGGAGGCATTGGCCGCCGCTTCGAGCGCTTTCATTTCGGCGAGGGTGAGGAGGTGAGGCACGGCCGGATTCTACCTTCGTTGCTGGCGCGCCCCGCGACCGTTGGCCGAAAGCACCCGATTCCCCGCTCATACAGGCCTCATCCCAAAGCTTATACAACTCTTAGGCAAAGCTCGGCCAAGGTGCTATGCTTCTGCCACTGGAGGCAATGAATGAACGGCATAAGTGTCGCAGGTTTTTTGGCGGTCAAAGAGGTCTGGCGCAATCGCGGGCGCTTCCTGTTGTTTGGGCTCGTCATCGCCCTCATCACCGTGCTGGTGTTGTTCATCGCCGCGCTGGCCGAGGGGCTGGCGAATGCGAACCGCGAGTATCTGTCGAAGCTCGATGCGCAACTGGTCGTGCTGGGCGACAAGTCGGATAACTTGATCGCGGCCAGCCGGCTCGGTCGCTCGCGGATGGCGGCGGTGTCGCGGGTGGAGGGCGTAGCGGCGGCGGGCGCGATTGGCTTTGCCAACGCCGTCGTCGCCGAGCCGCTGCCCAACGATGCGAGCGCCCCGCCCCTGCGCATCTCCCTGGTCGGGGTGGAGCCGGGCAAACCCGGCGAGCCGCGAGCCCTGGCGGGCCGGCAACTGAGCACCTCGCAAGCGTCGGAGGCCATCCTCGACCGGGGCGTGCTGCTCCGGCTCAACCTCAGCGTCGGCGATACCCTCGTCCTGCAATCCACCCAGGGGACGCGCGATGAGTTTTTCTCGGTGCGCGTGGTCGGCGTGACCGATGCGCAACAGTATCTGTTTCAACCGACGGTCTTTGTGCCGATGTTCACCTGGGATCGCATCCGCCCCAAAGGCGAGGGCGAGTTCGCCAACAGCGAGTTGACGGTGAACGCGGTGGCGGTGAAGGTGCAGAACCCCGCCGAGGCCGAGGCGATGAAGGCGCGGCTGGTGGGGGAGGTCGGCAACATCGAAGTGCTGACGATCCGTGAGGCCTACGAAAACCTGCCCGGCTACAGCGCGCAGCAAAGCACCCTCAACACCCAGAGCTTCTTCACGCTCCTCATCGGCGTGCTCGTCATCGGCGGCTTCTTCCAGATTCAGGTGCTGCAAAAGGTGCCGCAGATCGGCGTGCTCAAAGCCATCGGGGCGTCGAACCTGATGGTGGGCGCGGCGGCGATATTGCAGATTGTGCTCGTGACCGCGTTCGGCGTGTCGCTGGGCGGCGCGCTCACATTGCTGCTGACGCTCGGGCTGCCGGCCACCATCCCCTTTGCCTTCACCGGCTCGGCAGTCGCCCTCGCCATCGCCGCGCTGCTCATCATCGGCCCGCTGGGCGGCAGCGTCTCCATTCGCTATTCAGTCCGCATCGAGCCGCTCAAAGCGCTCGGGCTGGCCTCGTAACGGTAGACCATGAACGCCATCGCTCTCGAAACCAAACACGTCATCAAAACCTATCAGCTTGACGGCAACAACTTCAACGCAGTGGATGGGGTGTCGCTGCAAGTGCGCGCGGGCGAGTTCGTCGCCCTCGTCGGGCCGAGCGGCTCGGGCAAGACGACGATGCTGGCGATTTTGGCCGCGCTGCTCTCGCCCTGTTCGGGCAGCGTGCGCATTGCCGGGCACGACCTGGCGACGATGAAGGACGGTGACCGCGTCGCCTTCCGGCGCGAGAAGATCGGCTTCACCTTTCAGGCCAACAACCTCGTGCCGTACCTCACCGCACAGGAGAACGTGGAGTTGATGCTCCGTCTGAACGGCCGGCTGGATCGAGCGGGCCGCGAACGCGCGCGCGAGTTGCTGGCGCGCCTGGGGCTTGCCGATCGGCTGAAGAACCTGCCCGGGCAGATGTCGGGCGGGCAGCAGCAGCGGGTCGCCATCGCGCGCGCCCTCATCCACAACCCGGCGCTGGTGCTGGCCGATGAGCCGACCGCCAGCCTCGACACCGAGCGCGCCTTTCAGGTCGTGCAGACCTTCGCCGACCTCATCCACGAACAGGGGCGGGCCGGCATCATGGTCACGCACGACTTGCGGATGGTGGCGTACACCGACCGGGTGATCCAGATGCGGGACGGGCAAGTGGTGCGCGTCCTCGCGAGCCGCGACGAGATCGAGGCGCTGGCGCGCGGCGGCGAGCACGGCCCGGCCCATCGCCCGCTCCCGCCCAGGGCCAACAGCCCGGCGAGGCGTCCCGCGCCTCAGCCCACCTTCGTGCCCGAGCCGGCGATGGATTGAGCATGGGTTGCGGAGCGCGTCGTGCGCCCGGTTAGTTGACGGCTGCGCCGCCTGCTATCATTCCGGGCGTGCAATCGCTGTTGCTCGCCGTCGGATTCCTCACCGCCATCCCCGTCACCACCCACCCACCGCAACCGGGCGCGCTCGGGCGGGCGGCGCGCTGGTTCCCGCTCGTCGGTCTGTGCCTGGGGGGGATGGTGGCGGGCGCGCACTGGGCGCTGCTGCAACTCTTCCCCGCTCCCCTCGCCGCCGCGCTGACGGTGGCGGTGTGGGCGCTGGCCACCGGCGGCCTGCACCTCGACGGCCTCGCCGATTGCTGCGACGGTTTGCCGGCTGCGACCACGCCCGAACGCCGCCTCGAGATCATGCGCGACCCGCGCCTCGGGGCCTTCGGCGCGATGGGGCTGGCGCTCTGCCTCATCCTCAAAGTCGCCGCCGTCGCTTCACTTTCTACTTTCGACTTTCTACTCGCCATCGTCGCCGCCACAACCACGGCGCGCTGGCTCATCGTCCTCGCCGCACGGCAACCGCTCGCCCGCGCCGGTGGCCTGGCCGTTGATTTTCAATCCGGGCTGACGCGGGGCAGCGTCGTGCTCGCCGCGTTGCTTCCGCTGGCACTCGTCCTCGCCAGCCTCTTCGGCCCGACGCGCCTCTTCCTCGCCATCGCCCTCGCGCACGTCGCCGCGTTCGCCGTCATCGCCCTCGCCCGCTGGCGGTTGGGCGGGGTCACGGGCGATGTGTTCGGCCTCGTGGTCGAGGTCGCCGAGCTGGCGGTGCTGCTCACCTTTGCCGCGCGGTTTCCGTCATTCCCATTCTTTCCCTCGTTTCCTTTCTGAGCCATGTTTCGCCTCGGCGCCACGTCCTACGTTGTCCCCGGCGATCTGGCCCTCAACGCGCGCCACCTCGCGGGCAAGGTGCAGGATATGGAGTTGGTGCTGTTCGATTTGGATGACGGCCAGAGCAACCTGCCCTCCGCCGAAACGATGCGCGACCTCAACGCTGTCGCCGCCGAGCACGGGCTGACCTACACGGTGCATCTGCCGCTGGATATGCGCGGCGAGCCGGGCCACCTTTCGCTGATCAAGGCGCAGCGCGTGATCGAATGCACGCGGGCGCTTGAGCCGTGGGCCTACGTCTTCCATCTCGATGGACGCGCGGAGCGGCACAGCCGCGACGGTGAGGTGTTGCGCCGGTGGCAATCGAACGCAGTGCGGGCGGTGGAGCAGCTGGCCGGGTGGGCCGGCGGGTTTGAGCGGTTGGCGCTGGAGAACCTCGAGGGCTATGCGTTGGAGTTTACGGAGCCGGTGCTCGAATGCCTGCCGGTGAGCCGCTGCGTGGACATCGGCCACTTGTGGGTAGATGGTCACGAGGCCTTGCCGTATCTGCGCGCCGCGCTGCCCCGGACACGCGTCGTCCATCTGCATGGCCTCGCCGGGCGCGATCACCGTTCACTCGCGCACGCGCCGCCCGAGCAGCTTGATCCCATCATCGCCGAGTTGCGGCGCGAGCGGTATGCCGGCGTGCTCACGCTCGAAGTCTTCGGCGAGGCCGACTTTCATTCATCACTGTCCGCGCTCCATGCGAGTGTGAGACGGACAAGTTAACGGCAAATGCGAAAACGGCTGACCTTCGTCCTCGGCGGGGCGCGCAGCGGCAAGAGCGCGCACGCTCAACGCCTGGCCGCCGAACGCGGGGAGCGCGTGCTATACGTCGCCACCGCGCAGGCCGGCGACGACGAGATGGCCGCCCGCATCGCCGCCCACCGCGCCGAACGCCCCGCCCACTGGCACACGCTCGAAGCACCCCTCGCCGTTGGCCGCGCCATCGGCCGGCACGTTTCACGTTTCACGCTCGCACAGGCGCCCACCGTCATCATCGTGGATTGCCTCACCCTGCTCGCCAACAACGTCATCGTCGCCCTGCCCGACTCGGCGACCGAGGCCGAGGCGACCGCCGCCCTCGACGTAGAGGTGGATGGGCTGCTGGCCGCCCAGCGCGAGGGCGAGTGCGAGTGGATCGTGATCTCGAACGAGGTGGGGCTGGGGATTGTGCCGGCGTACCCGCTCGGGCGCGTGTACCGCGATGCGTTGGGCCGGGCCAATCAGCGCCTGGCGGCAGCCGCGGACGAGGTGCTGTTCATGGTGGCCGGGCTGCCGCTCAGGGTCAAGGGTTGAAACTAAAGTCCCGCCGCAAACAGCCGTCATCCTGACCTATAATTGGCCCGACCGCAC
>CAZSNP010000011.1:0-88191 GCA_964608265.1 uncultured Anaerolineales bacterium | reverse complement strand
AAACAGTAGCACGGCATCTCCCGCTTACGGGTGAGGTTTACCCCAACTGCAATTGCGAAGGATGCAAATATGAGGGCAGAAACAACGGCAACGATCTGAGTCCCAAGCCCAAGAATCAAAAAAGCGCCTGTACCGACCTCCACGAACGGCAGCAAGCGCCCATACCAACGAGCCAGTGACACAGGAAGAACACGATATTGAAGCACTCCCTGCACAAACACTGACAGGTATTTGATTTTTGTTATGCCTCCGAGAGTCAGGGTGATGCCCAACACCAACCGCAGGACAATCGCAATTTCCTGACTATCCATGCTTCACCTTTTGACTGCCAGAAGAATACGCCTTGGGCCAATCAAAGTCAAGTTAGAAAGACAATTTTGCATAGCTCAGTCCTGGGCAAATTCCTGAATCAAGTGCCCGATGAATTTCTGGCACTGCCAGTAATCGTCGAGGCGGATGTTTTCGTTGGGCGCGTGCGCGCGCGAGCCGGGGTAGCCGATGCCCGCGCACACTGCCGGAATCCCCAGCATCGTCGAGAGTGGATACATCGGCCCGGAGCCGCCGCTGGTCGGGTCGAGCAACGGCTCGTGACCGTACACCGCCCGCGCAGCGCGCACGGCGGCCTGCACGATCGCGGCGTCGGGCTGAGTGCGCGCGGTATGCTCGGCGCTGAAGCGGACGATTTCGATATCGCCGTAGCCGCGCCGATCCAAATGCTTGCGCAACAACTCGAAGATTAAGTCGGGCGTGAGGTCAGGGACGAGGCGGAAATCAAGTTTGGCGCGCGCTTCCTTCGGCAGCACGGTCTTCGCACCCTCGCCAGTGTAGCCGGCGTGCAAGCCGCAAATCGTCAGCGTCGGCTCGTAGCGCAGCGCGCGGCTGGCCGTGCGGTCATCCATCCCAAACAGCCACTCCTTCGCGCCGTAAATGGTTTTGATCTTGTCGGACTCGAACGGCAGTGCGTCCACGCGGTCCAGGTCTTCGGCGCTGGGCGGCACGACATGCTGCCAGTAATCGTCGAGCGTGATTTTGCCATCGGGCGCGCGCAGCGAGCTGAGCGCCCACAGCAGCCGCCACGGCGCGTTGGGCAGAAACGGCGCGCCGCCCGAATGCGCATCCACGTCCATCATCTTCAATCGCAATTCAAAGTACGCAATGCCCTTGAGGCCGAGGGTGAGCACAACCCGGTCGCTCTCGTTCTTGCCGCCGAACTCCCACAGGCAGCCGTCGGCCTTGAGCATCACGGCGTGTTCGTGCGCGAAGGCGTCGAGGTTCGGGCTGCCGATCTCCTCCTCGCCCTCGATCACCCATTTGATCTTGAGCGGCAGCGGCCCCATCGTCGCCAGCCAGGCCTCGATGGCCTGCATCCGGCACAACTGGTCTCCCTTGTTATCCGACACCCCGCGCGCGAACAGCTTGCCGTCACGCACCGTCGGCTCGAAGGCCGGCGAGTCCCACAGCTCGAGCGGCTCGGGCGGCTGCACGTCGTAGTGATCGTAGATCATCAGCGTGCGCGGCCCATCGCCCAGTTCGGCGTACACCACCGGGAAGCCTTTGGTGGGGATGACGCGGACGTTAAAGCCACGCGCCGCGAGCCGCTCTTTGCACAGGGCGGCCATCTCGGTCATGCCCCAACCCTGGGCGGCCACGCTGGGCTGCGCGCAGTAGCGTTTGAGTTCGTCGAGGAAGCGTTCGCGATTGGCGTCGAGGTAGGCGTAGAATCTTTCCATGCGAGTCGCGGACACGGAGGCAGGCGGAGACACCCGGACTCATCCGTGTTTCTCCGCGCCCGTCCGTGTTCCCTTTCTGTTGTGGAGCGGGGACGTGGCGGCATTGTAACATCCGTCCAACCAAACAATTCCACAACGACCGCCAACGCTGCGCCGCTCGCGCCGTTTGCTACAATTGCGCCGTTAGCGTTTATGACGGACGGAGTCCATGAGCACTGATCCCCTTCTCGGCAAACAATTCGGGTCATATGAGCTGGTGCAGCTGCTGGGACGCGGCGGCATGGCGGCGGTGTATCGCGGCTTTCAGGCCTCGATTGACCGCTCGGTGGCAGTGAAGGTGCTGCCCGCCGAACTGCTGTACGATCCCAACTTCGGCACACGCTTCACCAACGAGGCGCGCACGCTGGCCAAGCTCAACCACCCCGCCATCCTGCCGCTGTACGATTTTGGCGAGGCCAACGGCATGCCCTTCATCGTCATGCCGCTGATGACCAGGGGCACGCTGGCCGACCGCCTGAAGGGCGGCCCGCTGCCGCTGAGCGAGGTCGTCCGGATTGCGACCCCGGTGGCACAGGCGCTCGAATACGCCAACTCGCAGGGCGTGCTCCACCGCGACGTCAAGCCCAACAACATCCTCTTCGACCAGCACGACAACCCCTACCTCTCCGACTTCGGCATCGCCAAGGTGATGGAGAGCAACACCAACCTCACCGGCACCGGCATCATCGGCACGCCCGATTACATGAGCCCGGAACAGGCGCGCGGCGACGCGCTCGACCACCGCGCCGATCTGTACTCACTCGGCGTCGTCGTTTATCAATGCCTCACCGGCCAGCAACTCTTCCGCGCCACCACGCCGATGGGCGTGATCTTCAAACACGTCAGCGAAGCGCCGCGACCGCTGCGCGAGTTGCGCCCCGACCTGCCCCCCGAGGTCGAGGCCGTGGTGCTGAAGGCGCTGGCCAAAGACCCGGCGCAACGTTACGCCACCGCCGCCGAGTTCGCCCGGGCACTCTCCACCGCCGTCGCCAGCACGCCCCTCGAGGCGCCCCCGGCCGGCACGGTGCTGAATACCCAGCCCGAAACCGAGCCGGCCAGTCGTGGTTTGGGATGGTTGCCGACGGAGTCGGAGACGGCCCCGGCAACCGGTTCCAGCGGGATGTCCCTCACCGCGGCGAGCAGCGGCTCGCTGCCGACCGGCGGCTCGTTCACCGTACCGCCTGCCTCAACCGCCACGCCGCCCGCCGCGACCAAACGCCCCCCGTGGTTGTGGATTGGCCTGGGCGCGGCGGCGGTGTTGCTAGTGAGCTGCGGCTTGTGCGCCGTGCTGTTCGGCGGCACGATCATGTCGGCGGTGAATGCCACCCCGGCGCCGGGCAGCGCACTCTTCACCGATGATTTTGCCAGCGACGACGGAACCTGGGAAACGGTGACGCTGGCGGACGGCGAAGGTGTATCGCTGGCCTACGATGGGGGCGAATACGTCACGCGCGTCGAGAAGGCCAACTGGTTCATGTGGGGGATGGCCGATCAGGATTTCAGCAGCGCGAAGTACGAAGTGACTGCCCGGATCACCGGCGCGAACGACGTGGGTTTGGGCCTGATCTGCAACTACGTTGATGACGCGAACTTCTACTATGGCGGCATCTCGCCCGACGGCTTTTACGCCATCGTGCGCACCCAAAACGACGACGATCTGTTCCTCACCGACGCGACCAACAACCAGTGGCTGTCGTCCGATCTCATCGCCATTGACCAGGCGAGCTATGCCCTTGCGCTGGAGTGCGCCAACGGCGAACTGAAGCTCACGGTGGACGGCGTGCAGCTGGCGGCGGTTCAAGATGAGACCTTCACCGGCGGCCGGACCGGCGTGTTCGTCCGCACCTTCGACAATCAACCGGGCGAGGTGCGCTTCGATGATTTTCGAGTCACCCGCCCTTAATCGCTTTTGACGGAGCACGCCAAGCCGGGTATCCTTTGCGTACCCGGAACCACACCCTCAAGGAGATAAGCGTCTATGGCAACGCGATGGGAATACTGCATCCTGACCCGCCTGAGCAACGGGCCGGATTCGAAGTGGCATGTCAATCGGGTGTTCAACTACGCCGAGCCGCTCATGCCCGAGGAGATCACCGAAGAGCCTTTCCGTAGCTACAACGCCGAGTTCGACGATTTGCACGCCTCGCTGTCTTACCCGATCCTGCCGGCGGTCCTCAACCGCCTCGGCGCCGACGGCTGGGAGTTGCTCGACGACATGAACACCGGCCTGACGGGCGGCGAGGGCCTGGTCTTCAAACGTGAGGCCAGCGCCAAACCGGCGCCGGCGCGCAAAGCGATCAAGGCGAAAGCGCCCGCCCGCAAGAAGGCTGCGCGGCGGCGATAACGCTGAGCCTTGCGAGCCGCCGCGCGGTTGCCTTCGAGCGCGGCGGCTCTTTTCTTTTCCACGTCCGGCCCATCCGCCCTTCGGTATCATTCTCGGTATGCTGTCCCAACGCACTCTGACCGCAAACCGCATGGAGTGGTTGATCTTCAACCTGCGTTGGCTCATCATCGCGGCGGTGGCGGCGTTCTTGTTCGTCGGCGATCGGGCCGGGCCGGTGACCAACACCGATATCGGGTTTCTGGTCGCGCTGGTGTTGTTCAATATCATCCTCACGTTCCTGGAGTTCTTCGGCTACTGGCGGCCGGCCCTGCCGTGGATCTCACTGGCCGTAGATGGCGTGCTCGGGCTGGCGCTCTTCGGGGCCGCCGAGGCCGGCCTTGGACCGCTGTTGTGGATCGGGCTGCTGCCCAGCCTGACGACGGCGTTGCGCCATCGCTGGACCTCGGCGCTGTTAGTGGCGATTCTGTTTTTGGCCGGGCAGACCGCCGTGATCCTCCTCACCGGCGGCAACGATCCGGTGCAGCTTTCGCGCATTGGCTCGGCCGCCGTCGTGCTGCTGCCGGCCACCATCGTCGCCGCCGTCGTCGGCCAGCAATTGCGCCGCCTGCTCGATGCCATCTATCGCCGCGAGCAGCAACAGGGGGCACGCCAGGCCCAAAGCCTGCGCAAACACGCCCGCGCCATTTACGACATGGCCTCGATGGTCTCGGCCACGCTCGATTACGAAAAGGTGCTCGACGCCGCGCTCAACTTCGGGGCGCTTGGGGCCGAGGGGTTGCCGGCCGCCTCCAGCGAGATGATCGGCATCGTGTTGTTGTTCGAGGATGAAAAACTCCGCGTTGGCGCAGCCTGGCGTCTGCCGCAGGCCGATCAGCGCACAGTGTGCGACGCCCAGGCGGGAGTGTTGGCGCAGGTCATCCGCACCGGCGACCCCGTCATCATCACTGACCCCGACCGCGATCAGGAATTGCAGCAATTCGTCGGGCTGCGCGGCTGTCACGCGTTGATGGCCCTGCCGTTGCGCGTCGGCCTTTCGACATACGGCGTCGTGCTCTACGCCCATCCCGACCCTGATTTCTTCGACGACGATCAGCGCGCGTTTTTCAACGCCATGGTCAATCAGGCCATCATCGCGTTGCAAAACGCGCAGCTCTATCAGAGTCTGCGACAGGAAAAGGAGCGCTTGGTGTCGGTGCAGGAGGAGGCCAACAAGAAACTGGCTCGCGATCTGCACGATGGCCCGACGCAGGCGGTGGCCGCCCTGGCCATGCGGGCCAACTTCGCGCGGCGCTTGCTTGAGCGCGATGTCAAATCCACCGGCGAAGAGCTATTCAAAATGGAGGACCTGGCGCGCAAGACGACCAAAGAGATTCGGCACATGCTCTTCACCTTGCGCCCACTGGTGCTCGAGAGCCAGGGGCTGACGGCGGCGCTCAGGCAACTCGGCGAGAAGATGCGCGACACGCACAGCCAGAACGTCATCGTCGAGGCCGATAACGCCGTCGAAGATCGGTTGGAGAAGAATCAACAAGGCGTGTTATTCTATATTGCAGAGGAAGCAGTGAATAACGCCCGGAAGCACGCCCAGGCCGAACACATTTGGGTGCGGCTGCGCCTGAGCCGCGATACACTGACGCTGGATATTCAGGACGACGGAGTGGGGTTCAACGTCGGCGCAGTCGATGCCGACTACGACCGGCGCGGCAGTCTGGGGATGGTGAACATGCGCGAGCGAGCCGAGATGCTCAACGGCACCGTCCGCATTGATTCAGCCGAGGGCAAAGGCACGCGCATCTCGGTGCATGTGCCGCTGACGGGCGAACAAGAAATGAGGGAATGACCCATGGCGTCCCGTTCCAATACCAAGCGCCCGGCGCGTACCCGCAAACTGAAGTATGACTGGGATGCAGGCAAGGTGAAGGCCTTGCGCTCACACATGGGCCTGACCCAGGCCGAGTTCGCGCAGGAGTTGGGCACGCTGCAACAAACGGTCAGCGAGTGGGAGTGTGGCTATCACACCCCCAAGGGCACCTCGGTGAAGCTGCTCAAGATCGTGGCCGAGAAAGCGGGCTTCGCCTACGGCAGCGAGGCAAAAAGCGAATCTGCCTCTTGACTTCGGGACAGTGAATCATGTAGAGTATTGGCGTGGGCTGCGGCCCACAAAATTATCTACCCGAAACATGAATTCATGTCATAAGGAGGCGGCGCATGGGCACCTACGGACTAGACGGCGTCATCAAAGCGTGGCGGCTCGACAAGCTGACGAGCGAACAAGCCGTCGGCCAGATCCTCTTGCTGCTCAAAGAATTCGAGGAGCGGCTCACCCTGGTTGAGAACAAGGTGTGGAGCAAGCCCGCCTCACCCGACAAGCATCCCCCGCCGGCGAAAGACTCACCGTAGATTCATCTGCTCTATTGCCGCACTAACTCAAAGCCGCTAGAATGACGACATTCCCCAGACTTTGACGGATACCTTGTATGCAGAATGAAACTTTGATCATCATTGGTTCGGGGCCGGCCGGACTTACGGCGGCGCTTTATGCGGCCCGCGCCAACCTCAACCCCCTCGTCATCGCCGGCAATCAACTGGGCGGGCAGATCGCGATTACGAGCGACGTTGAGAACTTCCCCGGCTTCGATAACATCCTCGGGCCGGACCTCACCGAAAAGATGAAGGCGCAGGCGGAGAAATTCGGTGCGCGCATTGATTACGACGAGGTGACCGAGGTGGATTTCGCGCACGGTCGCCCCTTCAAGTTGAAGACGTATAGCGGCGAGTATGAGGCCGAGGCGGTGATCGTGACAACGGGCGCCTCGGCCAAACGGCTTGGCATCCCCGGAGAGGAAGACTTTATCGGCAAGGGCGTGAGCTATTGCGCGACCTGCGACGGCTTCTTCTTCAAGAATAAAGATGTGATCGTCGTCGGCGGCGGGGACTCGGCGTTGCAGGAAGGGCTGTTCCTGACCAAGTACGCCAATCGCGTCCGCATCGTGCACCGGCGTGACGAGCTGCGCGCCGGCGAGACGCTCAAGGCCCGCGCCTTTGCCAACGACAAAATCCAATTCGTCTACAACACCGTGCTCGACCGCATCGAGGGCAACGGCAAGGTACAGAAGGTCAAGACCCGCAGCGTCACCTCGGGCAACAGCGAGACGTGGGAGACCGACGGCGTGTTTGTCTTCGTCGGGCACTTCCCCAACAGCCAGTTGTTCAAAGGCCAACTCGCGATGGATGAGCAGGGCTTTCTGATTGTGGACAAATTCATGCAGACGTCGGTGGCCGGGGTGTTCGCCGCCGGGGAGATCATGGACCCGATCTACAAACAGGCTATCTCCTCAGCCGGGCAGGGGTGCCAGGCGGCAATTTCTGTGGAGCGCTATTTGGAGTCGCGGCACGACTCAAAGTAGGCGGGAGAAGGAAGAAAATCGAAGCGCGGCTCGTCGCGAACAGCCGCGCTTTTTTATTTGCGCCCGAGGAGTTGCTGCAGAAACGAAAAGGCCGCCTGCGCGGCGCGGGCGCGATGGCTGATGCGGTTCTTCAACTCCGAAGGTAATTCGGCCATGGTGCCGCCGTGGTCAGCTATGAAGAAGATGGGATCGTAGCCAAAGCCGCTGCTCCCGCGTTCCTCCAGCACGATCTCGCCCTCACACTTCCCCTCGAATAAATCCACCGCCCCTCCCGGCTGAGCCACAGCGATCACGCATCGAAAGCGCGCCGTGCGCGGCGGGGCGACCTCGCGCAGTTCACCGATCAACTTCGCGCGGCGGTCGGCGTCGGTCTGGCCGTGCCCGGCATAACGGGCTGAGTACACGCCCGGCGCCCCATTCAGCGCATCCACCTCCAGCCCTGAATCGTCGGCCAGCGTAATCAGGCCCGAGGCGCGGGCGAAGGCCTCGGCCTTGCGGTGCGCGTTGCCCGCGTACGTGTCATCCGTCTCGTCCACCTCCAGCGTGAGGCCAATATCCGCCGGGGTGCGGAGCTCGATGCCAAGCGGCGCGAGGAGCGGAAGCAGCTCGTGAAGCTTGCCCGGATTGTTCGTCGCCAGGAGCAATTGCTTCATGTTTGCCGTCACCATTCGCGCGCGATTATAGCTTCCCGCCGAAAGGCACAATCCAAAAATATTTTAGATTTGCTATCCGCAAAGATAAGCGTGCCTGCATATTGGCACAACTCACTCATAGCGCCTGTATATAGCGCAAACATCCGTTCGCCTATCCGCACAAGTACATATCTTAACAGATTGAGGGTTGACTTTACACATCTAATTATGCTATTGTTTTTGCGGTTTTCTTGAATTCCCCGGCAGATTCAGGGTTTTCCTCTGACCAAGATCCACTCCCCACTCCGACTCAATGTCGGTTTTCTGCTGAAGGAAGGCCCGGGCTACAGCCGCGACCTCGCAGTGGATGAGCCGCGGCTCGCCGTCGCTGACGATCTGACCGTCAACGAGCTGAGCGGGGCCATCACCCTCACCCGCACCCCGCAGGGTGTGTTCGCGCAGGGCCGTTTGGCCGGCGTGCTGCCTTCGGAATGTGTGCGTTGTCTGACGCCGGTGCAGCAACGGGTGACGAGCAAGTTCACCGAGCTCTATCACTTCCCGCCGGAGACCGCGCCGGCCGAGGGGCTGAGCATTCCGGAAGATATGAATTTGGATTTCTCACCGGTGGTGCGCGAGGACATGCTGCTGTCGGTGCCGATGCATGTGCTGTGCAAGCCGGACTGCAAAGGTCTATGCCCCACCTGCGGCCAGAACTGGAACGACGGAACCTGCGGCCACATGCAGGCCGAAGCGCCGCTGGACCCGCGCTTCGCCGAGCTGCGCCGTTTGCTCGAAGATGAGCGCCCGGACGAAACGTAGTTTCATCACCCATTCGGAGGTCAGCTATGAAATACACCCAGAACAACGGTCAGGATGCGGAGCGGCTCACCCTGTTGATGGAGCGGGCCAGCGCCCAGGGCTACCTCCTGACCGACGACATCATCGATGCCTTCCCGCACGCCGAGGCGGCCCGCGAACATCTGGACGAGCTGTTTGCCTTTCTGCACGGCTGCGACATCGAGGTGTACGATGATCGCAAACAGGTGCCGGCGCAGTTGCACATGCGCGCCGCGCATCGCCGTCGCCTCGAGGATGAGGACTTCGACCTGAGCACCATCTCCACCGACGATACGGTCGGGCTGTATCTCAAAGAGATGGCGCGGGTGCCGCTGCTGACCAACGAGCAGGAAGTGGATTTGGCCAAACGCATCGAGCGCGGCGGGAAGGCCGAGCAGGTGCTGGAGCGGATGCCGGGCAACGCCAGCCTGCGCCGCCGCGCCGAATTGCAGGGCCACCTCGAAGATGCGCGCGCCGCGCGCGAACACATCATCAAAGCCAATACGCGGCTCGTGGTTTCGATTGCAAAGAAGTACATGGGCCGCGGCGTGCCCTTCCTCGATTTGATTCAGGAGGGCAACCTCGGGCTGATGAAGGCGGTGGAAAAGTTCGACTACCGGCGCGGCTTCCGCTTCTCGACGTACGCGACGTGGTGGATCCGGCAAACGATCACCCGCGCCATCGCCGACCAGAGCCGCACCATCCGCGTGCCGGTGCACATGAGCGACCGCATCCGCCGGCTGTACAAGGCGGCCCGCGAGTTGGAGCAGCAACTGGGCCGCAAGCCCACCCCGGAGGAGATCGCCGACGAGTTGAAGCTGGACTCGCGCAAGGTGCAGTGGATGCTGAAGGTAAGCTGGCGGCCGCTGTCGCTCGAGCGCCCGGTGGGCGAGGACGACGACGCCGAGTTCGGCAACTTCGTCGAGGACGAGCACACCCCCACGCCGACGCAGAGCGCGCACGCCAATATGCTCCGTGAACAGCTCGAGTCGGTGCTGAGCACGCTCACCCCGCGCGAGAGCCGCATCCTGCGCCTGCGCTTCGGCCTGCAGAACGGGCGCGCGTACACGCTCGAAGAGGTCGGGCAGAAGTTCGGGCTGACGCGCGAACGCATCCGCCAGATCGAGGGCAAGGCCCTGCGCCGGTTGCGCCACCCGCGCCGCGCGCGGCAATTGCGCGACTACCTGAGCTGAGGCAAACCGACGGCGGGCTACATAGTCCGCCGTCTCATTTTGCACGCAACGGGATATCTCTCGCAAAGCACACCAAGGCCGCAGAGATTTTCTGGTTTCTCTTGGCGCACTTTGCGAGCTTGGCGAGTGATTGTTGGGCGACTTGGCGCGAACTCTCGTAGTAAAATCGGGCTGTGCCCGTTCCCACAACGTGCCCCATCTGCCACAACCCTATAGACCCCGCCATCCGCAACCTGCTGCGTGAACCGGAGCCGCACATCGCGCACGAGTTGCAAGCCCATCATCCCGAGTGGTCGCCGGCGGAGGGCGCGTGCCCGGAGTGCGTGTTCCGCGCGGCCCGGCGCGCGCGCGACGCGGAGAGCGCCACTTCACTGCAAGCCGAATTGCACCTCCCCTTCCCCGCCTACGCGCGCGACAACGCGCACTTGCTCCCGACCCCGGCCCGCGTCCCCATCAATCCCAAATACACCGGCCAGGGCCAAACGATTGCGTTTCTCGATTCAGGCTTCTATCCGCACCCCGACCTGACCAAACCGACCAACCGCATCGTGGCGTATTGCGATGCGACGATGAACGAGCCGGAGGAGCGCGCCGCGACCGGCAAGGTGACGGTGATGAGTTGGCACGGGCTGATGACGACGGGCATCGGTGTGGGCAACGGCTTTATGAGCGCCGGGCGCTATCGCGGCATCGCGTACCGCGCGACCGCGGTGCTGGTGAAGACGGGCAATCGCCGCAACCCGCGCCACATCTCCGAGCGTGATATCGGGCGCGCGCTGCGCTGGGTAGTGGCGAATCGCGAACGCTTCAACATCCGCGTGGTCAACCTCTCGCTCGGCGGCGACTACGTGAATACCGGCCGGCTCACCGACCTCGACGAGAAAGTGGAACAGGCGGTGGCAGCGGGGCTGGTGGTGGTGTGCGCGGCGGGCAATAGCGGCGAGCGCGGGCTGATGCCGCCGGCCTCCGCTCCGTCCGCCATCACCGTGGGCGGGGTGGATGACGCCAACTCGCTCGACCGGGCGCGGCACAAGTTGTATTGGAGCAGTTACGGCGCGGGCGCGCACGGAGTCCGCAAGCCGGAGGTCGTCGCCCCGGCGCTGTGGCTGCCCGCACCGATGCTGCCGAGGACGAGCACGCACAACGAGGCGCAATATCTCTGGAAACTCGAGGCGTTAAGCGACCGGAAACTCGAAAGGGAGTTGCGCACCCCGCAGGCGCAGAAGCGCTTTTCGAGAAAGACGCTGGGCCTGTCGCTGCCCGAGATTCGCGCCATCATCCGCGAGCGCATCGTCGAGCAGAAGTTCATCCATCCGCACTATCAACACGTGGATGGTACGAGCATGGCCGCGCCGATTGTGTCGGCCATCGTCGCCCAGATGCTCGAAGCCAACCCGGCGCTGACCCCGACGCAGGTGAAGGCGCTGCTCACCGCCACCGCCGAGGCGCTGCCGAACGTGCCCGCCGAGAAGCAGGGCCATGGCGCGGTGAACGGCGCGAAGGCGGTGGCCGCTGCCCTGCGCCTGGCCGCTGAGCAGGACCCCACGCCGATTTCGCCTCAGCGCACCATCACCTTTTACTATTATGATAAAGACGCGCGACAGGTGGCGGTGGTGGGCAGCTTCAATCACTGGTTGCCGTACGGCTACGAGTTGCACGAGTTCGCGCCGGGCGCGTGGCGGCTGACCGTGCCCGCCTTCTGCCCCGGCACGCACGCGTACAAGTTCTTGATTGACCGCACGCGCTGGGCCGCCGACCCGGAAAACCCGGAGCGGGTGGAGGATGGGTTGAAAGACTTTTACTCCTTGATTGATGTGTAACGGAATTGGCTTGGCACGCAATTCGTATGACATGTCGAACCCGTAATGAAGTGCGGGCTTGGTAAGGCTGACTATTGACTACACAACGAGATGGCTCTATTCTCTAACTGTGAACGTAGCCCCCTGAGCAGCTAAAGGGTGCAGAAGCACATAGGAGGCTCCGATGATGCGACTTCGCGGAATTGTCAGCGGCGTAATCGGATTAGCTGTATTTCTGGCATTAATCGTGCTCTTGACGTGGCTGTTTACTGGCGGCCAGCAATCAGCCTCAGTTGCATCTCCCACTTATGATCTCTCTCAATCAGAAACGCCTCCTGCTTATCCACCTCCTACGCTGCCAACGTCGACTATAGTTCCATCAGCTTACCCCCCTCCAGTACAATCGGCTACCCCACCCATCGTTTCTACAACGGCTCCGACTTTACAACCAACCGCGATTCCGACTGCCTCAGCTTTGCCGGAAGGCGCGGCCTTGCTCTACAAAGAAACCACAGGGGCAAGTGTGACTATTTGGGCCGCTAATGCTGCTAATCCTGATATTCGTCTTCCTATTCAGGCTGTTCAGGATGAAAGTCAATTTGGTGTACATGCAAATGTCTCTCATGATAAGAGCAAAATCGCGTATGTAATGGTGCCGACCGGTTTTGGCACTAACCCGCTGGCAGGAAGGCTTTGGGTGGCAGACATGAATGGATCTGGGCCGGTCTTGCTTGCAAGTCAGGTGGATATCGGGCGTTACATCAACTACCCATTATGGTCGCCAGATGATCAGCGTATAGCCTTTAGCAGGCAAACATCACTCGAACCACCGTACACTCAAAGCATTGCCATCATAGATGTCAACACTCGCGAAGAGCAGACTATCGTGACCGCAAACGACACGTCCTGGCTCTGGCCTCTGGACTGGTCTTCAGACGGAGAGCACTTCTATTATCTTCTTGGAAGCGGAGCACAGTATGAACTGCGGCGCTCCACTCTGGTAGGTACAACTGAGTTCATCCGGTACGTATCATCCGAAACAACCCCGCGTTGTTATTTTCTATCTCCAAATGCCGCAAACCTTCTTTGCACGATTACATCATCGGGGCAGCCGCGCGAGTACGCTGTCGTGATTGTCCCAACCGATGCCCAACGACAGGTCACTACGGTAGTCGAAGGAGCCAGTGACGAGCTATACAATCCGGTTTGGAGCAATGATGGGCGCGAAATAGTCCTCAACATTCCGCCGGCAGCAGTAGGTGGTACATCTGAGTTGCGGTTGTACAATTTGGATAGCGGACAGGAAACGACATTGACAGGCTCCACAGAAGGCATTTTCGTACCGCAAGGTTGGTCACAGGATGGGGAATGGATCACAACTGGAGTGTTTACCAATAGTGGGAGCGATCTTGTGGTGCTCAAACGTGACGGGTCAAGCAGCAATATTGTGTCATCACCGTATCAAATAGAGTTCATCGGCTGGCTACAATAGCTGCTCAGGCTTTTGCATTTGGCTTGTGGGAGGGTAAATCCTATGCTAAACGCCAACCCGTTAGTGCCGAACACGCTTAGATCCGTACTTCGCTATCTGCTCTTTGGTTGTGTCGCGCTCGTAATCGCGCTGGCCCTTGTTGCTACGGCTGTCCCAACCACATGTAATGCTCAAACTTGCCCTCAGCCTGCAGCGAGTGGCCGGCAACCCTTTCCATCTGAGTTGGCTCCATCATTCGACCAGGCTGGTCTTAACAACTTGGGTAGCAGCGGCCCAGGTCAAGCTCGGTTGTGGTCAGGCTATCCGATAAATCGCAATGGCAACGCCAATCATCGCGCCTATGCGCCCTGCATACTCCTGAAAGCCATTGGCTATACCGAAGTTACAGGTTGGTTCCAATTCAATGTATCTACTTACGGTAGCATCGGTAACACATACATAAGCGCTGACTGCGGCTATGGAATCATGCAAATCACTTCAGGCATGAATGATGGACTCGGAGGCCTATTCAGCCCGAGTCGCGTTGCGGCAGAACCTGTTTACAACATTGGAACCGGCACCCTCATCCTTCAACGAAAATGGAATGGCATCATATTCGACTTTGATCACAATATCGGCCAAAACGATCCGATGATTGTGGAAAACTGGTACTACGCTGTCTGGGCTTACAATGGATTTGGGTACATCAATAACCCCAATAACCCACGATTCCCGTGGCCGCGTAGTTCATGGCAATGTGGTCAAGGCGGTCAAACTCGTGCGAACTGGCCTTATCAGGAGTTAATTTGGGGATGTGCGGCAAATCCTCCTACATATCAAAGTGGTGGGCAAGCAATTGCGTTTTGGGGCCCAATGGCACTTACGCTGCCTAATCGGTCGCTGATTTCTAATCCCCCACCTCAGTATATTGATACGCCACAGAATCATCATTATTCGTGTGGCTGGGATTTTTTGCCGATTATCTTGAAACACGAGGCGCCCACTCCTACGCCAACATCCACGGCTACGAGGACACCCACTCGAACCAATACTCCTTTTTCAACTCCTACCCCAACGCGGACGCCAACGCGAACACCAACCTGTCTCCCAGGGTGTCCACAAGGTTATCCACCACCCTAACCTGCGGTGATGAATGTAGCCTCGACTCCAAAACCGGCTGGACACCAACAGTCTGGGTGGCTGTTTCAGCCATTGTTGCCACGTACGTGAGCAAATTGCCATGGGGCGTGTGCCCGTTCCTTTCCGCCTGCCTTTTACTTTCGGAATAATTATGCACCGTGAATACCACCGCTGGTACAGCCCCTCGCTCAACCGCAATATGGAGTTGCTCGTATTCGGGCACGGCGGCGCGCGCATGCTCGCCTTCCCCACCTCGATGGGCAAGTTCTACGAGTGGGAAGACCGCAACATGACCGGCGCGCTGTGGGAGCACCTCGACCGCGGCTGGTTGCAGATGTTCTGTGTGGATAGCGTGGATGCCGAGAGCTGGTATGCGCGCTGGGCGCATCCCGGCGGGCGGGCGTGGCGCAATCAGCAGTACGACGACTACCTCGTGTACGAGGTGATGCCGTTCATCTCGCACAAGAACTGGACGCCGTACTTGATCGTGGCCGGCGCGAGCTTCGGCGCGTACCACGCCATGAACTTCGGCCTGCGGCATCCCGACATCACCAATCGCATCATCGCCCTGAGTGGGCTGTACGACATCGGCAAGTGGACGGATGGCTACGTGAACGACACGGTGTATTATCACAACCCGGCGCTCTACCTGCCGCGCGAGCACGACCCGGGGCGCCTCCGCCTGTTGCAACGGCTCGACATCATCATGGCGCTGGGCCGCGACGACCCGAACATCGAGCACAACCGCTGGTTCAGCGGCCAGTTGTGGAGCAAGGGCATCGGCAACGCCCTGCGCGAGTGGGATGGCTGGAGCCACGACTGGCCGTACTGGCACAGGATGATTCGGATGTATGTGGGCGGGCATGATTGACGTGATGCGTGATGCGTGATGCGTGAAACGTGAGAGTCGCTTCGCTGATCACGTTTCACGATTTACGTTTCACGCCCTACATCTCGAGGAGACACGGGATGGATCGCTTCATTGATGGCTGGCACAGCCCGAGTTTGAATCAGCATATGGAGATCGTGACCTACGGGCACTACGGCTTCCCGTTGCTGATGTTCCCCACCGCCGCCGCGGATTACCTCGAGTACGAGCGCTTTCATTTGATCGACGCCATCGCCCATCACATCGACGCGGGCAAGGTCAAGGTCTTCTCGATCAACAGCATCAACCGGCAGGCGTGGATGAACCGCGACGCGCATCCAGGCCACCGGGTGTGGATGCAGCATCTGTACAACGAGTACGTGACCAGGGAAGTCGTGCCGTACATCTGGGGCAGTTGCAAGGGCAAGGTCGGCATCATCAACACCGGGGCCAGCCTGGGGGGCTATCACGCCGCCAACCAGCTCTTCCGCCGCCCGGATTTGTTCGACGGCATGATCGCCATGAGCGGCAACTTCAGCATCCGCAACTTCACCGACGGCTATTACGATGAGAACGTGTACTTTAACGACCCGTTGGCCTTCATCCCGAACATGCCGGAGGGGGAGACGCTGAATCAACTCCGGGCGAAAAAGCACATCTATATTCTGAGCGGGCAGGGCAGCTACGAGAACCCGCAATCGTCCCGCGATCTGGCGAATGTGCTGGGCGGCAAGGGCATCCCGCACGAGCTGGATTTGTGGGGGTTCGACATGCCGCACGACTGGCCGACCTGGCGCAAGATGCTGCCGTATTATCTTGGGGCCAAGTTCTGAGGGATTAATGGCATAATGGGCGTGAGCAACTGATGGACTAAAAAGGAGAATACGTCGTGCGTCAAATACTCCTATACCCCGGTGAGGATGGATACTGGGTGGCCGAGTGTCCCAGCCTGCCCGGCTGCGTCAGTCAGGGTGACTCTAAGGAGCAAGCCATCGCCAATATCCGCGAGGCCATCGCCGGTTATGTGGCGGCGCTCAAAGACGATGGTCTGCCCATTCCGGAAGAACGGTTTGAAGCTTTGCTCGTCGCGGTATGAGCAAACTGCCGCGCGTGTCGGGCCGTGAGTGTGCCTCAGCCTTGCTCAAGGCCGGCCTTGTCTTCAAGCGTTAAGAGGGCAATCACATGATCTTCCGGCGAGCGGAGCCGTTTTGTCAAGTGACCATACCCGATCACAAAGAGCTCGACCGTGGGACGCTGCGCGCCATCATTCGCCAGACCGGTTTGAACGTGGACGAATTCGTTGCACTCCTATGAGCGGCGCTCGTAGGAGTGCTGTGTTTGTATTCACGCCTCAGCTTAGACAGGAGACTGCACATGCTCAAGATCGGCGTCATCGTCGGGCGCGAGTGGTCGTGGCCCCCGGCCTTCATCGAGGAAGTGAATGGGCGCAACGCCGGCGTCATGGCCGAGTACGCCAAGTTGGGCGGCACGCCGATGAACGCGCCGTGCGACTACGCCGTGCTGATTGACCGCATCTCGCACGAAGTCCCCTACTACCGCTCATACCTCAAGAACGCGCTGCTGCAGGGCACGCACGTCGTCAACAACCCCTTCATGTGGACGGCGGATGACAAGTTTTTCGGGGCCTCGCTCATCACCAAGCTCGGCATCCACAGCCCGCGCACGGTGGCCCTGCCCAACAAAGACTATGTGCCCGGCATCGTCCACACCGAAAGCCTGCGCAACCTCGAATACCCCATCGACTGGCAAGGCCTGGTCAACAGCGTCGGCGGCTTTCCGGTGATTCTCAAAGACGCGCACGGCGGCGGCTGGAAACAGGTGCATGTCTGCCGCAGCATGGATGATTTGTGGAATGCCTACAACCAATCGGGCCTGCTAACGATGGTGTTGCAGGAGTTCATCAAGTGGGACCCAGGGATGTACGTGCGTTGTATGTGCATTGATCGCCAGCACATCAACGTGCGCAAGTACGACCCCGATACGCGCAAGTATCTGCCGCCCGAGATGCCGCCGAAGCTCCTCGATCAGATTATCGAGGAATCGCGCCTGATCGTGCGCGCGCTGGGCTACGAGATGAACACCATCGAGTGGGCCATCCGCGACGGCATCCCCTACGCCATCGACTTCATGAACCCCGCGCCGGATATGGACATCAACTCCACCGGGCGCGAGTATCACCGCTGGTGTGTGGAAAAGATGGCCGATATGTGCATCCGGCTGGCCAAGGCCCCGGAGCCGCAGGTGAAGGAGTTGCGCTGGTCAACGCTGTTCAACGCCTGAAATCACAGTAGCCAGTCGCCCGATCACAGTCGCCAGATTGTTTATCACGTTGCTGGCTACCGGATACTGGCTACTGTAATCGGAACATGCAAGAAATCCTCGCCACCATTGACCATTACCACTCCCTGCTCGACCCGCAGACGGCGCAGGATACATACGCGCAATTGACCGAGCAGCAGCAAAAGCGCGGGTTGTTCTTCGGCGACCGCCCGCTGTGCACGGTCTTGCGCCCGCGTTTCCTCAGCACCCAGCAGTATCACGCCCTGCAGACCGCTATTCGCATCCTCATGCCGGCGCTCCAGAAAATGCACGAGGCCGCGCTGGCCAGCGCCGACTTCCGCTATCAATTTCGATTGAACGAGTGGGAGGAGGAGCTGGTGCACGCCGACCCCGGCTTCCGCGCCCCCAGCCCGACCGCGCGCATGGATACGTTCTTCGACGAGGCCGATGCGCTGTGGTGCACCGAGTACAACGCCGAGACCCCGGCGGCGGTGGCCTACAACGACGTGCTCTCCGAGGTCTTTTTCGCCCTGCCTGTCATCCGCGAGTTCGAGAAGACGTACGAAGTGCGTCCGCTGCCCGGCCGCCACCACATGCTGCACGCGCTGCTCGATTGCTACAAACAATGGGGCGGCACCGAACGCCCGCGCATCGCCATCCTCGACTGGAAGGAAGTGCCGACGTACAGCGAATTCGTCCTCTTCCGAGAATACTTCCGCACGCACGGCTACGACTGCACCATCTGCGACCCGCGCGATGTGGCCTACGAGAACGGCAAGCTGTACGCCGACGGCTACCCGGTGCACATCATCTACAAGCGCGTGCTGATCAGCGAACTCGTGATCCGTGGCGGCTTGGAGCACCCCGTCATCCGCGCGGTGCGTGAGGGCGCCGTCTGCATGGTCAACCCGTTTGTGTGCAAGATTTTGCACAAGAAGGCCAGCCTGGCCGTGCTGAGCGACGAGGCCAACGCGTCGTTGTTCACGGCCCGGGAGCGCGCCGCCATCGAGCGCTATGTGCCGTGGACGCGGTTGCTGGCGGAACGCAAGACGACGTACAACGGCTTGCCGGTGGATTTGATGCCGTTCCTGGCCAGACACAAGGACGAGTTCGTCCTCAAGCCCAACGACGAGTACGGCGGCAAGGGCATCGTGCTGGGCTGGGAGGCCGATCAGAGCAAGTGGGAGGCCGCGCTGCGCGCCGGGCTGAACGACCCGTCCATCGTGCAGCGGCGCGTGCCGTTGCCCAAGTTCCCGTACGCCAGCCTGGTGGACGGTCGCGTCGAGGTTTACGATCGTATGCTCGACACCAACCCCTTCGTCTGGTACGGCCAATACATGGATGGTTGCCTCACCCGGCTGTCGACGGCGTCGCTGCTCAACGTCACTGCCGGCGGCGGCAGCACGGTGCCGACGTTCGTGGTGGACAAAAGGCTGTGAGGCGTGAAGCGGGGACTGTGCCCCGTGAGACGCGTCGGCCTGGCCGGCGCATTGCCCGGCGGCGAAACCCTGTCCGTACAACAACCCGCGTTTCAGGCATCGCGTTTCACGGACTCATAAAGCAATCAACACCCGGAGGCCAGTATGCTCACCCGCCCCTCGCTCAGCATCGGCATTGAAGAAGAATATCAAATTGTTGACCCCGAAACACGTGAACTGAGGTCTTACATCACCGAGATGCTCGAAGAGGGCAAACTGCGAATGGCCGAGCAGATCAAGGCCGAGCTGCATCAATCCATCGTCGAGGTCGGCACCAGGGTGTGCACGACGCCGGCGGAGGCCAGGGCGGAGCTGATTCGGCTGCGCAAGGGCGTGATGGAGCTGGCGGCCCGCAAAGGGCTGAAGATCGTCGCCGCCGGCACGCACCCGTTCTCCAATTGGCAGGATCAGCCCATCACCCCCTTCGAACGCTACGCCGGCGTCAAGGCCGATATGCAGATGCTGGCGCAGCAACTCCTCATCTTCGGCACCCACGTGCATATCGGCATCGAGGACCCGGAGTTTGTGATCGACGCGATGAACGTCGTGCGCTACCTGCTGCCGCACGTGCTCTGCCTGTCCACGAGTTCGCCGTTCTGGGTCGGCGAGAACACCGGCCTCAAGAGCTATCGCAGCATCATCTTCCGCAACTTCCCCCGCACCGGCATCCCGCCGATCATGCACTCGCGCAGCGAGTTCGATCAGCTCAAGCAAACGCTCGTCAATACCAAGTGCATCCCCGATGGCAGCAAGATCTGGTGGGATGCGCGGCCCAATCAAAGCTATCCCACCCTTGAGTTCCGCGTGTGCGATGTCTGCACCCGGGTGGATGAGTGCGTGGCCATCGCCGCCATCTTCCAGGCCCTGATCTACAAAGCCTGGAAGTTGCGGCGCGACAACATGACCTTCCGCCTGTACCCGAGCACCCTCATCGACGAGAACAAGTGGCGGGCGGTGCGGTATGGGCTGGATGGCAAGCTCATCGACTGGGGCAAGCAGGAGGAGAAGCCGGCGCGCGAACTGATCCGCGAGATGATCGAGTGGTTCATCGGCGACGTGGCCGACGAGCTGGGCAGCCGGCGCGAAATCGAATATGCCTACCGCATCCTCGAGGAGGGCACCAGCGCCGACCGGCAATTGGCCACCTTCAAACGCACCGGCAGCCTCAAGGCGGTGGTGGATCAGTTGATCCGCGAGACTGAAGAAGGGGTGTCGTAACGAATGACAAGGTGACAGGATGACCGGGTGACCGGGTGAGCGGCAATACCACCCTGTCACCCGATCACCTTGTCAAAATCGAATGGATAAGCCGCTGACCTTCCTGTGTCTCGCCAGCCATTACAAAGGCGACAACTTCCTGCACGCGCTCAAGCACGCCGGGCATCGGGTGATTCTGATGTCGCAGGAGAAGTATCAAAACGAGCCGTGGCCGCGCGAGAGCATTGACGAGATTTTCTTCATGCCCGCGCTCGACAAGCGGCCCGATATTTTGTTCGCGGTGAGTTACCTGGCGCGCGCGCGGAAGATCGACTCGGTCGTGGCGTTGGATGACTTCGACGTGGAGACCGCCGGTGACCTGCGCGAGCATCTGCGGCTGCCGGGCGCGGGCAGCACGCTCGCCCGTCACTTCCGCGACAAGCTGGCGATGCGGACGGTGGCGCGCGACGGTGGCGTGCTCGTCCCGGAGTTCACCGGTGTGTTCAACTACGACGCGCTCCGCGAGTTCATGGGCCGCGTGCCGCCGCCGTGGCTGCTCAAGCCGCGCGGCGAGGCCAGCAGCATGGGCATCCGCCGGATTGCCGATCCCGACCAACTCTGGCGCGCGCTCGACGAGCTGGGCGATCAGCAGTCGTTCTACGTCTTCGAGCAGTTTGTGGCCGGCGATGTCTTTCACGTGGATTCACTGGTTGACAACGGCAAGGTCATATTCGCCGCCGTCAGCCAGTACGCGCGCCCGCCGCTCACGGTGTACCAGGATGGCGGCGTCTTCGTCACCCGCACGCTCGGCGACCGCTCGGCGCTGGCGAAGGAGATGCTGGCCGCCAACAAGCTGATGCTCAGGGCGCTGGGGATGGAGCGCGGGGCCACGCACGCCGAGTTCCTCAGGGCGCAGGCCGATGAGCGGGTGTACTTCATCGAGTGCGCGTCGCGGGTGGGCGGGGCCAACATCGCCGATGCGGTGGAGCACGCCAGCGGCGTCAACCTGTGGCGTGAGTGGGCCAACATCGAGGCCGCGCACATCGCCGGTGAGCCGTATACCTTGCCAAAGGTGAAGAAGCACTACGCCGGCATCGTCACCTGCCTGGCGCAACAGGAGCGCCCCGACCTCACCGGCTATACCGACCCGGAGATCGTCTTCCGGCTGGACAAAAAGAACCACGCCGGGCTGATCGTGGCCTCACCCAAAGCCGAGCGCATCCGCGAGCTGACCGAAAGCTACGCCGAGCGCTTCGCCCGTGATTTTTTGATGGTGATGCCGGGCCTGCAGTCGCACACGCAGATGAATTGAGCCGTGCTGGCACGCCGAGTGGGGCAGCAACGTTTCAAGGGACGGCCCATGTGTTTTTGGCGCAATCCACTATGACACAAAAAACGTGGCAGCGATTAGCATGGCAATGATGGCCAATCTCAGGGCCGCGGCAATCTGCCTGACAAGTTTGCGATGAAGCCCGGTCGGATGGTCACGATTTGCATGCACGGGGCTGGAGAAGAGTGCCCCCTTTACATTCCCGATTTCATGTGAGCCGGTCTGGCGCAGCAAGTGGGCCTCGGGCTCACGGGACAAAAAGCGGCTCTTGGCAGAGCCGCTTTTGCTTTTCTCCGGTTCGTCGAGCGTGCCTTCAGCCACGGGCCGCTTCCATGACAGACAGCACGCCCAGCGCCTGGGCGACCAGAAAGCGCACGTGCTCAACGGCATGGGGCCTTGAGGCGGGAATAGCCAAAACGAACTCGTCCAGCCCGCCACCGAGCATGGCGCCTTCGGCCTCGGCCAGACGAATGGCCCTGTCGAGTTGCTCTTCGGTGGGTGGCACCGGGGTCTTGATCTCAACCTCGATCATGACATTCTCCCTGCTGGCTGGGATATCAGCGCCGGTGACCGGGGACGTCAACCGTCTGACGGTCGCGGTTGGCAACGGGCGGGATTTTCCTTGACCAAATCCGGGGGGCCTCGTATAATCCCGCCCGAAGGATGCGAGCAGTTCACGTAGGAATCAGGACAGCAAGATTGTAGCTCACGGCCCACTCCCCACGCTGTGAGCTATTTTTGTTGACCCTTCCCCCAGGAACCAGCCAGCCCTCACACATTTCTTTTTTTGCCACAAGGAGGCAAGATGTCTGAGCGTGTCGTCGGAACGGTGAAATGGTTCAAGCCCCAGAAGGGCTACGGGTTCATTGCCCCGGATGGCGGTGGGGAGGATGTCTTCGTACATTACTCCGCCATTCAGGGTGCAGGCTACCGTAACCTGGAAGAAGGCGAGAAGGTGGAGTTCACGGTGCAGCAGGGCCCCAAGGGCCTGCAGGCCGTGAACGTCGTGAAGCTGTAAGCGCGAACTGCACTTCTGACACCGAACCGAAGCCCCGTCGTCCCTCGCGGCGGGGTTTTTTTGTTTGCAGGTCTTCGATTACAATCCCGCCCCGACCCCGCGGAGGGAAACAGCATGGCATTCCTGAAATCTATCAAGCCTGTCTATTATCTGCTGCTCGCCATCCCAACGGCCATCATCGCCAGCCAGGCCGGCGCCTCGCCCATCTTCACCTTCATCGTCGCCTGCGCCGGCCTCATCCCGCTGGCCGGGCTGATCGGCGAGGCCACCGAGGCGCTGGCCGTCGTCACCGGCCCAAAGATCGGCGGGCTGCTCAACGCCACCCTGGGCAACGCGGCGGAACTCATCATCACCATCGTCGCCATCCGCGCCGGGCTGCTCGATTTGGTGAAGGCCTCCATCACCGGTTCGATCCTCGGCAATCTGCTGTTGGTGATGGGGGCGAGCTTGTTGCTCGGCGGGCTGAAGAACGGGGCTCAGCGTTTCGACCGCGCGCATGTCGGCACGAATGCCACCATGCTGGTGCTGGCCGTCGTCGCGCTCGCCATTCCCTCCCTCTTCAACCATACGCTCGAAGGTGAGACCCTGCCCCTGCTCACCACCGAATACATCAGCATCGGGGTGGCGGTGGTGATGATCATCGTCTATGGGCTGGGCCTGTACTTCGCGTTGCGGGGCAATGACAAAACCGCCCTCGAGCATGCGGGCGGCGCGGAATCCGAGGCCCCCCATTGGAGCGTGCGCACCTCTATGATCGTACTGGCGCTGGCCACCGGGGCGACGGTGTGGATGAGCGAGATCCTCGTCCACGATGTGGAGGTGGTGACCGAGACCTTCGGCCTGAGCGAGTTCTTCATCGGCCTCATCCTCATCCCCCTCATCGGCAACGTGGCCGAGCACCTCGTGGCCGTTCAGGTAGCGATCAAGAATCAGATGGACCTGAGCCTGGAGATTGCGCTCGGCTCCAGCCTGCAGATCGCCATCTTTGTCGCGCCGGTGCTGGTGTTCGTCGCGCTCGGCTTCGGACAGTATCTCAATCTGGTTTTCAATCAATTTGAAGTGGTTGCCCTGATCGCCGCCGTGTTGGTCGCCAACCTCGTCGCGGCCGACGGTGAAACGAACTGGCTCGAAGGCGCGCAATTGATTGCGGTGTACGTGATCCTGGCCGTGGTGTTTTACTTCATCCCTGCGTGACCCTCACCCCCGGTCCCTGTCCCAATCACCAGCAACGGGCGCCTGGGAGAGGGGTGACTTGCGTTGCCAAACTCATTCGATGGAGGCTCCCCTCTCCTGAACGCGCGCCGACACCCTGCCCGGCCACAGGCAGAGTGTGCGCGCAAAGGTTGTCAGCCGGTGGGCAGACTTACGCGGTCTTCGAGACCGTGTCGGTCTTTCCCAGACAACTCGTGCGTGCACACCGGGCTGAATGCACGTTCAGGAGACGGTCGGGGGTGAGGTATAATTCGCGCTCCGAAGGAGAAGCCAAGCCATGCAGTTAATTGACTACCTCGATATTGCCATCATCATCGTCTCCATTGCGCTGGTGGCGGCGATTGTGTTGCAATCCAAATCGGCCGGGCTGGGCGGCCTGAGCGGCGGAGATACCGGCGGCGTGTTCCGCGCGCGCCGGGGCATCGAAAAGACCCTGTTCCAAATCACGATTGGGCTTTCGGTCGTCTTCTTTGCCATCGCCATCGCTCAAGGCATCGTCTCACGCTAGAGCCTGTTCGCCCACCGGGGCCAAACGACGGAGGGCGCTTCGGGCGCGTTGATGCCCGGCGGCCTCCGTCTTTCGTCTCGCGACTCCAATGAAACATCTGCGTTGGCAGGCATTGATCGCGCTGTTGGGGATCGTGCTCGCGATCGGGCTGTTGGCCGGGCAGGGCCGTGACCGTCAGGTGCAGGTGGATGAGGTGCCCGTTGCCGGCGGCAAGTACGCCGAGGCCCTCATCGGCGCGCCGCGCGCCCTCAACCCGCTGCTCGCTTTCGCCAACCCCGTTGATCGCGACCTCAACCGTTTGATCTTCAGCGGACTCACGGCCTTCGATGGCTTTGGCCGCCCGGTGCCCGACCTCGCCAACTGGTATCTCTCCGCAGATCAGCTTACCTATACCTTCATCCTCAAGCCCGGCCTGGCGTGGCACGACGGCCGGCCCCTCACCGCCGACGATGTGGCCTTCACCGTGCAACTCATGCAAGACCCGGCCTATCCCGGCCCGGCGGACCTCAGGCAATTCTGGCAGGCCATCACGGTCAAAGTTGACGGCCCGCAGACCGTGACCTTCACGCTGCCCGAGCCGTTCGCGCCGTTTCTGGATTACACCAATTTCGGCGTCCTGCCGCGCGCCGCACTGCCGGGCGTCACGGCGGCGGCGTTGCCGCAAGCACCTTTCAACCTCACCCCCATCGGCAGCGGCCCGTTTGTTTTTGATCGCTGGCTGGCGGAGGGCGGCACGGTAACCGGCCTGCGGCTCAAACGCTTCGAGCGTTATCACGGCGAGCGGCCGTTGCTTACCGAGATCGAATTCCGCTTCTACGCCGATGAGGCGTCCGCGCTGGAGGCTTATCGCGCGGGAACGGTGATGGGGCTCAGCCGGCTCCGTGCCGAACAATTGCCGGCCGCCAGCCAGTTGCCCGGCCTCAGACTGTACACCGCGCTCGAACCCGAATACACGCTGATCTTCCTCAACCTGCGCAACGAAGATGTGGCCTTCTTCAAAGAGAAGAAGGTGCGCCAGGCATTGTTGCTCGGCCTCAACCGGGGCCGGATGGTGAGCGACATCCTGCGCGGGCACGCCGTGGTGGCCAACTCACCCGTGCTGCCCGGTTCGTGGGCCTACAACCTCGCGCTGCCGACAGCGGCGTACGATCCGGCGCAGGCGGCCGGCCTGCTCGAAAGCGCCGGCTGGGTGTTGCCGCCCGACGCCCTCCCCGGCACCGAAGCCTACGTTCGGCAGAAGAAAGGTGCGCCGCTGAAGTTCAGCCTGCTCACGCCCGATACGCCTCAGCACACCGCACTGGCCGAGGCGGCGCGGGCGACGTGGGCGGCGCTCGGCGTGCAGGTGGAGGTGATACCGGTCGAGGCTGCCTCGCTGCGCGGCGCACATCTTGAGCCGCGCGCGTATCAGGCCGCGCTGGCCGATTTCAGTCTGGCCGGCACGCCCGACCCCGACCCCTATCCGTTTTGGCATGAGACGCAGGCGGAGAGCGGGCAGAACTATAGCGGCCTGACCGATCGCGTGACGAGCCAATATCTCGAACAGGCGCGCACCACCACCGACCTCGCCGCGCGGTCCCGGCTGTATCAGAATTTCCAGTCGCGTTTTGCCGATCAGGTGCCGGCGCTGCTGCTGTACTATCCCGTCTACAACTACGCGGTGGATGCGCGCGTGCGGGCGGTGCAGCTCGGCCCGCTGACCGAACCCGCCGACCGCTTTGCCTCCCTGCCCCGCTGGTACACCGAGACGCGGCAAGTGGTGGTGGAGCAAACGACACCCGCTCCGTAAGAAAGTAGTCCGTAGAAAGCAGGGCGACGTGCAACGCACGACTTTCCATCTTTTCGCCTCGGCATGTCCAGCTTCCGCGCCTACGTCTTCGATTGCGTGCGGCTCAAGAAGATGTTGCGCGCCGAGTCGTTCGGGCAATCGGCCTTCTTTCGGAACACTTTGGGCCACGAATGACACGCATCGAATTCGTGCAATTCGTGTAATTCGTGGCTGATGCTGTTGGCCGTCGTCTACCTCGCCCTCGGCACCAACCTCGGCGACCGCGCGGAGAATGTACGCCGCGCGCTGGCCGCCCTCGCGCCGCAGTTCGACGTGCGGGCTGTCTCGTCTGTCTACGAAACCGAGCCGGCCTACGTGCTCGATCAACCCCGCTTCTTGAATCTGGCCGCGCGCGCCACGACGGAGCTGCCGCCGCTCGAAGCCCTGCGCACGCTCAAGCGGCTCGAACACGAGCTGGGCCGGGTGACCGGGCGGCGCTTCGGGCCGCGTTTGATTGACCTCGACTTGTTGCTGTACGACGACCGGGTGATGAAGAGCGAGGAGTTGACGCTCCCACACCCGCGCCTTCACGAACGCGCCTTCGTCCTCGTGCCGCTGGCCGACATCGCGCCGGAGGTCGTGCACCCGGCGCTCGGCCTCACCATCGCCCGGTTGCGCGACCGGCTCGGCGACACATCGCCATTGATCTGGAAAGCCAACACGCAACTGAACCACGAAGCGCACGAAGGACACAAAGGCAGCACAAAGGCTTTGTGACTCCTTCGTGCTCTTTGTGGTCTTGTAGTTAAAATCCCCGCATGGCATTTACTCTGGGCACAACGACTTTGGAGTGGGGGAGGCAAACGTATGTCATGGGCATCGTCAACGCCACGCCCGATTCGTTTTCGGGGGACGGCGTGATGCGCGGCGAAGCGTGGCTCGCGGCCGCAGTGGCGCACGGCCTCGCCCACGTGGCGGCGGGCGCGCATATCCTCGACGTGGGCGGCGAAAGCACGCGCCCCGGCTCGCAACCCATCGCGCTCGAAGAGGAACTGCGCCGCGCCATCCCGGTGGTGCGGGAACTGGCGCGCCGCGCCTCCGTCCCCATCTCGATTGACACCTACAAAGCCGAGGTCGCGCGGCAGGCGGTTGAGGCCGGCGCGACGATCATCAACGACGTGTGGGGCCTGCGGATGGACCCGGATATGGGGCGCGTGGCCGCCGAGGGCGGCGCGGCGGTGGTGGTGATGCACAACCGCAGCCAGCCGAAGGATGCGGTGCAGGAAGCGCGGCTCGGCGGGCGCTACGTGGGGGTCGAGTACGAGGACTTGATCGAAGACATCAAACGGGAGTTGAGCGAGTCGGTGGAGCTGGCGCTGCGGGCGGGGGTGAAGCCGGAGCGCATCATCCTCGACCCCGGCATCGGCTTCGGCAAAACGGTGGAGCAGAACCTCGAACTCATCCGTCGCTTCGGCGAGTTCAAGGCATTGGGCTACCCGCTGCTCGCCGGGCCGTCGCGCAAATCGTTCATCGGCTACACCCTCGACCTGCCGCCCGACCAGCGCGCGGAGGGCACGGCGGCGGCGGTGGCGCTGTGCATCGCCCACGGCGCCGACCTCGTGCGCGTGCACGACGTGGCGATGATGAGCCGCGTGGCGCGCATGGCGGATGCGATTACGCGAAGTCGCGTCCACGAATGAACACGAATAGGCCATTCGTGTTCATTCGTGTGAATTTGCGGACTCCTCACCTCCGGCTACAATGACTCTGTGAGTGGTTTGGATTTTCCTCGCCGCGTCGTCGTCACCGGCCTGGGCGTCATCAGCCCGGTCGGGCTTGACGTGCCCAGCGCGTGGGCGGCGGTGCGCGAGGGGCGCAGCGGCATCCGCCCCATCACCCTCTTCGACACCCAGAATTTCCGCGTCAGGATCGCCGGCGAGGCGCACGGCTTCGACCCGCACAACGCCATGACGGCGAAGGAAGCGCGCCGCGCCGACCGCAACGTGCAGTTCGCCATCGCGGCGACCCGCGAAGCATTGAATCAATCCGGGCTGACGATTGATGACTCGACCGCGGACGAGGTCGGCGTGCTCATCGGCACGGGCGCGGCGGCGATCTGGACGTACACGGCGCAGCAGAAGGTGATGGACGAACACGGGCCGGGGCGGATCAGCCCGCTGCTGATTCCGATGATCACGGTGGACGCGGCCTCGGTGGGGGTGAGCATGTTGTTCGGTGCGCGCGGGCCGAACTTCGGGCTGGCCACGGCCTGCAGCACGGGCACGGATGCGATCGGGAATGCGTTCGAGATCATCCGGCGCGGCGACGCGGAGGTGGTGATCGCGGGCGGCACGGAGGCCGCCGTCACGCCGTTGGGCATCGCGGGCTTCGACCAGATGAACGCGCTCTCGCGCCGCAACCACGACCCCGCCGCCGCGAGCCGCCCGTTCGACAAAGACCGCGACGGCTTCGTGCTGAGCGAGGGCGCGGGCGTGCTCATCCTCGAATCGCTCGAACACGCGCAGCGCCGCGATGCCGAGCCGCTGGCCGAGGTGCTGGCGTACGCCAACACGACTGACGCGTTGCACTTCACTAACCCCGACCCGGAGGGCAGGCAGGCGGCAAGGGCGATCTCACTCGCGCTTCAAAAAGCGCGAGTGGAGATTGGAGAATTGGGCTACGTGAATGCCCACGCCACCGGCACGCCGCTGGGCGACGTGTTCGAGACGCGGGCGTTGAAGCTGGCGCTGGGGGAGCGGGCTTACGATGTGCCGGTGAGCGCGACCAAATCCACCACCGGGCACATGCTCGGCGCGGCAGGCGGGGCCGAGGCGATCTGGACGATCATGGCCCTGCACGAGCAGACGCTGCCGCCGACGATCAACCACACCACCCCCGACCCGGAGTGCGATTTGGACTGCGTGCCGAACGTGGCACGGCGGGCCGAGTTCAACGTGGCACTCTCAACGGCGTTTGGCTTTGGGGGGCACAACAGCGTGCTGGCGATGCGGCGCTGGCCCGAAGGTTAGAGCGCCGCGCTCGAAATCATGTAAAATCGCGCTGCATGTCCACTGAGGCTTCACCCTTACTCAACAAACGCTACAAGCTGTTGCAGCCCATCGGCCAGGGCGGGATGAGCGTGGTGTACAAGGCGCAAGACCTCTCGCTCGGGCGGCTGGTGGCGGTGAAGGTGCTGCGCGAGACGCTGACCGCCGACACCGAATTCCTGGCGCGTTTTCAGCAGGAGGCGCGCAACGCCGCCAACCTCGCCCACCCCAACATCGTCACAGTGCACGACTTCGGCAAGGACGGCGCGCGCTATTACATCGTGATGGAGTACATCGAGGGCAAAGACCTCAAGAGCCTCATCAAGGATGACGGCCCCTTCCCGGTGGAGCGCGCGGTGGATTTCGCGGTGCAGACGTGCGCCGGGGTGGGATACGCGCACCGCGCCGGGCTGGTGCACTGCGACATCAAGCCGCAGAACCTCCTCATCACCGACGATGGGCGGGTGAAGATCACCGACTTCGGCATCGCGCGCGCGCTGTCCACCATCCGCCCGGGTGAGATGACGGATGTGGTCTGGGGCAGCCCGCAGTATTACTCGCCCGAACAGGCCGCCGGCGAGCACCCCACCCCCGCCTCGGATGTGTACTCGATTGGCGTGGTGATGTTCGAGATGCTGGCGGGTCGCTTGCCGTTCGTGGCCTCCACGCAGCAGGCGCTGGCGATGATGCACCTGCGCGAGGAGCCGCCGCTGCTCTCGATGTTCAACCCGCAGGTGCCCGAGGCGCTGGAGCGCATCATCCACAAAGTGCTGGCCAAGGAGCCGTCGGCCCGTTACCGCACCGCCGACCAACTGGGCCGCATCCTGCTGTCGTATCGCCAACAGGGTGATGGGATGACGGCGCCGCTGGCCGCCTCGGGTACGACGCCGCCGCGCCCCGCGCCCGCGGCTGCCCCGGCCGCGCCGACGATCCCCAATCCCGCTCTGCAGCCGGCCCTCGCGCAAACCGAGGCCGCCGCCCCGGTAGCGGGGATGGCGGACGAACCGGGCCTCGATTGGATCGCGCTGGCCCTCAGCTTTGTGGCCTTCCTCGCCGTCGCCGGCCTCGTGCCGTTGTGGCTTTGGGTCATCCTCACCTATACGCGTTAGGCCTGCAGTCGGGTAGCCTCATCAGCGTGTCGTCGAACGACACGACCGCTGCTCGACCATCCAACTCCTCGGCCGCGGCTAATGAAACGCTCACTAAAACTATCCATTCCGGTGGCGCAGAGTCACACAACCCGGATGGTATAATCTTCTCACCGTACAGCTTCTTCCCCGATGTTCCGCTGTAGGAGGTAAACCGTGAACTCTGCTCGCATTCGAAGCGCGCTCGTGTACATCCTGATCATTGTCGCGATCGTCGTCCTGCTCTTCCAATTCCAACGTCCCACCCAGGCCGAAGTCATCGACCTGCCCGATCTCGCGGCCCACATTCGCAACGGCGAAGTGTCGAAGATCACGGTGGACGAGAACACCATCAAGATCAAACTCAAGGAGAACGGCAAAGACGTCATCGCCCGCATCGAGCCGGGCGAGACGGCCTCGGCGCAGTTGCGCGATTTTAACGTCACGCCCGAGCAGTTGGCCGCCATCCCGAGTTATCAGGTCGAAGAGCCGTCGCAACTCGGCGGTATCCTGACCTTCCTCGGCTACATGCTCCCGGCGGTGCTCGTCGTCGGCGTCATTTATTTCATGCTGCGCCAGGCGCAGGGCAGCAACAACCAGGCCATGTCGTTCGGCAAGAGCCGCGCGCGCATGTTCAACGGCGACCACCCGACGGTGACGTTTGAGGACGTGGCCGGCATCGAGGAGTCAAAGGAAGAACTACGCGAGATCGTGGAATTCCTCAAGGAGCCGGATAAGTTCATCGCCCTCGGCGCCCGCATCCCGAAAGGCGTGCTGCTCGTCGGCCATCCCGGCACCGGCAAGACCTTGCTCTCGAAGGCGGTGGCCGGTGAGGCGGGGGTGCCGTTCTTCAGCATCTCCGGCTCCGAATTTGTGGAGATGTTCGTCGGCGTCGGCGCCAGCCGCGTGCGCGATCTGTTCGATCAGGCCAAGCGGCACTCCCCGTGCATCATCTTTGTGGATGAGATTGACGCGGTGGGCCGCCATCGCGGCGCGGGCCTCGGCGGCAGCCACGACGAGCGCGAGCAAACGCTCAATCAAATCCTGGTCGAGATGGACGGCTTCGACACCGATACCAACATCATCGTCATCGCCGCCACCAATCGCCCCGACATCCTCGACCCGGCGCTGATGCGCCCCGGCCGCTTCGACCGGCGCGTGGTGCTCGACCGGCCGGATATGAAGGGCCGCGAGGCGATCATCAAGGTGCATGTGCGCGGCAAGCCGCTGGCCTCCGACGTGGATGCCGCCGTCCTCGCCAAATCTACCCCGGGCTTTGTGGGCGCCGATCTGGAGAACATGGTCAACGAGGCCGCCATCCTGGCCGCGCGGCGCAACAAGAAGGCCATCGGCCACAAGGAATTCGAAGAGGCGATCGAGCGCGTCATCGCCGGGCCGGAGCGCAAGAGCCGGTTGATCTCCGAGGAGGAGAAGCGCGTCATCGCCTATCACGAAGCCGGCCACGCCGTGGTGATGCACGCCCTGTCCGAATCCGACCCGGTGCACAAGGTCAGCATCATCGCCCGCGGCATGGCGGGTGGCTACACGCTCTCGCTGCCCGATGAGGATCGCTCGCTGTCGACCAAGCGCAAGTTCCTGGCCGATCTGGCCGGGTTGCTCGGTGGCCGCGCCGCCGAGGAGATCGTCTTCGGCGACATCACCACCGGCGCGAGCAACGACATGGAACGCGTGACCAAGATTTCGCGCTCGATGGTGACGCGCTGGGGCATGAGCGAGAAGATGGGCCCGATGGTTTACGGCCAGAAGGAAGAGCTGGTCTTCCTTGGCCGCGAAATCTCCGAGCAGCGCGATTACTCCGACGCGGTGGCGCAGGAGATCGACGGCGAGGTGCGCAACCTGGTGAGCGCCGCCTACGAACGCGCCCGCTCCATCCTCACGCAATATCGCGACAAGCTGGACGCCATCGCCGGCCGGTTGATCGAGATCGAGACGATTGATGCGGCGGAGTTCAACCGCCTCTTCCCGTCGCCGGTGGGCAAGAAGCAGCGCCCACTGCCGGCCGCGCCGGGCGCGCCGGCGCCCTCCCCGGCCGCGCCCACGCTGCCGCCCGCCGCTCCCGCGCCTTCACCGGCATAACGGATCAGCCTCAGAACAAAGAAAGGCTCGCCCATCACGGCGGGCCTTTTTATTTTGAGAAGGCCGCCGGGAATGCCAGTCGGCGGGGAGGCAGGGATTGGCCTTGCGCCCTTGCGCCATGGCGTTAAATCATCCACCATCCGCCTCGAGTCTTTTCTTTCTCCGAAACCTGTGGCACACTCCGCGCGGCATGGCGCTCACCCCGGAGTTTTGGTCCAACCTCACCGCCTCGATCGGCCTCGGCCTGGCCGTGGCGCTGGTGTTGTGGCTCTTCCGCCGCAACAAACTTGCCCAACGGGTGCGCGTCTCCGCGCTGCTGACGATGCTCGGCCTGGGGGCGTATCTGACGGTGCGCGGCGCCGGCTGGCTCGCCGCTGACTCCCTCAGCCTGCGCGTCCTCCTCAGCCTGAGCATCCTGCTCGGTGCCAACACACTGCTGCAACTCTTCGATTGGGTGGCGTGGGATTACGTGATGGCCCAACGCCGGCACATCGCCGTGCCGCGGCTGCTGGTGGATATCTTCAACTTCGTGATGCTGCTGGCGGTGGCGCTGGGGCTGCTGCGCGGGGTCTTCGGCGTGCAGGATTTGAGCGGGCTGCTCTTCACCTCCACTGTGCTCTCGGCCGTCATCGGTCTGGCGTTGCAGGATACGCTCGGCAACGTCATCACCGGGCTGGCGCTGCAACTCGAGCAGCCGTTCACCGTGGGGGATTGGGTGCGGGTGAGCGACGAAGAAGGGCAGGTGACGCAAATGAGCTGGCGGGCCGTCACCCTGCGCACCCGCGACAATCACAACATCTTCATCCCCAACGGCAACGTCGCCAAACAGCACATCATCAACTACTCGCGGCCCGTGCCGCTGCAGCGCATGCACGCCGCCGTCGGCGTGGCCTATGCCCACCCGCCCGAGCAGGTGAAGGCCGTGCTCATCGGCGCGATGGCCGAGGCGCGCGGGGTGTGCGCCGAGCCGGCCCCGCAGGCCGTGGTGGCCGGCTACGGCGATTTTGCAGTGCAGTACGACCTGCGTTACTGGATCACCGACTACACCCGGGCCATTGAGATCCACGACGAGGTGATGACGCGCGTGTGGTACGCGCTCAAGCGCGCGCACATGACCATCCCCTTCCCGCAGCGCGATGTGGCGGTGAAGATGCTGAGCGACGATCACGAGGCGCGGGCCCACGCCCGGCAGCGCGCTGAGGTCGCCCGCGCGCTGAGGCCGCTCCCCATCCTTGCGCCGCTCAGCGACGCGCAGATCGAGCAACTGGCCGAGACCGCCGCGCGCCAGCGCTACGCAACCGGCGAGCGTTTGGTGCGCCAGGGCGATGACGGCGACTCGCTGTTCGTCATCACGCATGGCCGGGTGCGCATCGAGCGGCAACTGGAGGATGGACAGACGCTCACCCTCGACCATCTCGAGCACGATCAGTTCTTCGGTGAGATGAGCCTGCTGACGGGCGAGCCGCGCTCGGCGTCGGTGATTGCCGAGGCGGAGACCGAGGTAGTGGTAGTGAGCAAGGCCGGCATGTCGCCCGTCATCGCCGCCGATGGCCGCATCGCCGAGGCGTTTTCGCTGGCGCTGATGAAGCGCACCCGCAACGTGGAGGCCGCCGTGGCCAGGACCGGCCCGCTGCCCGCCAAGACCGACCGCGCCGACTCCGACCTGCTCGCCCGTATCCGCCGCTTCTTTGGCGTGGGGTGAGGGGAACAGCAAATGGCGACCAATCCACCAAAAGGGCAAGCTCCGCCGCCGCGATCGGTGAATGAGCCGGCGTCACACCCGATGAGCGCACGGCCGGGGCGATTGCCCTGGTCGAGTCAAAGCGCGATGGCGAAGGCCGGTGGCCTCTGGAGGTGCGGTGCCCCGGCGAAATGCCGGTCGAGATGGATGACGGCGAGGGCCAACCGAGCCGGTGGGATACGCGGCGTGCCTTGCGCGTGTTGGACTGGTATTCAGCCCGAGACAGCCGTAGCGTCGAACGCCGTCCACAGAAAAAATTCGTTCCTCCCGGAGAACCCATGCCCCGCTTCGACATCCTCGCCTTCGACGCTGACGACACGCTCTGGCACACCGAGCGGCTGTACGTCGGCGCGCAGGAACGGTTCAGGCAATTGCTCAGCCACTATCACGACCGCGAGTGGGTCGAGGCCCGGCTGTACGAAACCGAGATGCGCAACCTCGGGCACTTTGGCTATGGCATCAAGGCCTTCGCGCTCTCGATGATCGAGACCGCCCTCGAACTGACCGAGGGCCGCATCTCCGGGGCCGACATCCAAGCGATTATCACGATGGCGAAAGACATGTTGAGTGCGGATGTGGAATTACTCGACCATGTCGCGGCCACCCTGCCCGCTCTCGCCGACCGCTATCCGCTGATGATCATCACCAAGGGTGACCTGCGCGATCAAGAACAGAAGATCGCGCGCTCCGGAGTGGCCGCGCACTTTCAGCGCGTCGAGATCGTCAGCGACAAGAGCCGCGACAGCTACGCCGCGCTGTTGGGGAGGCACGGCCTCGCCGCCGAGCGGTTTATGATGATCGGCAACTCGCTGCGCTCCGACATCCTGCCGGTGCTGGCGCTGGGGGCAACGGCGGTCTACATCCCCTACCCGCTTACCTGGGCGCACGAGGCCGCCGAACTGCCGGCCCGCGACCAGCCGGGCTTCCACGAAATCGCACACATCGGCCTGCTGCCGGAGTTGCTGGCGCGATTGGAGAACGGTGCATGAAATCGCCCGCCCGCTTCCCCGCCGCCATCCTCGAGGCCATCCGCGCCAGCCACCTCATCGGTCTGCGCGCGGGCACGGGCCGCACCGCTTCATCGGCATCTGGGCGGTGGTGGTGGAGAACCGGGTCTTCGTGCGTTCGTGGAGCCTCAAGCCGCGCAGTTGGTATCGGGCCTTTCTCGAGGAGCCGGTCGGTGCGATCCAGGTCGGTGAGCGGCAGATTCGGGTGCGGGCGGTGCGCACCCGCAGCGAACGGCTGAAGGATGCGGTGAGCCGCGCGTATCGCGCGAAGTACACCACGCCCGGCTCGGTGCAGTATGCCAAAGACCTCGGGCGCGCCAAGTCGCGGGCGACGACGACGGAGCTGGCGCCGCTTGAGTAATTCCCCGGTTTCGAGTTGACGCCGTCACCCGAAAACAGAACGCCCGCTGCATTTCGCAACGGGCGTTTTCAATTTGCCATCCGCCCTCGGCTACCTGGCCGCCATCTTCTCCTTGTGTTCGCGTACCAGCTCGCGGCGCAACAGCTTGCCGACGCCGGGCGTGCGCGGCAGTTCACCGCGAAACTCGACGTGCTTGGGAACTTTGTAGCCCGCCAGTTGCTGCTTGCAGAACTCGCGCAACTCGGCCTCGGTGAGGGTCTCGCCGTCCTTCAGCACCACCCACGCCTTCACCGCCTCGCCGCTGCTCGCATCCGGCACGCCGGCCACCCCCACCTCTTTCACCTTCGGGTGCTGGATGATGACTTCCTCGACCTCGCGCGGCCACACCTGAAAGCCGCCCGGCTTGATCAGTTCTTTCTTGCGATCGACGATATAGAAGTAGCCGTCCTCATCCATCCGGGCGATGTCGCCGGTGAACAGCCACGGCCCGCCGCCGTCGTTCAGTTCGCGCAACGTGTTCTGCGTCTCGGTCGGCATGTTCCAGTAACCCCTGAAGACCTGCGGCCCGCGGATGATCAGCTCGCCGTCCTGCCCCGTCGGCATCGCGGTTACGCCGTCTTCGAGCGAGATGATCTGGCACTCGGTATCCGGCATCGGCATCCCGATCGAGCCTTCCTTCTGCACGCCGGTCAGCGGGTTGCCGTGCGTGCAGGTCGGCGCTTCCGACAAGCCGTAGGCCTCGAACACGCGCCCGCCGGTCAGCTTCTCGAACGTCTGCTTGGTCTCGAGCAGCAATGGGGCCGAACCGGAGACGCAATAGCGGATGGAGCCGAGCGCATACTTGCCGGCCTTGACATCGGCATGATTATTGAGCGCGTTGTACAGCGCCGGCACCGCCGGGAAATACGTGGGCTGATACTTGTCGATGTTCTCGAGCACGTCTTTGAGGTCGCGCGGGTTCGGCACCATGATCTGCACCGCGCCTTTGTGGATGCTGAGCGCCATGCCGCCGATCATGCCGTAGACGTGATAGAGCGGGATGGCCATGAGCGTGCGTTCGCCGCCCTCGCGGAAGGCGTGTAGCCACGCGCCGATCTGCAGCATGTTCGCCAGGATGTTGCTGTGCGCGGCGATGGCGGCCTTCGACAGGCCGGTGGTGCCGCCGGAGTATTGAAACAGCGCGATGTCGTCGCCGGCGATCTCCAGCCTGGGACGCTGCGCCGGGGTGTGCCGGGCGAGCAGATCCTTCATCCACACATCGCCGGCCCCCAGCTCCACGCGGTGGCCGTCCTTCTTTTCCTTGGCCAGCGTGAACAGCAGCGCCAGTACCGGCGGCAGTTGCTCTTTGATGTTGGTGACGATCAGCCGCTTGAGCCTGGTCTTGGGCTGCACTTCCTTCACCCGCCCGTAGAAATTGCTCATCACCACCATCGTCTCGATGCCCGAGTCGTTGAACTGATGCTCCATCTCCCGCGGGGTGTAGAGCGGATTGGTGGCGACGACGATGCCGCCCGCCTTGAGGATGCCGAAGAAGGCGATGACGAATTGCGGCGTGTTGGGGATGAACAGCCCGACACGGTCGCCTTTCTTGATGCCCATGCTCGCCAGCCCGGCGGCGAACCGGTCGGTCAGTTCATTCATCTCCTGAAAGGTGACCGAGCGGCCTTTGAAGATCGTGCACGGCTTGGCCGGATACTTCGCGGCGGTGGCTTCGAGGATGGAATACAACGGCTTGTTGGGGATACTGCCAACAGATTGGGGAACACCTGCGTCGTAGTGCGCGAGCCACGGTTGCTGGGTCATAGCCATCTCCTCTGAGGGCGGGCGATTGTGCCCCAATTCTACAGTGAATTGCGCGGGTGAGAAGCACGCGTACAAGTCGGGTCAGGGCATGTGCAAAGTCGCCGAGTCCGCCCTCATCCCCCGGCCCCGTAAGCGCAGCGACTCTCCCGCTGGGAGAAGGGGAGCCGGCCCTGACAATTGGGAGTGGCGGTCCACTGGTGCGATCCACTCCCTCTCCCAGCGGGAGAGGGCGGCGACAGCTTCGGTGCAACGCGCCGAAGCTGTCGCGGGTGAGGGCGAAATGTCGGCATAGTTTGGACATTGCACATGCCCTGCAAGTCGGGTTCTTATCCAATGCCAAATCACGCCTCAGGCCGGATTAAGCTGCGGGGGCAAAATACGGGCTGTTCGAAACCCTGAGGGATTGCAATGACAGGAGACTCGTCCATGACTTTTCGTCGCATCGTTCTGATTGGTGGACTCATTGTGGCGGTCGGGGCGGCGGGCGTCGTCGGCGCGGTGGCCGGCGGCGGCGCGGTGTATTGGGCGGTGCAAGACCGGCTCAACGCGGCCCCGCCCGCGCCCGTCGCCCAAGCGGTGGCCCAGCCGGTCACCCAGGCCGCGCCCCAATCGCTGACCGTGGACATCAACAGCGCAGTGCAGGAGGCCGTGGCCAGGGTCGGGCCGGCGGTCGTGACGGTTGAGAACGTTGGCCTGGGCTCCGGCTCCGGCGTCATCATCTCGGCGGATGGGTACATCATCACCAACAACCACGTGGTCGAGGGCGGGCGGCGTTATCGCGTTATCTTCCGCGATGGGCAAACGGTCGAGGCCAGGCTCATCGGCGCCGACGCCCCGTTCACCGATGTGGCCGTGCTCAAGGTGGAAGGCGAGGTGCCCGGCTGGGCGGCGCTCGGCGACAGCGACGCGCTGCAACCGGGCGAGACCGTCATCGCCATCGGCTCGCCGCTGGGCGACTTCCGCAACACCGTCACCGCCGGCGTCATCAGCGCCACCGGGCGCTCCATCGAGACCGACTCGGGCTATCGCATGGAGGATTTGTTGCAGACGGATGCGGCCATCAATAACGGCAACTCCGGCGGCCCGCTCGTCAACCTGGCCGGGCAGGTCATCGGCATCAACACCCTGGTGGTGCGCGGCGGCGGCCTCAGCGGCAATCAGGCGGAGGGCCTCGGTTTCGCCATCGCCTCGAACACCGTCAAGGCCCTCAGTGATCAAATCATCGCCAACGGCTTCGTCGCCCGCCCGTACCTCGGCGTGGAGTGGACGGCGATCACGCCGCAGCTGGCGCGTTACAACACGCTGCCGGTGGAATGGGGGATTTACCTGCAAAGCGTCGGCAGCGGCAGCCCGGCAGCCCAGGCCGGCTTGCAGCCCGGCGACATCATCACCCAGATGGGCGACATCGCGCTCGACGCCGACCACCGCTTCATCAACGTGCTCATGTCGTTCAAACCCGGCGAGACCATCCCGGTGAAGGTGCAGCGCGGGAACGAGACGCTGACCGTCGAGGTCACGCTGGCCGAACGGCCCCGCTCAGGATAGTTCGGTTGCGGGTTTCGCGTTGGCGGGCTGAAGGCTCAGACACGGGAGCCTTCAACCCGCCAACGTTTTATAATGCTGGCACGATTCTTGAAACGCCAGCATTGATGTCACTCTATCGTCGCTATCTCCCCTTCGCGCTGGGCATGAGCTTGTTTGCCTGGCTCGTCTTCGGCGCTCCCGCGCCGACCACCTCGGTCAGCCGCGCCCAATCCGGCAGCAGCGTGTACTTGCCGCTGATCGCCCGCGACTTCAACACCCGGCTGGCCCGGGTCAACTACTATCGCAGCCTCGGCCAACTCCCCGGCCTGACCGAAAGCGCCGAGTGGAGCGACGGCGCGTTCAAACACGCGCGCTACATCGTCAAGACCGATCAGGGCACGAATTACGAAGACACCGGCTCGCCGTGGTTCACGACCGAGGGCAACGCCGCCGCCTCGAACAGCCTGCTCTTCGGCGCGCAGGATATTAATGTGACGGACGATCAGGCAGTGGATTACTGGATGCGGACGCCGTTTCAGGCCCTGAGCATTTTGGATGCGGAGTTGCGGTCTACGGGGATAGGAAGTTATCGCGAGGCCGACGGCGGCATCCTGATGGCGACGGTGCTGGATGTGGCGCGCGGGCAGGTGAACGGCGCACCCGCTGGAGTGATCTATCCGGTGATGTGGCCGGGCAACGGGCAGACGGTGAACCTGCGCACGATCTTCACCACGACCGTGGATTATCCCGACCCTCTCGCCCACACCGGTTGTGGGGGCAACGCCGGGCTGCCCATCCTCGTGCAGTTCGGCGATGGGAGCAACGCCATCAGCTTCCCCTCGAACCCCACCACCCTCACCCTCAACAGCTCGCCGCTCGAGCACTGCGCCTTCAACGAATCGAATTACACTGGCGCCGACAGCGCCCAGACCACGCTGGGCCGATTGCTCCTGACGACGCGCGACGCCGTCGTCATCATCCCCAAACAACCGCTGACGCAGGGCGCGACGTACACCGTCTCCGTCCGGGTCAATGGCCTGCCGAACCCGGTCACGTGGTCGTTCGCCGTTGCCGCGAACGCCAACCCGTAACCTCGTTCTACATCTGCCCAATAAATCGCGGGCCGATCCGCGTTGACACTGCGTTCATTGATGTAGTAGTGTGAGCATGTCAAAAGGACAGAAGGATGGCGATGAGTTATGCCAACCCATGCAATCCTATTGATCAGCGGGGATGAAGCACTTGCCCATCAAATTACTGCATGGTTGACCGATCACACTGAATACGTACTGGCCGGGCACTGCCAGACTTTGGAGAGTGCAGCCCGGTGTTGTCTCACGGCGCAGGCTGCCTTAATGTTGGTGGATTTGGAGACGCCCAATGCAATGGAGCGAGAGCGCTGGGCTGACCTGATGCGCGCTTATCCCCAGGCGCCGATCCTTGCGCTCGTCACTTCGGCGACCACTGACATAGCGCGCCAGCGTGCTACGCACGCTGGCGCGCTGCGGTTTTTGGCCCGAGACGGCGGCGCGACCGCCCTTTCGGAGAATTTGGAAGCTGCCCTGCAACATGCGGTGGAGACTTGGATGGCAAGGGCGTTGGCGTCATTCACCACGCGAGAACGTGAAATCCTGCTGTTGATCGCCGACGGGCTGACCAATCCCGCTATCGCGCAACGATTGGTAGTCAGTGAGAAGACGGTCAAAAGGCATGTCAGCACGATCATGGAAAAGCTGGGAGTGGACAACCGCGTGCAAGTAGCACGTTGGGCATGGGAGCATGGACTCGCGAGTCGTCGTAATAACAGTTAAGGCAGCAAGGTTGGGAGGAAATTGGGGCTTTAGACTCTTGCATCGGCAACGAGATTGGAATACGGTCATCAGTGCGTTTCCACAACACGTTCTTACGAACGATAGCAAACCAGATTGATGGCCCGGGAGAAAGCCACATGCTCAATAAGAACATGAACCCCTTCACAATGCATAGAGTTGTTCGTCTTCTCACTATTGCAGCCTTTCTATTAAGCACCCTGGCAATTCAAGTCAAATCGGCAGATGCACACTTTGGCCCCGATCCATGGATTTACGGGTGCAATGGTAGTGGCGGCAACTGCGCCATCAAAGACCCAGTAAATGTCATTTTCATGAACAACGCGTGGGAAAGTACAGTCTTGTGGGAGATAAGCTATCATTTTAATTGGAGTCATTCCAGTGGGGGTCCGTTATGGTTTAAGGATCACGGCGTGATGGAGGTACAGCAAGACCAACGAGCTGACGGTAATTTATTTGCATCTCAGCGGTGGCACCAGCGCTATAACCAGAGCATGGACAGTGGGGGTTCTTTCTGGGGCACTTACACAATGGGCCCTGCTCATCGCGACTTATGGACTTGGTGTACACACATCGCGGACACGTTTAATGGGGGGCGGGATCACATTGTATCCGGCATGAGTGGCACTCACTCATGGGGATGGCAGTGGATGGGAAATAACGCGGCAGTTCAACAGTGTAATGGCTGGTGGATTGCCGGTGATGGATGGGCCAAGTACATCAACGTTCCGTAGCGAACAGGTGAAGTAAGTTAATTCATCTCACGTGCAAGGAGGCTGATATGTTTAGGGCACCCATGTTCTTCAAAAGGCACCTTCTTCGAAGTATCGCTCTGGGCACATTGCTTTTAGGTGTAGTGATATGGCTCGGAATCCAGGTGAGCCGAGCCAATTCCCCCTTTGGCGCTCTGCCAAACGATCAAGTGCTACACTTTCAGGCTGAGAAGACCGGCAATAGGGCTACGGAATTGTTGGAGGTTTGGTTGGACCTGGCTAGCAACGAGGGCAAAGTTGTCGTTTCCTCAGCTGATGGCAAAGTGCGGCACATTACGTCGCAATTAGGAGATACCTATGTTAGTTATACGATTGACGCCAACTTCGCTGTTATCCGTCATGATGTGGCCCAGTCCACCTATATCCGTGAGCAAGTGCTGTCTTACCGGACTGCGACCGAACGTGGCTTGGCGCGAACTGTAGCCTCTGAACACATCAATGGACAACCGGCCACAGTTGTCCAGATGCCTATGGACGATACTACGATAAGTGCTTATTTGGACAGTGAAACAGGCTTGGCACTGCGTGAGGAAGCCGCGCAACCCGGTCAATCAGCACAAATTGTCGAGACTAAATATTCAGTATTGGAGTATATTCCTCGCTCGCAGGTACCGAAGGATGCCTTTCAGATAGACTTACCTACTGATGTCAATCGAGAGGAGTATTTTGCAGCAAACAGGATCGATCCGGCTCTGGAGTATGCGGTGTATGAGACCACAGCGAGCGTCGGTGAATTGATTGCGGAATTTAGGCGTTTTTCATCAAGCGATGGGTTGGCGAGCGATGGTTATTACATGATCTATCGTGGTGATGCTAGCGAAGTGCAAGTCATCTCTGGGTTGCCCCCCGACTCGGTTGTTCTGAATCAGACGCGGACCGATCAAATTCCCTCTTTGGTCGAGTCGAATGTGATTCAAATCAACGGAACAAAGTGGGAGACTACGACTATGTTTGGGCCTTTCCGCGGCAGCGCTTTACTCGACGGCACGTATGTCACGATTTTCGCGCCCAATCAGAAGGCCTTTGAAGTTGTCGCTTCATCACTGAAACGGGTTCGATAGCCTCTCTCGGATCGGACAACTGCAAGACGGCATATAGCCGGCCTGTTTGCATGTATCACTTACGTTCCTCTATGCTATTCACCCACCGCCCCAACACCACCAACGTATCGTACTCCCAAACGCCAACGCCACACGGCACCATTCTCGGCTCAGACATTGTACTCGCGCACGCTGCGCATGTTCTGGTTGACCATGCGTTTGGCGTGCCGCTCGGCCTCGGCTTTGATCTTCTCCTCATCCAGCATCACCAACTCGCGGTCGCGGTAGATTAGCCGGCCATCCACAATCATGTGTGTGACATCGCCGCCGCGCGCCGCGTGCACGAGGTTGGCGACCAGGTTGTGGCGCGGGTAGAGGTGCGGCTGGTCGAAATCGAACAGCGCGATGTCGGCGGCGCGGCCCGCCTCGAGCGAGCCCGACTCCGCAAAGCCCATCGCCCGCGCGCCGTTGGCCGTCGCCATCCGCAGCGGCACATCCCCCGGCAACGTCTCCGCGTCGCGGGTGTGATACTTCGCCAGCAGCGGAGCAAAACGGATGACGGCCTTCATGTCCATGTCGCTGTTCGAGCCGGGGCCATCGGTGCCGAGCGCGACGTTGACGCCCGCCCCCATCACCCGCGCGAGGCTGTCCACCCCGAGGCCCATCCCCATCTTCATGTACGTGATCGGGCAGTGCGCGACGCTCACCCCGCGCCGCGCCAGTATAGCGATGTCGTCATCGGTGAGGTAGAGCGCGTGCGCGGCCACGCACGGCACGTCGAAGACCCCGCACGCTTCGAGGTGGGCCGTCGGCGTGCGCCCGTGCTGCGCGAGAGAGTTCGCCATTTGCTCCGGTGACTCGGCCAGGTGGATGTGCAGCGGGAGGTGATGCTCGCGGGCCAGCGCGCTGACCTCGCGGAGGAAGGCGGGCGGGCAGACGTAGGGGGAGTGCGGGCCGAGCACCGCGCGCAGCCGGCCACCGGCCTGCCCCTGCCAGCGGTCCACAAAGGCCAGCGTGTCGCCCAGCGTCGCGCCCACTTCTTTCTCCGCCCCGATGCCGAACTGGCACCACGTCAGCGTCGCCTTCATGCCCGATTGCTCGACGACCTCGGCCACGCGATCCATGTAGAAGTAATGGTCGTTGAAACCCACGCAGCCTGAACGGATCATCTCGCACGCGGCCAGCGCCGCGCCCCAATACACATCGTCGCCGGTCAGCGCCGACTCGGCGACCCAGATGCGTTCGTTGAACCAGCGGTCGAGCGGCAGGTCTTCGGCCCAGCCGCGCTCGAACGTCATGGCCGCGTGACAGTGCGCGTTGAAGAAGCCGGGCACCGCCACATGGTTATACCCATCAATGATTTCTTCGGCTTGCCAGCCCGGCGGCACGTCGCCGACGAAGGCGATGTGTTTGCCCTCAACGCCGATATTGCTTGCGAGCCGCACCGTGCCCGCCGCGTCGAGGGTGACGGCGTCAACGTTTTTGATCAACAGGCGATGCGTGTTCATTCGTGGCCTCTACCCCACCAGGCGGTCTTCCGACGCCATGACCACCGACCATTGCTGCGTGGCGGGGTCGTAGGCCAGCTCGTACACGCGGTCGCGCGTCGTCATCACCAGGGTGTGCAGCCGCCCGTCCTTGGTAGATTGGCGGCCCTGGCTCACCACCGGCCAGCGGCGGTTTTTCCAGCGGAAGGCCAGCACGCGCACCGCGCCATCCGGGCTAAATCGCGCCTCGACTTCGGTCGGTTCGTTCAGGATTTGACGCGGCATAGTTTTGTGAATATAGGGCAGTCAACGGCAAACGGTTGGCCCTCAGAACGGACTTTCACTTCAAACTGGTTATTGGCTACTGTTGTCTGTCTACTGGTTACTGCACCGTGATCTCCGACCCATTCGGCCCTTTGGTCACCTCGATGCGCGCGGGGAAAGCATCCTTGAGTTCGGCGATGTGCGTGACCACCAGGATGCGGTCGAAGTCATCCTGCACGGCGTTGATGGCCTCCACCAGCCGTTCGCGGCCCGCCGCATCGAGCACGCCGAAGCCCTCGTCAATGATGAGCGTGTGCAATTGCGTGCCGGCCCGCCGCGCCAGCAACTGGCTGAGCGCGATGCGGATGGCGAAGTTGACCCGAAATGCCTCCCCTCCCGAGTACATTTCATACGCCCGTGTGCCCAACTCATCGGCGATCTCGATGTCGAGCGTCTCACGCACGTCGCCGGCCTGGGTCTCCTTCTGCAATTTGAAACGCAACGCCATGCGCCCGTCGGTGATGCGGCCCAACAAACGGTTGGCCTCCGCCTCGATCTCGGGCACGGCGGTCTCGATGATCATGGCCGGCACACCGCGCTTGCCGAACGCTTCGCGCAACTCCTCGTGCAGTCCCCTGGCCTCGGCCAGCGTCAGCCGTTCGGCGCGGCGCGCTTCGCGTTGCCGGGCCAGCGTGTCGAGGGCCCGTAGCTTCTGTTCCGCCGCGCCCAGCCGCGCTTTGGCCAGCGTATCCTCTTGTCGCAGCGCGTCGAGCGTGCGTTGCTTTGCATCGGCGGTCTGCAACACCGCGCGGTGCTGCGCGGCCTCGGCCTCCACCTGCGTCTGTGTCCGCGCATCCTCATCGCGCGCTTTGGCCCAGCGGTCGCGCCGCTTCAACAGCTCGGCGATCTTTTCCTGCGCGGCGCCGGCCTGGTCGAGCGCGGCCCGCAACTCGCCCAGCCGCCCGGCCAGCGCCGGCTGGTCGCGTAACTCCAGCGCGAAGGCCTGCAGGTCGCGTTCCATCCGCGCCTGCTCATCGCCCAGCGTTTTCAATTGCAGCTGGTTTTGGCGATAGAGGTCGCGCCGCGCCTCGACCTCGGCGTTGAGTTCGGCCAGAGTCTGGCTGAGGCGGGATTCGAGCGCGTGCTCTTCGGCTTTGGATTGGGTGGTGCGCGCCTCGGCCTCGGCCAGCAGTTGCTCGATGAGGTCGGCGCGTTGCGGCTCGGTGAGCGGCTGCCCGCACGTCGGGCACACCGCCTCGGTGGCGCTGCGCAGGTTGGCGACGCGCTGTTCGAGTCTGCCGACCTCGCCGCGCAGCGACTCGTGCAGGCGCTTCTTGGCCTGGTTGGCCTCCGCGCTCACGCTCTCGATGCGTTTCTTCAGCGCCTCGCCTTCGGCCTGGGCCGAGTCGTTTTGCCCGCGCAGTTGCGCCGCCAGCTCGCCCGTCACGCGCCGCGCCTCGGCCGTTCGCTCGCGCTCGCCTTCGACCTCCTCCAGTTGCGCCAGCCGGCGCTCGGTCGTGCGCAGGTCATGCGCCAGTGTCGCCGCGTCCGCGCGCGCCTGGGCCTCGCGCAGGTCGGCCTCCAGCGTCGCCAGTTCAGCCTCCGCCCCTCGCACCCGCCGCGCCAGGTCCTCCGCCTGCCGGGTCAGCGTCAGCAGCGCCTGCCGCGCCGCCTCGATCCCCGCCCACTCCCCCTCCGCCGTCCGCAGGCGCTCGGCCACTTCGATCACGCGCGTCCTGGCCTCGCCCAGCTCGCGCTCGTAGTCGTCACGCCGGGCCAACTCGTTTTCGATCTCGACCAGTCGGCCCTCCAACTCGGCCAGTTGCTGGTCGAAGGCTTTGATTTTCTCCTTCGCGCGGTCGGCGTAGTCGTCCCACGCCTGCAGGCCGAGGATGTCGGCCAGCACCTGTTTGCGCTCGGCCGGCTTCTTGCCGGTGAACTCATCCGCGTGACCCTGCAGGAGGTAGGCCGAGTTGACGAAGGTATCGTAGTTCAGCCGCAGCAGGCGCGTGATCTTGTCCTGCGTCCTGGGGATGGTGGCCTCGGTGAGCGAGGTCCATTTGCCCTCGACCTGCGCCTGCAGATCGAGCACGCCGCCGGTCGCTTTGCCGGCGCGCTTGGCGCGTCGCACCCGGTACACATCCGCGCCGAGCGCGAAGGTGAAGGTCACGCTCATCTCGCTCTGGCCCTGATGCACCAGCTCATCATCGCGCCGCGCGCGGGCCTTGCCCCATAGCACCCACGTCAGCGCATCGAGCAGCGACGATTTGCCTGCGCCGTTCTCGCCGGTGAGCACGGCCACGTGCAGCCCGGTGAAATCCAGCGGCGCGGGATTGCGGTACGCGAGGAAATTGGTGAGTTCCAGGCGCAGAGGAATCATGGCGCAGGTTTCGCCCTCATCCCTGCCCTCTCCCTCCGGGAGAGGGAGTCAGGGTTGACCATTCCGAGGCCCCTCCCCCCTCCCGCTGGGAGAGGGGCCGGGGGTGAGGGCGAGCCGCAATCATGCACAACGTTCTCATGCTGTGTCCCCGTCCAGCAATCCTTGAGCGGCCTGCATCAATTTCTCGATCCGCTCCGGCGGTTTGCTCTTCGCATCAAAGTAACGGTGCAGCCATTGTTGCGGTGTCAGCGCCTCGGCGTTCGCCCCGATGCCCTGCACCCGCACGGTTCGCTCGACCTCGAGCGTGATGCCGGCGATGGTGGCCACACCCGCTTCGGTCAGGGCGGCCTCGACCTCGCGCTTGCGCAGCAGCGGCTCCTGGCCCTCGTCCAGCTCAATCGTCACGCGCACAACCGCGCCGGTCAGCTCGCGGGCCGCGACCCGGTCACAGACCAGCGCGGTCGGGTCGGCTTCGCCGCGCGCGTCGAGGCGCAAGGTGTGAAAGGGCCGCGCCGCCACGCGCACGAACTCCCACGTCGTCGCGCCGCGTTGCAGGTTGAGCCAGCAGAATCCCTTCGGCTCCACCTCCTCGCCGAAGTCAATGCGTTCGAGCGAACCGGAGTAGACGATGGGAGGGACCCGCAGCTCGCCCTCACCCCCGCGCCCTCGTTCCGAGGCAGTCAAGTCTTGATGCTTGTGGATGTGCCCCAGCGCCACGTAATCCCAGGCCGGGTCGGCGAGGGCGGATTTTTGGATGAGGAGGTCGCGGCCCACCATCACGCTCCGTTCGCTGCCGAAGACCGCGCCGCCCACCGAGAAGTGGCCCGCGAGCACGCGCGGCATGTCGTGCTCCGCCGCCTCCCGCGCAAAGTCGGCCAGCGTGCCGTGCACGGCCTTCTCCACGGCGCGATCGAGCTCTTCGATCGAGCCGTAGGTTTCATTGGCCAGCATCCGGCTGCGCACCGGGAAGGGCATCCACGCCAGGAAGACCGGCCCGCGCCTCGTCTGCACCACTTGCGTGCCGGGCTTGCGCCCGACGATGACGTTGGGCACGTCGAGCGTGGTGAAGATGTCAATCGAGGTGGCGCGCGCGGCGATGCCGGGCACATCGTGGTTGCCGACGAGCAGCAGCACCGGCGCGCGCTCGGCCAGCCGTTTGATGCGGCGCGCGAACTCGCGTTGCTGCGTCGGGTCGGGGTCGCGCGTTTTGAACGCATCGCCCGCGAACAGCACCAGGTCGGCGTCGTGCGCTTCCGCGTAGCCGATGACCTCATCGAGGCGGTCGAGGAAATCACGGATGCGGCTGGAGATGCCGGTGGCCGGATCGATCTTGCCGTAGTTCTCCATGCCCACATGGAGGTCGGCGAAGTGCAGGGCGCGGATGGGGTCGGGCATGAGGATGAGCGACGCGGACGGCGGTCTGTGGTCCGCCGTCGGCGGTCTACTGAAGCGCTTTTTTCCAGAACACGGGAACGCGCCGGCGATTGTAGCGGATTTCGCGGGCGGAGAGAAACTGCGCCAGCGATTGCACCGCGCGGGCCACGTTCGGCCCGGCCTCGCGCGGCGCGCCGGGTTCCGCGTACACGGCGTTCACCCGCAGGCAACCGGCCTCCCGATCCAGCTGCGGGTCGATCCGTCCGATGAGTTGATCGCCGTGCAGGATGGGCAGCACGTAATAGCCGTACTTGCGTTTCGCCGGCGGCACGTAGATCTCGATGCGGAAATCGAAGTCGAACATCAACTTGGTGCGGGCGCGGTCGGCGATGAGGTTGTCGAAAGGGGAGAGGAGGGCGGTGCGGGGCGCGTGAGGCGCCAGGCGTGATTCGTCGAGCAGCGGCTCGTCGTCAGCGTGGAGATACCACTGCCCGGGCCAGCCCTTGATCTCCACGCCTCGAATCCTCTTCTCGCGTGTCAGCTCAGCCATCGCCTCGTTGAAGTGAGGATAGCGCCCGCGCACGAAGTGATACTTGATGTGCCGCTCGGCGCCTACGCCCAGCGCGCGCAGCGAGTGCTCGATGGCGCGCCGCGTCACCTCGGGTTCGCGCAGCTTCTCGCGCGGCGTCCACTCGGGCAGCACGCGCTCCGCCAAATCCCACACCTTCTGCCCGCCCTGGCGCGCCGTCACCATGATCTGCCCCGACAGCCACAGAAAATCCAGCATCCGGCTGATGTTGCGGCCCGACGTCCAACCGGTGGAGACCCAGGCCTTGGGCTGGAGGCCGGCCTCTTCCAGGTCGCGCGAGAGCAGCGGCCCGCGTCTCCGGATCTGGCCGAGGATGTAGCGTTTGAGCCTGGCGTTGTCGCCGATCCACTTGCGCGCCCGTGTGCTCCACACGCCCTCGCCCGAGGGGTAGGCCCGCATCCGCGCCTGATGCAGGGCGAAGTCTTCGGTCAGCACGAGCGAGGCGCAGTGGGCCCAGTACTCGAACAGCGCGCGATCACGCCAGAGCAATTGATCGAGCTGGTCGAGGCCATACGGCCCGAGGCGGCTGAACAACACCAGTTGATGGCTGCGCGCCACCGCGCTGATCGGGTCGAGTTGCAAACAGCGAAGCGCCCGCGCCACGTCGAGCAGGCCGGCTGCGTTCGGCTCGGGCGCCGGCCCGGCCAGGCGTTGCTTGTGGATGAAGAGGCGGCGGGCGAGTTGGGGCGTGAGGGTGAGCGGCGTCATAGACGCCGCAGGGTACGCGGATTCGGGTGTTTCGTCAAAAGCACGCCCAACCGGGCCGTTTAGCCGAAGCGCCCGGTCACGTAATCCTCGGTGCGTTTGTTGTGCGGGGTCACAAAGATGTCGCGGCCCGGGCCGTATTCGACCAGTTCGCCCTGCAGAAAAAACGCGGCCATGTCGGCGATGCGCGCGCCCTGCTGCACCGAGTGCGGGACGATGACGATGGTGTAGTCCTGTTTGATGGCTTGCAATGACTCTTCCACCTTCGCCGTCGAAATCGGGTCGAGGCCGGAGGCCGGCTCGTCGAGCAACACCACTTCGGGTTCGAGCGCCAGCACGCGCGCCAGGCACAGCCGTTGCTGCTGCCCGCCCGAGAGCGTGAACGCCGAGGCGTTGAGCCGGTCGTGCACCTCCTCCCACAATGCCGCCTGCCGCAGCATCGCCGGCCTGTTCTGGCTGGGCGAGTTGGTGGAGTACAACCTGACCGGCGAGATTTTCACCCGCCCCAAACACGAGACGACGGAGAAGTATGTGACGGGGAGGTTTGGGTGAACAAAAAAGCCCGGGCCTATGGCTCGGGCTTTTATGTTCTCGCTATGCTGCTTCCCAATCTTCTAATTGAAGGCCAGAAACCCGACCGAACTCGCGTACGTTATGGGTGACGAGGGTAAGACCATTGGCAATCGCAATCGCCGCAATCAATAAGTCATTTGGACCAATGATCTGTCCCTGACTCATCAACGCGGCGCGCACACGACCATACACCTCGCTCGCAATGTCGTCAAATGAATAGCTCACAAACGGGGAAAGAAGTCTGCCAGCAATGCGAGATTCTTCTCACGCTGCGAACTACGATATGCGCCAAGGTAAAGTTCTGCCTTCACGACAGAACACAGACTCACCTCGCTCACCGCAACGGTCGTTAGCCGCGCCTCGATCCGAGAGTTGCGCCGATTGAGAAAGTCGATGCAAGTGTTTGTGTCGAGCAGGTATGTCATTCCAACTCGTCACGGATTTCATACGTGCCCTGGGACTCACGCACCATGGGTTCGCCGGCCCAGGCGCCGGCGGTTCGCTCAAAGAAACCAGGCGGCCAGCCAAGCTCTTCCAGCGTTCGGTATTGAGCCCCATTCTCCGATTTGCGGGGCTGTACTATCACAATCACTTCTAGTTCGATATTGCGCAGGCCAATGGGGACCTCAAGCTTGAGGAGACCATCGGAGCCGACATGAGTTTGTAGTTGTAGAGTTCGCATGACATACCTCCAGCCTGACCACATTGAGTCTAGCACAACTACTCTTCCCCCCACAACGCCGCGCTGTCCTTCTTGCGTTTCGCTTTCGCCGCCGCCTCGTCGGCCAAGCCCAGCGCCTTGTAAAGCTCCGGCCCGTACTCGCGCGTCTTGACGACCACGGGCATGGGCACGGCGTGGCCGAGGATGAGGGCCTGCTGCTGGGTGTCGAGACGGCTGAGCACCTCGCGCAACTGGTTCGCCCCGCTCACGCCGGAGAACACCGCGCGGATGTCGGCCTCGTTGTCGAGCAGACAGGTGACGCGCGTCCCGATCTGGCTCATCACTTCCTCGTCAATGCCGCTCGGGCGCTGATCGACGATGAGCAGCGTGACGTTGTATTTGCGCAGCTCGCGGGCGATGTTGCCGAAGATGGTGTGCTGGGCGATCTCGGGATCGAGGAACTTGTGCGCCTCTTCGATGGTGATGATCAGCGGCTTCGGCTCCTCGCCCTGTCGCCCGGCAGCCTTGTTCTTCTTGTCCACATACTTCGCGTGGATGCGGCGCGTGAGGTAATTGGCCACCAGCACATATGCCGCCAGCGTGTTGCCGTACACGCCAAACTCCAGCACGATGCTGATGCCGCGGTTGAGGGCGTTGAAGATGTACTCGACCAGGTCGTCGGGCGGCGTGGTCTCGCGCATAAAGCCGAAGCGGCGGAAGAACTCAAACTTGCGCTGGATAGCGCGCAGCGTGCCCTTCTGAATCTTCTCCGACTCTTCGATCTCGGTGATGGCGTTGTTGTCGTCCTCGCGCAGCAGCTCGGCGATCCAGCCTTTGCGCAGCTTGCGGTGCAGATAGTAAAGCGAGCCGACCTGCACATCGCTCAGGCCGAGGATGTCCTGCAACATCTCCACATCCTCCGGCTCGATCTGATCCCAGCCGATTTGCAGCGTGCCGTCGGTCCTGCTGCCGCGATGGCGCGAGGTCTCCGGGTCGAGCGTGATCACCTGTACCCTGCTCGTATCGAAGAGCTGCCGCAGGCCCTTGAACTCGCGCCCATGCTCGTCGCGCACGCTCCAGCCGTAGTCGTTGTGCATGTCGAAGATCAAACACGAGGCCACATCGGCCCTGACGATGCCGCCGAGGATGGTGCGGGTGATGAAGCTCTTGCCGGTGCCCGACTTGCCGAACACGCCCGACGACCGCTCGACGAAGCGTTTGAGGTCGAGGTTGACCTTGACGCGCTCCATATCCAGCGGCGTGCCGATGTGGAAGTGTTCGTCATCTTCCTGCCCAAAGACGCGGTTGACGTCGTCCTCGGTCGCCTCGTACACCGGCGCGAAGTGGGTCGGGATGGTTTTGACCGGCCTGGGTTTGTCGTCGCCCTGATCGAAGACCAGCATCGGCGCGACCTGCAGCCGGCCAAACGCCAGCTCGGCGCCGTAGACTTGTTTGGCGAAATCATCGTCGGCGGGCGGCGGCGATTTGAGCAGGTCGGGCGTGGTGTGGTCGAGGGCGATGTCGGTGACGATGGAGAAGAACTGGCGCGTGCTGCCATCGATGACGACATATTTGCCGACGGCGATGCCCTCGAGGCGGCTGCCGAGCGGGACCCCGCGGCTGAGGTCTTCGACTTCGAGTTTGACATCCAATCCCTGCGAGAGCGACCCGCCGATGACGAGGCCCAGGCGGTTGCGCAACAGCGGGCTGCGGTTGTTGAGGAGGAAATCACGGTCTTCAGAGCGGGATGTCATTGGTCAATCCTTCGGCGCTGTCATTTTCAAAGCAGATATAACGCAAAGGCGCGAAGAGGCAACGGCGCAAAGGGAGGCCGTTCATTGCGTCCTTGCGCTAACTGTCCCCATAGCTTCACGGCTTGATCCGGCGCAGCAGGTTTTCCAAACGCGCCAGGTCGCGGCTGAGCAGGCGGGCGAGTTCGCGGCCCGCGTCGCGCAGGAAGCGATTGCGCTCAGCCGGGGCGCGCAGCCCGGCAGCCTGGCGCAGCGAGGTGGCGATGAGCTCGTCGGTCGGCGCGTCGAAGGCGTCGAGCAGCAGGCGCAGATAGTCGAAGCGCGCGGTGAACTCCACCACTTCGTCAATCGAGGCCAGGCTGATGCGGTCGAGCGTGACCGGCGGCTGCGGCGGCAGCGACTGCACCCATTGATCGTGGCTGCGGTAACCGATGGCCAGCACGCTGACCTCAATCGGCACACTGCGGTTCAGGCGCATATCCTGCACGTACTCCTCGGTCAGGTCGGGCGCGGCCACCATCTGGCGCACAAAGGCATCGCCCTCCATGATGATGTCGTAGACGAGGCCGATGACCTCGGCCTGGCCGCGCTGCGCCGGCGCTTTGACAAACTCGCCGAAGCGCGGCACATCGGCCTCAGCCACGCGACAGCCGAAGACAAAGCCGGTGGTGGAACTGCGGAGGAGGCGGCCAATGGTCATTGTCTCTCCCTGTGCTGGGCTGCCCTTCACGGATTTCTCTGCCCGCCCGCCCCCGTCCACACCTTGCCCTGCGCCTTCTGCGACAGGCTCGGCTGCAGGCCGCGCCGGACAAGGGCGCCGACGACGAGTTGCTCAAGTTCGCGGCGCTCGGCCACGGTGACGACGGCTAGCTCGTGCGCGCGCATCAACACATATGGAAAGCCATCGCTCACACGGCACTGCTCGACGATGGCGGCGTGCACAAAATCAAGCTGGTCGGGATTGTGAGCCACCCACTCGGGCACCTCGATGCGGAGCAGCGCGTCTTTGCCGGGGCGGCCCGCGTTGAGATAGAAGAAGTGCACCGAATGCCCGCGCGGCTGATAGTGATCGCGGTTGGCGGGCGTGGCGTTCTCGAACACCGCGCTGCGTTCACCGGGCTGCAAAAAGCTGAAGAGCATGGCATCAGTGAGGTGGCGGAAGGCTGGGCTCGATTTGTAGCGTTCGGCGTGCTGCTCGACCTCGTCGAGGTGGAGCGTGTGCAGGTGCAACAACCGCAGCACCCCCGAGGCGCGCGGGCGATCCACCACCCCGGCCACCGCCGCGCCGCTGGCCTTCAATCCATCGAGTTCGTGCAGGTACGGGCGCAGGGCGGCCTCGATCTCGGAGCGGTTCTGGGCCTGCAGCGAGATGTACAACAGCAAGCCATTGTCGAGCAGCGCCAGCGTGGGCGCGGAGGCCGCTTCGAGTTGGGCGAGCCGCGCCAACTCGCGGAGTTCGCCCACATCGCGCAGCACATCGATCTGCTGCGCCGAGATCTGCCCGCCGTCCTCATCATACAAATCAGCATCTTCAAAAAACACCTGCGGCTGCGATTGCGTGATCGGGGCCTCGCCCGAACCATGTCGAAAGATCAGGCTGCCGACGTTTACGAGGTAGTACAGCGCCACGCCGTGCCGGTCGGGATAAATCTGCGAGCCATCGGCGGCAAGGACGTTGGCGCGCGCGGGATGCGGCGGCAGCGGATACGGGCGATGGACGTCCTGGTCGGTGGGGATGGCGCCGGCCCAGCGGTTGCCGGCCGCACGGATCTTGCGGCGCAGGGCGTCATCGGCGGCGGCGATGTCGTTGAGGATGGCACGTGCCACCGGCAGCCGTTCGGCCTGCTCGGCCAATCGCTGCACAGCGCTGCCACTGAGCGCATTGACATCGGCCATCAGCTTGTTGAGTTCGAGCGCCATGTGCGGCATTGTAGCACGAGTGTTCGGCTGGAGAAACTCACGTTTGGTTGAAAACCATGACCAAACTCCCAGTAATTTCGGTTTGTTGGAGTTGCCTTTGTTCGGAGGCCGTGTTAGACTTTTTCTAACGCTTCTCCAATCGGGATAAATCATGGCGAACAAGATTCTGGTGATTGATGACGACGAGAACACCTGCTGGCTCGTCAGTACCCTGTTGCAGCATAACGGTTTTCAGACCATCACAACCGCCCTGGCCTCCGAAGGGCTACGGATGGCGCAAGAGCAAACGCCAGATATGGTGCTGCTGGATGTGATGATGCCCGAGATGGATGGGTGGGAAGTGTGTCGCCGCATGCGCGAATTCACCGAGGTCCCGATCATGTTCATCACCGCCAAGTCGGGGATCAAGGATGTGGTGAAAGGGCTGGAGATCGGCGGCGATGATTACATCGTCAAGCCCTTCGACAATCGCGAGTTGGTCGCGCGGGTGAAGTCGCACCTGCGCCGGCAGACGTCGGATAGCAAAGCCACCGATGAGTTGGCGTTCAGCAACGGCGATCTGCAGATCAACTTTTTGACGCGTGAGGTGTTCGTGCGCGGTAAGTCGGTCGAGCTGACGCCGAAGGAGTTTTCTTTGCTCTCGCACCTGGCGCGCAACGCCGGCCGCGTCCTCACCCGCAGCGAACTCATCGCGCATGCCTGGGGGCCGGAGTACAACGAGGCCACCGAGAGTTTGAAGCTGTACGTGCACTACTTGCGCAAGAAGATCGAGCGCGACCCCGAGCACCCCGACTACATCATCACCTCGCGCGGCGTGGGCTACCGCTTCGCCAATCGATAAACGTTAACCGCAAGTCAGGCACAGAACGCGAAGGGCTTCGCGCTCGGTGCGGCTATTCCCGCAGGATTCCCCTCAGAAGCTCCACGCCCATCCGCACAGTCTGCCCGTTTGGATCGAGTTCCGGGTCAACGGCGGTGAGCGAGAGGGCGGCGAGGTGGGGCCGCACTTTGCGCGCCGCCTCGAGGGCGGCCGGCGGCGTCAGCCCGTGTGGCGCGGGATAGTTCACGCCGGGCGCGAAGCGGGCGTCGAGCGCGTCGATGTCGAAATGCAAATAGGTGGGAAGCACCGGCGGCGCGAAGTCCGCGACGTGCGCCGGCTCGAAGCGGCGTACGGGCGTTGAGTCAAGCAGCGCGCGTTCGGCGGGATCGAGATCGCGCACACCCAACAGCGCGACGTTGGCGTCGCTCACCGGCTGCGCGAGGTGGGCCGCGGCTCGGAGTTCCTCCAGCCCACGGCCACAACAGCATGCCAGCGGCATCCCGCCGAGGTAACCGCTGATCGTCGTCTCCGGTGTGTTGAAATCCCCGTGCGCGTCGAACCACACAATACCGAAGTCTTCGGCCAGCGAGTGTCGCAGCCCCGCCACCGCCCCAATCGAAACCAGACAATCCCCGCCGAGGATGACCGGCAGCGTGCCCGCGCGCCGCGCCTCGGCGCTGGCCTCGGCCAGCAGGCCGAGGTTGCGGCCGAGGCGCGCCAGTCGGTCGCCGTCACCGAGTTCGGTGCTGCGCTCGGCGACGCGCACTGTGTGGCCGTCACTTTCGAGCGCGGCGACCAGCCCGGCGGCCAGCAACGCCTCCGGCGCGCGGCCCATGCCTTTGCGATGTTGATCAAGCGAGAAGGGGGAGGGGAGGAGTGTGAGGTTCATCGGGTAATTGGCAATGGATGTTGGCAACCGAGGTTGGCAACGGATGTAGCGGATGGATGCGGCGGTGGCCTCTATCCGTTACATCCGTTCCTCATCCGCTGCCTGCATCCGCTGCCGGCATCCACTGCCGGCATCCGCTGTCGGCATCCGTTCCTCATCCGCTGCCGGCATACGCTGCCTGCATCCGCTGCCGGCATCAGTTCGCTATCCCATCGCCCTTTCCTTTACTCCTTCAATTCCTTCTCCCTCGTTTCCCTCAATTCCCCACCCACTCCACCACCGTCGCTTCCCCCTGCCCAACGCCCACGCACAACGTCGCCAGGCCGTAGTACGGGCGCGGCTCGGTCGCGGCGCGGCGGCGCATTTCGTGAACGAGCGTGCATACCAGCCGCGCGCCGCTGCACCCGAGCGGGTGGCCGAGCGCAATCGCCCCGCCGTTGACGTTGGTGATCTCGTGCCGAAAGCCCAACTCGCCCATCACCGCGAGGGCCTGCACGGCGAAGGCTTCGTTGAGTTCGATGAGGCGGATGTCGTCGAGGCTGAGGCCCGCGAGCTTAAGCGCCTTGCGCGTGGCGGGGATGGGGCCGAGGCCCATGACGCGCGGCTCCACGCCGGCGGCGGCCGAGGAGACGATGCGGGCCAGCGGCTTCAATCCCAACTCGCGCGCCTTGCGGTCGCTCATCAGCACCAGCGCCGCCGCGCCGTCATTGATGCCGGACGAATTGCCGGCCGTCACCGAGCCGCCCGCGCGGAAGGCCGGCTTGAGCTTGCCCAGCGCCTCCAGCGACGTGTCGGCGCGCGGGTGCTCATCGCGGCTGACGAGGATCGGTTCACCCTTGCGTTGTGGTACGGGGACTGGAACGACCTCCTCGGCGAACTTGCCCGACTCGATCGCGGCCACGGCGCGCCGGTGGCTCTCCAGCGCGAAGGCGTCCTGATCGGCGCGTGTAATCCCTCTCCCCTCCACCCTCCACCGTTCCTCGACGTTCTCCGCCGTCTCGCCCATCGAGTCAATCCCATACATCTCCTTCATGTTGGGGTTGACGAAGCGCCAGCCGATGGTGGTGTCAAACGCGGTGACGTTGCCGTACGCCCACACGGGGTTGGTCTTCGGGATCGCGTACGGTGAACGCGTCATGCTCTCGACGCCGCCGGCGAGGCACACCTCGGCGTCACCGGCTTTGATGGCGCGGGCCGCGGCGTTCACGGCGGCCAGGCCCGATGAACACAAACGGTTGAGCGTCAGCCCCGGCACGCTGACCGGGAAGCCCGCCAGCAGCACCGCCATCCGCGCGACGTTGCGGTTGTCCTCGCCCGCCTGATTCGCGCAGCCCAGGTAGACCTCATCAATTAGCGCCGGGTCGAGCGAGGCGCGCGCGGCGGCTTCGCGCAGCACCAGCGCGGCCAGATCGTCGGGCCGCACATCCTTCAACACGCCGCCGTGCCGGCCAATCGGTGTGCGTACGGCAGAGATGATGACGGCTTCAGGCATAAGGCCTCCGGGCGACCCCTCCCCAGCCCTCCCCATTCGCGCGTTTCGAGTGGCGGAGGCCGGGAGGGGGTAGACAGCGCCCTCATTGTACCGCCGCGTTATAATGCGAGCGATCAGGCTGCTGCGGAGAATTCATGTTCAAGAAAATCCTCATCGCCAATCGCGGCGAGATCGCGGTGCGGGTGCTGCGCGCGTGCAAGGAGTTGGGCATCCGCACGGTGGCCGTCTTCTCGGAGGTCGATCGCGGCGCGATGCACGTGCGTTACGCCGACGAGGCCTACCTGCTCGGCCCGGCCCCATCGCGCGAGAGCTATCTGCGGATTGACAAACTGCTCGACGTGGCCCGCCAGGCCGAGGTGGACGCCATCCATCCCGGCTATGGCTTCCTCGCCGAGCGCGAGGACTTCGCGCAGGCCTGCGCCGAGGCCGAGATCACCTTCATCGGCCCGAAGCCTTCGGCCATCGCGGCGATGGGCGACAAAGCGGTGGCGCGAGCCACGGTGGTGAAAGCCGGCGTGCCGGTGGTGCCGGGCACCGAGGGCGAGGGCAACCTGCGCGACGCCGAGATCATCGCCGTCGCCCCGCACATCGGCTTCCCGCTACTCATCAAGGCCACAGCCGGCGGCGGCGGCAAGGGCATGCGGGTCGTGAACTCGGCTGAGGCGCTGCCCGGTCTGCTGGCCGCGGCGCGCCGCGAGGCCGAGTCCGCATTCGGCGATGGCAATGTCTACCTCGAGAAGCTCATCACCGGCGCGCGTCACATCGAGATTCAGGTGCTGGGCGATCATCACGGCAACATCATCCACCTCGGCGAGCGCGAGTGCTCATTGCAGCGACGGCATCAGAAGATTCTGGAGGAAGCGCCGTCGCCGTTCATTGACCAGGACGAAGAGTTCCGCCAGAAAATGGGGGCGATGGCGGTGCGGGCGGCGGCGGCGGTGGATTATCACAGCGCCGGCACGATCGAATGTCTGGTCGACAACGACAAGAATTTCTATTTCATGGAGATGAACACGCGGCTGCAGGTGGAGCATCCGGTGACCGAACTGGTGACGGGCGTGGATTTGGTGAAGGAGCAAATCCGCATCGCGCGCGGGCGCAAGCTGCGCTACACGCAGGACGACATCCAACTGCGCGGCTGGGCGATCGAGTGCCGCATCAACGCCGAGGACCCGTACAACAACTTCATGCCCTCCACCGGTCGCATCACCGCCAGCATCCTCCCCTCCGGCCCCGGTGTGCGCGTGGATACCAGTGTGTACGCCGGCTTCGAGATCACGCCCTATTACGACTCACTGATCGCCAAGTTGATCTGCTTCGGCGAAACGCGCGGCGAGGCTATCCTCCGCATGCGGCGCGCGCTGGAGGAGTATCGCATCATCGGCGTCAAGACGACCATCCCCTTCCACCAGCGCATCCTGGAATCACACCGTTTCCTGGCTAGCAACTTCGACACGCGCTTCATCGAGGACCGCTTCAGCCTGGAGGAGATGGAGGAGGGGCTGACCACCTACCCGGAGGTGGCCGCTATTCTGGCGACGCTGGCGGCGCACGAGCAGGCGCGCCACGCCGCCCAGCTCGTGCAGCGCGGCAAGCGCGACACCAGCAACTGGAAGTGGGTGGGCCGTTACGAGCGGATGCACCGCTGAACCGGGGAGCAGGAAGGCACAGAGGGAAGGGTGTGGCCGGCCGGCTATGGCGTCCGCTTGGATTGATTCTGGCCGCGCACGTCGCGCTGGGCCTGAGCTTCGGCCTGGCGACGCCCATCTTCGAGGCGCCGGACGAGGCGCAGCACTTTCTCTTCATACGCTACCTGCAACTCCACGGCGCGCTGCCCGTGCAAACGCTAGATCAGGAGGGGCCGCGCGCCCACCATCCGCCGCTCTACCACGCGCTCGCCGCGCTCATCTCGGCCTGGGTTCCAAACGCGGGGAACGCCGATCACGTGCAGCCGCCGCAAAGCGGCGACTTCTGGTTCCGCTATGGCGACCTCTCCAATGATCACAAATCCAAATACCTGCGCAGCAATGCGGAGCGCTGGCCGTTCTCCGGGCAGGCGCTGGCCGTCCACATCATCCGAGTCCTCTCCACTGCGTTCTCGGCGGCGGCGGTCGCCTGCACCTGCCTGGCCGCGCGGCAGTTGCTCCCGATGCGCGCCTCGGCGCTGGCCGCCGCACTGCTCGCTTTCAACCCAATGGTGCTGTTCATGAGCGGCGTGGTGCAGAACAGCACCGCTGCGCTCGCCGCCGGCGCCGGCCTCCTGTACGCCCTCACTCGCTGGCTGCCCGGCGGGCTGACGGTGAGGCACTGCCTTTTGCTGGGTGTGGGACTATCGCTCGCCATCCTGTTGCAAACGAGTGGCCTGGTGCTGGCCGCGCCCCTCGGGGCGGCGCTGGCCTACGACGCCCGGCGCGCGCGCAGCGTGCGGCGCTTTCTGGCCCACGGCCTGGCTGCCGGCCTGCCGGTGCTGGCGCTCACCGGCTGGTGGTTCGCCCGCAACCAGGTGCTGTACGGTGATTGGACGGCCAACGCCATCGTCGGGCAGTTGTGGGCCGATCAGCCGGTGATGCCGGTGGAGCAGGTCGCGCATTTGCTGCTCAGCGGGATGGTGGGCCGCTTCGGCTACGGGCTGATCATCGAGTACGCCGACCCGGTCTACCGGACGGTGTGGGCCGTGGCCGCGCTCGGGCTGGCCGGCGCGATGTGGCTGGCCTGGCCCGCGCTGCGCCAGCGTTCATTGCCAGGCCCTGCGCGAATGATCTGGCTGCTTCATGCGCTCACCGTCGTCGCGGTGGTGCTGGCGCTGATCTACTACATGGCGTTCTTCATTCGCGGCGGGCATGGTCGTTACCTGTTCACCGCCTACCCCTCGCTGGCGCTGCTGGTAGCCGCCGGCGTGCTGGCCTGGGTCCCCGCTCGCTGGCAAAGGGCCGTCGTACTAACCCTCAGCGCCGCGACGCTTGGCCTGGCCGTATACGGGCTGTTCGGCCTGCTCATCCCCACCTACGCCTTCCCCCGTTCGCCGACCGCCGCAGAACTCCGACTGATGACGCCGCTCGACGCCAACCTCGGCGACACGGCGCGCGTGCTCGGTTACCGGTTGAGCACGGACACGCTGAGAGGCGGCGAAGGGCTGGCGGTAGAGGTCGTCTGGCAGCCGCTCTCGCGCACCGATATCCCGTATTTCGTCTTCATTCACCTGCTCACGCCCACCGGCTCGACAGCGCAGCAGGACACGTATCCCGGCGCAGGCCGCTATGCCACGACGTTCTGGGATGTCGGTCGTAATTTTGTGGACACATACCGTTTGACTGTGCCTGCCGACGCGCCTGCCGGCCCGGCCCGCCTGGTGCTCGGCCTGTACAACCGCGAGACGATGCAGCGCCTGCCCGTGATCGGCGCGGACGCCGGCTCGCCCAACGAGGCGTGGGTCGAGTTCGGCAACATTCGGGTACAGCCGTGAAGGCTTGGTGTTGACATTGAAAAGGATTTCCTGCGTCAATCGTTTCGGCCTCGCCGCCCTTGCGTTCGCCGGCGTGCTCTTTCTGCTCTGGCTGCGCGGCTATCAGCCGCCGAACACGGTGGATGACGCCTACATCACCTTTCGCTACGCGCGCAACCTCATCAATGGCGCGGGTTTTGTGTACAACGCCGGCGAGCGTGTGCTTGGCACGACGACGCCCGCTTACACCCTGCTGCTCGCCCTGGCGGCATGGGTGAGCGGCTTCACCGATTTTCCCAAGCTGGCCGTCGTCCTCAACGCCGGCTGCGATGCGCTCGCCTTCTGCCTGCTGTTGCGGCTGGGAGCGCGGCTGAGCGGCCATCGGTGGGTCGGCCTGATCGCCGCACTGCTCTTCACCCTCGACGCCCGCCTGCTCGATTTTTCCACCGGCGGCATGGAGAGCAGCTTCAATCTGCTGGCGATCATCGGCACGCTGACCCTGTTCTTCCACGGGCGATACTCGCTGGCCGCGCTGGGCGCCGGCGTGGCGGTGTTGATCCGACCGGACGGCGCGACGTTGGCGGCGGCGCTCTGCGCCGCTCTCGGCCTGCCCGTGTGGCGCCAGCCCAGCCGTTGGCCCTGGAAAGAAGCCGCGCTTTCCCTGGCCATCGTCCTGCCCTGGCTGCTCTTTGCCTTCGCCTACTTCGGCCAGCCCATCCCGCAATCGGTGCTCGCCAAGTCCGTCGTCTACCGGATGCCCGATGAGCTGGCCGCCTTCCGCGCTTTTCTCGTCCAACTGCGCACCGTGTTCGCCTTCAGCCTGCCGCCGCTCAACGACCCGGAGCCGGTCTGGCGGCAGATGCTGCAGGCGCTGTTGCCGTTGGGCCTGTGCGCGCTGGGTCTGTTTGCCGCACAGCGCCGCCACCCGCGCGCGTGGATGCTCGGCGTCTACATCGTCCTCTTCATCGCCTTCTTCTCGGTCGGCAACCCGCTCTGGCTGGGCTGGTACGAGATTCCGCTTCTGCCGCTCTACCAATTGCTCATCCTCATCGCTGCGGCCTGGGCAGGAGAACGCGTTGGGCGGTACGTGTTCCGTCCTCACCCAACACGCGGCACGCAACACGCCTCAACCCTCACCCTATCGCTTTTCGCAGCGCTGCTCCTCTCCCTGCCTCAACTCTCGCGCCTCAACGCCCTGCCCTGGGAGCAGGCTAGGCGCTCACCCCTCATCATCAACTCCTCGTTCAACAAAGAGCGCGAGGCCGATTACGTGACTCTGGCGCAGATGCTGGCCCGTGCGGCGCGCGCGGGCCGGCAGGTGGCCATCCCGGAGATTGGGGCCTTCGGCTGGGCCTACCCCGGCCCAATCTTCGACACGACCGGCCTGGTGACGCCGGCCATTCACAAATACTTCCCCCTGCCCCCCGAGATTCCGGTCAGTGTGTATACGGTGCCTCGGCGGATGATCCTGGAAGAACAGCCCGACCTCTTCATCGCCTTCGATGGCTTCATCGTGGAAGACCTGCGCCCGGACGCGCCGGACTTCCTGGCGCTATACACACCGACCATCGGCCTCGTCAGCCGGGCGACATGGGCGGTGCAGCGGCTCGTCGTCTACCGGCGCCATGATCTGCCGCTCGAGGCCGACCTGCCGGCCTGGCTGACGCCGCTGCCCGTGCAGTTCGACGGTGACCGCTTGCGGCTGGAGGGCTACCGGGCCGAGTTCGGGCAGACGCCGGACTATCGCTATCTCGAGGTGACGCTGGTGTGGCGCAGCGGCCCGCAGCCGCTCGGCCGCGATTACCTGGTGCAGGCCGACTTGCTGGACACGGACGGACAGATCGCCTTCCAGATCCTGAACTTCCCGGGCGAGGCCTTGTTCCCCACGCGCGACTGGCAGCCGGGGCAGATCGTCATTGACCGCTACCCACTCAAACTCCCCGCGACCGAAGCCGGCCCGTACACGGTGCGCATCACCCTGGTGGATGAAGCGACCGGCGCCGTTGTCACAAGTCGGGCGCCGGCAGGAGCAGGGACCGGCGAGAACTCGGTTATCATTCGTGCACCCTGACTGCGGAATCGATCATGAGATACATCGCCAGCGTTCACGACAGAACCTTCATCATTGAAATCCAGGATGACAACACCGTCGCGGTAGATGGCCGGACGTACCCCGTAGATTTCCTTAATCTGAACCGCGAGGTCTACACCTTGTTGATTGGCGGCCAGTCCTATGAAGCTCATCTTCAGCCGGGAGAGGGCGACACCTGGCAGGTATTGCTGCGCGGCATGCTCTACGCGGTGCGGGTGGAGGATGAGCGCGAGAAGCGGCTGCGCGCGGCCGGCGGCGCGCACGGCCCCGGCGGGAGCGGCGAGTTCAATCTGAAAGCGCCCATGCCCGGCCTCGTCGTCGCGGTGCCGGTGGCCGAGGGCCAGGCTGTTCGCAAAGGCGACAACCTCATCATCCTCGAGTCGATGAAAATGCAGAACGAACTCAAGTCGCCGCGCGAAGGCACGGTCGCGCGGGTCAAGGTCAAGCCGGGCGACGGCGTCGAGCAAAATCAAATACTGGTAACGATCTCATAACCGCAACGGGGGAGGAAGGAACAACAGCGCAGCGCAGCTATTCCCTCGTTTCCCCTTTTTCCTTTCTTTCCCGACCTTCCGCTATGACCGACCTTCTGTCTTACAAACAACGCTGGGAAACCAATACTCTCAACCCCTCGCTGCGCAAGAACCCGGAGCGCCGCACGGCCTTCACGACCTCCAGCGGCATCCCGCTCGACCGCGTCGCGTTGCCGGTTGATCCCGACCCCGATTACGCCGAGCAGTTGGGCTTTCCGGGCGAATATCCGTTCACGCGCGGCATCCAGCCGACGATGTATCGCGGGCGCTTTTGGACGATGCGACAGTATGCGGGCTATGCCACCGCCGAGGAGTCGAACCGACGGTACAAGTTTCTGCTCAGCCAGGGGCAGACCGGGCTAAGCGTGGCCTTCGACCTGCCCACGCAGATCGGCTACGACGCCGACGACCCGATGGCGCTCGGCGAGGTGGGCAAGGTCGGCGTGTCGATCTCGTCGCTCGAAGACATGGCGACGCTCTTCGACGGCATCCCCCTGGACAAAGTCAGCACGAGCATGACGATCAACGCGCCGGCCGGCATCCTGCTGGCGCTGTACATCGCGGTGGCCAAACGGCAGGGCGTCGAGCCCAGGCAATTGCGCGGCACCATCCAGAACGACATCCTGAAAGAGTATGTCGCGCGCGGCACCTACATCTTCCCACCCGTGCCCTCGATGCGGTTGATCACCGACATCTTCCGTTTCTGCAGGGCCGATGTGCCGCAGTGGAACACGATTTCGATCAGCGGCTATCACATCCGCGAGGCGGGCAGCACGGCGGTGCAGGAGGTGGCCTTCACCCTCGCCGACGGCATCGCCTATGTTCAGGCCGCGCTCGAGGCCGGGTTGGGGGTAGATGAGTTCGCGCCGCAACTCTCATTCTTCTTCAATGCGCACAACCAGTTCCTGGAGGAAGTCGCCAAGTTCCGCGCGGCGCGCCGGCTGTGGGCGCGGATCATGCGCGAGCGTTTTGCGGCCCGGGACCCGCGCAGCTGGATGTTGCGCTTTCACACGCAGACCGGCGGCTCGACGCTCACGGCGCAACAACCGGAGAACAACATCGTGCGCGTGGCGCTGCAGGCGCTGGCGGCGGTGATGGGCGGCACGCAGAGCCTGCACACCAACTCGATGGATGAGGCCCTCGGCCTGCCCACCCAGCAGGCCGCGCAGATCGCGCTCCGCACGCAACAGATCATCGCCCACGAGGCCGGCGTGGCCGACAGCGTCGATCCGCTGGCCGGGTCGTACGTCATCGAGCAGCTCACCGATGAGATCGAGCGCCGGGCGGCGGAGTATCTGCGGCAGATCGACGACCTCGGCGGCGCGTTGCGGGCCATCGAGCAGGGTTACATTCAAACCGAGATTCAGGAAGCGGCGTATCGGTATCAACAGGCCGTCGAGAAGAGGGAACAGATCGTCGTCGGTGTGAATGACTTCACCAGCGAGGCGGCGCGCTCCCCGGAGACCCTGCGCATCGACCCGGCCATTGAGGCGCAGGCACGCGCGCGTCTGGCGGCCCTGCGCTCCCGGCGGGATAACGCCAAGGTGGCCGAACTCCGCAAACAACTCGAAACAGCGGCGCGCGGTACGGAAAACCTGATCCCGCTGTTTGTCACCTGTGTCGAGCACGCCGTCACCGTCGGAGAGATTTGCCGCACGCTGCGAAACGTCTGGGGGGAGTATCAACCGCCTTTGTAGTTGATCTCCATCTTTTCCTTTGCTTCCCTGGCTGCCGGGAAAGGAAGGAAAGGCGGGATACGAGGGAAACCGATGGCTTCTGTGACTCGCATCAATCACATTGCGCTGGTGGTGGAGGATATTGACGGCGCCCTGCGCTTCTGGCGGGACGGGCTGGGATTGGATTTGACCGAGGTCGAGCCTGTGCCCGAGCAGGAGGCGCAGGTGGCCTTTTTGCCGGTGGGCGAAAGCCATGTGGAACTGGTGCAACCGACCACAACGACTTCGGGGATGGCGAAGTATCTGGCCAAACGCGGGCCGGGGATGCATCATGTGTGTGTCGAGGTGGAGGATGTGCAGGCTACGCTCGACCATCTGAAAGCTCAGGGCTTCCGGCTGATCGATGAGACTGCGCGCCAGCGCAGCGATGGACGGCGCTATGCCTTCATCCATCCTGAAAGCGCGCATGGGGTCCTGGTGGAGCTGTACGAATCGTTGTAGTACTTTTTTCCTGCGTGTGACAACCGATCTTCAACCAAAACTCACGCAAACTTCATTGTTTCTTAGCGTAAATCCTCCTATAATCACAGCAGCTTAGTCAGGCTGTAGCAGTTCCGAAACGACAATCTGACAACCATTTATCCAGAAAGGATATTCTACATGCTCACTTTCAAGGACAACAAAGGACAAGGCCTGGTCGAGTACGCGCTCATCCTCGTGCTCGTGGCTGTGGTCGTGATCGTCGTGCTGGCCATCCTCGGCCCCACGATCGGTAACGTGTTCAGCAACATCATCGTCGCCATCTAGTTCGTCTTGGAGCCTGCTAAGCAGCACGCGGCCCCTCCGATTGGAGGGGCCGTTTGCTTTAACGGCGGCGCGTCCGCCACCAATAGATCAACGGCCCAAAGATGGCGATGGCAGCAAAAGCGAACCATTGAAAGGCGTAGCTCGCATGCGGCCCGTCATCGAGCTGCAGATCATAAGTCCGAATCGGCAGGGTGGATGGGTCGGTTGCGGGGGCTTGTTGAACGACCAACGGCAATAACGCGTAGGGCACTTGCGTCTGGATGCGCGGCACGTTGAGGAAGAACCATGCATCAAGCCGATCCTCACCGGGCGCTGGAATGTCCTGCGGCTCGAAATCCCAGCGGCGCTGCCCCGGCAAACGCACCAGGCCGCTGATCGCCGCCTCTCCGGTTGGGTTTTGATAGGCCGCCCGTGTCACACGATCTGCCGCCTGCGCCGGGATCCAACCCCGATCCACCAGGACGGCGGTTCGGTCCGAAAGCCGCAGCGGCGTGATGACGTGCACCCCCGGCGCGCCCTGATAGGCCTGATTACGCCAAACGATCTCATGAGCATAATCGAATGTGCCGCGCACGGTGACGGGGCGATACTCAAGCAGCGACAGATCACCACCGAGGTCGAGCTGTTCGAGCGCAACCGGGGCGAGGGCCAGGCGCGCCTCGATGCGGGCGTTCGCTGTGCGCCGTTCCAGCAGGCGCGAGAGTTGCCAGAACCCAAGCCCCAACATACCCACGGCGATGATGGGGATCGCCACAAGCGTGAGCGCTCGCAGCCAGGGCGGGAACGGGTAAGACTTCACCGGGAGAGACGGATCAACCCGCATCACTTCTGCACCGACGGTAACAATCTGGTGAGCGCTTCGATAAGCCGATCAAGATCCGCACGCGTGTTGTAGGCCTGAACCGACACCCGAATCACCGGGCGCCCCTGCCAGCGAAACACCGGAACTTCGATGCGATGCTCGTCGTAAAGCCGTGCCTTCAATTGCGCGACATCACACTCGGGCAGCGGCGCGGGCGCAAGCTTCGCCCGCGCCGGAGAAACGTTGCGCGTTTCTCCCTCGCCGCAAAGCGGCGCAGCGACCATCTGCGCAAAATGCTCCGGCCCGCTGAGCGGCGCGAGGCCGGTGAGCGCGGCAAGCCGCTGCTGCGTCTCGACGGCCAGCGCGTGGCACTCGGCCCGCACGCGCCCCCAATCATTCGCGCGCAGGAATTCTATCGCCGCCGGGGTAGCGAGGTAGGCGGCGATGTCGCGCGTGCCGGTGTATTCCTGCTCGTCAATGAAGCGCGACGGGCCGGGCGCCTCGGCCTCGTAGCCCCAGCTCACGATGAGCGGCTCGATCAGCGGCTGGATTTCGGGCCGCGCGTAGAGGAAGGCCGAGCCTTTGGGCGCGCACAGCCACTTGTGACAGTTGCTGGTGTACACATCCGCGCCGAGCGAGTGTAGGTCGAGCGGCAGTTGCCCGGCGGCGTGTGCGCCATCCACCACCGAGAGCAACCCGGCCTCGCGCGCGCGGCGGCACACCGCCTCGACCGGGAAGATCAGGGCGGTGGGCGAGGTGATGTGGCTGAGGCAGATGACGCGGGTGCGCGGCGTGACGCCCGCCCACAGCGCCTCGCCAAAGGCTTCGGGCGTGGTGAGCGGCAGCGGGATGGATTGCGTGACCAGCCGCGCGCCGGTCTGCGCGCACACGAAGCGCCACGTGCGCGCGATGGCCCCATACTCGTGGTCGGTGGTGAGGATTTCGTCGCCGGGCCGCAACTTCAGGCTGCGCGCGACGATGTTGAGGGCAACCGTGGCGTTGGGCACGTACACAAGATTGTCAGCCGCGGTGCCCACGTATGCAGCCAGCGCCTCGCGGGCGGCGCGCATCAGCCCGTTGAACCGCCGCCCGATGAACTCCACCGGCTGCCGCTCCAACTCACGCTGCCAGCGCTGATACTCCTCAAAGACTGGTCGCGGGCACGCGCCGAAGGAACCGTGATTGAGGAAGGTGACTGTGGGGTCGAGCAGGAACGAATCGCGCATGTTCGATGGCATGAGATGGGATTGTAATCCACAACCTTGAGACAACCCAAAAGAAAAGCGCACGCTTGTCGCGTGCGCTCAGCATTTGTCTTGAGAAGGCCCCGCCTCAGTTCGAATACACCTTGCTATTAGACGAGACGCCGACGGCGATGGCCGTCAGCATCGAGAGGTCGTCGCGGGTGAAGTGGCCGACGTTGGGATGCACGAGCGTGAGCACACCCACCACGCGGTCGTTGGTCAGCAGCGGCACGCTCACCGCCGAGCGCGGCGTACTGGCGGTTTCCGCAAAGCCGCGCCGCACCCAGCGATCATCCTCGTGGGTGTTATCGAGCACGGCCGGGCGCTTGTTCTTGATCACCCAGCCCGCCAGGCCCTTCTCTACCACCTCGGCCAGGTGCTCCGCGTCCTGCTTCTGCACCTTGCCCTCGTAAATCATCACCCCCTCCATCGCCCCGCCCCTCTCATCCAGCACGATGATGCTGCCGCTGGTCGCGCCCACGCTCTCCAGCGTCATCTTGAGGATACGCTGCATCAGTTCGCTCATATCCATCTGCGTCGCCAGCTCACGGCTGATGGCGTACAGCACCTCCAGCGAGGCGCGCGAGCGTTCGGATTGCGGCAGGACCTCGGGTGTGGGCGGTAACACCTCGAGCCGGTGGGTCGTATGGCCGTTGGGGGTCGGCTCGGTGCTCACCGGCTCAAGTGCGCCATTCCCGTTTGCCGGGCGGCTGGCCGGCTTCTGCAGGCCGCGCAGCACCGATTGCAGTGTGCGGCGCTGCCGGCGATCGCTCGTGCGGCCATCACTCTTCGCGTTGTCGGCTTCGATGCTGTAGTAATACTGCATATACGAGGAGCCGCTGTACGATCCCTGCGGGTTAGCCATCCGATTAAGCGCCACGCCGATAACCTTGGCGTTCACGCGCTTAATCTGTTCGAGCAGCGTGCGGATCATGTTGCGCCGGGTGAAGCCGGGGCGCACCACCAGCAACACGCCATCGACCTTCGAGGCCAGCACCCACGCATCGGCGACGAAGAAGGGCGGGCTATCGATAATAATGATGTCGGCCTCAGCCTGCAGCGCCAGCAGAATCTGATCCATCCGGTTGGAACTGAGCAGTTCGGTCGGGTTGGGCGGCACGGTGCCGCTCGTGACGACCTTCAGCCGGTCATTGCGCCACACGCGCGCCACCTCTGACACGGTGACATGGCCGCGAAACAGATCGCTCAACCCTTCGCGGTTGGGGATGCCGAGCGCGCGGTGCAGCGCCGGGCGGCGCATGTCGGCGTCGAGCAGGATGACGCGCTTGTCGCTGTGCGCCATCATGATGGCGAGGTTCATCGCCACCGAGGTCTTGCCGTCGCCGGGGTTGGCGCTGGTCACCAGCACGGTGTGCAGCGGCCGATCCACCCCGACGAACTCAAGATTGGTGCGCAGTGAGCGGAAGCCCTCGGCGACCGGGCTGAGGGGCCGGTCGGCGACCGATAGGGCCACGCCGCCTTTGTCGCGCTCCAACTCGCCGATGTAGCCGAGGATGGGGAAGGGCAACAACGCCCGAATTTCCTCCGACGACTTGATCGTGTTGTCGAGGATTTCAATCAGATAAGCGGCGCCGGCCGCGAGCACCGCCCCGCTCACCACGGCCAGGAGGATAATGAGCGTTGCGCGGGAGGGGATGGGTTCGTTGGGCAGGGCCGCCGGTTCGAACACGGTCAGCGTGTTGAGGGCGTTCTCGCGCGTGTTGGAGAGCAGCGCGGCATAGGTGGTCTGCAAGCCGGAGAGTTTCGACTCCAGCGCCGAGATTTCTTCCTGCGCCGCCTCGATCTGATTGGCGCTGGTCATATTGGAAAGGTCCTGCTGGCGTTTGACGATGTCGGCCCGCGTATCTTTGATCTTGACCTCGAGGAAGGACAATTCCTGCTTGACCGTCTCCTGCCGCTGGCGTTCTTCGGCGCTGAGCGTGGTGGGGCTCTGAAGAATCAATTGATTGGAGAGCTCACGAGCGACAGCCTGAGCCAATTCAGGGCTAGTGCTATAGACGATGATCTCGACCAGGCCATTATCGGTGGCGCGGGCGGTGTAATCAGGCAACACCTCCAATTGCAGGGAGGCTTTGACCCCCTGCTGGATCGGTTCACGCTTCAGCAGATCGGCATAGACAACGGCCAATTGATACGCCGCGCTGAACTCGTTGGGGTTGGGATCGGGCTGGAAGATCACATTGCCGATCATGATGGTGGTGCGCGACAGATAGAAGGCGGGCTGGCGGCTGGTGAAATAGTAGGCCGAGCCGCCCCCGATCGCCGCGGCAATAAGGACAAGCCACCACCACTTGAAGATCGGGTTGAGGTATCGCTTAAGATCCATCGGGATATCCTGCTCAACGGCAACAGATCATGGTTCAGACTGCGACCGGAAGCGGTGCGCGTTGGTGGTCGGACCGGGCCGCTGCGTATACCGCAGCCAATTGTCGCCCAATGCCACTCCACGCGTGGTACCGCTCCACGTACCGGCGGCCCGCCGCGCCCAAGCGGCGTTGTTGATCCGCATCCTCTATCACACTCAGGATTTCGGCCGCGAAGGCTTCGGCTGAGCCGGCCACCAGCGCATCCTCCCCGGCGCGCACGTGCAGGGGCGCCACGGCCTGCGGAGTGGCCACGACCGGCGTAGCGCAGGCCATCGCCTCGAGCACCTTGAATTGTGAGCCGGCGCCGTACACCAGCGGCACGGCGGCGACCGTGGCGTGATGCAGGTATGGCCGCAGATCGTTCACCGTCCCGGTCACCGTAACGTTGCGGCCCTCTTGCAGGGCCTGCACTTCGCGCGGCGGGTCTTTGCCCACCAACAGTAATTTCACATTTGGCTGCCGCGCCCACACCTGCGGCATGATGTTTTGCGCCAGATGCAACGCCATGGTGACGTTAGCGTGATAACTCATCTTGCCGCTGAACACCACCGTGGCCGGCTCGCGCGGTGAGCCGTTGGGCGCGAAATACTCCACATCCACGCCATTCGGCAACACGGTCACACGGGTATCTTTGGCCCCGTGGCCCGCCAAATCCAGCAACGCCTGCCGGTCAATGGGTGAGGTCACCAGCACTTCATCCAATTGCCACAGGAGTCGCCCTTCGTAGCGTTCGGTGCGTGGCAACTCGAACCGCGTCATCCACCGCCCGAACAGGCTGCGACTGTGGCCCGCGGCCAGCCGAAACAACAGGCTGATGCAATCCACACTATCCCACACGATGGGGATGGCGCGGCCCCGCCGCTGCAACCAACGCTTGAGGTGAAGCGCGTACTTCACGCCGCGCAGATGCTCTACGTGAATCACATCGGCGCGCAAGGCCTCCGCTTCGAGTAACGGCAGCAGCGCCGGCTGCCAGCAATATTCGGATTGTAACGGAAGGCCGGCCGGGACAGCCTGCAGGCTGTTAGCCAGCGACCGCCACTTCGGGAGCGGAGCCATCCGCACCGTAACGCCGCGCGATTCCATCTGCGCTGCGTCGCGCCTGTCCTGCTCGGTCGTCCACAACGTCGCGACGGTCAGGTCATGGCCCTGCTCAGCCAGCTGCGTAATCAGATTGTACGATCGGGTCCGAATGAGATTCGGGACGTATGGCACGACAAACAGGATTTTCATCAATTTCTTGACGATAAAGCACGGCCTCAGCCGCCTCAATGGGGCACAAGTCCTAGCTCATTTGGCGCGCCATCGCTGCCATATCCGTGCCCCGTAGACGATAGCCGTCACGAGCACCGTGCCGGGTAAGACACTGACGAGGAAGACCAGCACGTCATCATTCTCCGTGTAGAGTGTCTGGGCGTCGGCATTGCGCGCATCAGCTGGGAGGGCGAGCGGCGTGGCGGTGGCGGTTGGCTGTGGCGTGGGCGTGAGCGTATGCGTCGGCGTGGGGCTGGGCGTGGGCGGGATGGGGAGGCCCGGCACCGCGAGGCGCCGGCGGCTGTACCAAATCTTGAATTTGGCGTTTTCGGTGAATTCCTGGTCGCGGACAAACCACACGACATGCAATTGGTTGCCGAGGCCGATGGTGGCTTTGGGGTATTCGGGATGGGCGGTGTTGCTGGCCGCGAAGATGCGTTCCGGCTCGCTCCACTCTTCGCCATCCCAGGTGAGGTGATACAGCCCGTCGCTCTCCCCTTCGCCACCTAATCCCTCACGGATCGTTTTGCGACCGACCATGATGAAGTGCATGTTTCCGGCGCTATCGGCCACCAGGTCATAGGCGTCGAAACGCGTCCACTCCCAGCCCCGGGTGAATATGCCGGGGATTTCAGCGGCCGGCGTCCAAGTCTTGCCGGCGTCGCTCGACCACGAGAAGTAGGGTGAATTCTTATCCACCGAGCGCCACACCATCAGCACATGACCCTTGCCGTCGCTGGCGAGCGCGGTCTGAGCGTTGTACTTGTTGGGTTTGTCGAAGTTGATGGGGTCCGACCACGTTTGACCGCCGTCCTTCGAGTAGACCACCAGCCCGTTTTCCTGTTTTCCGGCTTCGGTCAAGCGATCCCACCCCTCGTCCCACGAAACCCAGATCGTGCCGGCCGGGTCAATCTCAATTTGCTCGCGCGTGACACCCTTGGGGGTGTTCGAGAGATTGATCGGGTTGGTCCAGATCAGTCCATCCTCCGAGCGCGAGTAAAACAGATCGGAGACGTAGCTGCGATCCTTCTCCGGCACGTTGGGGTCATCGAGCCGTTCGAGCTGATCCCAGATGGCGTGCACGCGGCCCTGAGCATCTACCGCTACATCCGACATATAAACGGCGGTGCCATTGCGCGTGATGAACGAGCGCGGCGACCACGCCGCCGCGGTGGTCGCGCTGGCCACCGGCGCCACGCTGTACTGCGCGCCATCCACGTTGAAAATGATGTACACCTGATCGCTGTTGGGGCCGGCGGCCGCCGCCACGCGATAAATCTGCCCCACCGGCAGATCGAGCGGCGCGACGATGTCATTGGGCACGGACCACTGGCGGCCATCCCAGCGCATGTACATGATTGGAATCACCATCTGCGGCAGGCCGTTCGCCGCCGCTTGATCACGTTGCATCAGGCTATCCCACACCACATGCAAGTTGCCGTAGCGATCCGCAGTGATATCCGCAAACCACGAAAACACGGTGTTGGTGGAAAGCAGCACCGGCTCGCTCCAAACATCGTCAGCAGTTTGAGCGCGGCCGAGGCCGGGCTGCGCGAGCAGCGCCCCGCACAGCGCCGCACACAGCGCCAGCGCCACAACCATCACCTTGCCACGTCGCGCTTTCATACTTCGTTAGTGCCCGGCCTATTGCGCGTTGCGCGCATACAACCGGTATCCACCGATCTCGGTCTCGAGGTGGTAATGCGCCAACAACGCCTCTGGATACATCTGCACCCAGCGCGAGAAGTTGCCGACCAGCACGTAGCGCGGGCCGGCCGTTTGCACAAAATCATACTCCGCTGCCGGCGGCGCGCCGTTCTGCCAGATATACTTCACGGCTGTGTTCAGCCGAATCTGTGGCGGGAAATGGTAATTGTGATCGGTGAGAAAGCCCATCTCCGGTTCCCACGTCTCAATCACTTCACTTTGCGGAACGTTGGCGTTCATGTACTCGGCCATCGCACGTGGGGCGTTCGCCGGCGGCTGAATGATCTCGCGCGCGGTGAGGGCCACCGGCCCAATGATGGCGAACACCGCCCACAGCAACAGGCCGAGGCGCGCGAGGGCCGGGACGCTCAACCGGCGAGCGGCTCCCCAATCCACCCTGAAGCCGCCCGACCAATCGTACACCCATTGCGCGATGAAGAGGCTCGCCACGGCCAGCGCCGGGAAGGCGTAGCGGATCCAACTCACCGAGGCCACAATGTACCAGGCCAGATTCCAGAGCACCAGCACGAACAGCGTCGCCCAGCGGTGCCCATGAGCAGTGCGCGGCAGGCTCAACTTTACGCCATAGATCAACACCGGGAAGAGCAGCCAGACGAACACCGATGGGCGTATCAACTCGATGAGCCCGCGCTGCATGAGGTCAGCCGAGAAGACCAGCGCCGCGCCGGAGGTAAAGGCCCGATACTGCGCGAGGTTGTCGGCGGTGGTGGCCGGGCCGAGCGCGACGATGAGCACCGCCTGCCACAGGGCAAAGCACACTCCCGAAACGATGCCGGGCGCGAGGAACACCCTCTGCGGCGCGGAGCGATGCCAGATGAGATTGAGCACCCACGCCGCCAGCAGCGCCGGCCCGAGCACGAGCAGATACTGCTGCTTCGTCACCATCGCCAGCCCGAGCAGCAGGCCCGCGCCAATCAATCGCCCCCACCCCGCCCGCTCCCACGCGGCGAACCATACGGCCAGCCCGGCCAACATGAAGAACAATCCGGGCACTTCGCCGAGCACCTGCCGCCCGAACTCGAGCAGCGAGATGGCGCGCGTGGCCACGAGCAGCGCCGTCGCCGCCCAGGCCACGGAGGCGTTGCCCAGCGTGCGCGCCAATGCGAAAAACGCAGCGACGGCGGCCAGCAGAAACAACGCCATCACCACCCGCGCCTGCAGCAACCCGATGCCAAAGAGTTGAAAGGCCGCCGCCACCGGCAGCATCACGGTCGGCCCCACGCCGATGGTGGGTCCGTAATGCCGGAAGCCCTCGCTGCTGTAATCGGCATACACGCCGTAACGCACAAGCGTCTTTGGCACGTGCAGGTGCGAGCCTTCGTCGAACCACGTCAGCGGCCACTCGGCCAGGTTGTAGAAAACGAGAAAGAGCAGCGCGAAAATCGCCGCGGCCCGGACGAGATTGGCCCACAACGTCGCGGCTGTGGAAGTGCGTTCAGGTGAGGCGGTGAGGGAATGTGCCATAGTGCATGTGTGAGACCCCTGGGGTCTGCGTGGAATCAGGGACAGGCCCACCTCGAAGCCGCCTCGGAGACGGCGTAGACTTGCGTCGTTGGCGAGTCGAAGACCAGCCGCAGCTCGGCGGCGGCGCCGGGGTCAAAGCTCCCGGCCGCGCGTTCGAGCGGGCCGTGCAACACGTAGTTGATGCGGGCGTCGTTGAGGAAGGCGCGGCGCGCCGACTCGCTCAGGTCGCCGCCATAGAAAGCGGCCACGCGGTCGCGCTTCACGGTGTAATCGAGCGTCATCACCGCATTGGCGTAATAGGCGCGCGCGCCGGCCACCCCGGGGAGGTAGTGCCCGGTGTAAAACTCGCTCAGCACCACGTCGTCGGGTTGGGCGTTGGCCTCGAGGCAGCGCATCGCAGCGACTTCATCGTGGTGCAGGTAAAAGGGATAGTCGTGCCGGCTGAGTTCGAGCACGCGCCAGCCGAGCAGATACAGGTTGGTGGGCAGCACGGCGGCGAGCAGGAGCAGCGGCGCCCAATTGGCAAAGGCCGTGTGCGCGCGCAGCCGTGCGCGCAGCCACGGCAGCCCGCGCTCGAACAGAAAGTCCGTCGCCCACATCGCCAGCACAAACTGAATCGCCAGCAGCAACATCACCTGAAACTTGAGCGGCAGATAGATGATGACGAGGTTGGCGGCGAGCCAGCCAATGAGAAACAGTTGCCGGTCACTCTGCGCGCGGAGGGCGGCCAGCGGGTTGCCGAACGCGGGCCGCAGCCAGACGAACACGCCCGCCGCCGCCGCGAACAACGCCAGCCCGAGGAAGATCAGCAGGTGCAACAGCGAGGGCGTGAACGAGGCCAGGTTGTCGTACTGCGCCAGCGCCTGCTGCCACACCGGGTTGGCGCCGGAGGACACCCACGCGAAATACAGCGTGGCCGGCGCGGAGGCCGCAACGACGACGAACAGACTCGCGAACGTCCGCCGCTTCAATCCGTCGCGCAGCGTCAGCAACACACCCCACAATCCAAGCACCGACCAGATGATGACGAGATCGTAGATATGACCCAGCCCAAGGAAGAGTGCGAGCGCCGCTGCCGCCAGCGACCAGCGAAAGTCTCTGCGCTGCACCCCGATCCAGGCGCAGCCGAGCGTGAGCAGCACCAGCGCCAGCGCGAAGGTGAGGTGCGGCGAGGCCAGCATCAGCCAGAAGGTATTGCCGGGCGTCGTGTAGATATCGGCGGGGAAGCGCACGCCGCCGAGGCCGCTCACGTATTTCTCCACCACCCACAGCCAGCCGAGGCCCGAGGTGAGCGTGCCGAGCCAGAACGCAAAGCGCCGCCGCGCCGGGTCGGTGAAGAACAATCCGCAGAACCAATAGCCGGCGACCACGCACAGCGGCACGGCGATGAGCCGGAAGAGCTGATAGACCTCGGTGAGGCCGAGGCCGGTGAGCGCGGCGAAGCGGCCCGGGATGAACCAGTGCAGGTTGAAGTAAATGGCCGGGTTGTCTTCGGAAGTGAGTTTGTTTTCTATGAATACGCGCTCGCCCGACTCTCGCATCCAAGAGAAATACTGCGCGGTGTCGTGCGCGTTGAAGACGATGCCGCTGAACCACTTGTCGGCGGGTGTGCTCCAATAGCCGTAGAGGTACGGGAGGGAGGTGATGAGCAGCAGCGCCAGCGCGGCGAGGCCCACCTCCCATTTCGCGAGGGAGTCGAACGCGGCTACGCGCGGGAGGTTGAGGGTGCGGTCCGTTGGGCGATCCAAAGTGCGCCTCCAATTAGTAGCCCCAGCGGAATGAGACTGATCCACGATCTCAAGCCGACCACCATCCCCACGTTGCGAGTGATGTCGCCCGAAAGGAACTTGGGCCAAAAGAATTCAATCCACGGGTTGGCGACGACGATGGGCGGGAAATCCTGCCCGCTCACCGAAGCCACCCATACCATGACGAATGACACGGCCACCGCCCCCCACGTCAGCCATTGCAACGCCGGCTGCGCCCGCCACGCCGCCACGCATGCCGCGACCGGGGGCATGAAGAACGGCAACACGTTGAGCAGGTTGCGCGGGCCGATGGCAAACCCGCCGCGCCAGTCGTACCACGCCGAGAGCAGCGCGAGCTGCGCAAGGGTGATGGCCGCGAACAGCACGCCTTCGGCTTTCCACTTTTTGTCGCGCAGCAATATCCACAGGCCGGGGATGACGAGCAGCAGGAACGGCGAAAGGAAAAACAACCCGCGATACGGGCTGAGGGTCACGCCCCACACCGCCTCGAGGCTGGGCTGGCTGAAGCCGAGCACGCCCGTGTTCGGAATTTCGGGGAAGCGCCCGAGATACTTGTAGCTCGAGGCGAACGGGCTGCCGAAGGCACTGTAGTTGTAGAAGCCGAGGATGAGGGCGAACGGGAAACCACCCAGCGCGATCTTGCCGACTTCCCATTTGCGTGCGCGGGGTAGCATCCAGAGTGCATATGCGCCGAGCAGCGCCGCCGGAAAAAGGGCGGGGAACTCGGTGAGCACCGCCAGCCCGATCATCGCGCCCACTGCCCACAGCCACTGTGAGCTGATCTCGTTCAGTCGAATGCGGTAGAGCAACACGAAAGAGCAGAAGAGCAACACCGCCGCGATTTGATGACCGTAGAAAACGGTGGAGTACGGGAAGACGTTGGTGCCGAGGCCGTAGGCGAGCGTCAATCCAAAACGCGCCGCCGTGCTTGGGAGGAACCGGCCAAGGAAGAGAAAGAGCACCACGCCCAGCGCCGCCGAGGGCAGCGTGACGGCGAAGAACGTGCTCACGTACAGGCCGATGGCGCGGTAGACCTTCTGCTCCTGCACGCCGCTCCCATCGCCCTTGAGCGTATCGCCAAGCGCGCTGCTGTTGCTCAGGCGTGTGAGCAGCGCGCGGGCGGGCGGCGTGTCAGCCACGATGCGATAGAGCGCGTACGCTGGCGCGCCGAGCAGCGAGGTGCCGGGCGCTTTGTCGGTGTAGTAGTGGCTATCGTACACGGCATAGTCGCCGGTGTTCGCGTAGTAATCGTCAATGCGAATAGTGCCCTGCTCCACCAGCGCCAACGTCAAATCGAAGCGCGAGTTCTGGTTCCAATCAGCCCAGCGGGGCGGGAACCAGGCATAGCACACCAAAAGGACGGCGAAGATCAGCCAGGCGAGGCGTTTTTCGGTCAACATACCAGCGTCGAATCTAGCCTGAGACGTGCGGAGGGTCTATAGGACTAGGGAGTGAGTGGACGAATAGGCCGGGACTGGCATCGTCTTCGGCCTCGGATCAAAGGTTTCCGCCTCCAGCCCGTATAACTTTCACGCAAGATTTACGCAACATGAATTGACATGCCGCAGTAATTGGGCGTAGCCTGTCTGCATCCAGGGGCCTGTCTCGGCTTTTGAACTCAGTTTCACATGTCCATAAGGGAGTAAGCCATGCGCACTGTCAAGATGCCAACCACTATTGACCTTGCGCTACGAGCATTGGTCATTGGAGCCGTGCTGCTCACACCAATGGGTCGCGTATATCCGTCGCCTGTGAATGCAGCACCGATACAGCAGCCAATCCCTTCTGCCACCGCAACCCGACCGGTTGACACACCAACCGCTCCCTCTCCACCGCCCACATCGGCCATTGTTACCCAAACACATGAACTGACATCAACTGCCATAGAGTTTCTGCCCCAAGTCGGTGGAAGCCCGACGCAGGGGCCATCCCCGACTGCGACAGCCTTGCCGGAGATGCCGCAAGGCGTAAGCGAGACGGCATCGACGGCCTCGGTGTTGTTCATCGAGAACGTGGGCCAGTTTCCCTCGCCTGCAGATTTTCCAGAAGAGGGCCGGCCCAGGTTTCAAGTTCGCGGCACAGATGGGGTCATTTATCTGGCACCGAACGCCATCTGGATAACGCTGCTGCAGCCTATTACACCTACAACTGCACTGGAACAGGAGCCCGTGGCCGGAACCACCGACCAAGCTATACCCTCACCCGAGGCCACACCAGTCCCTCCAGAAAACCAACCGCGGCCACTCGTTCACTTGCGATTATCCTTTGCCGGCGCCAATCCCAGGCCGAGAATTGTTGGCATAGACCCCCAGAAGGTGAACGTTGCCTACTTCATGGGCAACGATCCCCAGCAATGGTATAGCCGTGTACCCGTCTTTGGTTCGGTCCGCTACGAAGAACTGTACCCCGGGATTGATCTGGAAATCACAAGTCGCAACGGAACGTGGTCGTGGCGCCTGTATCTCAGAAATATCGGTGTCACCCCAATTGATCAAGTCGCGAATGTCAGATTGCAGACCCGGGGTTCCGATGGGCTGACTATTACGGATAACGGCAAAACCATAGGATTAGCGAACGGAATTCGCCTACTCACATTGCCTTTGCTTGATGTGGCCGGTGATGCGATTGGGACTGGCCTGGAGGCGTGGATCGCAATTGGTTCACCGCGACCCTCTCTGGAGGGCGACGATGTAGCCCGACCATTTGCCGTTCCTACTGGCGCCCGCGCTACATCAGAAAGTCATGGGGCGGGGCTTCAGAGCCCGGCGTTACCTGCCAACGCCGCTCGCCGCCAACGGCATGATGGCGACATGAATCAGATCATCTTCTCGACGACCATCGGTGGAAATAGCGTGGACAACTCACAGGGCATAATCGTTGACGCATCCAAGAATGCCTACATTACCGGCAATACCTCATCAAACAATCTGCCGACTACCATTGGCCCTGGATACGGTGGCGGCTTCAGTGACATATTCGTCGCGAAGGTCAACGGGTCCGGCGCTATGCAGTACCTCACCTATTTAGGCGGCGATGCCAGCGACTTTTCTTATGGGATCGCAGTTGATACTGCCGGCCGTGTCTATGTTACGGGCGATACGGACTCGGGTAACTTTCCAGTACCAAACGGATACAGCGCCTGTACCGCCGGTACGATCTATGCGATTGTATCGAAACTGGACTCATCGGGCGGTTTGGTCTATTCGACCTGCCTGGGGCCGGGCAGCGGATCAGACATCGGGGTAAAACCTGGCAGCAGCGATGAAACGGTCTATGTTGTTGGTCAGACAAACAGTGACACTTTCCCGACAGCCGGCAATCCATATCAAAGCAGCCGCGCTGGCGGGTTCGACGCCTTCATTTCGCGCCTCAATACGGCTGTAGCTGGAACAGGCTCGCTGGTGTATTCCACCTTCTACGGCGGCAGCGGCGATGACTGTGAGGTGCCATTTCGTTGGGCCGAGTGTGGCATGGATGTGGACTCATCCGGGCGCGTTTTCATTGCCGGGCCGACCAAGTCAGATGGGTTGCCCGCACTCAACTATGGTGCGCCATTCAGTAATTCGCGAGTGGGCAGCACCATCGATATCATGGTCGCACGGCATAGCACCGTAGCCGGTGGCACTGGCGGTTCCAAGCTGCTCACGGCGGCTTATCTTGGGGGAAACGGCGACGATTGTTTGCACACTTGCGCTATTGCGATCGGCGGCAACCTAACTCTCTACATCGTTGGTCAAACCACATCCACCAACCTTCCCAACCACGTTGGCGATGGCTATAAAAATAACACGGATACATTTGTCGCGAAGGCCTCTTATGGGCCGCTGTGGCCATATGAAGCGCAGGGCTTCTTTCTAAATTGGACGACGTATCACGGCGGCGACAACATTGATGAAGGCAAAGCTATTGATATCAGCGCCAATGGCGACATCGCCATTGTGGGAGACACGGCATCCTCTCATACCGGCACGAATGCTTTTCCAACGACGGTTGGGGCCTTTGATACCACCTACGCCGGCGGCACATGCAGCTCCGTGCCCTGTCGAGACGTTTTCCTTGCCACCTTTAGTCCTGAGGGAGGACGGCTGTATTCCAGCTATGTCGGCGGCAATGCGCAAGACTATGGTTTCGGCTTAGGCCTATGCCCTGGAACGTGTCGTGTGTATTTCACAGGTGTCACAACCTCTTCAGACTATCCAAGAACTTCGGGGCCTGTCCCTGGCAATGAATCATACGTGACCGTGCTGAAGCTCCCGACATCGGCCTCTTCTCGAAATTGGTCAGGAGGTGGCAGTGGGGGCGAGGGCGGGCCGGGGCAACAACCCGGAGATGACCGTGAATGCGATTGTTGGGGCGGACAAAGTGCACAAGCGTATACTCCCTATCCAATCAACACGAGCACGGGTGCCTTTAGCTACAGTATGGTTGACCTTTCAGTTCCCACCAGTGCCGGAACCCTCGCCTTTCAGCGCACGTACGCCTCGCCAACGATAAATGTCTATTCCACTACACTGGGTTACGGATGGACGCACAACCAAGATACACGTTTGATCTTGCCCGAAGATCCACTGGGCGAGTACGGTACAGTCTGGTTCAAGGCGCACACAGCTAACCAATATCAGTTCACTATCGATGTGACCAATGGCATCACGACCTATGTTCCATATCCGGGGGTCCTCGCCTCGTTGGTATATACGACCACACCGACGGACACTTACACACTCATCACTCCTCAGCAAGCCACCTACATTTTCGATGGAGGCGGCCAATTGACTCAATGGAGGGATGCCGAGAACCATCAATTCAATTACAGCTATGATTTATCGTCTGGTCGGCTGATCACTGTCACCGAGCCGCTCAGCACACGCTATCTTGCGCTCACCTACGATGGACAAGGCCGGATACAGTCGGTCAGTGATCATTCGGGTCGGCAAGTCACGTATGGATATGGCTTGACCTCAGGTGATCTCATCACTGTAACCGACATCCTCGGCCAAAACTGGACCTTCAGCTATTCCACGACTATCTCGTCAACGCATTTGCTCGCAGATGTCAAAGACCCGAACGACTCGGCGACCGCCACGCTCCACACCGACTACGACACACAAGGCCGCGCCTGGCGGCAGTATGACGGGGCCGGGAACTTGCACGTGCAGATCACCTATAACACCGATGGCGCCACCACGGTGATGGATGGCCGCGGCTTCACAGAGACTCATCGCTACGATGGCGCCAATACGCTGGTGGGTGAAGTGGGTCAATTGGGCAGTGCCATCACCAAGACCTATGACGCCAACTTCCGCCCGGCGGTCATCACCGATTCGCTCAATGCGCCGACCACGCTGACCTGGAGCGCCACCGGGGCCAACCTGACGCAAGTCAACAACGCGCTGAGCCAATCCACATCGTTTACGTACGATCCGCTCAACAACCTGACCCGCACGGTGGACGCGCGCGGCTTCGCCACCACGATGACCTACACCGACACGTTGCTCGCGACCAGCACCGATGCCCTGAACAACCAGACCCTGTACACCTACACCACCGCCGCCGACGCCCCGCAGCCGGTGAATTTGCTCAAGGCCATGACCGACCCGCGCGGCAACACCACGCAGTACCAGTACGATGCCCTCGGCCAGCGCACGGTGATCACAGATGCGCTGGGCATCGTCACGACCTACGGCTACGACAACCTGGGCCGGGTAATCACGACGACCGTCGCCACCGGCAGACCCGAACAGCAGATCACGGTCAACCAATACGACAACGCCGGGCGGCTGACGAAGGCCACGCGCAACTATCTGGCCGGGCAGGCACAGAACTACCAGAACACCTACAACCTGGTCACCCAGTACGGCTACGACGCCGTGGGCAACCAGACGGTGATGACCGATACGCTCGGTCAGGTGACGCGCAACGAGTACGACAACGCCAACCGGCTGATCAAGACCACGAGTAATTACCTGGCCGGGCAGGGGCAGAACTACCAGAACCAATACAACCTGATCACCACCTACCAGTACAACGAGATCGGGTTGCAGGTGCTGATGACCGACACGTTGGGCCTGGTCAATCGCACCGAGTATGATGCGCTCAACCGACCCGTTACGGTGACGGTGAACTACAAGGACGGCAACTTCGATTCGAACAAGCCGTTTGAAGACGTGCAGACTGTCACCCAATACGACAGCAACGGTAATGTCACCGCCACTCTCCAGGCCGCCAACACCAGCCTGGTCCGCACCACACGGACGCAATACGACGTGCTCAACCGCCCGGTCACCGTGACAGTCAATTACGTGAATGGCGTGTTCGATGCGGCCAAACCAGATGAAGATATTCAGTCGTTTACCGGCTACGACGCCAACGGCAACGTGGTCACCAGCACCCAATACGTGAACGTCTCCGGGCTGGCGCGCACCACCCGCACCGAGTATGACGCGCTCAACCGCCCGGTCACCGTGACCGTCAACTACGTGGATGGGACGTTCAGCACTGCGGAGCCGGATAAGGACATCCGCACCGTCACCGAATACGACGCCAACGGCAACGTCCGCTTCACCACCCAGTTCTTCGGCCTCAGCGGGCTGGAACGCAGGACCCTAACCGAGTACGACGTCCTCAACCGCCCGGTGACAGTGACCGTCAACTATGTGGACGGCACATTCAACGCTGCCGAGCCGGACAGGGACATCCGCAGCGTCACCGTGTACGATGCCCTGGGCCGGGTGACCACCACGACCCGGTTTGCAGGCACATCGCTGGCCCGTACCATGAAAACCGAGTATGACGTACTGGGCCGCCCGATCACGACCACGGCCAACTTTGTGGACGGCAGCTTCAGCGCCTCCGAGCCAGATCGGGATATCCGCTCGCTGTCGCAATACGATGCTGGCGGCAACGTCATCTCCACCACGCAGTTCGCCAATGTCACCGGGCTGGCGCGCACGTCCTTCACCCAATACGATTCCGCCTACCGCCCGATCACACAGACGACCAACTACACCGGCGCGGCTTTCAATCCCAATCAGCCTGACCGCAACATCGTCAGCAGTGTGGCCTACGACGCACTGGGCAACCGGCTGTCGCAGACCGAGGTGCGCGGTGGGCCGGGGCTGACCACAACTAACATCACCACCACCTTCCAGTACGACTCGCTCTACCGCGTCATCACGACCACCATTCCGTTGACCGGGACCGCCGTAGCCAGCATGACGGTCAGCTTCGATGCGCTGGGCCGGGTGGAATACAGCATCGATCCGCTCGGCAAGCGTATCCGCACCCAGTACGATCAGCTCGACCGCCCAATCACGGTCACCGTCAACTATGTGAACGGCGTGTTTGATGCGGCCAAACCGGATGAAGACTTGAGTACCGTCTACACCTACGACGCCGCCGGCAACCGCACGCAGATGCGAGACCCGAAAGGCATCGTGACGAAGTATGAGTACGACCTGCTCAACCGGCTGACCGCCGTGGTCGAGAACTACATCTCCGGCGGCTCCACGAATAACGAGACCAACGTCCGCACCGAATACACCTACGACGCCGCGGGCAACCGCAAGACCATCAAGGATGGGCGCAACAAGACCACGGCCTTCACCTTCGATTTGCTCAATCGGCAGCTGACGATGACCGACCCGTTGAGCAACACCTGGGCCTATGCCTACGATGCGGCGGGCAACACTATCACCATGACCGACGCCCTGGCGCGGGCCACGGTCACCACCTACGACCTGTTCAACCGTCCAACGAAGATCGATTACCCATCGCCCGATCCGGACGTGCTCTTCACCTACGACGGCGCCGGCCAGCGCACGGTGATGACGGACAGCGTTGGCACAACCACGTGGAATTACGATTTGCTCTCGCGCCCCATCACCATCACCCAGCCCTTCACCGGCTCGGTGGCCTACACATACGATTCCGCCGGCAACCGGCTGGCCCTCGCCTACCCGGACGGCAAGGCGGTGACTTCCACCTACGATCTCGCTTCCCGGCTGGTACAGGTGCGCGACTGGGCGGCCAGCCTCACCCGCTACAGCTACGACACCGGCAGCCGCCTCACCACCGTCGCTTTGCCCAACGGCATCACCTCTACCTACGGCTACGACGGCGCAGACCGGCTCACGGTCTTGCAGCACCAATCCGCCACGCAGGCGGTGGGGGTGTACACCTACACCTTCGACGCCCTCGGCAATCGCACCGCGGTGACCGAGACCGTCCGCTCACCTTCCCTGAGCGACGACTTCAACCGCGCCGACAGCACCAGCCTGGGATCGAATTGGACGGAGCGCGTCGGCGATTTCGCGATCGTGTCACAGACATTGCGCAACGACTCTACCGAGCAGGATCATCTCGCCACGTACACGGGCACGTACACCGATGTGACCGTCTCGGCTCGGGTGCAATTGACTGGCAGCAGTGGCACGACGGCGCTGGGCGCGCGCTGGGGGGCTTATTCCGACGGCCTGCCCGGCCAGGGCTACATGGTGGACATGGATGACCTCGGCCACCTCAACCTGTGGCGGGTGGATGACTTCAGCAGCGCGCTCGGCTATTACGAGATCCCGGGCTACTCGTCCGGGCAATGGGTGGCGCTGGGGCTGAAGGCGACCGGCACGCAACTGGTGGTCACGGTCAGCGGCTCACCGGTCATCACGGCCACCGATAGCGCCTTCACCGAGGGCGAGGCCGGTTTGTGGTCGTACACCCCGGGCGGCGCGGGCGCACACCGCTTCGACGACTTCACGGTGACGCCGGCTAACCCCACGCCGGCGACGCAGGCGATCAACTACATGTATGACCCGCTCTCGCGCCTGACGACTGCCAGCTACAACACCGGGCTGGTCTTCACCTACACCTATGATTCCGTGGGCAACCGGCTCAGCCAGACCATCACCAACACCACCGTGTACACCTACGATGACGCCAACCGGCTGACGAACGCCGGCGGCGTGGCGTACACGTGGAATGCTAACGGCAATCTCATCAACGATGGCGTCTACACGTACACCTACGACACCGTGAACCGGCTGAGCAACGTGACTGGCGCAGGGCTGACGGCCAGCTACGCCTACAATGGGATGGGCGCGCGGATGAGACAGGTGACCGGTGGCATCACCACCACGTACACGCTTGATCTCAACGCTGGTCTCACACAAGTGCTCGCCAATAGTAGCGCGAACACTTACTTGTACGGCAATGGCCGCATTGCGCAATTTGCCGGTGCAACTCCACAGTACTTCTTGGCCGACCACCTGGGCAGCGTGCGGCAGTTGACGAATGCGGGCGGCGCGGTGACGCTGGCGAAAGGATACCAGCCGTATGGCACTGTGCTGAGCAGTAGTGGTACGGCGGCGAGCAGCTACGGCTTCACCGGAGAGCAGACGGACAACACGGGGTTGGTGTATTTGAGGGCGCGTTATCTCTCCACTTCGACTGGGAGATTCATCTCCAAAGATAAGTGGTCGGGGAATAATCACCGTCCACAGTCACTCAACGCATGGCAGTACGTTGAGGGCAATCCCATCAATGTGACAGACCCAACCGGAAAATTCCCGGATTGGTGTCGAAGTGGACATACCCCATGGCACTTTGTTTACTGTGTTCTAAGTTATTATGGCCTTGACAGCATAGACAATGCGCCAGGTACACCACCATCGCCAGACGACTATGTACAAGGCGCACCTGGTTGTTGGATTGGGCCAGTGCACTATCGGGGCAAGGGCTACGTGGAGGGGTATCAGTTAGGAGGCAGCGCATTCATTGGCGGTTCAAGAGGGCAGGATTTGGTATATGACTTCGCAACGATGGAACGGCACTTGTTCAACGTAACATCCGGTTTCCTAACGGATCCTATCAGCGTGTTTGCCGTTGCATATGCTGGTGAGGCAGAAGGTTTTAGGACAGACACTAATGTGGCTGCCGACTATGGGGGATGGTCCTTCTATGGTCAACTAGGTCTTGCTGGCGAGCTTCCAATTGGTGGAGGTATTGCCATAGGGGTGGCGTCGTGGGAATCGTTCAGTGATCCGGCCATTGAGGGGTTGAACGAATATGTGTCGCTCAGCATAGGAGCCGATCCGATTATCATCGCCGACATCGCGGTGGGTGTTGTATTGGCTGAAAGTTCAGGCCCATTCATCGAGTCGTATGTACAAGCTGATGGCAAAGTAGACCGCGGGCGATTACACCGCGATATTACAGAAGGGCGCTATCCGAACTGGTTCGTTCCGGTTCAGGGTGACCTCCGCATGGCAGCAGCCAATCTGGCGCTCCATTATGCAGACATTTTTGAGGCGACACTTGGTGGACAAAGATAAATTCGATCTATATCAAGGCGTCGCCGGCATCGCACTAATGATAGCCGTAGGGCTGGGGGCTCTAGTGGCCTGTTCGAATCCGGCTATAACACCAACCGTCTCTGTCTACAGTATCGCTGATAGCCAACACCTCGGCTTGATGTGGGATGAATCAAGTGTGTGGGTCGGGTATAGTCCTCAATATTGCCTCTTGGCAGCCGGAAATGGCAGGGTGTTTCTCATAGGGAAAGCTGGTCCAATTGCAAATTGGGGGCTGACGGCACTTGCTGCCGCAGACGGTCAGATGCTTTGGAACACCACGGACGTCAACGGTGCAAGCTCAATGCACCTGACAGCTTCTGCTCTTTACCTCGGCTTCAGTGGTGTGGGACGTGTGGCAGCCTATGATCCAGTCTCCGGGAAGCAACTTTGGATAACCCATTTGTCACAAATCGATGCGGTAGTGTATCTAGCTCATAACAACTATTTGCTCACAGCCTATACGGACACGGGCAACTATTATCGCCTGGATGAGAAGGGCAACATCATCGAGACCGGAACCGGCGAGTCGATCCGCTCATTGTTCAAGAACGAGACGGATCTGGCAGTGAGCTACTCCCAGCAGCCTGTTTACACAGAAGCTGCTGTGTATGTTCGAGCAGGTAGTGTAGTAGGGCGGGTTTATGCAATTGATCGCACTTCTGATACAACGTTGTGGGAGACCGAAGCGACAATAATTAGCAATATTGCCTTTGGGCAGAACTCGCTGTACGTTCTAAGGAACGACAACTACCTCCTTGGGTTAGATACTTCGACGGGAGAGATTAATTCCTTCGTGCAATTCAGTCTTCCTCCATTTCCATTTGGCGCAAATCGTGGAGGGTATTGCACAGCCTTCGATTCAGATAGCCAACAGGTTGTTGCATCTTTGGGCGATAGCCATCAATTATTTGCATTCAAGCCTGAAACGCCATAGTGCTGCTTGGATCGTTTCAATGCGGGCTGAAGGTCCCCTGGTGACTGTGCGTATGGGCAGCAGTACATTTTCCCAAGGCAGAGTGAGCGCACGGGTTCCGCAGGTGACCGGCGGCATCACCACGACCTACACGCTTGATCTCAACGCCGGTCTCACACAAGTGCTCGCCGATAGTAGCGCGAACACTTAC